>NZ_CP020046.1:660205-1320410 GCF_002028405.1 Thiomonas intermedia
TTCGAGGTGCTGGCATACCTAGTGGTACTGCCTGCCCAAGACCACAAAGGGAGCAGCGCATGAGCATGGAGCACAGCGAACGCCTTGAGCCGCTGGCGAGAGATGTCGTCGAGAAGCTCGACACCGTGGCGAGCACGGCCCGGCAGTGGCTGGCCAACCCGCGCCGACTCGGCATAGACGCTCTGGCCACCGGCGGGAACACGCTGAACTCGGATCAAGAAGAGCGAGCGATCCGCAAGATCAATGAGGCCAACGAGTCCGCGTATCAAAAGCTAGCAAGTGAGCCAGCAATCGCCCGGGTCATCGCCGAAGACGAGGACGGGCACAGCACCGCTTATTACTTCTGCCGCGCCGAACAAGGACTAGGCACCTTGGGTTTGGTCAGCTATCGCGCGCCGGTTGGTCGCCTGGCCTCATTGCCGGTCGGCGAGGAGTACGTCCGCCCCGATGGCAAGGCGTTGATCGTCGTCGAGCGAGCGCAGCTGCGCCCGTCGCCCCTGGCCGGATCTTGGGACGCCTACACGGTCGTTCAGTCGGATGATGCGCCAACGGTCACCATCGAATCGCTGCGCAAGCTGCTGGAGCGACACCCAGAGCTGGCAGAACCCGTCGAGGACCTGGTTGCCCAGTTGCTGGCGAGCGCCAAGGCCAGCCAGAACGTCATCGAGGGCATGAAGCGCAGCGTCATCACCAAGATGGGTCTGCGCGACCAGCCGGTGTTGGACCAGTTCCAGGACGAGATCTTCCGCCTGCCGCTCAATCGCCGGGTCCTGTTGCTGGGCCCCCCGGGCACTGGTAAGACGACAACGCTGATCCGGCGCCTGGGTCAGAAGCTCGATGCCCAATTTCTGGACGAAGACGAGCAGCGCGTCGCCGAGGAACTTGCCCAGAGTCAGCAGGTGCCGCACGGTAAGAGCTGGCTGATGTTCACGCCGACGGAGCTGTTGAAGCAGTACCTGAAGGAGGCCTTTGCCCGTGAAGGTATACCAGCACCGGACCAGAACATCCGAACCTGGGCTGACCACCGGCGCGACCTGGCCAGACAGACCTTCGGCGTCCTGCGGACCGCCACTGGCGGCGGCACTTTCGTCCTCAAGGAGGTGAACAGCCTGCAGCCGACGGCCGTGACCCAGCCCATCGCTTGGTTCGATGACTTTCAAGCCTGGCAAGGCGCCGCGTACCGGACCGAGCTGATGGAGAGCGCGCAGGCGCTTGCAGGCGCTGGGCTGGCGACCGCGCAACAACTGGGCAAACGCCTGCAAGCCACCCTCAAAGTGAATGGCCCGTGGCCGTCCACGTTCACGACATTGGCAGGCGAGCTTCCCGCCATACAGGCGTTCGTGGCGCGCCTCAAGGACGAGACCGACGCCACCATCAAAGCCGCGCTGAACGCACAACTCGCCCGCAACCGGGGCTTGGTCGGCGAGCTGGCGAAGTTCATCGAGAGCCTGCAGCAAGCTGCCGATACCGATGCCGACGATGACCAGGACACCGAGGACGACGAGGACGTGGCGGCGCCCAAGGTCGGTCCTGGGGCCGCCATCAACGCCTACATGCAAGCGGTCCGCACGCAGGCCCGCAATGCCGCAGCAAAACGATCCACTAACAAGACCACCCGCAACGGCAAGGTCATCGAGTGGCTGGGCGACCGCACGCTGGCGCCCGCCGAGCTGAGCGCACTCGGTACAAGCCTGCTGCTCCAGGCCCATGCCCGGCGATTCGTGAACCCGGTCAAGCGCTATGTGGATGGCATCCAGAAGCGCTACCGCGCTTTTCGGAAGGTCCGCCAGGACGAGGGCCAGTGGTATGCGAAGGCGGGCTTCGAGGCTCGTGAGCTGAACCCGCTTGAGCTGGATCTCGTCCTTCTGGCGATTCTCCGGTCGGCTGGCGAACTGCTGCAGCGGCCCACAGTGATGCGTGACATCGACAGCCACGCCTGGGCGTCGCTGAAGCCCGTGCTGGGCGCCCTGCGCAGCCAGGTCGTCGTCGATGAGGCCACCGACTTCTCGCCGATCCAGCTGGCCTGCATGGCGGCACTGGCGCACCCGCGCTTGCGGTCGTTCTTCGCCTGCGGCGACTTCAACCAGCGGCTGACCACCTGGGGGGCGCGCTCCGCCGACGAGCTGCAGTGGGTCTTCGCGGACTTTGACATCCGGCGTGTCACCGTCTCCTACCGCCAGAGCCGCCAGCTCAACGAGCTGGCGCGAGACATCATCGCGTGCGTCGGCGGCTCCGACCAAGAGGCCACCCTGCCCGCCGAGGTCAACAACGAGGGCGAATCGCCGGTGCTTCTGGAGTACGCATCTCTTGAAGACGCCGTGGGCTGGCTGGCTGCGAGGATTCAGTGGATCGACCGGTTCCTCGACGGGCGACTCCCGTCCACGGCGATCTTCGTCAACTCGGAAGCCGAGGTTAAACCGGTGGCCAATGCGCTGAACCTGGCACTCGCCAACCAGAACATTCAGGTGGTCGCCTGCCGCGAAGGCCAGGCTGTCGGGCAGGAGAGCAACGTCCGGGTCTTCGATGTTCAGCACATCAAGGGCCTGGAGTTCGAGGCCGTCTTCTTCGTGGGCATCGACCAGCTGGCCACTGCGCGTCCGGAGCTGTTCGACAAGTTCCTGTATGTCGGCGCCACTCGCGCTGCCCAGTACCTGGGCGTGACGTGCGGCGCTGCCTTGCCGCTCGCGCTGGAGCCGCTGCGCAAGCACTTCGGTACGACCTGGGACACCGCCCAGCCCGAACAGTCGTGATGGCAAGGCTGACACCATGAGCTTCCGCACCGCAGAACCCGCCCTGAAGGACGTTCTCGACGGCATCGCTGCCGGTCAGATTCAGCTGCCTGACTTCCAGCGCGGCTGGGTCTGGGATGACAACCACATCCGCTCGCTGATCGCGAGCCTGTCCTTGTCGTACCCCATCGGCGCCGTGATGTTCCTGGAGGCCGGTGGCGTGCCGTTCAAGCCCCGGCTGTTCGCTGGTGTGCAGCTGCAGCCCGCCCCCAAACCCAAGACCCTGGTGCTGGACGGCCAGCAACGCCTGACCTCGATGTACCTGTCGTTGCGCAGCGGCCAGCCCGTGCCCACGCGCACCGAGAAGGGGGCCGACATCCGCCGGCTCTACTTCCTGGACATGGCCAAGTGCATGGATCCGGACGCCGACCGCGAGGAAGCCGTCATCTCGGTCCCCGAGACGCTGCAGGTCACCTCGGACTTCGGCCGCAAGGTCGACCTCGACGTGAGCACGCCTGAACTGCAGTACGCCCAGCGCCTGTTCCCGGTGGCGCTGCTGTTCAATATCCAGGGCTTCATGACCTGGGAGAGCGGTTTCAGTGCTCACCACCAGTTCGGCGCGGAAGCCATGCAGTTCATGCAGAAGTTCCGCAACGAGATCTGGCTGCGCTTCCAGCAGTTCAAGGTACCGGCCATCGAGCTGACCCAAGACACGCCGCGTGAGGCGGTGTGCCAGGTCTTCGAGAAGGTCAACACCGGCGGCGTCACGCTGACCGTGTTCGAGCTGATGACTGCCACCTTTGCAGCGGACGAGTTCAACCTGCGCGATGACTGGGACGCCCGGCGCGAACGGTTGACCGCCAAGCACGATGTGCTGGAGGCCGTGGACGGCACGAGCTTCCTGACTGCCGTCACCCTGCTGGCCAGCTACCAGCGGCACCTGGCGCAGAAGACAGCGGTGAGCTGCAAGCGTGCCGACGTGCTGAAGCTGGATCTGGCCGACTTCAAGGCGCTGGAGGCGGCCCTGGAGCTGGGATTCAAGCGCGCGGCCGAGCTGCTTGCCGAGGAGAAGATCTTCGATGAGCGCAGCCTGCCCTATGCCACGCAGCTGATTCCGCTGGCCGCGATCTGCGCCCACCTGGGCGAACGAACAACCTTGCATGGCATCAAGCAGAGCCTGTTGCGTTGGTACTGGAGCGGCGTGCTGGGCGAGCTGTACGGCGGCGCCAATGAGACGCGCTTCGCGATGGACATGCAGGACGTGGTGGCTTGGGTGGACGGCGGCACCGAACCGCGCACGGTGCGCGACGCCAACTTCGCGCCCACCCGCCTGCTGTCACTGCAAAGCCGCCTGGCAGCGGCCTACAAGGGCCTGGCGGCCCTGCTGATGAAGCACGGCGGCCGCGACTTCGTCAGCGGTACGCCCATCGACCTGAACACCTACTTCAACAACGCCATCGACATCCACCACATCTTTCCGCGTGCGTGGTGCGAGAAGCAGAAGCTGCCCAAGGACAAGTGGAACAGCGTGATCAACAAGGCGCCGCTGGCCGCCGGCACCAACCGCTTCATCAGCGGTGACGCCCCCAGCGTCTACCTGGGCCGGATCCAGAAGGCCAAGCAGGTGCCGCCGAGCAGCCTGGACGAGTTCCTGACTTCGCACGTCATCCCCGTGGCCGCGCTGCGTGCAGACGACTTTGATGCCTTCATCCGCCTGCGTGCCGGCGCCCTGCTGGCGCTCATTGAAGCCGCCACCGGCAAGACCGTGTCGGGCCGCGACAGCGAGGACACCGTCAAGGCCTTCGGAGCCGCGCTTACGCCATGACGGCCACGCACCAGGTCACCGCAGACGACGTGGTCAAGGCGCTTGCCTTGCCCGACCGCGCACGGGTGGACCAACGCGTACCCAAGAAGATGCTGGCCGAGCACGGCGTCCCAACGGCGGCCGACCGCCGCCTGCTGACCGACGGCATCGAGGAATTGCAGTGGATCGCCGCGCTGAAACCCGGCACCGTAGCCATCCCGGAATACCGCGCCGCCGGGCGCGAGTACCTGGAAGTGGCCGTGCTGAGCGTGCAGGTGCGTGCCACGCACACCAAGGCATCTCAGTGGTTCCGACTGGCTGAGCTGGTGCACCGGGCGGTTCCCTACCCCGTGCTGCTGATTCAGGCTTTGGCGTCGCCCGCCGCAGTAGGGTCCGAAGGTTCGTCGCCGAAGCCACCGACCCAGCTCGCCCTCAGCCTGGCTCACAAGCGCGCTGCACAGAACGAGGCGGGCAAAGTGGTGCTCGACGGTGAGCTGGTCCGCTCCGAGCTGCTTGGCCCCGACAGCGACGCCGCATCCGTGGCGGGCCCGCTGCTGGATGCGATGGCCCTGGAACGCCAGCCGCATCAAGATCTGATGGCCCTGTACCAGGGCTGGATGGACTGCCTCACCGCTGCGGAGGCCGCCTGCCTGACTGGGTACTTCCGCCTGCCCAACGGCCCCACCGCAGCCGCCGCACAGCGCGAAGCGCTGCGCGCCTGCCAACGGCTGGAACAAGAAGCGGCGCGCCTGCGCAGCCAGGCCGCCAAAGAGCGACAGATCGCCAAGCAGGTGGACTTGAATTTGGCACTGCAGCGGCTGGAAGCCAACTTGAAAGCAGCCCGTGCTCGACTATGAACCGCACCGCGATGGCACGGATTCAGCGCGGGCTTGTGCTGTATTGCTTGAGGCAATATCCACAAGTTTTCAAGTAAAATTTTGTTCTTTCCTGAATATTTTATGCAAAAATAAGACCCTTATTTATTAGGAGATCGGTCATGTTGCTTGAATTTCGGGTTCGAAACTATCGTTCAATCCGTGACGAGCAAGCCCTCAACCTGATCGCGTCCGGCGACAAGGAACTGGCCGCGACGCACTTGGCGTCCACCGGACTGAAGGCGGCCCCCCATGCCGTGCGCAGTGCGGTGGTCTACGGGCCCAACGCCAGCGGCAAGTCCAGCCTGCTGCGCGCGTTGGACTACTTGCGTGCCGTGGTGGCCGAGTCAGCCACCGTGGTCCAACCCGGCCAGACCTACAACGTCCAGCCGTTCAATCTGGACCCGACCACTGCCCAGCAGCCGACAGAGTTCGAGATCACCTTCCTGCTGTCCGGCGTGCGGCACCAGTACGCGTTCGCAATGAACTCGCAGCGCATCGTCAGCGAGTCGCTGTTGGTGTATCGCAGCAGCAAGCCCACCCAACTCTTCAGCCGGCAACGCACCGATGGCGACGGGTATGACTACGAGTTCAGCACCTACCTGACGGGCCCGCGCAAGCTGTGGCAGGAGAGCACGCGCCCCAACGCCCTCTTCCTGTCGATGGCTGCTCAGCTCAACAGCGAACAGCTCAGCCCGGTGTTTAACTGGATCGTCCGTAACATCACGTTCCTGCCTGCCGGCGCCACCGTATTGCCCGACTTCACCGCCGCGTTGCTGGCAACGGATCAAGGGCGGGCCTCGATCCGCGAGTTCCTGTCCGCCGCCGACATCTCCATCGCCGACGTTCAGGCGGTTTCCAGGAAGGGCATGCACACTCAGTGGGTGATCGGCGCCAGTGGCCCACAAGTCAGTCAAGAGGAGCGTGAGTTCTTGATGCCAGTGTTCGAACACCGCACGACCAAGGGATCTGCCAAGTTCGAGCTACATGACGAGTCAGAAGGCACGCAGCGTCTGTACGGCCTAATTGTGCCCGTGCTGGACTGCCTGCGTGACGGGCGCGTATTGGTAGTGGACGAACTGGACAGGAGCCTGCATACCCTGCTGGTGCGTCGCCTGGTCACCATGTTCCAGACGCCCGAGCTCAATCCGAACGGCGCGCAGCTGATCTTCAGCACCCACGACACCTCGCTGCTGGACCACACCCTCTTCCGGCGCGACCAGATCTGGTTTACCGAAAAGGATGCCGACCAGGCCACTCGCCTGTACCCGCTGACCGACTTCAGCCCCCGCAAGCAAGAGGCCTGGGAGCGGGGCTACCTGGCAGGCCGCTACGGCGCCGTGCCCTTCTTCGGCGACTGGCCTTCGCCGGCCAAGGCCGGGGTGCATTGACGCGATGGGGAAGGACAACCAGCCCAAACATCGGCAGGCCGCCCGCGACCTGAGGCGGCGCTCGGCCGTCCGGCAGCCGTATGAGCGGCTGCTAATCGTCTGCGAAGGCGAGAAGACCGAACCGCAATACCTGCGCGAGATCCAACAGACTTTTCGGCTGGCGACGGCGCACGTTCAGGTGCTTCACAGCCAGTTCGGGACCGAGCCGCAGCAGGTGCTGGATTACGCCCTAACCGTCTTCAAGCAGGGCGACCGGGAGCGTGGCCTCCACCCCCGGGAGTTTGACAGGATCATCGTGGTCTTCGACCGCGACGAGCACCAGACCTACCACGCCGCACTGGCCCAGGCTGCAGCGCAGAACGGCAAGCTTCGCAATGACAACGGGGTGGCGGTGCCTGTGGAGGCCGTGGCCTCGGTGCCCTGCTTCGAACTCTGGCTGCTGATGCACTTCGAGGACGTACTAGCACCGCTGCACCGGCACGAAACGCTGGACCGGCTGAAAGCTCATTTGCCCGGCTACGAGAAGGGCGGCGGCGGCCATTGGCAAGTCACGCAGGCCCGCTTGGGCGACGCCACGGCGCGTGCGCAGCGGCTGGCCGCGCTCACCAACGCCTTTGATGGCACCCAGCCGTACACGGCCATGCATGAGCTTGTCTCACGTCTCGTGCACCTGAAAGACTGATCGCCTGCGCTTGCAGGGAGGAAACACATGACGATGCAGAAGATCGAAGCGGCCAGCCCGGAGGCCCAGTCCGCCAACCTGGTGGCCGACAACGTCGCCCACTTGAAGGCCCTGTTCCCCGAACTGGTGACCGAAGGACCGAACGGCCTGGCCGTTAACCTGGACGTGCTGAAGGCGCTGGTGGGCGACGCGACGGTGACCGACGCCGAAGAGAAGTACGGCCTGAACTGGCACGGCAAACGTGCAGCGCGGCAACTGGCCTTGACGCCCAGCACGGGCACGCTGCGCCCCTGCCCGGACGAAAGCGTGGACTGGGACACCACGAAGAACCTGATGATCGAGGGCGACAACCTCGAAGTGCTGAAGCTGCTGCAAAAGAGCTACGCGGGCAAGGTCAAGCTGATCTACATCGACCCGCCATATAACACGGGCAAGGACTTCGTGTATCCCGACAACTTTCAGAACAGCATTCAGAACTACATGGAGCTGACAGGCCAGGTTGAGGGAGGCCGCCGCATCTCGAGCAATTCAGAGGCAAGCGGCAGGTTCCATACCGACTGGCTCTCGATGATGTATCCCCGGCTGAAGCTTGCCCGATCACTTTTGCGCGAAGACGGGGTGCTATTCGTTTCCATTGACTCGACGGAGGTAGCAAACCTGCGGCTGGTTCTGGATGAAGTGTTTGGATCGGAGTGCTTCATCATCGACCTCATCTGGAAGAAGCGCGATGGAGCCCCAAACGACAGGAACATTGGCTCAATTCATGAGCACATCCTCGTCTACGGCAAGACCCTGGGCGATGGCAATCTCCGAACAGTCGCAGAAGATCGGCTGAACCTGATGCCACGCACAGAAAAGGCTGACGCCGAGTACCAAGTCTTCCGCGAGCCTACGGGCCCAGACCCGCGCGGGAAGTTTCGGAAGATCGACACGACTGCCAACGCTAAGGGAGGCCGCGACGTCGCATCACTTCACTATGGGGTAAAGAACCCGCACACCGGCGAAGTGGTCTTCCCGCGAGATGGGACGTGCTGGCGGCACTCCCAGGAGGAGATGCAAAGGCTACAGGCAGATGGGCGTCTCTATTGGGGAGTCAATGGCACTGCCACCACGCCCATGCGAAAGCTTTTCCTCAGCGAAGCCAAGCCTGGCATGACCACACCGTCCATCCTGCCGGATATGCCCCTTAACCAGCATGCCGCCCGCGAGTTGGAGGTGCTCTTCGAGCAAAAGTCCGTCTTCGATACGCCGAAGCCTACGGAGCTACTGAAGCTTCTCGCGCACTTGGGCAGCGGGCCAGACGATCTCTGCATGGACTTCTTTGCAGGATCGGGGAGCTTTGGCGAAGCGATCATGCAATTGAATGCTTCGGACGGAGGGCACCGACGCTTCGTTCTTGTCCAACTGCCAGAACCGATAGAAGACTCGTCGGAGAAGCGCATCGCGCGCGACTATTGCAGCTCCCTTGGGCGTCCGGCGGTTCTGTCGGAACTGACAAAAGAGCGCCTGCGACGAGCGGGCAAGCGCATTCAGGCAGAAGGCCAGCTTGCAAGTCCAGACGTGGGCTTCCGAAGCTTCACGCTTGACAAGTCCAACATCGCCGTTTGGTCGCCGCGTCCCGACGGGTTAGCGGAGACACTTTTCGCCCATCAGGAGCACATCGTCGAGGGCCGAACGGAGCAAGACATCCTGTTCGAGTTACTGATCAAGCTCGGCCTGGATCTCTGCGTGCCGATGGAGACGAAAGGGATAGCTGGGAAGGCAGTGCACGCCATCGCGGGCGGTGTCCTGATTGCGTGTCTGGATCCGCAGGTTCAGGCAAGTTCCGTCGAGGCTCTTGCCCAGGGAATCATTGCCTGGCACACCGAGCTTGCCCCTACCGGCGACACCACCTGTGTCTTCCGCGACAGCGCCTTCGCTGACGACGTGGCCAAGACCAACATGGCCGCGATCCTGGAGCAGAACGGCATCGCCAACGTGCGCAGTCTGTGAGGCCAGCATGCATCCGTTCGAGCCCCACGCTTTGCCGCTGACTGATCTGGACTGGCGCCAGTTGCTGCCCCTGGTCGGGCAGGCCAACGCCGCACTCGCCCGTTATGACGGGCTGCTTGCCGGCATCCCCAACCCAGCGGTGATGCTGTCACCGCTGACCACTCAAGAAGCCGTGCTGTCTTCCAAGATCGAAGGCACCCAGGCCACGGTGGACGAGGTGCTGGAGCAAGAAGCTGGGTTGCTGAAGGAGGGCGAGAAGTTCGAGGACATTCAGGAGATCTCCAACTATCGCAAGGCGCTGTACCAGGCGCGCGAATACCTCAAGGACTACCCCATCCGTCTGGGCTTCGTGCGCGAGCTGCACCGCACCTTGATGAGCAGTGTGCGCGGCCAAGACAAGACGCCCGGCGAGTTCCGGTTGGACCAGAACTGGATCGGCAAGATGGGCTGCACCATTGAGGAGGCCACTTTCGTGCCTCCGAACCCGGTGCAGTTGCCGGACCACTTGCGCGCGTGGGAGGCCTACCTGGATTCGGACGATATGGACTTCCTGATCCAGACGGCGGTGGTGCATGCCCAGTTCGAATTGCTGCACCCCTTCAAGGACGGCAACGGCCGGATCGGACGCATCTTGATCCCGCTCTTCCTGTACCAGAAGAAGGTGCTGTCGCAGCCGATGTTCTACCTGTCTGAGTATCTGGAGAATCACCGCGACGAGTACTACCTACGGCTCAAGGGCATCTCGGCCGAGAACGACTGGAACAACTGGATCGCGTACTTCCTGAGGGCGACCGCAACCCAGGCGGCGCAGAACGCACAGCGGGTGGCTGCCATCCAGGCGCTGTACGAAGAGATGAAGCTCGCAATCCACGAGACAACTCACTCCCAGTACACGGTGCACCTGCTGGATGCCATCTTCTCCAAGCCCATCTTCCGGACCTCGGAGCTGGCTCAGCGGCTGACGGACGAGCATGGCATCCACGAGAAGACCGCGCCTGCCCTGCTGCGACAGCTGCGCGATGCCGGCATCCTGCGGGAGATCCAGCCGGGCGCCGGGCGACGGTCGGCCACGCTGTGTTTTCCCCGGCTGATCAACTTGGCGGAAGGTCGGAACGTACTGTGACGCAGGCGCTTGAAGCTTGTGGAGCCGCCAACAAGCACAACGCATTTTGCGGAGTTCATTTGTTTCGTTGGACTCCACAAGCGCCATTGCGCCTGTTCCAGGCTCCACAACCCACGCTGCGGCTTCTAGCGCCCCTGCTACGGAGTGCATCCGTAAGTGATTGATTTATAAGTATGAAGCTCCACTTCGAACCCAACCTGGATTACCAGCTCCAGGCTATCGAGTCGGTCTGCGACCTGTTCCGAGGCCAGGAGATCTGCCGCACTGAGTTCACCGTCACCATGAAGCTGCCCGACCAGCAGCTAACGCTGGGCGTGGCCGACACCGACTTGGGCCTGGGCAACCGCCTGACCCTGGTGGATGACCAGCTGCTGGACAACCTGCGCAGCGTGCAGCTGCGCAACGGCCTTGCGCCGTCGAGCACGCTGGCATCGGGCGACTTCACGGTCGAGATGGAGACCGGCACTGGCAAGACCTACGTCTACCTGCGCACGATCTTCGAGCTGAACAAGCGCTATGGCTTCACCAAGTTCGTCATCGTGGTGCCGTCGGTGGCCATCAAGGAAGGCGTCTACAAGTCGCTGCAGATCACCGAGGAGCACTTCAAGAGCATGTATGCCGGCGTGCCGGTGGACTTCTTCCTGTACGACTCCAGCAAGCTGGGCCAGGTGCGCAACTTCGCCACCAGCACCACCATCCAAATCATGGTGGTGACGGTGGGCGCCATCAACAAGAAGGAGGTGAACAACCTCTACAAGGACAGCGAGAAGACCGGCGGTGAGAAGCCCATCGACCTCATCCGCGCCACGCGGCCCATCGTCATAGTGGACGAGCCGCAGAGTGTGGACGGCGGCCTCAGCGGCGCCGGCAAGGCCGCGCTGGACGCGATGAACCCGCTGTGCACGCTACGCTACTCGGCCACCCACGCCAACAAGCACCACATGGTGTACCGGCTGGACGCGGTGGACGCCTACGAGCGCAAGCTGGTCAAGCAGATCGAGGTGGCTGCGGCCACCATCGAGGACGCCTTCAACAAGCCCTACGTGCGCCTGCTGGAGGTGAGCAACAAGAAGGGCATCTCGGCCAAGGTGGAGCTGCACGTGCAGACGGCCACCGGCGCCAAGCCGCAGGTGCTGACCGTCAACGACGGCGACGACCTGGAGCAACTGGCCAAGCGCGCGGTGTACGCCGGCTTCCGCGTGGGCGAGATCAACACCGCCAAGGGGGAAGAGTTCATGGAACTGCGCTACCCCGGCGGTGAGGACTACCTGGCCCTGGGCCAGCCCCACGGCGAGGTCGACGCCCTAGCCGTGCAGCGCGAGATGATCCGGCGGACCATCAAGGAGCACCTGGAGAAGGAGAAGCTGCTGCGGCCCAAGGGCATCAAGGTGCTTTCGCTGTTCTTCATCGAGTCGGTGGCGCGCTACCGCCAGTACGACAAGGACGGCAACCCGGTGAAGGGCGACTACGCCCGCATCTTCGAGGAAGAGTACCGGCGCGCGGCCAAGCTGCCGGCCTTCCAGAGCCTGTTCGGCGAGGTGGATCTGGCCCAAGAAGCCGCCGCCGTACACGACGGCTATTTCTCCATCGACAAAAAGGGCCGCTGGGCCGACCCCGAGCTGGACAAGGAAGGCGGCCTGAAGAACGAGACCAGCCGTGCCGACGCCGAGCGCGGCTACAACCTGATCATGAAGGAGAAGGAGAAGCTGCTCAGCTTCGACGCGCCACTGAAGTTCATCTTCTCCCACTCGGCCCTGAAGGAAGGCTGGGACAACCCCAACGTCTTCCAGATTTGCGCCCTGCGCGAGATGGGCAGCGAGCGCGAGCGCCGCCAGACCCTGGGCCGGGGCCTGCGCCTGTGCGTCAACCAGGACGGGCAGCGCGTCTACGGGCACGACGTGAACCGGCTGACGGTGATTGCCACCGAGTCGTACCAGGAGTTCGCCGACCAGCTGCAGAAAGAGATCGAGGCCGACACGGGCATCCGCTTCGGCATCGTCGAGCAGCACCAGTTCGCCACCATCGCCATCACCACGCCCGACGGCAAGGTGGCCCCGCTGGGCGTGGACCAGTCCAAGGCCCTGTGGGACCACCTGCGCGCTGCCGGACACATCGACGCCAAGGGCAAGGTGCAGGACTCGCTGAAGGTCGCGCTGAAGGACGGCAAGCTGGCCTTGCCGGACGCGTTCGAGCCCTACCGGGGCCAGGTGGCCGAGCTGCTGCGCAAGGTGACCGGCCGCGTGGAGGTGAAGAACCGCGATGACCGCGAGACCGTGCCGCTGCGCAAGGGTGCCGACGGCAAGGCCGTGACGCTGAGCGAGGACTTCAAGGCGCTGTGGGATCGCATCAAGCACAAGACCACGTACCGGGTGCAGTTCGACAACGACAAGCTCATTCGCGACTGCACGGCCGCGCTGACCCGTGACCTGCACATCGCCCGCGCCCGGCTGCAGTGGCGCAAGGCGGAGATCGGCATTGGCAAGGCCGGCGTGGAGGCGCGCGAGAAGGAAGGCGCCTACACCGTGACGCTGGACGAGGCCGACATCGAGCTGCCCGACCTGCTGACCGACCTGCAGGACCGCACGCAGCTGACGCGGCGCACCTTGGTCAAGATCCTGACCGAGTGCGAGCGGCTGGACGACTTCAAGCGCAACCCGCAGCAGTTCATCGAGCAGGCGGCCGAAATCATCAACCGCTGCAAGCGCATGGCCCTGGTGGACGGCATCCGCTACCAGCGCCTGGGCGACGACGCCGTCTGGGCCCAGGAGCTGTTCGAGACCGAGGAGCTGACCGGCTACCTGACCAACATGCTGCGCAACACCAAACGCTCGATCTACGAGCATGTGGTCTACGACTCGGCCACGGAGCGCGACTTCGCCGACGCCCTGGAGAAGGACGACGACGTGGTGCTGTACGCCAAGCTGCCCGGTTGGTTTAAGGTGCCCACCCCGCTGGGCAACTACAACCCCGACTGGGCCGTGCTGGTCAACAAGGACGGCACCAAGCGCCTGTACTTCGTGGTCGAGACCAAGAGCAGCCTGTTCACCGACGACCTGCGCAACAAGGAGAGCGCCAAGATCGAGTGCGGCAAGGCGCACTTCAAGGCGCTGGCCGTCGGCGAAAATCCTGCGCGATATGTCGTGGCCCGAAACTTCAACGATGTGATCGGGCAAGCCTTGTAACGCGCGAGGATGGACACCTAAACACCAGGAGAAATGACCATCCAACACATCGCACAGCCAGCAGCTTCCACTCCTGTCACTTTTCACCACATATAGGCCAATCGGTTTTCGGCACATAGGAGCCACCGCGTTTTCGGCGTATACGAGCCAGTGCGTTTTCGGCACATACAGGCCAGTTGATTTTCGGCCTATAGGAGCCAGCCAAGGGGTTTGACGGGCATCTCGAACGCGTCACAAGCGCCGTTACCTTCTGAGCTTTTTGCTCAGGGGCAACGGATGGGGCGCAGAAAGATCGAGATGCATGAATACCGAAACGTTTTAATTCGACTGCGTGCGGGTGATGGCGACCGCGAGATAGCGCGCCTGGGGCTCATGGGCCGCGTCAAGGTGGCCAACTTTCGCCAGCACGCTCAGAGCCTGGGCTGGCTGGATCCGGATCGGCCGCCGCCTGACGCCCAAACGATTGCGCAGAGTCTGAGCGCGGTGGCCAGGCGCCCCGTCAGCACGATCTCCAAAGCCCAGCCCTGGCGTGAGCTCATTGCGCGCTGGATGGACGCGGGCGTTGAGGGCGTGGCCATCCATGCCGCGCTGGTACGCGATCACCAATTCAAGGGCAGCTACTCCTCCGTCTACCGCCTCATGCGCGACATCAGCCGGGCGCAGCCGCGCACGGATGTCACCGTGCGGCTGAACTTCAAACCCGGCGAGGCTGCTCAGGTCGACTTCGGTGCTGGCCCGTTTCTGCTGCACCCGGATGGCCTTCGCCGGCGCACATGGGCCTTTGTCATGACCCTGTGCCACAGCCGCCACCAGTATGTGGAATTCGTCTGGGACCAGACAGTGGCGACGTGGCTGGGCTGCCACCGCCGCGCCTTTGAGTGGTTTGCCGGCGTGCCCGAGCGCGTCATCATCGACAACGCCAAGTGCGCCATCATCAAGGCCTGTCGGTTTGATCCCCACGTGCAACGCTCCTATGCAGAGTGCGCTGAAGGGTATGACTTCAAGATTGACCCCTGTCCGCCACACGACCCGCAGAAGAAAGGGATCGTGGAGTCAGGCGTCAAATACGTCAAACGCAACTTCCTGCCCACCCGCGAATTCCGTGATCTGGCCGACCTCAATGCCCAAGTACGGGCCTGGGTATTACAGGAAGCCGGGCAGCGCATTCACGGCACCACCCGCCAACAACCCCTGGATTTGTTTGCGCTGGAGCGAGCCCTGCTCAAGCCATTGCCCGCCCAGGCCCCGGACTTGGGCGTGTGGCAGCGGGTGACGCTGCACCGCGATTGCCACGTCAAGTTTGACAACGCCCTGTATTCCGCGCCCTTTGGGCTGGTGGGCAAGCAGTTGTGGCTGCGTGCCAACGATGGTTGTGTTGCCCTCTATGAAGACTACCGATTGGTGGCCACCCACCCGCGCGGGACGCGTCCTGGCCAACGCGTCACGACGCCAGACCACTTGCCACCCAAGGCGCAACTGTTCTTCGCGCGCGACCGCCAATGGCTCCATGAGCAAGCGCTGCAAATCGGGCCGTACTGCCAGCAGATCATTGACTGCCTGCTGGGCGACCGGATTGTGGAGCGGCTGCGTGCAGCACAGGGCGTTGTTGGCCTGGCCAGGACCTACGGCGCCCAACGTCTGGAGCTTGCCTGCCAGCGTGCCATGGCCCACAACAGCCCGTATTACCGCACCGTCAAGACCATCCTGAGCAGCAATGCCGACCGTCTGCCGATGCCCGAGATCAGTGTCGCGCCCGCCTATGCCAAGGCCCGGTTCGTACGCGATGCCGCCAGCCTATTCACCCCCAATGCCCACAACCCGCAGCAGGACCTCCTGCATTAACCCCCCAAGGAGCAACTCACCCATGATCCCCATTCCCGAACTGGTTCCACACCTCAAGCAATTGCGCTTGTCCGGCATCCTGGATTCTCTGGAGGCCAGGAACCGCCAAGCCATTGAATCCAAACTCGCCTATACGGAATTCCTGGCCCTGCTGATGGGCGATGAAGTGGCCCGCCGCGACCAGAACCGCTTCAGCACCCGCATCCGCCGGGCTCAGTTTCGGTCGAGCAAGACCCTGGAGCAGTTTGATTTCGAGCGGCTCCCCCAACTCAACCGCGCACTGGTGCACGACCTGGCCACCGGACGCTATTTGCGGGAATGCTCACCTGTGTTGATCGTCGGACCCAGTGGAACTGGCAAAAGCCACCTGGCACAGGCCTTGGGCCACTGCGCCATCCGCCAAGGCGTTGATGTGCTCTTCACCAGTTGCTCGGCCCTCACGCAGTCCCTGCACGCCGCGCGTGCGACCAATGCCTACGAACGCAAACTGCAGGCGCTCAGCCGTATTCCCCTGCTCATCATCGATGACTTCGGACTCAAGCCCCTGCGCGCACCGGCCGACGAGGATCTGCATGAACTCATCGCCGAGCGCTACGAACGAACGACCACCATCGTCACCAGCAATTTGGACTTCACCGAGTGGGATCAGGCCTTCCCAGGCAACCCCTTGTTGGCCTCCGCCACGCTCGACCGCCTGCGCCACAACGCCTATTGCCTCGTGCTCGATGGCCAGTCTTACCGCACGCCACGCCAGATGCCCAACGCAATGCCAACCAAAACCCAGAGATCCAATCAACCAAAAGACATCAAATAAAGGCAAAATCCACAACCGAATGATGCCCGTTTGAGACCCTCCGGCTGGTCTCTATGTGCCGAAAATGGCTGGCTCCTTTATGCCGAAAAGTGACAACTCCGGCCGGCCTGAGCTGTTGGTGCAACCCCGGCGTTCTTTTATTCATTTGTCCACCTACTTTTGCTGCCCTGAGGAACCCCTGGAAAGCCCATAAAAACTGGGCGTTCACGGCATTTGCCGATGCTCGGAACTCCCACTTTGATATCTGATGCCCCAGCGTGCCGGTTCCGGTGGGGGCGAAGCCCCGACGGCACAAGGAACGGACACGAGACATGAACGAGCGAGCCGCAGGTGAGTGAGTGAATGCGAGTGCCGTGACGCAGGTCGGGCGAGTCGAGCGGCAGCGAGACGAGAGCCGATCCGAGAACCGCCGACAGGCGGGGCGAGGACAAGGGCGCACGGCATGAACGAGCCAAAGGCGAGTGCATGACGGGCGAGGGGGAAGCAAGGGAAGTGACGGGTGAGCGCAGCGAATCCGGCGCGCCCCTTGCCTCCCCCGTCCCGAAGCCCCACGAGCAAGGCGAGTGGGTGGGCGGCAGTAGACGCCGATGATCTGGCCGCGTAGCGGACAGGTCAGCCCGAAGGGCCGAGCCGAAGGCGAGTCGGGGGCTACTGCCGCCCACCCACTCGGCGCAGCCGAGGGGGGTGCCGTCGCCGTCTTGCGGGGGCAGCAAGAGGGGGATCGCCCTAGCGATCAGGTGAGGTCTGCCCGGCGTCCAGCCGGGCCGAGGGCGCAGCCCGAGCCTCACCGACCCTCTTGGGGACACCGTGCCTTGGGCGCACTCTGGCAAGCCCACAGACGCGCCTTGCCCTGCGGCGGCGGCGTGGCGGGGCATGCGGCGCATCGTGGGGCGGGAGGCGCTCACGTTTTCGGGCAAGGGCGATGCGCGAAACCGCACGGCCCGAGGGCGGGCCGTCAACACGAAACGCGCGAAGGTCAAGGCGGGTTTTGTGCGGGGGCTGCGGCAGGCGCCGGTGCGGAATTCGTGGCGGCGGGCGGTGCGACGGCGCCATGCACCCGCTGCCACACTGGCCCCAACTCTTGCAGCGCGGGCTGCAAACGCTGCGCGATTTCTTGCTGCGTCGGCATCGGCAAGCCGAGCGATTGCAGCCCGGCGTCGATCAAGAAAAGCACTCCGGCCAAGATCGCCAGAGCGATCAAAACCCGAGCGGCGATGAGCGACAGAACGAGGCCCAGCCACCTCAACAGGGTCTTCATTTCTGCGCTCCTGTCTCGGGCCAGTCGGCGAGATTCTTGAAGTTGAACCGCGCCCAGTGCTGCGGCGTCAGCTTCACTGATTCGCCGCCGACCTTGACGGCCTCGACACGGCGCAGCGCGCGCTCTACCGCATCTGCCCTGCCCTGCGGGCTGAGGTATTGCACGCGGGCATAGTGGCCCGCCTTAATGTCTTTCAGTGCAGCGGGGATGATCTGCTGATAACGCAGTGGCGTCTTGATCATGCGCTCGATCTCGACGGCGACGCGTTCGCCCTGCTGACTGGTCGCCAGCGCATCGGGCACCTTTTGCCAGCCTTTGGCATAGAGCAACTTGCCCGGCTCCCACGTCCAGCCTGCGGCCTCAGCTTGCAGCCGAGCGCGTTGGGTGTCGAGATGATGCTGCATGAACTGCGGGCTGGGCAGGCTCTCGAATCGAGGGCAGTCGGGCGCGGCGTTTTCTGAAAACGCGAGTCCGGTGGGCGTGATGCCCCAGGCGAGTTGCAGCTTGCCGAAGCCTTCGACGCGAGCGGACTTCAGCAGCCCGTCACGCTCCATCCTGTGGGCCAGGGCATGCACGCGGCGGACACTCAGGCCCAGCAACATTTGCAGCAGCACGGCCGTGGTCCAGACCTCGCCGGAAGAAAGGAAGTCGAGGACGGTTTGCTGCTTGGCCTCGGCGCGGGCGTTGATTTGCGCGCGGGTCATGCGGGGAATGTTGGTGCTCATGCCGTGTCTCCGGGGCTGTTGAAGGGGTGGGTCGGACTGGATGTGGACGGCTCGGGCTTGGGCGAGAGCGCGGCCAGAATCTGCGCGTCGGTCAGGTCGAGCAGGTCGTGCTTTTCCAGCAGGGTGAGGATTTCGCCCTTGCGCTTTTCGAGGCGCTGGGCCTCATCGATTCGGGCCTCCAGTGCGGCACGTTTTTTGATCAGGGCGTTGAGTGTGGACATGGCGTTTCTCCTTGGGTGAAGGGGGCTGATAGGGGTGGATGACCAGCGCCGACCGGCGCAGGTCAGGCAGCCGCTGGGGGAACAGCAGCCGCCACATGTGGCGACCGATGGCTTTCATTTCTCGACCTTCACCTTCACAGCTACCTGGCACACGGCCTGGAGAGACGGCGGTGTGATATGGCACTTCAACGCCAGATCGAGGTCGGCGGGCTGGGCCACCAGGGCGAACGCTGGGGACTGCACCACCTGGGGGTCAACGCCCTTGCACTCTGCGGGAGAACTGGCGGGGCCGGTGCACCAGAACTTGAAGGGCATGTCTTTCGGCGCGGTGATGGTCAGCGGCGTGCTGCCGGCGCTGGTGCAATCCCATCCGTCGCGCAGTCCCAAGAATTTCTTGTGAGCCGCGCAGGTCAGCGAGTTGGGGGTGGACACGGCGTCGGCGGCGTGGGCGTTAGGGATGCACATGGCAGCAAGGAACGCGAGGACAACAAAGAGAAACGCCCAGCCCAGCAGGGCGGGCAGGAGCTTGAGCTTGGCGAGGTTGAACTTGGACATGGTGGTGAACTCCGGTAGATGGGCAGGGCGCCCATGTACCTATTCACCAGCCGGCGAAATGCACGGGCCGAGGGCGGCCCGCAACAACCAAGCAACGCGCGAGAGAAATCTTTCTGCGCGCGGATGGGTTTGGCGGCGCGCCCTCGCGCCGTGCTTTTTGCTTTTGGACTTTGGACGGATGGACGGATTGGACGGATGTTTGGGGGTTTTTGGCTCATGTGAGAAAACATGGAGAAAACCCTGGAAAACGTGTCCAATCCGTCCATCCGTCCAATCCGGGAAGGTCGGCGGGAACCTGGTGGAGACGTGAACGGCTTCAGTCGGCGGGGGTCTTGAGCCGGACGCCATGCCAGCCGCGCTCGCCGCGTTGCTTGCCGGGGGTGAGGCCGCGTTCGCGCAGTCGATCGCCGAGAGACTTGCTGCTCATGGGCCGGTGGCCCATGCCGGTGGCCCATGTCGAGTACGACTTGTACAAGTCAGCCGTGCTGGCGAACGATTGCGGCGATGAATCGAGCATGCAGTGGTCTTCGATCCAAAGTCCCAGGACATCGCTGTCGCGCCGGTATTCGGCGTTGGCTATGACGAGCGCTTTGGGCAAATTGCCCAGCCCCTGTTCCCGCCATGAGTGGAAACCGGCGACAGCCCATGCCAGGATGCCCGGCAGCTCGGCGGTCAGCTTGTCGAGAAGCCCCTTGTCCTTCGTTTGCTCGGGCACGGTGACAGGGAACGGTACCAGCACCACCCGCCGCCAGATGCCGTGATCCGTCCCTGTGATCACGGGCTTGTGGTTCGTCACTAGCACAACTTTGAATTTCGGCTTGTACGTGAAGAACTCCCGGTGCAGGAACCGCGCGGTGAGGGCGTCTTCGCCTGTCACCTGTTTGACTACGCCTTCGTCAAGCCGCGCGCCATCCGGGCCTTCGCTGGCGACCACCAGCCGGGCCTTGTCGAGGGAGGCCAGGTCGTTGCGGATCGCATTGGGGTCCCGCTCAGTGAGGGTCGCAAACTGCACCGTCTGGGCGTAGGTGCCCAGCATGCACTTGACGATTTCTGCGAACAGCGATTTCCCGTTGGCGCCCGTGCCATGCATCACGAGGAACAGCTGCTCCGAAGTCTTGCCGGTGAGGCAGTACCCGACGAACTTTTGCAGCCAGTGCCGCACGTCCGGGTCGGGCTGGACTTGCTCAAGGAATCGTTCCCAGTTGGGGCACGCCACGTCTTCGTCGCCGCCACGCCACTCGGCACCCGCTTGCCGGGTGATGAGGTCGCCGGGCTGACCTGAGCGAAACGCGGTGGTCTCACCCAGCCCCACCACCCCGTTTTGGACGCCCAGCAGCCAGTCGTCAGAGTCCAGCCGCGCCTGTTCAACGGCCATGCGTGGGTCGGTGGCCGCGATCGCAATCATCGCGTCCAACCTGGGCTTCTGCTGGGTTTTACGTGCGTGCTCAAGGAGCGCCTTCGCCTCGGCGGCCAGAACGCCGCTCATGGCCTTGTCGCGAGTCTGGGCTGCCTCGATCGCCAGCTTGCTGGCCTCGAGCAGCATGTCGCGTGTGACGGCGATCGCGCGCTGGGTCACCCACCCGAGAGTGTCAGCTTGCCAGGCATGGTTGACGAACTCCATCCACTGTCCGCGCGCAGGCACGTACAGCAGCTGCCCCGCGAATCGAAAGGCAAATCGATCGGCGTTTGAGACGTCCGTCAGCTCTTGATCGTGAGCCTGCACCAGCGCCGCAGGCTGGGCTTTGCTTTTTGTGGTGGGCATCTTGCTCATTTCCCCTCCCGCATCGCCCTGCGTGCGATCTGTTTCACCAACTCCGCCGCCCTGCCAGCGTCGATCATGGCCTCCAGCCCGCCCACAAGCTGACCGCCTTGCACACAGGCCAGCAGGCGAGCATGGGCCTGCATCAGTTCCTCCACCGCCGCCGCCAGGCTGACCCAGGCGCCGGGTCCACCGTTGCCCTTGCCCGGCATGGCCGGGTCGGTGACGCGGGGGTACAGGTCAGACCAGCCCAGTCCGAGCTCGGCCAGCACTTCGTCAGGAGTATGTCGGCAATGGCAAAAAAGGAGCGGCCCGCCATCTTTACCGATGGCGATGCTCAAGTCCTCGTTCTGCTTGTTGTGCAGGGGACAGGAAGCGCGCCATGCCGCGCTAGTTTTGGATGTGGTCGGCGCCTTGCGCACGGCGCCGAGGTGTGGCACGAGCGTGGTTTGGATGGGGTGACTCACAGCAGCACCCCCTGGCCTTGCCCCTCCAACCCGCGGCGGTAGGCCAGGCACTGCTGCACCCGGCGACGCGTGCAGCCATCGCGCTCTGCGAGCACCTTGGTGTCAGAGGCCGGCTCGCGCTCGGCGAACGCTGCGACCACCCCTGGGCGCAGGGCCAGGGTTTGGCAGGCCGCCACCAATTCGGCGGGGTCGTCGCCGCCCTGCTGTCCAAAGGCGTCACACCATTCCGACGGCGAGGCGAACCAAGCCGGGCCATGCGCACCGCCTGCCCGGCGGTCGCGCCGGGCTTGAGCTCGCAGAGCACGGGCCAGGGCAGCGGGGGCGGCGTCGGGGCGGTCGGTCGCCATCAGCCAGGCTGCGGCGGCGTCGCAGTCGCGGTCGCGGTCGAACTGCCTCGCGAGCAGCAGCGCCTCGGCTGCGCGGGGTGGCAGGGCCTGCGCGCAGGCCACGTTCCAGGCGCGGGGCGTCACGGCTGCCCCCCTTCGCCCGCAAGGCGGCGCAAGTCGCTCCAGCGAAAGCGGAGGGCACGCCCGATGCGCACGGGCGTCAGCGCGCCCCGTCGGGTGAGGTGGTGGAGGGTGGTCCTGCTCAGGCGCAGGTAGGCCACCGCCTCGGCGGCGGTGGCGAGGCCCGCCGCTTGGCTGTGTGATGAAGGCATGGTTCCCCCTTCGGAGAACCCTGGCACGAGGGCAAAAGGCGGACGCGGCGTACTTCACCCCGCGAAGGGTGTCGCCCGCCTGCCCCGCGTCGCGGGGGACGGGCCCTATGGAGTGCGTCCAAACTCTAGTGCCCGCACCCCTGGCGAAGATCCTCGGGTGCGCCCGGCTGTGTGCCTCGGCCGGTCTGGTTGCAATAGTAGCGCATTTTGCTTGCGCATCAAGCTGCGCGCCGCATTTTTGTCGAAAAAAATACGTATCTATCGATTTATACACTAAATACGAAGCCCGTCAATCTGGGCGGGCATGTTGGCGGGCCGACCGGCCAACGATGGTATTTTGTGGGCAATCTTGTGGGCAGCGCATCGCAGAAAATAAAAAATCCTAAGTGAATCAATCACTTAGGCTCTTGCTCTGGCGACGAAGGGATTGCGACTTTCTTCGTATTTCGTTGATCTGCAAGTTATTTTTGAATTTTGTTTTTTCCGATCCCCCAGCGATGCCCCCAAGGTAGCGCGGGCAAGCGGCAGGACTGGTCGAGGTTCGAGGGTGGCGCGCTCTCAGCTGCCACACTGAAACAGAAACTCGCGCTAAGCCGAACTACAACTTTTAACCCCCCCCCAGAAACCCAACCCCGCAAAAATTCGGCTAGGGCACGGTCTAGGGGGTAAGGATGCCAGCCTTTTCCTACCCCCCCTGGTGTCGTCTATGTGATCTGTCGCCATCCTGCTGCGTTGCAAAAAAAATGCGGACGCCTTGCCCCGCCCTTTTCCCTTCCTACCAAAAAACACTGAGGACACTGAGGACAGGCCAAAAAAATGCTGTAAACTATTGATTTATTTATATTTTTATGTCCTCATTTGGGTTGAGGACAAACGCTATTTTGCTGAGGACACTGAGGACAACTGGACTTCCCTGCACTTGTGCGGACAGGGCGCGCGCCCCTCTTTTTGCTGGAAAACCGTGAATGGCAGCATTGTGCAGCGCAGAAAAATCTCTCCATCCCCCGCCCCTGCGCCCGGCGCAGATGGGTCGATCACACCTCCACATCGCCCAATAAAAACCCGCCACGAGGGCGGGTAGTCTTGACCACAGCGCCACTTCTCTGGCGCTTGCCAAGTCTCGCAGTTTTTTACTCTGGCACACCCACGAGTTGTGCCATCACCCGCCTTCCGGGCGGGTTCACCTCACTCCTTACGGAGTAATTCCGCTCACCACGGCAAACGCCGCGGGCTGTGCAATCGCCACATCCATGCGCAGATGCGCCAGAAAGGCGTACTGCAGGTTGGTCACGAAAGCCTCCCGTAGGACTTCGATGCGCAGCTCCTGCCGGATGCCGAAGATCATCTGTGAGAAGTCACCCATCAGAATGCACGAAGCATTCGCTGCGGTGCCCTGCGTCTGGTTCACAGGGACGATGGTGGTTGCCAGGCCGGGCAACTGCTCCAGGGCTTGAGGTGCCCGCAGAGGTTGCCCGCTGGTGTCCTTGAAACCGCTGATGGCGCGGCGCGTGCGGGGGTGCAGAATCATCGCGGTAGGCGCCGCCGCGTTCGCCGATTCAAGCGCCATTACTGCGTCGAGCAGCGGGTCAAAACTCTGCAACTGCGCACCATTCGTCCCCATGCTCACCTGATTGATGCCCACGGTTCCGAGCAGGCCCAGCGGCGTTCCGGCAGTGCCAGCCCCGAACAGCGCAGCACGGTCGGCCTCCACCGCCATAGCGCCAGCGAACGCCTGCAGCAGCGCCTGCTCCACGTTCAGACTGTCCTGCATCAGTTCCCGGCTCACCTTGACCAGAACGGCCAGGCTCTTCGGCCTGAGCACAATACCGCCGAACGTCGGCTGGCTTTCACCGACCGGCGCATTCTCCAGACGCCAGGACGCTTGAGGATCGGCGACAACCCGTGCAATGGTGGTCTGTGCGCCATCGAGCGGCAGCGTCATTGCACCCGCCTGAATCGACACCGTGCGCGCACGCATGTAGTCGATCAGTTGCTGGGTCAAGCCGACTGGCACCGTGAAGCCACCCGCACTGTCCGAGCCTTCGGAGAGCGCATTGCGCACAGCCGGGTTTTGCGTGCCGTTCACCAAGGCTGAGACAAACTCGCCAAAGCCGAAGCCGGGAGGAATTGCCATCGTCTCGGCGGCCATGCTGTCGCCACGCCTGAGCGCGCGCACCGGCTTGCCAGTTGCCGACTTCCAGGTGCTATCGGTGTCGCTCCCGACTCTGTTGGCCATCTCCTTGTGGTTCAGCAGGGTCTGCACATCGTTGACCATTACCCCGAGCAGCTCGACAACGTCGAGCGTTTTCTCGTTCTCCTCGATTCCCGCGAGGCCTGGCTTTTCGAGGTTCGATTTTGCTTCCTCAACGCCGATGTTGACCAAGCGCCGATAGGCATTGCGCGCTTCGAGCATCTCGGTTTTGCTGCTGAGGTTGTTTGCCGTGGGCATCTGCTCGCCGCGCTTGGCGGCCCATGCAGCCACCTTGATGTATTCGTCTTCTTGGAGGCGCCGGCGGCCGTGAGTGGGCTTGGTGCGTTGATTGCTCTCATTCATGATGCGGTTCCTTTATGTGTGGCCTGGCGCCATCAGGATGCGTGCGCCCAGGCCGTTTGAAAATGGCCTTTTGACGCACGCCGTTCCGTGGGAACAACCGCAATCCTTGCTTCCGGTTCCAAGCCGTGGGCTGGGAGGGAAGCGTGGCCACTATAACGAACATTTCCTAATGTGTGAAACTCAATGCAGCAGCAGCTGGGGCTGTGTCTCTTCGATCTCACCTTGATCTTGTTGCCGCGCTTGCTCCTGCTGTATGGCGCGCAGCATGTAGAGGCGAGACTTGATCAAGGGCAGCACATCGGCCCGCAGAACGCAGATCGTTTCCGCGTCCATTTCTCGGCCGTCGAGGGTGTCGAGCAGGAAGCGGATGGTGCGTTGATCTGCCGCGGCGATCAGTGGTGCAAAAATTTTCACAAGGGGGTTCATGGTCAGTCCTCCACAGTTTCAAAAATGCTCGGGCCGATGCAATACACCGTGGCCTTGCCCAGCCCCGGCAGGCGGGGGCGGCAATCGAATGGGCGCCCTTTGTCAGGCTGCAAGTGCCCGGCGTCACGCAGCACCCGCAGCATGGCCTTCGGGTCGAAGCCCTGCGCCACTTCGACACGGAACACTTCGGGCAGGATGTAGAACGTCCAATGCTCCACGTCGCCCGCCGCGTCCTTGCTGGCCTTGCGGAACCCGGCGCGGCTCAGGGTGCGCGGTGCATGGTCATCGTCGGCGCGTGCCCAATCGGTGAAACGGCCTTCACCGTGCAGTTCCAGGAAGCGGCGCACTTGCCGCAGCATCTGGAGGTCTTCTGAATTGCCCAGACCGCCACGGGTCAAGAGCCAGTCTTCAAAGCAACGGCGGGCGGCGCGTTCGGCCTCGCCCGCAGGCCAGCCGGTCAAGCCCGCCGTGGTCGCCAGCTCGCCCGCTGCGGCCACCACGACAAAGCGCCGGGCCACGCGGTGAACCTGCCCGCTTGCGGCCTCTGGCACCCACTGCGATGTGTAGTGCTCAAGGGCGACGCGCATGTGCTCTCGCAAGGTGTCTGCACTGCTCACGATGTGCTCAAGGAATGCCCGCCCCGCAGTGCCGTGGTAGGCGTCGCAAGCCTTGCCCAGATGCTGTGCCAGGGCCTGCGGGCTGTCGAAGTCGTGCAGTTTTTCAAACACACCCATGCCCGCCCCGGCATCGGCTGGCAAATCGACCAGGCGCAGCTCCTGTCCGGCGCGGGCAGTCTTGCCCACGCTCGCCATATGCTGCGCAATACCAACTTCGCCTGCACTCAGCAGCATCAGCAGCCACTGCAGCCTCGGGCGCGGCTGGCCGGTGCGGGTGGCACGCGCCTTGCCGGTGCCGTTGCTCAACATGTAGCTGCACTCGCCAATTTCACGGCCGTCGATCTGTGCGATTTCGTCGAGGATCAGTGTGCGGTCGCAATGCGCGGCGGCGCTGCCTTCGATGGCGTTTGCCGTAGCGCGCCAGTTCTGCACATACGCCGCCGGGCCATACACCGATGCGGCCAGGCGCAGCGCCGTGCTTTTGCCAGAAGACGATGCACCCACCAGGTGGAACCCGCCGCCGCCCTCGCCGGAAGGGCGCAGCACCATGCCCGCAAAAGCCGTGCTGATGGCGAACGTCAACCGGCTATTGCCTACTGCGGGCGCCGCCACGCGGTCGCGCCATTGCGCCAGGGTGCCACGCTGGCGTAGGGTGTTTTCTGTGGCAGTCTCGGCCTGAAAAATCAGGCGCTCATCCGCAGTGCCAAGCACTTCGTCGGGTAGCACATAGACCCCGCCGGGGTGCCAGCCCACGCGGTCAACGCAACGCGCTAGGGCATCGGGTCGGCGCGTCTGCACATAGGTTGCCAGCAACTGGCGCGCTCGCGGCGCCGTGGAAATTCGCAGACCCAGCGAGAGCAGCACGCCACGAAACTCGGCGCCATCGCCTGCGAGCATTTTTGCGGGCGCTGCCCACTGGCGCGGGTGGCCTGCGGGGTCAGTGAACTCGAGCAAGAAGCCCCAATCGGCGCTGCTGGCATCGCGGGTCAGCGCCGTGACTTCGAGCGGGCTGCAGACCCATAGCGGCGGCTTCGGGCGGCCTTCGTTGTCGCGCTCTTGGAACCACACACCGCCATCGTCCACGCGGAAGCGATCAAGCCCCGACACCGTCTCTGCCGCACTCGGCGGCGCGAGATCCGCTGGCGTCTCTGTCACCATCGGGAGCGCGCTCACGCTGCAGCCTCCTGCTGCATGAATGCGGCTAGGTCGTTGATGTCGGTCAGGCTCTCCGGTGCGCTGATCGGCCAGGCCGGGCGCACCAGCGTTGCGTGCACAGCGGCGGCAGCAGCGCGAGCCTTGGTCAATCCGGGATTGCCTTCAACCAGTCGGTCGTCGTCGGCAACGACAATGATTTTGGCGACAGAACACAGACCCCGAATCGCCACGGCAACCGGCTGCAAATTGCCCGCGTCGATGGCGGCCAGCACAGCGGCGCCCGGGAACTGTGACGCCGCCGTCATGGCGGTGGCGAAGCCCTCGGCAATGACGATCAAGTCAGCGGGCAGGGCGCCGGCCACGATGATGAAGCTCCCGCGTTTTGCGCCACCAGATAACAGACGCTTGCCACCATCAGCGCCGATGAACTGCAGACTTCGCGTCTCGCCTTGTGTGTTCTCGATTCTGAGCACCAACAGGTCGCAAGACTGCCGTGCAGGCCCTGCGGCGATGCGCTTGCGGGCGAGATAGGGATGGTTCCGATCTGCCGGGCGTGCGGCCATCCACAGCGCATCGGCCCGAGCTGCGGCCTCGGTCTGTACGGCCTCGCGTTGTCGCTGTGCGGCGGCTGTGGCCTGCCGGATTTGTTGGACGTGCGCCTGTCTTTCCTGCGGGGTCAGGTCGCGTCCCGCGACGTGGTGTAGGTCCACAGCCCGGACAGGCTGAGGTACACGGTACTCAGCGTGCCACAGCGGACAGCCGAGTCGGGGCAGTATCGCAGAGCGACTGAAGGCCTTCAAGCTGCATATACCGGCGGTTCAGCGACCACTCGTCGTTCTGCTCCAGCATCATGGCGCCGACCAGGCGGGTGATGGCCGCGTCGTTGGGGAAGAGGCCCACGACGTTGGTGCGGCGCTTGATGTCGGCGTTCAGGCGCTCGAGCGGGTTGGTCGAGTAGATCTGCGCCCAGTGCGCCTTCGGGAAGGTCATGAAGGCCAGCACGTCGTGCTCGGCCTCGTCCATCAGGGCGCCGAGCTTGGGGAAGCGTTCTCGCAGCTGGTCGGCCACGGTGCGCCACTGCGTTCGCGCGGCTTCGGCCGTGTCCTGCACGAACACGGTGCCGATGGCCGCCGCGACCATGCGGCGCTGCGTCTTGCCGGCATGGGCCAGGGCGTTGCGCATGAAGTGCACGCGGCAGCGCTGCCAGGTGGCCTTGAGGACCTTGGCGACCGCCGCCTTGAGACCAGAGTGGCTGTCGCTGATGACGAGCTTGACCCCGCGCAGGCCGCGGCGGTTGAGGCTGCGCAGGAAGTCGGTCCAGAACGGCTCGGCCTCCGAGGCGCCGACCTTCATGCCCAGCACCTCGCGCTGGCCCTCGGTGTTGACGCCGACGGCGATTATCACGGCCACGCTGACGATGCGGCCGGCCTCGCGGGTCTTGACGTAGGTGGCGTCGATCCACAGGTAGGGCCAGTCGCCCTCGATCTGGCGGTTGAGGAAGGCGCCGACCTGCTCGTCGAGCTCGCCGCACAGCCGCGAGACCTGGCTCTTGGACACGCCGCTCATGCCCAGGGCCTTGACCAGGTCGTCCACGGAACGCGTGGAGATGCCCTGCACGTAGGCTTCCTGGATGACGGCGGTCAGGGCCTTCTCGGCGGTGCGCCGCGGCTCCAGGAACTCGGGGAAGTAGCTGCCCTGGCGCAGCTTGGGGATCTTGAGCTCGACCGTGCCGACACGAGTCTCCCAGGTGCGGTCACGGTAGCCGTTGCGGCTGTTGAGCCGGGCGGCGCTCTTCTCGTCGTAGCCGGCGCCACAGCGCCCCTCCACGTCGATCTCCATGAGGCGCTGGGCCATGAACTGCACCATCTGGCGCAGCACGTCGACATCGGCCCCCTTCTCAGCGAGCTCGGTCAATGCGATAGTGGCGTGGGTCATCGTGGTTTCCTTCAGACAAGGATTGGTGGGTCGCACCTCAACCTTATCCGGACTTCACGATGGCCACCCCCATCTCCAGGGACGACCGGCGCGCGGTGAGCTGCTCCGGGCTACGCCCTTCGCAGCTCACCGCACCAAAGACTTACACCACTCGGCGGGACATTACCCGGGGTCATGCGGCTGGTGGCTTTGCTCGACCAGGTGCAGCTTGCCCCGGTTTTCCAACTGCCTGCGGCGCCGTGGTCAGAATGCAGCACCGCCCAGCCGTTGAGGGTGCCGCGCCGGTCGCCTTCGATGCGAAAACGGCGCAGCACGCCGTCAGCCGCGATGTCCTCTCGATCGGCGGGGGCGATGCCCTGTTGATCGAGGAGTTCGAGCAGCGCGGCCACGGGGTCAAAGAACACTCTTGCTGCGGGGGGGCGTTCGGCTGAGAGGTTCGGGCGCATTCAGACGGCCTCCACCGAGCCGACAATGGCCGCAACCTTCGGCACCAAATCGCCGGGCCGGTCGAACACCATGACACCAAAGCGCACGGGCAGCACCTGCAGCGCGTAGACGCGGCCATCGTGCACAAAACTGGTCGGCAGGCTACGCTCGACGGCGCGCTGTGCGGCTTCGACCAGGCGGGCGCTTTCGGGCCGGTCTTCGGCCCGGTAGACCTGCACGCCGGGCAGAGATGGCGACTTGCTTTTAGGCCGGGCGGCGCTCATTTGGCGCTCCCTCGCGGCGCACGGATGCGGGCGGAAATCCAGCTTGCACCTCGCTCTCAGGCCAAGCCGCAGCGCGGGCGCCGAGTTTGACGCAGGGCGGAAATTTCCCCTCCTTCATCGCCGCGTACAGCGCGCTGCGGCGCAGGCCGGTCATGGCCTCGACATCGGGCAGGCGCAACAGGCGCTCAGTGGAAACACTCGGATTTGTGTGCATCGCAAAATCTCCCATCGGTTGATGAACAGATTTTTGCGGGGGCAGCCTACCGCTGTCGAAAAATAGACCGGGCTTTTTCGGGGTGCCCTATTTCACCGGGGCGGCGGGGACGATCTCGCCTATTTCCAGTCCCGCCTCGTCAGCGTAGGGCCGGGCGCGCAACAGCCGCACGTCGCTGGCCGGGCGTGAGTCTTTGAGCAGATCGTTCGCCAGTTCGGCAACCAGTTCATCAGGCAGCTGCTGCAAGTCGTAGACGCGGGCTGTCAGGTTGTCGAGGGCACGCACGAAACGAGTGAAGGGTGTGCGACCCTGCGCGCCCTCGACCGGTGGCAGGTTGCTCACGCGCATCTGGGCGGCCCAGTCGAGCCGCCGCACAGCCTCCACCAGAGCATCGGGGTCGATCCCGGTCTGGTGCGCGGCGATGACGATGCGGCTCTGTATGGCATCGCTCTTGAGGTCTAGTGTGGTGGCGAGCGATTGGGCGTGCTTGCTCAGGCGGTCTAGCGCCGGGTCGGTCTCTTTTTCATGCTGCGCCCAGCGCAGCGCCTCGTCAATGCACAGACGCATGGACTTCGGGCCGCGCTCGATATGCGCCACGGTGGCGCACGCGCGTTTGATGGACTCGTTCAATCTGCGGCCTCTTGCGTGGACTGCGCTGCAGGCCAGTCGGACAGGTAGTACGCCCGCCCATCCGCGCCTAGATACAGCTCGGCATGGTGGTGTTCGCAAGCGCGTGTCAGGGTGCGGCCCATCTGCGAGAGGGTCGGTGCGAAACCGGTCGCATCGTTCGACCGGTTTTCTGTCGGCTTGCCGCCGCCGTGTTTTTCCGTGCGCGCCAGCAGCTCCCCGCAGCGGCGCTCAGCCCGAACCTTGATTTCGGTGGTGTACTGGATCAACTCGCTGTCTTTGGCCTGGTGGGCATAGGCGGCTTCAAGGTATCCGGCAGCGAAGAGGTCGAGCAGCCGCGGGGGGAGGGCGGGGGTGTCGGGCGTTGCGGTCATGCCTCGCTCCCATCGCGCCCCGCATCTGCCGCTTCCCATGCTGCATCGGCGTAGTCGGTTGCCACGCGCTGCGCCACGGCCAGCACGCGCTCGGCAGCCGTCCCGCCCTCCCCGTCTGGTTCGCTGCGCAACAGCAGGGCAGCGCCTTCGATCAGGGCGGCCAGTTCGAGGAAGTGTTCATACGCGGCGCTCAGGGCTTTGCTGTTGTCGGCCGGGGGTGTGCGGTCGGTCGGGTCGATGATTTGCAGCATGGGGCGCTCCTTCGGTGGTTGATGCGTGCGCCCGGCAGCGGCGGGGGGCGCGGGGAAAGCTGTTTCGCGCTGCAGGCTACGGCCATTCCAGGAAAACAGGCAGGCGGCGGGGAAAGTTGGTAAGGGTAAATACTATGAATTTGTCCTCAATGTCCTCGCTTTGTCCTCACTTTGTCCTCAGTTCTCCAAATCCTCACAAACCCTGCATTCATGCGGCCTGCAGACCGATTCAGGGGTTTGTCCTCAGTGTCCTCAGTCGTTTTTGCACGCCGGGCCGGTCAGGCTGCGAATGACGCGGCACCGGCCCGCAGCGGAATCACGGCCCCGCCCTGGCGCACGGCGTCGCAGTAGTTCGCCCAATCCTTCATCAGTGCCACCCGCTCAGCCGCGTAGCGCGCATGGTTGTAAGCCGCTCGCACGCGGTTCTCCTCGACATGTGCAAGCTGGGCTTCGATCACGTCAGGCCTGTAGCCCATTTCGTTCAGGGCGGTTGACGCCACACCCCTGAACCCGTGGCCAGTCATGCGGCCCTTGTAGCCCATGCGCTCAAGGGCTTTCAACATGGTGTTGTTGCTCATGGGCGTTGACCGCTTGCGCTCCCCAGGGAACAGCAGGGCTGCGCCGGTGCAGCGCACCGGGTCGTTGCCATGTACGGCCTGCAGGGTGCGCAGCACTTCGATGGCCTGCGGCGCCAGGGGAACCAGATGTTCACGGCGGCTCTTGGTGCGTTCGGCCGGAATGCGCCACTGCGCCGCCGTCAAGTCGAACTCTTGCCAGCGGGCGCCGATCAGCTCGCCAGTACGCACGAAGGTCAGCGCCATCAGCTTCAAGCCCAGGCGGGTGAACGGGCTGCCGGTGTAGCCTTCGATCCGGCGCAGCAGTTCGGGCAGCTCGGACAGTTCGATGCGGGCGAAGTTGACCTGCCTACGCGCCCGCAGCACGTCGCCGGGCTTCACGTCAGCAACGGGGTTGCGATCCGTCAGGCCATGCGCCACCGCGTAGCGCATGACCTGGCCGCAGGTCTGCAGCACGCGCCGGGCAATGTCCGCCGCGCCCCGTTCTTCGATGGACTTTGCCAGCCGCACAAAGGCCGGGGCGGTCAGCTCGTTGACGGGTTTTTCTCCGAAGGCCGGGAAGGCGTCAGCCTCAAGCCTGGCGATCACATAGCCCGCATGTCGCTCTGCTTTCGTCGCTCGCCAGTGCTCCCACCAGGCGCGCGCCACCTTCTCAAATGCCAGATCGGAAGAGGCCAGCCGGGCGCGCTTGGCGTCCTGTCTCGCCTCGCCAGGATCAGCGCCAGAATCGAGCAGCGCCCGCGCTTCGTCTCTGGCTCGCCTAGCGTCTTTCAGGCTCACTTTGGGATATGCCCCCAGGGCGAGGCGCTTTTCCTTGCCCCCTGCCCGGTATTTCCAGCGCCATAGCTTCGCGCCGGTCTTGGTCACCTCCAGGTACAGGCCGCCCGCATCGGCGTGGCGTTTGTAGGGCTTGCCTTCGGGACAATGGGCGGCTTTGCAGGCGGGTTCAGTCAACGGCATTTCGGCTTCCTTCAGGGGACAGAACACGATGCCCCCAGGTGTTTTGCTTCGATGCCCCAGATAATGCCCCCTACTGGCGCCGGATGTCAAAAGACGTTGCCGGACTTCGGCAAACAAAAAACCCGCTGCCTCAGAGGAGAACAGCGGGTTTTTCGGACTTCCTTGGACTTCTTAACACTTAATTTTGGCGGAGACGAAGGGATTCGAACCCTTGATGCGCTTTTGGCGCATACTCCCTTAGCAGGGGAGCACCTTCGGCCACTCGGTCACGTCTCCATTTGCTTGCGTCGTTGCTTGCGACGACACACGTTCAGCAAAGTCGGCAATTATTACACGCATTCAACCCTGACTGCCACCGCAGTCGAACTTTTTGGTTCAAGCCGCCTGTTCCAGGTCGAAGGCCTTGTGCAAGGAACGCACGGCCAGTTCCATGTACTTCTCTTCAATGACCACCGACACCTTGATTTCCGAGGTAGAGATCATCTGAATGTTGATACCTTCTTCCGACAGGGTGCGGAACATCTTGCTGGCCACCCCCGCGTGCGAACGCATGCCCATGCCGACGATGGAAACCTTGCACACTTTCGGATCACCGAGGATTTCCTTGGCGTCGATATGGCCCTGCACCGTGGTCTTGAGGATATCGAGCGCCCTTGCGTAATCGCCGCGCCCCACGGTGAAGGTGAAGTCGGTGAAGCCGGCCACGCTCTGGTTTTGCAGAATCATGTCGACTTCGATGTTGGCGTCGCCTACTGCACTGAGAATCTGATAGGCGATGCCCGGCCGGTCAGGCACGCCGACCACAATGATCTTGGCTTCGTCGCGGGCAAAGGCAATGCCCGACACCACGGCTTGTTCCATGTTTTCGTCTTCCTCAAAGGTGATGAGTGTGCCGCTGCGCGACTCCAGTTCCAACGGCAAGTCCCAGGGAGTCAGGCTGGAAAGCACGCGTAGGCGAACCTTGTACTTGCCTGCAAATTCCACCGAGCGTATCTGCAGCACCTTGGAACCCAGGCTGGCCATTTCCAGCATTTCCTCGAAGGTGATGGTGTCGAGCCTGCGGGCTTCGGGAACGATGCGCGGATCGGTGGTGTAGACACCATCGACATCGGTGTAAATCTGGCATTCGTCGGCCTGCAAGGCCGCCGCGAGAGCCACGCCCGAGGTGTCCGACCCGCCTCGACCCAAGGTGGTGATGTTGCCGTGCGCATCCACGCCCTGGAATCCGGCTACCACGGGCACGACGCCCTGGGCCAGGTCGGCCTTGAGTTTGTCGGCATCGATGGATTCGATGCGTGCCTTGGCGAAGGCGCTGTCGGTATGCACCGCGATCTGAGCGCCGGTATAACTGCGGGCCTTGCGACCCAGGGCCTGCAAGGCCATTGCCAGAAGTCCGATGGTGACTTGTTCGCCCGTGGAGGCCACGACGTCAAGCTCGCGTGGGTCGGGCTGGGGTTGAATATCTTTGGCCAGCGCGATCAGGCGATTGGTTTCGCCGGACATGGCCGACACCACCACCACAACCTGATGCCCTGCTTCGTGCCATTTGGCCACGCGCCGTGCGACGTTTTTGATCCGTTCGGCAGAACCCACCGAGGTGCCGCCGTATTTCTGGACAATGAGTGCCATGAGCAATGCGTTCGAGAGCTGCGAAAGCTGCTTTGCCCGGCGCACGATACGCCCGACCGTTTCGCAGAAAGCCTCGCATTCTATGCCCTCTACGGAGCAGCCTCTCCTCTGCTGAGAAGCAAAAATGCGCCCTGGCGCTGAAGAACACAGGCTGGCAGCCGAAGTTCGAGCCGATGCGCGCCTTGCTCTGTGCGCAGGATCTGGCGCACGAGTTCGTCGGTGCGAGCACGATCCAGGCGTTGCCCGTTCTGTCGCAGCCAGAGCCGCAAGACTTCGCCTGCCGAAGCGCCCCCCAGCGCCCGCAGGGTGGCGAGATGCAGGCCCTGGGGCTGCAGGCAATCGCGCAAATGCTGGGATGCACGCTCCTGGATCTGCCGGTCCGCTGCCGCGCACAAGGCAGCACTCCGACCCAACGTCTGGCGATAGGCCGGCTCAAGTCTGGCCAGAACGGGCACCAGTTCATGCCGGATGCGACTGCGGCGAAACGCCGGGTCCGCATTCATCGGATCATTGAGGAAGGACACATCGTGCGCCTTGAGCCAGTGGCGCAACTCCGCGGCCCCGCACTCCAGCAGGGGCCGCGCAAAGGTGCAGCCGTGTCGCTGCATCTGGGCAGGCATGGCTGCCAGCCCACGGGGCCCCGCACCGCGCAACAGCGCCAGCAGGACGGTCTCCGCCTGGTCATCGCCATGTTGCGCCAAAAGAACGAGCGCACAGTTCTGCGCCTGCGCAAGCTCGGACAGGGCCAGGTAGCGGGCCTCACGCGCAGCCTCTTCCACACTCGCACCGGGCACCACCTCCACCTGAAGAACGGCCTCCGCGTAGGGCACGCCAAGGTCGAAGCAGGCCTGGGCGCAATGATGCGCAAAGGCTGCGGCAGACGCTTGCAATTGATGATTGACATGAAGCGCGCAGAGGCGCTTCTGACCCCAGAGTTCGCGTGCGGCCCACAGCAGGGCCGTGGAATCGGCTCCGCCGCTGAAGGCGATGCCGATACGTCCCGCCGGGACCAAGTCCGGGTGCTGCGCCGCCCATCGCGTGAGCGCTGCGAGCGCGGGATTCTTCAGCACCGGTGGTCGACGCTGAAGGCGCGATCAGCGTCCCGCCGACTTGGTGTCTTCGAACTTCCCGAAATGCTGCAAACGATCGAGTCTTTGCTTCACCAGTTCGGCAGCCGGGGTATGTTGGAAATGGCGCAACGACTCGCCCAAGGCGCGCTTGAGCGACGTCGCCATGGCAGCCGGGTCGCGGTGCGCACCGCCCACAGGCTCATTGACGATCTTGTCCACCAGCCCCAGCGCCTTCAAACGGTGCGCTGTCAGGCCGAGCGCCTCGGCGGCCTCAGGCGCCCTTTCTGCGCTCTTCCACAGAATGGATGCACAACCTTCGGGCGAAATCACGGAGTAGATCGCGTACTGCAGCATCAGCAGTTGGTCACATACGGCGATGGCCAGTGCCCCGCCAGACCCGCCCTCGCCGATGATGGTCGAAATGATGGGCACTTCGAGCTGCGCCATCTCATAGATATTGCGGCCGATGGCCTCCGACTGGCTGCGCTCTTCGGCATCGATGCCGGGATAGGCGCCCGGCGTATCCACGAAAGTGAAGATGGGCAGATGGAACTTCTCCGCCAGCTTCATCAGCCGCAAGGCCTTGCGATAACCCTCGGGCTTGGGCATGCCGAAGTTGCGCAGGGCACGCTCCTTGGTGTCCCGCCCCTTCTGGTGGCCGATCACCATGCAGGCCTGCCCACCCAGGCGGGCCAGACCGCCCACGATGGATTGATCGTCGGCGAAGGCGCGGTCACCATGCAGCTCGTGGAAATCGGTGAATATCTGGTTGGCATAGTCCAGGGTGTAGGGCCGCTGGGCATGCCGCGCGATCTGCGTGGTCTGCCAGGGTGTGAGCTTGGCGTAGAGGTCCTTGGTCAGTTGCTGGCTTTTCTTCTGCAGGCGGCCGATTTCTTCTGAAATGTCAACGGCGGATTCATCCTGCACATAGCGCAATTCGTCGATCTTGTTCTCCAGTTCTGCAACCGGCTGCTCAAAATCGAGAAAGACTTTTTTACTCATAGACACCTCGGAAAAATGATCTGTGCGCGATGATGGCGCACCTGCCGGAAAGGCTGCGACCGGGGAATGGCAAGAATGCCTCTTGATTCCCTGCCCCGTCGCGTCGGGCCTTTCGGCGAGCCCCGCGCGGGAACCTCAATAGTTGACCGGAAGCGGGTCCAGACTGCGCCAAATATACCAAGTCCCCACCGAACGCCAGGGGGCCCAGGCGGCGGCCACCTCGCGCACCTCGCTTTGCGTCACCGGCTCACCGGCGAAATAGGTCTGGCTCACGCCCTTGATCAAACCCAGATCGCCCAGCGGCAGCACATCGGGGCGCATCAGGTGGAAGATGAGAAACATATCGGCCGTCCAGCGGCCGATGCCGCGAATGCTCAGCAGCTCGGCGGCGATGGCGTCATCGGGCATGTCCTGCCACTTGTCCGGGTGGACCTCTCCTTCGTGGAACTTGGTGGCAAGGTCGCGAACGTAGCCCGCCTTGCGTCCGGAAAGGCCGCAGGCGCGCAAGGCCTCCTCGCTCAGTCCTAGCAAATGCGCGGGCGCGACCTCGGGAACCGCGGCGCAAAAGCGATCCCAGACGGTTTGGGCGGCTTTGACGGAGATCTGCTGGCCAATGATGGATCGCGCCAAGGTCTGAAACGGATCGCCACGGCTTTGCAGCCGGGTTCCGGCATGCGTCTTGATGAGCTTGCGCATGACGCGATCGGTGCGCTGCAAATGGGCGCAGGCCTTGTCCCAGTCGAGCGCGGCCACGCTTGCCGCAGAGGCTGCGCCACGCCCAGCCGAAGACGTTGGCCCCGCCTTGGGGCGATCGGTGGCGCTCAAGCCGACCTCCACACCGTGACGCCGCCCGGTTTGTCTTCAAGCACGATGCCCTTGGCCGTGAGTTCGGCTCGAATGCGGTCGGCCTCGGCAAAATCGCGCGCCTGTTTGGCAGCGATACGCGCCTGCACCTGCTGCTCCACCCAGGCCGCATCGACCGAGGCGGCCTTGCGCTGCAGAAATTCGCGCGGCCGTTGCTGCAACAGCCCGAGCAAGCCGCCAAGCCCTTTGAGCAGAGCCGCCAGATCGGCATCGCCGGTCTTGTTCACTTCGGTCGCCAGCTCGAACAGCACGGCCATGGCTTCGGCGGTGTTGAGATCGTCGTTCATCGCCGCAGCAAAGGCCTGGGCACGCGGGTGATGCCAGTCGATCCGTCCGGGCAGATCGGCGAACGGGTCGAGCGCGGTGTACAGACGCGTGAGGGCGGCGTGCGCGTCCTGCAGATGCTCGTCGCTGTAGTTCAGCGGGCTACGGTAATGCGCCCTGACGATGAACAGCCGCACGGTCTCGGCATCGACGTGCTGAAGAATGTCGCGAATGGTGAAGAAGTTGCCCAGCGACTTGGACATCTTCTCGCCATCGACCCGCACGAATCCGTTATGCAGCCAGACCTGCGCCATGGGCTTGCCGCTCGCGCCCTCGCTCTGGGCGATCTCGTTTTCGTGATGCGGAAACTGCAGATCGGCACCACCGCCATGAATGTCGAACGTCTCGCCCAGCAGCGCGCAGCTCATGGCCGAGCATTCCAGATGCCAGCCCGGGCGCCCGGGGCCGTCTTCCGAGGCCCACTTCACCTCGTCGGGCTCGGTGGGCTTGGCGGCTTTCCACAGCACGAAGTCCAGCGGATCCTCTTTCGCCGTATCCACCTCGACGCGCTCACCGGCGCGCAGCTCGTCGAGCGACTTGCCCGACAACTTGCCATAGCCCGCAAACGCGCGCACGTGGAAATTCACGTCACCGGCGCCGTCGCGATACGCCAGACCGCGCGCCTTGAGCTTGCCCACGAGATCGAGCATCTGCGGGATGTAGTCGGTGGCGCGCGGCTCGTGCGTCGGGCGCTCCACGCCGAGCGCGTCGGCGTCTTCATGCATGGCCTGAATGAAGCGGTCGGTCAGCGCCCGGATGGATTCACCGTTGTCCTGCGCACGGCGGATGATCTTGTCATCGATGTCGGTGATGTTGCGCACATAGGTCACCCGCAGACCCTGCGCCTTGAGCCAGCGCTGCAGCAGGTCGAACACCACCATGACCCGGGCATGTCCGATATGACAGTAGTCGTACACCGTCATGCCGCAGACGTACATGCGGACATGGCCGGGCTCAATCGGGACAAAGCGGACTTTCCCGCGGGAGAGGGTATTGTGGAGGTGCAACGCAGTCATGGCGTGTGGCGGGGAGGCACGGTTGGCGCGCGAATGCGCCAAGTCCCCGGATAAAATCAAAAACTTAGCACAAGCCGCCGGTCTTGCGCCCGGCACAAAGGGCGTGAACAGCGCGTCCGGCACCGCGGCCCGCCAGGACTTTCCAGCCCACTTCTTCAGATCCATCATGCGAAATCGCCTTCTCGCCACCCTGATCGCCCTCGCCCTGAGCGCGCCAACCGTCTGGGCGGCAGACGCAGCCAGCGTCACGCAAAGCCTGCAGAAGGGGGATCTGCAAAGCGCCCTTCAGCAGGTCGACACGCTTCTGGCCCAAAAACCCAAGGACCCGCAGTATCAGTTCCTCAAGGGGGTCATCCTGACCGAGCAGAAGAAGGACGCGCAGGCCATCCAGATCTTCCAGTCGCTGACCGAGCAATACCCCGAGCTGCCCGAGCCCTATAACAATCTGGCGGTGCTGTACGCTCAGCAAGGGCAGTACGACAAGGCCCGAGCCGCGCTGGACATGGCCATTCGCACCAACCCGAGCTATGCCACGGCCCAGGCCAATCTGGGGGACATCTACGCCAAGCTGGCCAGTCAGGCCTATCAAAAAGCCTTGCAGCTCGCGCCCGACGAAAACGCCAACGCCAGGGTCAAGCTGAACCTGATCCGCGAACTGTTCGAGCGAGACAAGAACGCTGGCGCCACGCCCATGAAGGTCGCCACCACCCAGACCGCCACCGCGCCCGAGGCCAAGCCGGCCACTGCCGTCCCCGCCCAGAAGCCGGCAGTCGTCGCCACCACAAAGCCCGCCGCGAAGCCTGAACCGGCTCACACCGCACCGGCCACCGCCCTGGCCGCAACTTCGACGGCGGCGGCGACCAAATCCGCAGCCAAGGCCGAAGTGGCGACCGTCCCTGCTGCGGAGCAAGCCGCGGTGTCGGAAGCGGTGGAGCGCTGGGCCGCCGCCTGGCAGAACAAAAACCTGTCCGGCTATTTCGCCGCCTACGCGACCACTTTCAAGCCTGAAAAGGGCATGAGTCTGAGCGCCTGGAAAGACCAGCGCCGCGCCCGCATTTCCGACAAGGCCAAGATCACCGTGACGGTGCACGCGCTCAAGGTTCAAGTCGATGGCGACAAGGCCACCGCCCACTTCCGTCAGCATTACGTCTCCGGCTCGCTCGATTTCGACGGCCCGAAAACTCTGCAGCTTCAGCGCGAAGATGGCCAATGGCTGATCGTGCGGGAAATCGTCGGCTGAATCGCCGACTTTGAATCCGTGATCTGACACGCACGCGGCCGTCCCAACGTGAACACCCCGATCCGTCGTCCCCTCGCACGCAAGCTGTTGCCCTGGGCCTTGCTGTGCGTGCCTCTGGTGTTCGCCGCGCGCGCTGCAACCGACTACAACGCGGTGCCCGGACAGAGCCCATCCGCCGCCCAAGACAAGGCCGCACGATTCGCCGATGCGCCCACGGACAGCGTGCCGCATCGCGCCGTCTCACCGCGAACGCTGCTCAGGCTGACGACTTCGCTCGGCGCCCTGCCGAACCAGGACGGGGCCGAACGCCGCCTATTGCACGCCTACGCGCAAGTCGCGGCCGGCCAACTCGACGCCGCGCGTGCGCAGGCCGAGCAACTGGTGCGCGACTACCCTCACTTTTCCCTGGCCCAACTGCTGCTGGGCGACGTCATGCAGGCCAGCGCTGGCAGCACCGCGGGCTTCGCCGCCGCGCCGCCCGCCCCCTCGACAGAGATCGAAGCTCTGCAACGCGCGCGCCTTCTGGAGCTTCGCGCGGAAGCCCTGGCACGTCTGGGCGCCTACACCGCGCCCCCGCCGTCCGGGGCCATTCCCGCCAATCTGGTCGCCCTGGCGCCCGACGTTCAGCGCGCCATCGTGGTGGATACCGCGCGCTCGCGGCTCTACCTATTCGAGCAGCGCAACGGTGTGCCCAGACTGGAAACGAGTTATTACTTCAGCCAAGGCAAGCTCGGCGCCGGCAAGACCCTGGCCGGCGACATGAAAACGCCACTGGGCATTTACTTCATCACGCGCAAGATCGGCGCCAAGGATCTCAAGCCGCTCTATGGCGCCGGGGCGCTCACTCTGAACTATCCCAATGAATGGGACAAACAGCAGGGCCACACGGGCTTCGGGGTCTGGCTGCACGGCACCCCGCCCGACAGCTATGCGCGCGTCCCCCTGGCCTCCGACGGTTGCGTCGTGCTGTCCAACCCCGATGTGCGCAGCCTGATGGCCGACACCCCGGCCGGAAGCACGCCGGTGGTCATCACCCGCCAGGTGCAATGGCTGAGCACCGATCAATGGGCCGCCCAGCGCCAGCGCATCACGGCGCAATTGCGCAACGACATCACCCGCGCCGCCTTGCAAGGCTTGCGTCCACAGGAAGCCCCCTCCGCCGCAACCTCGGCACCGCACGGGCCCGTGCGCAACACGCCCATCACGCCGGGGGCGCTCACGGTGCTGCAATATCCCGGCCAAATCGTGGTGCAGTACAGTGCGTCCGGCGCCCCCGCCAGCCCGCTCTACCGCCAGTACTGGGCACAGCGCAGCGCCAAATGGCAACTCATTTTCCAAGGAAGCGTTTCATGATCGATTTACATCCGGCCAACCCAACCCGCCCGGTCTTTTCGCGCATCTGGCGTGCTGCATGGCAGCGTCTGGCGCTTGCCCTTGCGGCGTCCAGCCTGCTGGCCGCAGGCACCCTGCCCGCGGCGCGGGCCGCCGAGGCCCCCGCTGCGCAACCCAAGGTGGAGTTCGTCACCACGATGGGCAAATTCGTCGTCCAGCTCGATCCGGCCCGCGCCCCGAAAACCGTGGCCAACTTTCTCGATTATGTGAAAAGCGGGTTCTACAAGGGCACGATCTTTCATCGCGTGATTCCCGGCTTCATGGTCCAGGGCGGCGGCTTCACCGCGAACATGCAGCAAAAACCCACCCGCCCGCCCATTGCCCTCGAAAGCCAGAACGGCTTGCGCAATCTGCGCGGCACCATCGCCATGGCGCGCACGGCCGACCCCAATTCGGCCACGGCGCAGTTCTTTGTCAACGTGGCGGACAATCCCAGCCTCGACTACCCCAAGCCCGACGGCTACGGCTATGCCGTCTTCGGCAAGGTGATCTCGGGCATGGAGGTGATCGACAAAATCGTCGCCGTGCCCACCCAGAATGAGGGCATGTTCCAGAACGTGCCCGTCAAACCCATCGTCATCGAAGACGCCAAAGTCCTCAACTGACACCCTCCCCAACCGCTCCACGAGACTCCCATCATGGTCGAACTCCAAACCAACCACGGCAACATCCGCATCGAACTCGACACCGCCAACGCCCCCAAGTCCAGCGAAAACTTCCTGGCCTATGTGCGCTCGGGCCATTTCGATGGCACCGTCTTCCACCGCGTGATCGACGGCTTCATGATCCAGGGTGGCGGCTTCGAGCCGGGCATGAAGCAGAAGGCCACGCTCGCGCCGATTCAGAACGAGGCCAACAACGGTCTGAAAAACGACCGCTACACCCTGGCCATGGCGCGCACCTCCGATCCGCATTCGGCCACCGCCCAGTTTTTCATCAACGTCGCCGACAACGGCTTTCTCAACCACACCGCCCCGTCCGCGCAAGGCTGGGGCTATGCCGTGTTCGGCAAGGTCGTCGAAGGCCAGGACGTGGTGGACAAGATCAAGGACGTGAAGACCGGCCGCAAGGGCTTCCACGACGACGTGCCGCTGGAGGACGTGGTCATCCTCAAGGCTGTCGAGATCTGAACACGGGGCGAGGCATCGGTCGCATGACGGCTGCCCTCAAGCAAGATGCAACGGCATCGAGCGCGTCTCGCCCTGAGCTTGTCTTCACCGGCCTGAACGCCGCGCCCTCGTGGCGCAGCATCGCCCTCATCTCCGATCTTCACCTGGGCGCCCAGGCGCCACGTACCACCCAGGCCTTCCTCACTTGGCTTCATGGCCCCGCGCGCGAGGCCGATGCCCTGTTCATTCTCGGCGATCTGTTCGAGGCCTGGATAGGTGACGATCTGCTCGAACCGTCCGCGCGAAGCATCGCTCCCGCAGACGCCGCCTGCGCCCAGGACATTGCCGCCGCCTTGCGCGCCTATACCGACGCCGATAACGACGCCCATACCGAGACAGGGCGAGCACTGTTCGTCCAGCACGGCAACCGCGACTTTCTGCTCGGCGCCCGCTTCGCCCAGGCCACCGGCGCGCAGTTGCTGCCCGACCCGCTCGTCCTCACCTTTCAGAACGAACGCCTGCTCCTGACCCACGGCGACCAGCTCTGCATCGCCGACACCGCCTATCAGCAATTCCGCACCACCGTGCGCAACCCGCAATGGCAGCGTCAAGTCCTGGCCCAGCCGCTGGCTGCCCGAATGCAGCAGGCGCTCGCCATGCGCGCCGCCAGCCAAGCCGCGCAGTCACGGCCGGAAAACTGGGCCGACGCCGACCCGCAAGAAGCCCAACGCTGGCTGGCCGAAGCTGACTGCACCTGGATGATCCACGGCCACACCCACCGCCCGCGCAACCACTGGGGGGGCGGCCTGCTGCGACAAGTCCTCTCCGACTGGGACTGCGACGGCGCCCACGGCGATCGGCCTCGGTCTCAGGCTCTCTGGCTGATCGCCAGTGACCGAGGTCTTGAGGTCGGTAGCCGTTCCTGTCCTTAACGGAGCCAACGGGGCGCTGGTGCGAGCTTTTTTTGCAATGAAAGTTACATTTTGATTCCGTTCATCGGCTGTTAGCGACCGTTCGTCGGATAAGGCACGCGTAGCCATGTGAGGCGTGGAAAACTCGGGGCACATTGTTTCAATTTGGAAACCCCTGTGAACCACAGAACCGCAGGCTTCACGCTGATCGAACTGCTTGTCACTTTGACCGTCGCAGCCATTCTGTTGGCCGTGGCCGTACCCAGCTTCCAGAGCATGATGCTCAGCAGCCGTCTGAGCACCAGTGCGAACGCCGTCGCCAACGCGCTGAGCCTTGCACGATCCGAGGCGGTCAAGCGCAATCAAGAAGTCAATGTCAGCAACGCCGCAGCCGTCAAAAGTGCGGATAACAGCGTGACGTATGCCGCCGCGCCGACCGTGCCCTCAGGCATTCAGAAAGTCAGCGGTAAAGCTCTTGTCGCCACGCCCGGCGGATTCCTGCGCCAGGCAACAGCAAGCGCCGGGTTCTCCGGTCTGGTCATTGATCTCTACGCCGCCGACCTACCCAGCAGCCAACACCGCTGCGTCTATCTGGTGACCGGGATCACGCCGGTCGTCTGCTCCGTGGATGACACTGGAACTGGAAAGTGCCCCAATGCGCAACCCAACCCTTGCCAACAATAAAGCCAGACTCTCCAGCCGAGGCGCCCGGCAACAGCTCGGTGCTGGACTGCTGGAAATCCTGATTGCGGTGCTGGTGCTGTCGATTGGTTTCATCGGCATGTCCACCTTGCTGGTGCGATCGATGACCAACAATAACAGCGCCATGACGCATACGCAGACCACGATGGTCAGCTACGGCATCCTCGACGCCCTGCGCGCCAACCGGGCCGCAGCGCTAAACGGCGATTACGACACCACGGCATCGTTCAGCAATTCGAGCGGCTCCCCCAGCTGTTCACTTTCAGGCTCAGTCAGCGGCAGACCGGACACCGAAATCCGCGCCTGGTGCTTGGGATCGGGTGGATCGACCCCTGATGGACTGGCGGCCCTCGGGAACGGCGCCAGCGGACAAATCGACTGCACGAGTCAAGGTGACTGCACGGTGACCATCACTTTCGACGACAGTCGAGCCACTGCAGGCTCCAGCACCCAAACCTACGTGACCAAGGCCATGCTATGAGCGCCAGAGCCTATTCAACCCCAACTCGCCCAACCACACCAGGCCGCCAGCGTGGCATGACACTTGTTGAACTCATGGTGGCCTTGCTGCTCGGTCTCGTCGTCACCGGTGTTGCGATCAGCGTCTTTCTGGCCAGCCGAGGCTCATTCAAAACGAATATGGCGGTCGGCGAAGTGCAGGATGGATCGCGCATTGCTTTCGAACTTCTGGCTCGCGATGCTCGGCAGGCCGGGCTGACAGGCTGCGGCAACGGAACGAGCGTGGCCAATGTCCTGAAGAACGGTACCGGTAATGCTGGAACCGCCTGGTGGGCCAATTGGGGCAATGCGGTTCATGGCTACGAAGCCAACGCGAACGACCCTGCAGTCACCGAAGGCGGCGCCACCAGCAATCGGGATGCCACCACCGATTCCGTCCAACTAATCGGCATTGAAGAAGGCGGCTTGAGTGTTCAGAGTGCCACCACGTCCAGCCTCACGCTCTGGTCCGCGGCCAGCAATTGGTCGAACGGCGACGCCTTGGTGATCTGCGACCCCGATCACGCGGCTCTCGTTCAATTGGGCAATGGCTCTGGCACCACCTCGCTGAGCTGGGCGGCCAGCGGTTCCAACCCAGGAAACTGCACAGCCAACCTCGGATTTCCGACCGTGCCGCCCGCACCTCCTGGCACGCCTGCGTGTTCCGCCGACCCCTACACCTTCCGCGCCAACGCCATGGTGTCGCGTTTGAACGTGGCGGACTGGTATGTCGGCGTCAACCCATTGGGCGCTCGCTCGCTCTATCGACGAACGCTGACAAACAGTGGCGGCAGCCTGTCGGTGACATCACAGGAAATCGTCCGCAATGTCACGAACATGCAAATTCTTTATCACGAAAACGGTGAGACCAACTATGGCGATGCCTCATCGGTCGCCGACTGGAACGCCGTCGATGCCATGCAGGTGACCCTCACCCTGCAAAGTGCCACCCAACAGTCCGTGACCGACACCAATCCGACGCCGCTCACCCGCAACGTCACCACAGTCATCGCCCTGCGCAACCGAGTGAGCTGAACCATGTCTGCCATTTCTCTGTCTCCATCACTCCGCCGTGGAACTCAGTACGCACAACGCGGGGTTGCACTCATCATCGCGTTGATCCTGCTAGTGATCGTCACCGTGATCGGCCTGGCGGCCATCCGCAGCACGACCTTGCAGGAAAAAATGGCCAGCAATCTGCAGGATCGGCAGATCGCCCTGCAGAACAGCGAAGCCGCCTTGCGCATTGCCCAAGGACTGCTGCAAGCCAATGGTGCAACGGTCTGGCGCGACTGCACTGTCACCACGACTCAGTGCGACAACAATCCCTCCGCACAGGCAGATGCAGCCGATGTCTGGCAAACCGTGCCAACCGGCACCGCAACCAATCAATACACAGCGGGCAGCAATGCCTCGGGACAACCGCAGTATGTGATCGAAGACATGGGCTTCTGGAACGACCGACGCACCGCCCTGGGCCCGCAGCAGACCGCCAACAGCGCGCAATACGGCGCAGCGCCAGTCATGCCGACCGCGCACTTCTATCGCATCACCGCGCGCAGTGCCGACCCGGCGACGGCCCCGGATCGCGCCACGGTCACGCTGCAGGCCTGGGTCCGCCAGTAACCGCCGCCCTCATCCATTCTCACGAGACTTCATACCCAAAGGGACACCGTCATGCGTCCGCAAACATCGCCTCGTCGCACCCCGCTTTGGATGAAGCTGGTTCTGCTGTGTACCGCGTGGAGCCTGAGCGCCTCGCCACTCGTACAAGCCGCCGTATCCATCGACCAGCAGCCATTGACCCTGAGCAATAACGTCCCTGGCAATCTCGTGCTCACGCCCTCTGTGGAATGGCCTACCGTGATGAGCATGGCCAATGTGGGCGGCTTCGATACCAGCAAGACTTATTACGGTTATTTCGACCCGAACAAGTGCTATGGCTACACCATCGCTGCCGCGACGGTTCCCGCCTTCACAGGCGTTAACGGTGGCACCAACAACTACTTCGAACCGACAGGTGCCGCGAGCAATCGCACCTGTTCTAGCGCCTGGAGCGGCAACTATCTGAACTGGGCTGCCACCCAGACCATCGATGTCTTTCGCTCAACGCTCACCGGGGGAAACCGGGTGGTCGACACGGCCGCCCTCACCATTCTGGAAAAGGCGCGGCATACCGGGCAAACGGGTACGGGCGCTCTCGACATCTCCGGTGCGACTACGGTGCAAAACAACACACCGTCCAGTTTCAGCTACTTTTCGACAAAACTCGCCGGGCTGGGCAACCGGATGTACTTCATCTCTGCCAACAGCAACACCGTCAAAGATAAGGACAACACCGACCGCAGCCTGCGCTATCTGCTCGACAATCCAAACACTGCGCAAAGCAAGGGCGCTGTCGAATACGACCCTGCCCAGAGCTTGAAGGCAGGATGGGTGTACTCCGTCAACATCGACGTACAAGTCTGCAAAAGCGGCATGCTCGAGGACAACTGCGTGGCCTATGGCAGCCACGCTAAGCCGGAAGGCCTGATCCAGAAGTATGGTTCCGTTTTCACCTACAGCGTGTTCGGCTATCTCAACATCTCCAACGAGCGTCAGGACGGTGCGGCGCTGCGCGCTCCACAAGGCTTTGTGGGCCCCAAAACCTACGAACCAGGCGCAACCCCAGCTACCAATGCCCAGGCGGAATGGAGCGCGATCGATGGCACCTTCGTCAGGAATCCACAATCCACCGCCGCATCGGACACCACCGCGGCATATGCCACGTCACCTGACATCCAGGACAGCGGTGTTATCAACTACATCAACAAATTCGGTCAGATGACCACGGCGAACGACAAAAGCTATGACCCGGTCAGCGAGATGTATTACGCGGCGCTGCGCTACCTGAAGAAACAGGGGCCCGTCACGTCCTACAACAGCATCAGTGCCTATCCGGATGGCACGGCTTACAAAATGGCCGATGGCTTCCCCGTGGTGCAGACATGGTCAGACCCTTGGCAATACGACTGCCAGCGCAGCTTCATTCTGGGCATCGGCGACGTCAACACCTGGGACGACAAGAATCTCCCGGGCAATCTGAATACCGACACCGAGCCCGCCGTACCGGCTGAAGTGACAGCTGACACCAGCGTCGATGTCAAGACTGCGACGGAAAAAATTGCCCAACTCGAAGGCATCACCATCAACGGCATGACGGCAACCGCAGGTACCTCATTCAGCGGCCGGCACAACTCCGCCTATATCGCTGGACTGGCGTACGACGCCCACACCGTCGACATGCGCCCGGATCTGGCTGGCAAGCAGACCGTCTCCACCTATTGGGTCGATGTGATGGAGAACCAAGTTCTCCTTGGTAAATCACAGAACCAATACTGGCTCGCGGCCAAGTATGGCGGATTCTCCGTACCCGCCAACTACGATCCCTATGCCAATACGACAGCGCTTTCAGACGCTTCGTGGTGGACCAATGGTCAGACGCTGAGCACCAACGACAAACGTCCTGACAATTTCTTCACGGGCGGCGACGCCAAGACCATGAAGCAGTCGCTGGAGGCTGCGTTCTCGGCCATTGCCAGCGAAAATGTTGGCAGCACGGCCTCGCTTTCCACCAACTCCACCCAGCTCAACAACGGCAGCCGGGTTTATCAGGCAAGCTACAAGGAAGGCGTCTGGAGCGGCTCGCTCAAGGCGTTCAACATGGATCCGACCACGGGCGCCGCGACCACGCAGGCATGGGATGCCGCCACGGTATTGCCTGCTGCGGCCAGCCGCACGATCTACACCGTGGTCAATGGCAGCTATGTGACTTTCGACAGCACAAACGTCAGCGGCAAATACGGCTGGACCACCGATCTGGTGAACTACCTTCGTGGGGATGCCTCCAAGGAAATCCGCAACGGCGGCACGCTCCGCAATCGCACCACGGCGCTAGGCGACATCATCAACTCACAACCCATCTATGTCGGCAAGCCCGACGCCGGGCCTTACGCCAACGCCACCTTTACCGGCTCGAACAGTTTCAAGTCTTTTGCGTCCACGCAGACCACCCGCACACCCACGATCTACGTATCGTCCAACGACGGCATGCTGCATGGCTTCAATGCCAACACTGGCGTAGAGACCTTCGCCTACATGCCTGGGGTAGTCCTTGCCGCATCCACCAATCCGAGCGTGCTCGCCCAGAAAAACTACGGCTCCGGCCTCAATCCGCACCAGTACTTCAACGACGGTGAGATCACCGTGGCCGATGTTTACACAGGATCGCCCGCCGCATGGCGCACGGTGCTGGTCGGCACAACAGGGCGCGGCGTTACGCGGTCGATCTATGCGCTCGACATCACCGACCCCGCGAGCGTGAAGTTTCTCGGAGAGGTCTCCGATGGCTCTCTGGGACAGACCCTGGGCAAACCCATCATTGCGCAAACCGCGAACGGCGAGTGGTCGATTCTGGTGGGCAACGGCATGAATAGCGATACCGGCACCGCGCAGCTCCTGCAAATCAGCCTGAACACCGGTACTGTCTCTCGTCACACGACCAACACCGCAACCGACAACGGGCTGTCTACGCCCGTGATCTGGATCGACAACCTCGGCAACGGCATCAGCACCAAGGCTTACGCAGGCGATCTGCAGGGCAATGTCTGGTCGTTCGATCTCGCCAATGCCACCAGCACCGGTTCTCTTCTGTTTACCGCGAAAGACGCCAGCAACAAAGCACAACCCATTACAGCTCCCATGTTCGCCGCCAAGAACCCCGACACCGGTAATTTGTGGTTGTTCTTCGGTACCGGGCGGTATCTCAGTTCGGATGACCTGAAGAACAAGGATGTGCAAACCTGGTACGGGCTGAATGTGTCACAAGCCAGCTTTCCCATCGCGAAGACTGATCTGATCGAGCGGAACATTACGGCGGAAACTGCGGGTACGGCGGCAGACCCAACCGCCACGCCGCCCGTACAGGCCACGTTGCCTTCCCGCACAGTCAGCGTGGGCACACCAGGCGATATGACGGGGAAGAAGGGCTGGTACATGGACCTTTTACCCCCTTCGAACACCCCCCAGGGCGAGCGCATGATTGTGGCCAATCAGGCTTACCAAAATCTGCTCGTCGGCAGCACACTCATCCCGGACAATACCGATGTCTGCGCACCCTCTGGTCGTGGTTGGATCATGGCGGTCGATCCCTTCACGGGCACAAATCCAACGAATATCTTCTTTGACCGCAACGGAGATCGCTTATTCAACGCATCCGACAAGATCACCGTCAATAGTCAAACCATTCCGATTGCCGGCATCGGGCTCACGGCGCTGACAGGCATGAGCAATTTCATCAGCACCACCCTTCTTGCCAACCAGAATGGGACTATTTTCAACACCCAGGTGAATCCGCAGGTTTCCAACCCAGGGCGAGTGTCCTGGGCCGAACTCGTCAATCCATGAGCGGGAGCACTTCCATGTCGCATCGCAAGCCAACACATTTCGCTCAACGGGGTCGCGGATCTGGTTCGCGAGGATTCACGTTGATTGAATTGATGATCGTCGTGGCCGTCGTAGCCATCATCGCAGCCGTGGCCTATCCGTCGTACATCGGCCACGTAACCAAGACCAAGCGCGTTGCTGCCGAAGCCTGCCTGGGAGAGTACGCAAACTATATGGAGAGGTACTACTCGACCAACCTGCGCTACGACCAGGATTCCGCCGGAACAGCGCATACGCTACCCACGTTGTCTTGCGCATCAGACCAGAGCACGGACTACCAATTCAGTTTCGTGCCGAACACACTAGGTCAGTCCACCTACCGTGTACGCGCGGTACCCCAAGGCGCTCAGGCAAGCCGTGATACGGAGTGCAAAACAGTTTCCTTGGACCAGGCCGGAACGAAAACAGAAAGTGGTTCGGGCACCGTGAGCTCCTGCTGGTAAAACTTCGATCCCGATCAAATCATTTGGCTTTTTTCAATTTTTCAGCAAAAATTTCACACATAATCTTAGCATCTTCCGTCTTTCTGGAGACTTATGATGCAGAGCGACTGCCTGACGGGCCCAGAAGCACACGATCACCGCGGCTTCAGCCTCGTGGAAATGCTGGTCGCCGCGTCGATCGCGGGGCTGATGGCTGCCATTGCGGCCCCTTCGTTTTCTCACCTGATCGAACAACATCGAATGACCATAAGCAGCAATGCCTTGATGAGTGCATTCGTGATAGCAAGGCAGTCTGCCATCTCCAAGAATCAGTTTGTGGCCATTTGCGCAGGCAATGTCGAATCGGGATGCCACGCCGATTGGGGCGGTGGGGAATGGCTCATCTTCACAGACCGCAACCGAAACGGAAGACTTGACATGGACGAAAGTCTGATTCAGGACGGATCGGCCACGCTGGGTCGAGCCGTTCGCATTCTGGCCAATCGCCCCATGAAAATGCCCATCCTGTTCCATCCCATCGGGCACGCCGAGCAACTGAATGGTGCTTTTGCAGCGGGAACGCTTCGGATCTGCGCTGCATCGACAAGCTCAGCGCCAGGTGTCGATCTGATTCTGTCCAAATCGGGGCAAATGCGTGCGCAAGCTCACGACGTGGGTGGAAGCTGCACCCAACCTTGATCGGTTGCAGGCCCGACAACAATGTCATGATCTGTGCTGATGGTGTTGCCGCTGCTTCCCGATCAGCCGGTGGCATGACTGGCCGGGCTCAATCTGCATACGCTCTGGCGCGCAGCGCGATTGCCTGAGGGCGGCGTTCGCGTCGAATGCGGCAGCCGTGGTGGCGTTGAACTTGATCGTCGCCCTGATCGAACCTGCACTGCGTTCTCGCCTTCTGCCGACCGTTGCGCGCTACACAGCCGGGCTTTGCTCACGGTCGGTGCGCTTTGGCTTCGGCCACCGCACAACACGTAGGCGCTTCTTGTCATGGGCTTCACCCTAGCGACGGATGGTGTGAGCAAGGCATCGCCGGATTTGCTGGTGCGCGACGAAGTTTTGGCATGGCCCATCTGACTGCGCAACTCGGTCTTATCAGTCTGTTCTGACCGGGGCTTTGGCTTGCTCTCGCTTAGATCTGCCTCGCACCATGTCTGCGACCGCGACGCTCACCGGCCCTTGGCAGGTGAGCGCAAGTCACCCCCCTTGAACCCAAGCACCGAGAGGGCGAGTCTAAAATAGACAGGCTTTGCTAAGGTAGCACGTACCGCCACTCTGTGTACTCGCTCATCGCCTCACATCGCGACACGACCTGATCGCCCCACCTGCTTTCTGCATGAATACTGACTCCCCCCATCCGCCCCTCGCCGACGACGGCCCGCTAATAGCTGAACGACGCGCCAAACTCTCTGCCCTGCGTCAAGTCGCCCCCGCCTTCCCGAACGACTTCAAACCCTCGCATCAGGCCCTCAGCCTGCAGGCGCAGCATGGCGGTGACGAACCCGAGACGCTGGAAGCGGCGGGCGTGCGCGTGCGTGTTGCGGGGCGCATGATGCTCAAGCGGGTGATGGGCAAGGCCAGCTTCGCCACACTGCAAGATGGCACCGGGCGCATCCAGATCCATGTCTCCAACGACGTCACCGGCGAGGACGCCCATGCGGCCTTCAAGCACCACGACCTAGGCGACTGGATCGGCTGCGAAGGTTTGCTTTTCAAGACACGCACCGGCGAGCTGACCATCAAGGCGAAGAGTGTGCGGCTGTTGGTCAAGTCGCTGCGTCCTCTGCCCGACAAGTTTCACGGCCTCGAAGACGTGGAAACGCGCTACCGCCAGCGCTATGTCGATCTCATCGTCACTCCCGAGTCACGCGAGCGTTTCGCCCTGCGCAGCAAGGCCATCGCGGCCCTGCGCAACGAAATGCTGGCGGCTGGGTTCATGGAGGTGGAAACGCCCATGCTCCACCCCATTCCGGGCGGCGCTGCGGCCAAGCCGTTTGCCACGCATCACAATGCCCTGGACCAGCAGATGTATCTGCGCATCGCGCCCGAGTTGTATCTCAAGCGTCTGCTGGTGGGAGGCTTCGAGCGTGTGTTCGAGATCAACCGCAATTTTCGCAACGAAGGCTTGAGCCCGAGGCACAATCCCGAGTTCACCATGATGGAGTTTTACGCCGCATGGTGGACCTACCGCGACCAGATGGATTTCACCGAGGCGCTGATCCGCAACACCGCGAAGCTCACCTGTGGCACGGCGGTGCTTACGCATCAGGGCCGCACGCTGGACTTGAGCGCGCCGTTTGCACGCCTCACCCTGACGCAGGCCATCCAGAAGCACGCCCCCGAGTACACCCACGCCCAATTGGCCGATGACGGGTTCTTGCGCGGCGAGTTGCGCCGCCTCGACGCCGACCACGCTCCGCACAAACTCAAGGGCATGGGTCTGGGCGCGCTGCAGCTCGCGCTGTTTGAGGAAGTCGCCGAGCATCTGCTCTGGGAACCGACCTTCATCGTCGATTACCCGGTGGAAGTGTCGCCCCTGGCCCGCGCCTCCGATGCCGATGCGAACACGACCGAGCGCTTTGAGCTGTTCATCACCGGCCGCGAGATCGCCAACGGCTTCTCCGAGCTGAACGACCCCGAAGACCAGGCCGCACGCTTTCACGCCCAGGTACAGGCCAAGGAGGCGGGCGACGACGAAGCCATGTACTTCGACGCCGACTATGTGCGCGCGCTCGAATACGGCATGCCGCCCGCGGGTGGCTGCGGCATCGGCATCGACCGGCTGGTCATGCTGCTCACCGACGCGCCCAGCATCCGCGACGTCATTCTCTTCCCTGCCCTGCGCTTCGAGGGCTGAAGCCCATGTCCACCCTCATCTGCGGCTCGCTCGCGTTCGACACCATCACCACTTTCGACGGCCGCTTTGCCGAGCACATCCTGCCCGACAAGGTCCACATTCTCAACATCAGCTTTCTGGTGCCCACGATGCGGCGCGAGTTCGGTGGTTGCGCGGGCAACATCGCCTACAGCCTCGCCCTGCTGGGCGGCGAGCCGCTCATCCTGGGTGCGCTGGGTGCCGATGGTCAGAGCTATCTCGACCGTCTCGATGCGCTGCATATTCCGCGTACCCATGTCGGACAGCTGGCCGACAGTTTTACCGCGCAGGCGCACATCATCACCGACCGCGACAACAACCAGATCACCTCGTTCCACCCTGGCGCCATGGGCCGTGCGCACGAGTTGCCCGTGCCGCTGGACGCGGGAGTCGATCTGGCCATCGTCGCGCCGGACGGCCGCTCCGCCATGATCGACCATGCGGCGCAGCTCGCCCGTGCCGACATTCCGTTCATTTTCGATCCCGGCCAGGGCATGCCCCTGTTCGATGGCGCCGATCTTCGCGAATTCATCGTCAAAGCTACTTGGGTGACGGTCAACGATTACGAAGCCGAACTGCTGGTCGAACGTACCGGCTGGAGCCTCGATCACATCGCCACCCTGGTGCGCGGCGTCGTTGTCACGCGTGGCGAGCAGGGCTGCCGCGTCTGGAGCGGGGGAGATCCTGCCGTGGACATTCCCGGGGTGCCGGCTTACACCGTCTGCGATCCCACGGGTTGCGGCGATGCCTTCCGCGCCGGTCTGCTCTACGGCCTGTCCCGCGGCTGGAGCCTGGCAGACAGCGCACGACTGGGCAATGTGCTCGGCGCCGAAAAAATCGCCGTGCACGGCCCGCAGAATCATCACCTCACCCTGAACGACGCGCTTGCTCGCATCAAATCCGTCTACGGTCTTGTCCCCCAATCGGCCTGACGGCCTGAAACCGGGCTTAACCCAGCCCTGAAACGCTTGCAATTTCATCGACAGCGGATTGAAATGCACCCGATGGAACGTATCTAGCGTGTGCTAGTCTGACACTCAGCGTCCCCATTCCGCAACGGAGTTTTGCCATGAACGAACAACGCGATTACACCCTCTACGCCCAGCCGAGCGGCACCTCTGTGCGCAACAAGGTGCTGCGTCAGACCTACTCGCTGCTGGCCCTGTCCCTCATTCCCACCGTGTTCGGTGCTTGGCTGGGCATGGCGACGGGGCTGAACCTGGCCATGGCGCAGAGCCCCGGCATGACCATGATCGTCTTCCTGGTCGGCGCCTTCGGCCTGATGTTCGGCATCGAGCGCACCAAAAATTCCAGCGCCGGGGTCGGACTGCTGCTGCTGTTCACTTTTTTCATGGGCGTCATGCTGTCGCAGATGCTCGGCTTCGTGCTGGGCATGAGCAACGGCCCGCAACTCATCATGCTGGCCTTCGGCGGCACGGCCGTGATCTTCGGGGCCATGGCCACGCTGGCTAATGTGGTCAAGCGCGATCTGTCCGGGCTGTCCAAAATGCTGTTCGTCGGCGTCATCCTGCTCATCCTCGCAGGCATCGCCAACATCTGGCTGCAACTGCCTGCGCTGATGCTGACCTTCTCGGTCGTGGCTGTCGTGATCTTCTCCGCGTTCATGCTGATCGATGTGCAGCGGGTCATCAACGGGGGTGAAACCAACTACATCACCGCCACACTGGCCATCTATCTCGATATCTACAACGTGTTCGTCAACCTGCTGTCCATCCTGAGCTTTTTCAGCGGCGGCGGGCGCCGTTAAGCGCGACGCCGTGCCATGAAAAACGCCCGCAAATGCGGGCGTTTTTCATGTGTCACAAGGGAATTATTCGCGCTCGAAGACCGCCATCGACTCCACATGGGCCGTGTGAGGAAACATATTCATCACGCCTGCCGCGCGCAAGGTGTAACCCGCCTGATGCACCAGCAGGCCGGCATCGCGCGCCAGGGTTGCCGGATTGCAGGACACATAAACGATGCGACGCGGAGGACTGAACGGCACGGTCGGCGGCGCGACGGGTTTGGGCGCCATGGTTGCGCCGTCCGCGGCCAGCGTCTCCTCCCCCGACGAACCCAGAGGTCCGTGCACGGCCTCGGCCAGCGCCTTGCACAGCGCCAGCGCGCCATCGCGGGGCGGGTCCACCAACCACAGGTCGGCTTCGCCATAGGCTCGCAGATCGTGCGCATTCATCTCGAACAGATTGCGTGCGGCGAAGGCCACTCTGTCCTGCAGATCGTTGTGCAGCGCGTTGTCGAGGGCTCTGGCCACCAGCGTGGCGCTGCCTTCCACGCCCAGCACCTGCCGGGCCTGCGTGGCGATCGGCAGGGTGAAATTGCCCAAGCCGCAAAACCAGTCGATCACGCGATCGGTGCGCCGGGCGTCGAGCAGGCGCAGGGCGCGCGCCACCATCACACGGTTGATCTGCGGGTTCACCTGGGTGAAATCGGTCGGACGGAACGGCATGACGATGCCGAACTCCGGCAAGGCGTAGCTCAATGCCTCTGCGTCGGGATCGAGCGGCACCACCGAATCGGGTCCCTTGGACTGGAGCCACCATTGCACGCCGTGCTGCTGGCCAAAGTCGCGCAGCCGCTGCCGGTCGGCGTCGGTCAAGGGCTCGAGGTGGCGCAGCACGAGGACGGTCACCCGATCGCCCATCGCCAGTTCGATCTGGGGCGCACGTTCCGGTCGCGACAAGCCCGCAATCAACGCGCGCAAGGGCAGCAATAAATCAGAAACCGCCTTGGGCAGGATGTCGCAGCTGCGCATATCCGCCACATAGCTGGAGCCCTTCTCGTGAAAGCCGACCAGTACGCCACCTTTTTTCACCACGAGCCTGACCGTCAACCGGGCTCGGGTGCGATAGCCCCAGCTGGGACCGGCGATTGGCCGCAGTAGGCGCTGCGGCCGCAAGCGGCTCAGATGCCAGAAATCGTCTTCAAGGGTGCGCTGCTTGAACGCCAACTGCGCCGCGGGATCGACATGCTGCATGCTGCAGCCACCGCAGACACCGAAGTGGGGGCAGCGTGGCGTCACCCGGCTGCTCGCTGTCGTCGCCCAGGCCACGGCCTGGCCCGACTCCCAGTTGCGTTTGCTGCGCATGATGCGCGCCTGAACCCGCTCCCCGGGCAGTGCATTGGCGACGAAGACCACCTTGCCGTTCTCGCTGCGCCCGACCCCGCGGGCCTCCAGATCCAGGCTGTCGATCTGCAGCCATTCCAGTCGCTCTCTTTGTTCCATCTGGCTATTGGAACAGATGGGGCGGCGCCCGATGGGTACAGCGCCGTCCGGCCTCAGGTGTTTGCGGGCGCCGGCGGCTGTGGCCAGGCGGCCAGGTATTCCTGCCAGTGCGCTTCCTGCGCCGCCAGGGTGCCCAGGGTATGCCTCACGAGCTCGATCTCATCGGCATATTCATCCGCCGACAAGGCCCCGCGCATGAGCTGGTAACGGCAATACAGCAAATAGGTGTTCATGACATCGGTCTCGCAATAGCGGCGGATGTCATCGGTCTGCCCGGCAAGCCAGGCATCAAAAACCTTGCTGCCGTCCATGCCCAGCTTGCCGGGAAAGCCGCACAGCTTGGCCAGCACATCCATGGGCGCGTTGGCGCGTGGCTGGTAAAGCGCAAGCAGGTCCATGAGGTCGAGATGGCGGGTGTGATAGCGGGAGATGTAGTTGTTCCACTTCATCTCGCGATCATCCTCGCCCATGTCCCAGTATTTCGGCGCCGTCACGGCGTGTACGAGACCGCGGTAGTGCAGCACGGGCAGGTCGAAGCCGCCACCGTTCCAGGACACGAGCTGGGGGGCATGTTTTTCGATCACGCGAAAAAAACTCTGCACCACCTGGCCCTCCTGTCCGCCCTGATCGACGAAGGAGTGGATCTTCAGCCCCTCGTGATTGCGAAACGTGCACGAGATCACCAGCACGCGCTGGCAATGCACCGGGAGGAAGTCGCTGCCCGTCTTTTCCAGGCGGCGCGCCTGGGCCTGAAGCACGGCGGCCGAATCATCGAGTTCGGGATCGGCTAGGCCAGCGGCGCGCAGTGCGGCGGCGTCGGGGATGGTTTCGATATCGAAAGTGACGATGGGGGTGCGGATCATGGGGCGAGAACGAGAAAAGACGTCAACCGAACCCGTGCCCGTCAGAGCAGCGAACCCTTGTCCACGCCGTTGCGGGCCAGGCGGCCTTTGAGCTTGAGCAGCGCTTCCTGCTGGATCTGACGCACACGCTCACGCGTCAGTCCAAGACGCTGCGCCAGCGACTCCAGCGTTTCCAGCTCGCGCCCGTGCAGACCGAACCGCGCTTCGATCACCTCGCGCTCGCGCTCGGCCAGCGCGCCGACCCAGGAGTCGACCAGGGCTTCGACCTCGCGCGTCTGCGTCTGCTCTTCCATGCTGAGCGCGTTCTGATCGGCGAACTGGTCCGCGTAGCTCTCGCCGTTCTGCGTCTCACGCAAGGCATCGAGCGAGATCGGCTGCTCGGCGAGCGCCAGCAGGTCCGTAACCTCCTCCGGGCTGCGACCGAGCAGCGCAGCCACATCCTCGTCCGAGGTTTGCCCCCGATAGTCGGCCGCCTGCTCCAGGTGCTTGCGAGCCCGCAACACCTGGTTGAGCTCACGAATGACATGCACGGGCAGACGGATGGTGCGAACCTGCTGCATCAGCGCGCGTTCGATGCTTTGGCGTATCCACCAGCTTGCATAAGTCGAAAATCGGAAGCCGCGCTCGGGCTCGAACTTCTCGATGGCATGGATCAGACCGAGATTGCCTTCTTCGATCAAGTCGCCCAGAGCCGCACCACGGCCGACATAAGCCTTGGCGATGCTGACCACCAGCCGCAGGTTGTGCTCCACCATGGCCTGGCGAGCCTCGAAGTCCCCGGCCTTGGCACGGGTCGCCGTTTCGAACTCCTCTTCAGGCGTGAAAAGCGGCTTGGCACGAATATGGTTAAGGTATGACTGCAAGGCGCTGACGCCCGACTCGTCATCAATGACGCCGATTGAGGCAGGTGGACAAGTCAAGCCTTCGGATGACGCCGTCGGCTGCGCTGGTGGCGACTGCGGGCTCTCCTGCGCAAGGGCTTTGGCGGCCGCCGCGCTCAAAGGCGCATCAGGCGTCACGGCGCCATTCAAAGCGGCCGCACGGCTCTCGCCCGCTTCAGGTGAGGCAGTAGTGGCGACCGGTTTCTGACTGCGCGGCATGCGGGCGGTCAGGGTTGCTTGGGCAGCAGCCCGATCGGATCGATGGACTTGCCACGCAGCCGGATCTCGAAATGCAGTTCAACGCGCGGCGCATCAGTCGAGCCCATCTCGGCAATCTTCTGCCCACGCTTCACCGTCTCGTTTTCCTTCACCAGCATGGCGTTGTTGTGCGCATAGACGCTGATGTAGTCGTCGTTGTGCTTGATGATGATCAGCTTGCCGAAACCACGCAACTCCGAGCCGGCATACACGACACGCCCAGCCGCCGCCGCGTACACCGGATCGCCCAGATTGCCTGCGATGTCGATGCCCTTGCTCGTGGTGCCATTGAAACCCTGGATGATCTTGCCGCTGGCGGGCCAGGACCAGACGATGCCATCGTGCGTGGCCGTGGCCAGATTGCTGGCAAGCACCGTGGGGCCGCTCGGCGCGGCACTGGCCGAGGCTGCAGATGCAGGCGGAGCCGCCGCGGCGTTCACGGGCTTGGCGGGCGCCGGAGCCGGGCTGGCGCCATTGGCCGACTTGGCAGAGGTCACTGGCGCCAAGGGCGTGACGGCAAAGCTCTGCGCCGCACCGCCGTTGGGCAACGGCGCCGCAGCGGATGCCGCCGCAGCTGAGGGGCTCGCCGTTGCCGCCGCCTCCGGAGCCACGACACGCAAGACCTGACCCACTTCAATCACGTTCGGATCACTGAGGTTGTTCCACTGCGCCAGGTTTTGCCAAGTCGTGCCGTACTGCAGCGCGATGCGCCGAAGGGTATCGCCTGGCTGCACCGTGTAATAGCCGGGCTGTCCGGCCAATGACGAGGAGGCTGCCGTCGCAATACCCGCTGGCGCGGCCGCAACGGTGGCTGGCGGCGCATAAACCGGGGGCACTTTCTGGAAATTCTTTTGCTCGACTGGCACTGGGGCGAGCGACACCGAGGAGCAAGCGCCCAGGATGGCCGCGGCAGATAGAGTGAGAGCGAGCAGAGCAATCCGCATGGTGATGGACGTCGATTCAGGGAGGTCGGTTCAGATCAGGCCGGATTTTAAGGGGACGAACTTTGCCCCTTCGAGAGGCTGGACGTCGAAGGCGGTGGTGGTGCGCTTGCGATACAGCATGAGCTGTTGCGGATCTCCGATCGGGGCAATCAAAACCCCGCCCACGGCCAACTGGTCCAGCCAGGCCTGTGGCACGGTCAGCGCCGCGGCTCCCGAGAGAATCGCGTCGAACGGCGCGCCTTGCACACACCCCGACATGCCATCGCCCAGAATCAGTCGCAGGTTGGGAACCCGCAACGCGCGCAGATTGTTGCGCGCCAGATCATGCAGTGCGCGTATGCGCTCGACACTGTAGACCTCGACAGCAACACGGGCCGTCACCGCCGCGGCATAGCCGCAGCCGGTGCCGATATCGAGCACCTTGCCCAGGTTTGCGCGCGGCGCCAAGGCCTTGAGCGCAGCATCCAGGCCTCTGGCCACAACCGAGGGTTTGGAGATCGTCTGCTCGTATCCAATGGGCAAGGCGTTGTCGAGGTACGCCTGGGCCGCCAGGCCCGGTTCAACAAAGTGATGCCGCGGCACATCCTGCAGCGCCTGCAGGACACGCTCGTCAAACCCGCCCAGTTGTCGCAACCTGTCGACCATGCCGCGACGCACCGCATCCGAATCGAGCCCCGCCTGACGAGGCAGGCAGCGCGAGGGGCCTGGCGCGAGGGGCCGGGAGTCTGCTGTTCGCGATGCATGTGACGACACGGGCCGCGCCCGAGCCACCCCAGGCTCGCTTCTCGGCGACGGCGAGGCCGTGGACGATTTGCTCTGTGTTGCATCGGCCGATTGACGCACCGGCCAATGCACGAAGCGCGGCGGCGACTTGGTCCCCGCGCTCACACACGGCCTCGTGTTTCGAAGCGGGCCGCGCACGACGTGATCTGGGCGTGATGCGTCAAGTCCAATTGCAAAGGCGTCAGGGACGCGCAGCCTTGGGCAATGGCATCAAAATCCGTTCCCTCCTGCTGATCCAGAGCCGCCCCGGCGCCGCCGATCCAATAGATCGTGTCTCCGTAGGGATTTTTCTGCACGACCACCGGCTGACTTGGATGTCGTTTGCCCAGGCGGGTCACACGCAAGCCCCCCAAGGCGTTCAAGGGGCGATTGGGAACATTCAGATTGAGTAACTGGGCTTGAGGGGGGCTATCGGCAACCAGCTTGCCCACCACCTCGACAGTGACTGCGACGGCGGTGTCCAGATGCGCCCAGCCCTTTTCGACCAAGGAGACGGCCACCGCCGGAATGCCGAACAAATAGCCTTCGGTGGCCGCGGCCACCGTACCTGAGTAGATGGTGTCGTCACCAAGATTGGCGCCGTTGTTCACCCCGCTCACCACGAGATCCGGCCGGAAGTCGAGCAGGCCCGTCAGCGCGATGTGCACACAGTCCGACGGCGTGCCGTTGACGTAGCGAAATCCATTGCTGGCGGTATAGACCGACAAGGGCCGATTCAGCGTCAAGGCGTTCGATGCAGCACTCGCGTTCTGCTCGGGAGCAATAACCGTCACGTCCCAGTTCGCCCGCAACCCTTCATACAGTGCGGCGAGACCCGGGGCCAGATACCCATCATCATTGGCAAGAAGAATTCGCATGGCCGCATCTTATCGGGTCATGGCGACCATTACATCTGGCGCACCCTGGAGGTTGTTCCCCGCAAAGGCATGCAGGCCCGCTGCCTTGCATTTCAGGCATCGACTGCCTGCGAACTGGTGCCCGGAGCGGGGCTCGAACCCGCACGCCCCTTTTCAGGAAAGCGGCGGATTTTAAGTCCGCTGCGTCTACCAATTTCGCCATCCGGGCAAGCAGCAGCGCAAAACATGGGAGTTGGAGGCGGGGGTCGGAATCGAACCGGCATAGACGGCTTTGCAGGCCGCTGCATAACCACTCTGCCACCCCGCCGGGTGACTTGGCTTTACGCGAAGGGAGATCCTACGCAAAAGCGCCCGACGCTGCAGCGTTGCCCCAAGCAGGTGACGCTATCGTCAAACCCCGCTGGATGAACCCATCGCGCCGGACACAAAAAAGGGAAGCATGGCTTCCCTTTTTTGCTGAGAATTTGGAGCGGGAAACGAGGCTCGAACTCGCGACCTCAACCTTGGCAAGGTTGCGCTCTACCAACTGAGCTATTCCCGCGGAAAACAATAATTATTGCAGCACCAATCTGGGTTGTCAATAGCCCGCGAAAGGATTGATCAATGCAACCCGCGCTCGTCCGGCTCATCCACCGATGTGGCAATCACGCTGACAGGGCGCCCTTTGAGGCGGTGCCACACGTAAAGCCCATAACCGGACAGGCCATAGAGAACGAACAAGCCGAACAGCACCAAAGGCGGCTGATACGCGATCAGCCCGATCAGCAGCACGATCAGGAAAATGCTGATGAAAGGCACGCTGCGCCGAAGGCTGAGGTCCTTGAAGCTATAGAAAGGAACATTGGTCACCATGGTGAGCCCGGCAAACAAGGTGATGACGAAGCTGAACCACGCCACGTGCGCGCCCTGCACGCCCGCATCGGTCATGATCCAAAGGAAACCCGCCACCAGGGCCGCCGCAGCCGGGCTGGGCAGCCCCTGGAAGTAACGCTTGTCGATCACGGCCACATTGGTATTGAACCGAGCAAGGCGCAACGCAGCCCCGGCGCAATACACGAAGGCGGCCAACCAGCCCAGCTTGCCCAAGCCCCGCAGAGACCATTCATAAATAATGAGTGCAGGCGCTGCACCGAAAGACACCATATCGGCCAGCGAATCGAATTGGGCGCCAAACTCGCTCTGGGTGTTGGTCATGCGCGCCACCCGACCGTCGAGGCTGTCGAGCACCATGGCGGCGAAGATTGCCGTGGCCGCCGCGTCGTACCGGCCACTCATGGCCATCACGATGGCGTAGAACCCGCAGAACAGCGCGGCGGCAGTGAAGGAGTTGGGCAAGAGGTAGATGCCACGACGGCGGCGATGGGCCGGATCGTCATCGGGCTCAGGCGTTTGATGAGGCGCTTCAGGCATGCAGGACCGATCGGCTTTGGGGTCGGCGTCGGCGCCGGTTTGCTCCGACAGACTCGCCTGTTGGGGAAATTGGGCCACATTACGCGACATGCTCGACCTCGCTGGTGAAAGACCACATGCCTGCAAACCCGTCAGGCGGCAAAATCAGCCAACACCGTGCTGCTCGCATAGACCTTGTCTCCGATCGAGACGCGGGACTGCGCGTCCAGTGGAAGATAGACATCAACACGAGAGCCAAAACGGATGAAGCCAAAGCGCTGCCCACGTCGCAATGTTTCTCCAGACTTGACGTAGCACAGGATGCGCCGCGCAATCAATCCAGCGACCTGCACCGCGGTCACGACGCGGCCCTCGCAATCGATCACCAGCGCATTGCGTTCATTCTGCTCGGACGCCTTGTCCAGATCGGCGTTCAGAAACTTGCCCGGAAAGTACTGAACATCGCGCAGATGGCCATCCACCGGCGCCCGGTTGGAGTGAACGTTGAACACATTCATGAACACACTGATCTTCAGTGCCTCTCGCTGTGCGTAAGGATCGAATGCTTGCGCGATGGCCACGATGCGGCCATCGGCCGGACTCAGAACCGCCAGAGGCTCGCGCGGAATGGGGCGCGCCGGATCGCGAAAAAACTGCACCACGAAGATCGTCAACAACCAGAGCGGCAGCGACCACCAGAAACCGGCAAGCGCCCAAAGGATGACGGACAGCAGCACGCTGGCTGCGATGAAAGGCCAGCCTTCGCGGGCCAGAATGGGATGGGGATATGTCATGGGCGAAGTTTAGTCGCCGGAAGTCCCGGCATGAAGCACAACACCCGGCATCGGCCGGGTGTTGTCGCGATCAGAGTGCTTGAGGATCAGTTCCTGGACTTGTCCACCAGCTTGTTGGCCTTGATCCACGGCATCATCGCACGCAGTTTCTCGCCGACCTGTTCGATCTGGTGATCCGAGGTCAGACGACGGCGGGAGAGCAAGGTGGGCGCACCGGCGCGGTTTTCCAGAATGAAGCTCTTGGCGTATTCACCCGTCTGGATATCCTTGAGGCACTGACGCATAGCGTTCTTGGTGTCCTCGGTCACCACCTTCGGCCCGGTGACGTACTCGCCGTACTCCGCGTTGTTGGAGATCGAGTAGTTCATGTTGGCAATGCCGCCCTCGTAGATCAGGTCCACGATGAGCTTGAGTTCGTGCAGGCACTCGAAGTAGGCCATTTCGGGCGCGTAGCCTGCTTCGACCAGGGTCTCGAAGCCCGCCTTGATCAGTTCGACCGTACCGCCGCACAGCACCGCCTGCTCACCGAACAGATCGGTTTCCGTTTCTTCACGGAAGTTGGTCTCGATGATGCCGGCCTTGCCGCCACCGTTGGCCACCGCATAGGAAAGGGCCAGATCGCGCGCCTTGCCTGACTTGTCGGCATGCACGGCGATCAGGTGCGGCACGCCGCCGCCCTGGGTGTAGGTGTTGCGCACGGTATGGCCAGGCGCCTTCGGGGCGATCATGATGACGTCGAGATCGGCACGCGGCTGCACCTGACCGTAATGCACGTTGAAGCCGTGAGCAAAGGCCAGCGCGGCACCCTTTTTCATGTTCGGCTCGACTGCATTGCGATAGACCTCGGCGATGTTCTCGTCGGGCATGAGCATCATCACCACATCGGCGCCTTCGACGGCCTTTTCAACCTCGGCGACCTTCAGGCCCGCCTTTTTGGCCTTGTCCCAGGATGCACCGTTCTTGCGCAGCCCGACGGTGACTTTCACGCCGCTGTCATTCAGATTCTGGGCATGCGCATGGCCCTGCGAGCCATAGCCCACGATGGTGACTTTCTTGCCTTTGATGAGGGAGAGATCGGCGTCTTTGTCGTAATACACGTTCATGTTGGCTCCTGAAGTAGAGGTTCTGTGCTTGGGCGGGACATTCCACGCCGCAAAGGGAAAACAAAAAGAGAGATGCGTCGATCTGAGATCAGGCGCGCAGGATACGCTCGGCGCGGCCAATTCCGCAGCTGCCGGTTCGCACGGTTTCCAGAATGGCCGTGGGATCGACCGCCTGGATGAAAGCGTCGAGCTTCGCGGCATCGCCGGTCAGTTCGATGGTGTAGGACTTGTCGGTCACGTCGATGATGTGGCCGCGGAAAATGTCGGACATGCGCTTGATCTCTTCGCGCTCCTTGCCCACGGCCCTTAGCTTGATCAACATGAGCTCGCGCTCGATGAACGAAGCTTCGGTGAGATCGACGACCTTGACCACTTCGATGAGTCGGTTGAGGTGTTTGGTGATCTGCTCGATGACTTCTTCCGAACCGCTGGTGACGATAGTCATGCGCGACAGAGAAGCATCTTCCGTAGGCGCCACGACCAGGGATTCGATGTTGTACCCACGAGCTGAAAACAAGCCCACGACGCGCGACAAGGCGCCCGCCTCGTTTTCCAGCAGAACCGCAATGATGTGTTTCATGAATTCACTCCTCTGCGCAGGCTTCGTGCGGCGCCGGTAAGCGTCGCCTGGCTTCTGCGAGATTGATGATGAAGCGTGCCCTGGGCACGCGGTTGTCGAAAGCGCCGGCATGGCGTGGGACGGATCGCTGCGCCCGGTGAGGCGCTGCTTCCGGCCACCGCCATGGCCTGGCGCGGTTCAGCGGTTCAGAGATCCTCCGAACCGAGCAGCATGTCGGTGATCCCGCGGCCCGCCTGCACCATGGGCCAGACGTTCTCCGTGGGGTCTACCGAGATGTCGAGGAAGACCGTGCGATCCTTCATCGCAAATGCCTTCTCCATCGCCGGGCGCAGGTCTTCGGGCTTGTCCACCTTGATACCCACATGACCATAGGCTTCGGCGAGCTTGACGAAGTCGGGCAGCGAGTCCATGTAGGAGTGGGAGTAGCGCCCCTCGTACTCGATCTCCTGCCACTGCCGCACCATGCCGAGGTAGCGGTTGTTGAGCAGAATGACCTTCACCGCCGTGCCGTACTGCAGGCAGGTGGCGAGTTCCTGAATGTTCATCTGGATGGAACCATCCCCCGTGACACAGACGGCCTCGGCCTCGGGCTTGGCCAGCTTGATGCCCATGGCATAGGGCAGGCCCACGCCCATGGTGCCCAGACCGCCCGAATTGATCCAGCGGCGCGGCTCGGGGAATTTGTAGAGCTGCGCGGCCCACATCTGATGCTGCCCGACGTCGGAGCAGATATAGGTCTCGCGATCCTTGGTCAACTCGTACAGCGTGTCGATCACGGCCTGCGGCTTGATGACCTCGGTGGAATGGTCGTACGCGAGACAGTCGCGCTTGCGCCATTCCTCGATCTGAGCCCACCAGGCCGCCAGCGCGCCACCGTCATTCTTGTGGCCGGCCTTGAAAGACTGTTCGAGCTGGTCGATGAGTTCCTGCAGCACCTCGCCGACGTCGCCCACGATGGGCACATCCACCTTCACTCGCTTCGAGATGGAGGAGGGATCGATGTCGATGTGCACGATCTTGCGCTGGTTCTGGGCGAAGTGCCCGGGATTGCCGATCACCCGATCGTCGAACCGCACGCCCACCGCGAGCAACACGTCGCAATGCTGCATGGCCATGTTCGCCTCGAAGGTGCCATGCATGCCGGGCATGCCGAGGAATTTCGGATCCTCTCCCGGAATGGCACCCAGGCCCATCAGCGTGTTGGTGCAGGGGTACTTCAGCAGATCGGCCAGTTTGCGCAACTCGGGAGATGCATTGGCCAGCACCACACCGCCGCCCGTGTAAATGTAGGGCCGCTTGGCCGAGAGCAACAGTTGCACCGCTTTGCGGATCTGACCGCCGTGGCCCTTGCGCACAGGGTTGTAGGAGCGCATCTCCACCGATTTCGGATACTCGAACGGTGCGGTGTGACGCGACACATCCTTGGGCACGTCCACCACCACCGGCCCTGGCCGGCCCGAACGGGCGATGTGAAACGCCTTTTTCATCGTGGCCGCCAGATCGCGCACGTCCTTGACCAGGAAATTGTGTTTGACGACCGGGCGGGTGATGCCCACGGTGTCGCACTCCTGGAACGCATCCAGGCCGATAGCCGTCGTGGGAACCTGCCCCGTGATGATCACCATGGGGATCGAGTCCATATAGGCCGTGGCGATACCCGTGATGGCATTGGTTGCGCCAGGGCCTGAGGTCACCAGGGCCACGCCGACCTCGCCCGTCGCACGCGCGTAGGCGTCTGCAGCGTGCACCGCGGCCGATTCCTGCCGCACCAGTACATGCTGGATCGAGGTTTGCTTGTAGAGCTCGTCGTAGATGTAGAGCACGGCCCCGCCGGGGTAGCCCCACATGAATTCGACACCTTCTTCCTGAAGGCATCGCACCAGGATTTCAGCCCCGGTGAGGTCCTGCGCCTCTGCTGCGCCGGACTTTGATGCGGCCGTTGCGGCCGACTTGTGTTCTGTGCGGTTCATTTCCATGAGTTCACCTTGTGAATTTCTCTAACGAAAGACTTCAGGTCTCCCTCTGCACCTGCTTGTGGCCGGCTTTTGGGATACACGTACGATCTGGAACGTTGTGGGTGCTGCGCAAGCCTCGGATTTCGCAGGCTCATTGATGCGGCACGGAGGTTCAGACCAAACGGAACTGCGCAGTGTAGTGCAGCGCAGCACCCATCTCCAAGTGCCGGGCATTCGACAGCGCCCCGACAGGATGCACGGTGACGTGCCCTGCGCGCCACTTCAGTGCGACCGCGCACCATTGCATAATCATCGGTTGCCTCACCTCCCACGGACCGTTCAGGGTCCGATTCGATGGCCACCGAACGAGAACTCAGCGAATTCCTTGCCAGCGTCGACAAGCGCGCCTTCCTGCGCGCCGCGTTCTCGACCCGCGACGACGATGCCGCCATGGATCTGGTGCAGGATGCGATGATCAGTCTGGCCACCAAATACGCGGACAAGCCGCGCGAGGAATTGCCGCTGCTGTTCCAGCGCATTCTGACGAATGCGATTCTCGACTGGCATCGCAAACGCAAGGTCCGCACGGCGCTTTTCAGCAATCTTTCGGATTTCGAATCGTCCGACAGCGAGGGGGAATTCGACCTGCTCGAAACGCTGGAACTCGAAACGCTCAGCGAGCACCTCGAGAGCGCCGAGACCCAGGTTCAGCGGATGCAAATCCTTACACATCTCGAGGCGGAAATTTCGCGTTTGCCCGCACGTCAACGGGAAGCGTTTTTGCTACGTTACTGGGAGGAACACGACGTTGCCGAAACCGCGCAGGCCATGGGCTGCTCGGAAGGCAGCGTCAAAACGCATTGTTCGCGTGCCGTCCACGCCCTGGCACGCGCCCTGAAAGCTCAAGGCTACTCATGAAGAACGACGCAACTGACCTGCTGCGCCCCAAAGTGGAAGCCCGCCTTGCGCAGCAATTCGCCGCCCGGCTGCACGGGGCTGCGCAGCAGATCACACCCGAACAGTCCGAGCGCCTCAAGGCTCTGCGGCTGATGGCGATCACCCAGGTCAAACGGACTCCCGCGACCACCGTGATCGCGCAAGGACAAACCTTGACGCTGACCGGTCCGTCCCATTGGAAATCCTGGCTGTTTCGTGTCAGCGCGGTTCTGCCCTTGGTGCTGCTGATCGCCGGGCTATTGGTCTTGCAGGATTACCAGCAAGAACGCTTCGTGCGCGTCACCGCCGATATCGACACGGCACTCCTGCTCGGCGATCTGCCACCGACGGCCTACGCCGATCCTGGATTTGCCCGCTATCTGAAGCTGGAGCGCTGATGATCCTGCGCTTCACCGCTCCACGCCCGATGGAGAAATGGCCCTGGTTGCTCGCCGCCCTGCTGCTGTGCATGGGGATGGCGCTATCCGCCTTTTCCACAACCACCCTGGCTGCAGAATCGGTCCCGCCCGACTGGAGACACCTCAGCCCGGCTCAACAACACATTCTGGCGCCCCTTCAATCAGAGTGGACCGAGTTCGATCATGACCGGAAGCGGAAATGGCTGGATATCGCCGCACGTTACCCCGCCATGAGCGCCGAGCAACAACAGACGCTTCAGCGGCGCATGAACGAATGGGCGCACCTCAGCCCCGAGAAGCGGCGGCTGGCACGAGAGAACTTTCTTTCCACCGGCAAAGCACCGCTGCAGAGCCGACGTGAAGCCTGGGAGGCGTACCAGAAACTCCCGGAGGCCGAGCGTGAAAGGCTCAAGGAAGAGGCACGTCATCCCAAGCCTCACCCGGGGCAGGTCGGCAAATACCTTCAGGAGAAGCACGGCGCGGCCGCCCGCAAACCACCGATCAAACACACCGCACCGACCCCCTCCACCGCCACCCCCGCTGCACGCGCCTCCTCGACCGTGCCTTGCGCCGATGTGCTGCGCTGCCCGGCGCGCTAAGGCGGAGTCAATGAGCAACGCGAGCGCAGTGTGGCCGTCTCGCCCGAAGGGCGCGCTGCCGTGAAGGCTCCGCCCCTGCGCCGCCGTCTGGCCTGTCTGATCTATGAGGGACTCATGCTTCTGGGCATCGCCCTCGTGACGTCAGCCGTCTCACTCGGACTTCTTCGCCTCCTGGGCCTGGAACAAGGGACGAACCTGCACCGGCTGGCGCTCCAGGCAATGGAGTTCATTGTGCTGACGGGCTACGGCGCGGGCTTCTGGAGCGGCGGCCGGCAGACCTTGCCGATGAAAGTGTGGAAGATAGCGGTGGTCGCGAAGTCCGGCGCGCCCCTTGGTGTCGGGCGTGCGCTGTGGCGCGCCATTCTGGCCTGGTTGTGGGTGCTTCCGGCACTGCTGGCGGCAGCCGCTCTTCATCTTTCACCCAGTTCGACCGCCTGGCTTGTCGCTGCAGGCCTCTTGCTCTGGGCCGCAGCCAGCCAGCTACGGCCCGATCACCAGTTTCTGCACGATGGCCTGGCCGGCACCCGCCTCATCCAGGACTCCATTTAAGGCTCCATGGTCCTCAATTCCCATTCCTCCTGGTATGCCTGGCACGGTTGGAACGACCGCTTGTTTCTGGTCATCAACCACGCCGGCGACAACCCGGTATGGAACAACGCTGCGAGACTCGGCACGGTGCTGGGCGACCATCATCTCCTGCCCATCTATCTCGGCCTGATGCTGACCGTGGCGATGCGCTGGCCGAAGCGGGTAGCCCTGCGCAGCGTGCTGGTCTATGCCTGGGCCAATCTGCTGTTGTTCATCACGACCTACGCCATTCTGAAGCCCTGGGCCCATTTTCCGCGACCGCTTTCGGTCTTTGGTCCGCAGTGGGTCCACGTCCTGGGCGAACCCAAGTTCACGCACAGCTTTCCCTCAGGGCACGCTGGGTTCGCCTCTGTCCTCGCCACAACCCTGGCCCTGTCGTCGCCCCGCCCTTTGGGCATGGTGTTCGCAGGGTTCGCCATCTGGGTGGCGTGGTCGCGTATTGCGGTGGGCGCGCATTTCCCGGCCGACGTGGTCGGTGGCCTGGTCTTAGGCGCGCTGTGCGCCTTGCTCGCACACGCACTTTCGCGCTTCTGGATTCGCGGCGGCAAATCCGTATAACTTTCACGCCTCCGCACGGAGGCGTGATGACGGACGGGTCGCATGCCAGGCGGCAAACCCCATCAACACCCCGCCGACCCAACCCGCCATCGACAGACGCTCGCCGAGCAAAACCACGCCGGCCAGGACGCCAAACAGCGGCTCCGTCCCCATCAGCAGCGACACCCTGCTGGGGCTCGTGCGCGAGGCGGCATAGTTCTGCGCAAAAAAGGCAAACACGGTGCAGAACAGCACCAGAAACGTCATGCCGATCCAGAATCCGGGCACCCGAGGTATCGGCACCCAGTGCGCCCCCTGGCAGGCCAGCGTGACAACCATCAGGCCCGAAGCGACCACGCCGGATTGCAGGGCCGTCAACGTCAGCGCCGGCAAAGTGTGCCGTGCCGCGAGCCGCCTGGTCTGGGTCACCATCAACGCCCTCAAGAGAGCGGCGAGAAGAATCAGTGCATCGCCCCATCCGGGCCGTCCCATGGCCGAGCTTGCCGACAGTAATCCTGCCCCGGCGAGCGAAAGCGCCACCGCCTGCCACACGCGTATGGACGGCGCCTGCCCCAATAGCCACCATTCGACCAAAGGTGTCAGCGCAACGCAAAGACTGATCAGCAGCGCCGCATTTGCCGCGGTGGTCAATGTGACGCCATAGGTCTCGCAGAGAAACACGGCCAGCAGATTGAGTCCCAAGATTGAGCCGACGGCCAACCCTGTTCGCCATTGCGCGATGAACAGAGGTCGCAAGGCTGGCGACAGGATCAGAAAGGTCAAGCCGAATCGCAGGGTCAGAAATTCCAGAACCGGCACCTGCTGCGTCAAACCTTTGGTAACTGCATAGCTTGCACCCCAAACCGCCGCAGCCAGAAGCAGCAGGGCTTCGGGCATGCCTGGTTTGAGGAAGGGCAGCACGGCCGCCGGAGCAGCCCGCTTGATCGGCGGTGGTGTCATGAAAAACCTGCATACGATGTCACGCCAGCCATTGTTGATGGCGCGTTACCGTCAAACCAGACCCCTCAGCGGAACAGGACTCTTGCGTCGTGAGAACAAATGCGTTTTTAAGCGTTTTGCCTGAAATGGTGACGTTCCTTAGGGTGGCGGAATTGGGCAGTTTTTCTGCGGCCGCGCGACAACTCGGCACAAGCCCGTCGGCCGTGAGCCGTCAGGTCTCTCGGCTGGAGAAACAGCTGGGGGTGCAACTGATGCAGCGAACAACTCGGCAACTCCGCCTGACCCGAGCTGGGGAGGCCGCATTCGCACGCTGCAGCGAATTGGCAGCAGCGGCGCAGGCGGTGCTGCAAGTGCCCCATGAATTGACCAATACACCGTGCGGGCGCTTGAGTCTCAGTGCTCCCACGGCCTTCGCGCGACATGTGCTGCATCCCCTGCTGATGCAATTTTTGGCGCAGTGGCCAACGGTCGACCTGCACCTGATCGCGACGGACCGTGACATCGACCCCATTCGCGAGGGCGTCGATCTGATGATTCGCATCACGCGGCACCCGCCCGAAGGTTTCGCCGCCCGCGCGTTGATGTCGATCCGGCAGATTTTGTGCGCCTCACCGGCGTACCTTGCCGCTCATCCGGCCATCGAGCATCCCGCGGATTTGTCCGCGCACAGCTGCCTCTCCTTGGGGGAATGTGCCCACGATGAGCGTTGGAGGTTCAGAAAGGGCGACGTCGAGGCCGAAGTCGTGGTGCAGGGTCGCTATGACGTCAATCACAGCGCCCTGCGCCTTGATGCCATGTTGGCGGGCTTGGGACTCTGCACCCTGCCAGACTATGTGGCGAAACCGGCGCTTCTCCATGGAGCCGCGGTGCAAGTCCTGCCGGACTGGGATTTTCTGGGCAACTATGGGGGACTTGCCTATGCGCTCTATCCGCCAACCCGCTTTGTTTCGCCGACCCTGCGCGCGCTGATCGACCATCTCGTCGCAGCCATGGCGCGACCATGAAAAACGCCCCGGGGAGGGGCGCTTTTTACAGCTGAGAAGCGGCACGCATCAGGTGAATTTGCGCGTGGCCATGAAGCGATCGAACTCGTTGTCCGCGAAGCGGAACCAGAGAATGTCGTCGTTGCGGAACTTGTACCAGTCGGTGTAGACCTTTTTCCAGTTGGGATTGCTGGCCGAGAGTTCGTTGTAGATCTCGTTGGACGCCTTGAAGGCCGCTTCCATCACGTCCTTGGGGAAGCCCTGCAGCTTGGCGCCCTTGCCCACCAGCTCCTTGAGCGCGGGCGGGTTCTTGGCGTCGTACATGGCCTGCATATTGATGTGCGCGTGCGATGCGGCAATCTCGACAATGGACTTGTATTCGGGCGACAGGGCGTTGTAGGCCTTCTGGTTGACGAACAGGTCGAGTTCGGGGCCGCCTTCCCACCAGCCCGGATACAGATAGTTTTTCGCCACTTTGTAGAAGCCCAGCTTCAGATCGTCGTAAGGCCCGATCCATTCGGCCGCGTCGATGGTGCCCTTCTCCAGCGAGGGGTAGATATCGCCACCGGGAATGTTTTGCGGCACCACGCCAATGCGCTCCATCACCTTGCCGGCGAAACCGCCGATGCGCATCTTCAGGCCCTTCATGTCGGCCAGGCTCTTGATGGGCTTGCGGAACCAGCCGCCCATCTGCGCCCCGGTGTTGCCCATGGGGAAGCTGATGATGTTGTAGTTCGCATAGAACTCGCGCATGAGCTTGAGACCGTTGCCCTGATACATCCAGGCGCTCATCTGGCGGGAGTTCATGCCGAAAGGTACGGCGCAGCCCAGGGCAAAGGTCGGGTCTTTGCCGAAGAAGTAGTACGGCGCGGTGTGGCAGCACTCCACCGTGCCTTGCTGCACGGCATCGACCACGCCGAACGGCGGGACGAGTTCGCCGCCGGCATGCACGCTGATCTCGAACTTGCCGCCCGACGCCTCCTTGACCTTCTGGGCGAAGATGTTGGCCGCACCGAAGATGGTGTCGAGCGAGTTGGGGAAGCTGGAGGCCAGGCGCCAGCGCACCGCCTGCTGGGCCATGACGGCGGCCGGGGCGGTACCCGCGGCCAGAATACCGGCGAGGCCGGCGTGTTTGACGAATGAACGGCGTTCCATGAGGTCTCCTAGTAAATAAGTCACTCTTGATACAGATGATTCATTTCATATCAAGATGAATCAAATTGTATTGATCCCGCCCAAGGACCCGAAAAAAAGCCCGCCGGAGCGGGCTTGTGAACGCGGTGCGCCTGTCTCAGGTGAGCTTGCGCGTGGACATGAAACGGTCGAATTCGTTCTCGGCAAAACGGAACCAGAGGATCTCGTCGTTGCGGAACTTGACCCAGTCGGTATAGACCTTGCGCCAGTGCGGATTGCTCGAGGACAGCTCGTTGTAGACGTCGTTGGCGGCTTTGTACGCTGCCTCCATCACATCCTTCGGGAAACCCTGCAGCTTGGCACCCTTGCCCACCAGCTCCTTGAGCGCGGGCGGGTTCTTGGCGTCGTAGGCGGCCTGCATGTTGACGTGGGCATAGGCCGTGGCGGCATCGACGGCGGCCTTGTAGTCGGCAGGCAAGGCGTTGTAGGCCTTCTGGTTGACATAGAGGTCAAGCTCAAGGCCACCTTCCCACCAGCCCGGGTAAAGGTAGTTCTTCGCCACTTTGTAGAAGCCCAGCTTCAGATCGTCGTAAGGCCCGATCCATTCGGCCGCGTCGATGGTGCCCTTCTCCAGCGAGGGATAGATGTCGCCGCCGGGAATGTTTTGCGGCACTACGCCGATGCGCTCGATCACCTTGCCGGCGAAACCGCCGATGCGCATCTTCAGGCCCTTCATATCGGCCAGGCTCTTGATCGGTTTGCGGAACCAGCCACCCATCTGCGCCCCGGTGTTGCCGCAGGGGAAGTTGATGAAGTTGTACTGGCTGTAGAACTCGCGCATGAGCTTGAGACCGTTGCCCTGGAACATCCACGCCGTCATCTGACGCGAGTTGAAACCGAACGGCACCGTGCCACCCAGGGCGAAGGTCGGGTCTTTGCCGAAGAAGTAGTACGGCGCGGTGTGGCAGCACTCCACCGTGCCTTGCTGCACGGCATCGACCACGCCGAACGCGGGCACCAGTTCCCCGGCGGCGTGTACCGAGATCTCGAACTTCCCGTTGGTCAATTCCTTGACCTTCTGCGCGAACACATTGGCGGCGCCATAAATCGTGTCGAGCGAATTGGGAAAGCTGGAGGCCAGGCGCCAGCGCACCGCCTGCTGGGCCATGACGGCCGGCGCGGAACCGGCGGCGAGAATGCCGGCGAGGCCGGCGTGTTTGACAAAGGAGCGACGTTCCATGGAGTCTCCGAAAAGGAAGGTAATGAGCATCGGGATGCGATTTCTTGTGCAGAGCGAAGCTGCTGACCCGATGAACGGATCGTAACTTCTGTAACCGACCGCATCCTTACGGGTAAGCGCGAACGATTCCTGACTTCGGCGCGAAGCTGCTTTGCATCCGAGCCATCCATTGACCCGCGATTGACCCGCGCGAACCATGAAAAAGCCGCCCGAAGGCGGCTTCACAAAAGGCCCAAAGCCTTCACAGGCAGGCCGCGATCATCCGGCACCGCCCACGGTCATCTCTTCGATCAGCAAGGAGCCAGTGGTCTTGCTGCCATAGGTGTGCGTGTCGGCGCCGACGGCCACCACCTGGCGCAGCATGTCGCGCAGATTGCCCGCGATCGTGATCTCCTGAACGGGATAACGGATCTTGCCGCCTTCCACCCAGAACCCCATGACCCCGCGCGAATAGTCGCCGGTGACGTAGTTGACCCCATGACCCATCAGTTCGATGACGAACAGCCCGGTACCCAGCTTGCGCAGCATGGCGCGCAGATCGTCCTTGGGATGCGTGAGTCGGCTGCGCAGGCTCAGATTGTGCGCGCCGCCGGCATTGCCCGTGGTCTGCAGGCCCAGCTTGCGGGCGGAGTAGGTGCCGAGCAGATAGCCCTGCACCACGCCGCCTTCCACCAGGGTGCGCTTGCGGGTGGCCACGCCTTCGCTGTCGAACGGAGAACTGCCGCGGCGCTTGGGCAGGTCGGGATCTTCGATCAGATCGATGTGGTCGGCCCAGACCTGCTGCCCCAGACTGCCCTGCAGAAAGGAGGATTGGCGATACAGCGCCCCGCCGCTGATGGCGTGGGTGAAGCTGCCGATCAGGCCGGAGGCCAGCGGCGACTCGAACAACACCGGACACTTGCGCGTCGAGAGCTTGCGCGCCTTCAGCCGCGACAAGGCGCGCTCGGCCGCGTAACGCCCCACAGCCTCGGGGGAGGCCAGGTCGGCAGGGTCGCACTCCGATGTCCACCAGTAGTCGCGCTGCATGTCATCGCCGCGCCCGGCAATCGGCGCGCAAGACAGGCTGTGCGAGGAGGTGGCATAGCCATCGCAGAAGCCTCGACTATTGGCCAAAACGAAGTGCGACTCCTGCGCCGAGACGCTGGCGCCCTCGCTGTTCTGAATGCGCGGATCCACTGCGAAAGAGGCCCTCTCCGCGCGCAAGGCCAGTTTGGCCGCGGCCTGCGGCGTCAGATCCCAGGGGTGATAGAGATCGAGGGACGGAGCGGTCTGGCCAATCGCCAGTTGCTCGACATCGGGCAGCCCCGCGCAGTCGTCCTCCGCGGTGTAGCGGGCGATGTCGAAGGCCGCCTGGGCGGTTCGAGCGATGGCTTCGGCCGAAAAATCGGAGGTGCTGGCGTGGCCTCGACGCTGGCCGTCATACACGGTGATGGACAGGCTCTTGTCGCGGTTGTGCTCCACGTTCTCGATCTGGCCGCTGCGCACGCCGACCGACATGCCCTGCCCTTCCGACACCTCGACCTGGGCATCCGACGCCCCGGCCTTGCGCGCCTGGGCTAGCGCTTGCTGGGCGAGATCCTGAAACTGTGATTTGCTGTAGGCGAAACGTCCCACGATATGGCATTCCTTTTGGGCGGCCCGCCGCGCTGTCCGGGATGGGCAGGCGGCACGGGCGCGCATGAAGTCAACGGATAATAAGAGCCATGAAATTCCCGCATCGCCCCATCGACTCTGCCTTTGATCCACCCGACGACCGTCCGCCGAGCAAAAGCCAGGTCAAGCGCGACATGCTTGCGCTCCAAGCCCTGGGCGAACAGCTCATCGGCCTGCCGACACACATCATCCGCCAGGCCGATCTGCCCGAGCCGCTGCGCGACGCGGTGCTCGAAGCCCAGCGCATCACCGCGCACGGCGGACGCAAGCGTCAGACCCTGTACGTCGGCAAGCTGATGCGCTCGACCGATGCCGACGCGGTACGCGCCATCATTGCCGCCGCCACCCAGGACGACCGGGCCAGCGTGGCGCGCATGCATGCCCTGGAACGCTGGCGCGACACCCTGCTCGCCAACGACGGCGCGCAGACCGAATTCCTCGACAAATTTCCGGGCACCGATGCCCAGCAGTTGCGCCAGTTGGTGCGCGGCGCACGCGCCGAGATCGGCGTGGACAAGCCCCCGCGGCTGACACGCCAGCTCTTTCAGTTCGTCAAATCCGCCATCGCGGCGCACGACACCCCGAGCCATCCCGCCGATGATGAACCCCTCCCCCGCTTCTGAACCCTCCTTCGACACCGTGCGGATCGGCCTGGTGTCGATCAGCGATCGCGCCAGTACCGGCGTCTACGAAGACAAGGGGCTGCCCGCCCTGCGCGACTGGCTGGGCCGGGCGCTGCGCAACCCTGTGACCTATGTCGAGCGCCTCATCCCCGATGACCGCCTGCAGATTGCCAACACGCTTTGCGAACTGGTGGACGCCGTGCATTGCGACCTGGTGCTGACCACGGGCGGCACCGGCCCCGCGCCCCGCGATGTCACACCCGAGGCCACGCTGGACGTGGCCGACAAGGAGATGCCCGGCTTTGGCGAGCAAATGCGGCGCATCAGCCTGCACTATGTGCCCACGGCCATTCTTTCGCGCCAGACCGCCGTGATTCGCGCCAGAACACTGATCATCAACCTGCCCGGGCAACCCAAATCGATCGCCGAGACTCTTGAAGGCCTGCGGCAGACCGACGGGCAGACGCTGGTGCCTGGGCTTTTCGCGGCCGTGCCGTATTGCATCGACCTGATCGGCGGGCCCTATCTGGAGACCGATCCCGCCATCTGCGCGGCCTTTCGCCCCAAGTCGGCGCAGCGCCCGGCGCATTCACGCTGAACCGGCGGACAGGCCCGCCCGGCCTGGCGGCCGCCTAACCGGCCGCCGCGTTCGAGGAAGGGGCGATGCACACCCGGTTCCGCCCCAATCGCTTGGCCTGGAGCAGCGCCTGATCGGCCGCCCTGATCAGGGCGGCCGCGTCGGCATAACCCGCGGCGCCCACGGCAACGCCCACGCTGATCGACAACGGCGGCAGCTCGGCGTGGGGCACGGCAATGGCGGCGCGAATGCGTTCGGCCACGCGCAGCGCGGCCTCTTCCGTCGTTTGCGGGCAGAGCATCAGAAACTCTTCGCCGCCAACCCTGGCGACAAAATCCATGCCGCGCGACTGCTGGCGCAGCACACGGCCCACGGCGCGCAGGGCCTGATCGCCCACATCATGTCCCAACCGGTCGTTGATGACCTTGAACTCGTCGAGATCGAACATGAGGCAGGCCAGCCCATGACCCTCGCTGAGGGCCTGCGCGAAGATGGGCGGCAAGAACGCATCGAGCGCGCGGCGGTTGCCCAGCCCGGTCAACTCGTCGGTGCCTGCAGCCTGCAGCAACTCGGCATTGCGCTGCTCCAGCGTGCGCAGGGTGCGCAGGCTATGACCCCGCTCGGCCTCGGCAGCAGCCAACACCCGCGTGGCACGCGCGCCGGTCTGTACTTTGGCAATCAACATCTGCGGCAGAACCGGGGCAAAAAGCACGTCGTTGGCTCCGGCGTCCAGGGCGCTCAGCACCGAGGACTGATCCATGCCGCGCGACAAGGCCAGCAGATACACCCGCGGCCCCAGCTCCGCGCGCAGACTGCGGCAAAGCGCGACCATCGACGCTCCGTCGGCCCAGTCGAGCACGACGACCCGCGAGCCCTGGACCTGCAGAACATCCATCGCATCCGCCGAGGAGGTCGCCTCCACCACCGCGTGTCCCGCCCCTTCGAGCACTTGGCGCAAGCCCGCGCGCAAGGCCGCGTCGAGCGATACGACCAGCACCTGATCGGCCACCGGATCGTCGAGCAGCAAGGGCGTCGCCAGCGCGCGCCTGAGACGGTCGAACTCGGCATCGACCTCGGCTTGTTCGAGCTTCATCTCGAACACGGCGGCCATGCTGGCCATGTCCTGTGCGGCACTGGCCAGCACGCCCTGCAAATCGGTCTCGCTCAGTTCGAGATGCTCGGCAAGTCGGCGCATCAGACTGGCATCGGGCGCCGCGTCATCGGGGCACAGTTGCAGGCTGCGGCTGAGCGCCACGCATTCGGTCAATTGATCCTCCCGGGTCGACCCGGGAGAGTCCGCCAGGGGCCGGGCGCGCACGGCTTGCGCCAGCACGGACGGAAAGCCCCAGTGGGCCAGCAGCACGGCACTGGCGTCGCACTGATTGAAGCCGTATCGATCAACCTGCCGCTGCAGCAGGACCTCGGGCGCAGGCCCTGCGGGCGCCGCCACCGAGTCCGTCCCCAACCCCACGGCCATGGAGAGTTGCCCCACATCGGCCAGCAGGCCCAGGCTGAACGCCTCGGCACTGGGCATCTTGCCCACCCGGCGAGAGAGATGCTGAAACACCAGACCGCGCTGGATGGACGTCATCCAGAACCTTCGCAGATCGAAACCCTCGATGTGAACCGCCTTGCTGGCCTGCATCAACGAGAGGGCAATGGCCAGCCGTGCGAGACCGCCGGTACCAATACGAAGGACCGCCTCTTCAATGGCGACCGCCGGTCGCATGCCTGCGAAGATGGCCGAGTTGGCCAGCTGGATCATGCGCGCTACCAAAGCCAGGTCTTTGCGAGCGATCTGGGCGATATCACGCATACCCATGTCCCGCCGTTCCAGCGCGCGCATGAGCTCAAGCGCCACCGCGCTGGGCGAAGGCAGGGGGCGGTTCGACCCGGTCAGGGCCTGGAGGATGGCGGCGTCCGGAAGCGGGGAGGCTGGCATGTGAACTTGGGGTCGGGCTTTTTATTCTGGAATGTCAAGATGTTACCGACTTACCCTCACACCGTCTCTCTGAAGCATCCTCCTGTGTTGTATCGAAGAATCACCGCCGAACGGCTCAGCGGTTGACAGCCTGCATGCCGTCTTCCGTGTAACGCTCGCCACTGGCGGCACCAGGTGGCACCGCCTGATGAATGCGGATGAGGTCGGCCGTGCTCAGCCGCACCCGCAGAGCGCCGACGTTCTCCTCCAGATAGCGGCGCCGTTTGGTGCCCGGAATGGCGATCACATCATCGCCCTGGGCCAGCAGCCACGCGAGCGCGAATTGCGCTGGCGTGCAGTTCTTGGCTTCGGCCATCTGCCGCACCGTCTCGGCCAGGCGAAGATTGCGCGCAAAGGTCTCGGGCTGAAATCGCGGCGAGCGACGGCGCCAGTCGTCTTCGGGCAGATCGTCGAGCGATTTGATCTGCGACGTGAGAAATCCACGTCCCAGCGGGCTGTAGGCGACAAAGGCGATGCCCAGTTCGCGCACCGTGTCGAGCAGCAGGCCTTCGGGGTCGCGCGACCAGAGCGAATACTCCGATTGCAGGGCCGAGATCGGATGCACGGCATGCGCCCGACGCAGCGTCGCCGGCGCCGCTTCGGACAGGCCCAGATACCGCACCTTGCCCGCGCGCACCAGATCGGCCATGGCGCCCACGGTCTCCTCGATCGGCACGTTTGGGTCGACGCGGTGCTGGTAATAGAGGTCGATGACGTCCACGCCCAGGCGTTTCAGGCTGGCCTCGCAGCATGCCCGCACATACTCGGGGCGGCCGTTCACGCCCAGGAATTCGCCATTCGGCCCGCGCATATTGCCGAATTTGGTGGCCAGAAACACGGTGTCGCGACGTCCGGCAATGGCACGGCCGATTAACGCTTCGTTACGCCCTACGCCGTACATATCGGCCGTGTCAAGAAAGTTCACGCCGAGATCGAGTGCGCGGTGAAGGGTGGCGACCGATTCGGCATCGTCGCCCTGTCCGTAAAATTCGGACATTCCCATGCATCCCAGGCCGAGAGCCGAGACATCCGGCCCGTCAGCGCCCAATTGTCGGTACTGCATTGCTGTTCCTCCTGCTCACCCGGCTCACCTGCGGGCATCGAGGCTTAGCCTATCGGTTCATGCGCGTAGGCACTGTTACCGGGGGTAAACCGGAAAAAGTTCACGCCAGTCCGCGTTTCCGTGGGCTACCTCACGCCGCCGGTGGGGGAACGCTTCCTAAAATCCGCCCCTCCAATCGAGAACCACACGCCCCGTCATGACCGCCCAAACCCTGCACCAGGACAACCTCGCCGATCTGTTCGAACTCGCGCCGGTTTCGCTGTGGGTGGAGGATTTCAGCGCCCTGCGAGCGTTGTTCGAGCAGTGGCGAGCCCAGGGCGTCAGTGATCTGCGCGCCTGGCTGCAAGAAGAACCCAGCCGCGTGGCCGAGTGCTCGGCGCGTATCAAGGTGCTGCAGGTCAACCGCCGCACCCTCGAACTGTTCGAGGCCCGCGACCTGGATCATCTGGTGGCCAATCTCGACCGCGTGTTCCGCGACGACATGCACCGCGAACATCTGGAGGAACTGGTGCAGCTCTGGAACGGCGCCACCCGCTACAGCAGCCAGACGGTCAACTACACCCTCGGCGAGCGCCGCCTCGACATCCAGCTCAACGCGCATGTCCTGCCTGGCTACGAGGCAAGCTGGAGCCGCGTGCTGTTCTCGATCGAAGACCTCACCGACCGGCTGCGCGCCGAACGCCGCCTGCACGCCAGCGAGCAATACGCCCGCGGGCTCTTCGAGCATTCGCCCGTATCGCTGTGGGTGGAAGACTTCAGCGCGGTGCGCAATCTGCTGGAGCTGTTGCGCACGCAGGGCATCACCGACTTCACCACCTTTCTGCGCGTTCACCCGGAATTCATCGACCGCTGCATGCAGGAGATCCGCGTGCTCGATGTCAACCAGCAAACCCTCGACCTGGTGGGCGCCGCCGACCGGGCGCATCTGCTGCGTCATCTGCAGCATGTGTTCCGCGACGACATGCGCGTGCCTTTCGCCGATCAGCTCATCGATCTGTGGAACGGCAAGCTCACGCAGCAGCGCGAGGTCGTCAACTATCACCTCAACGGCCAGCCGATCAATGCTCTCATGCAGTTCGCCGTGATGCCCGGGCATGAGCACGACTGGGCGCTGGTGCTGGTCTCGCTCACCGACATCACCGCGCGCAAGAAGGCCGAGGCCTATCTCGAATACCTCGGCAATCACGACGTGCTCACCGGTCTGCGCAACCGTACGTTCTTTGCCGACGAAATCAACCGTCTGGAGCGCAAGGACGCCAGCCCGATCAGCGTCATCATGCTCGACCTCAACGGCCTGAAGTCCGTCAACGACGACCTGGGCCACGCCGCGGGCGACGGCCTGCTGCGCCGGGCCGGCGAGGTGCTCGGCAAATTGGTGGACAAGCCGCAGGTCGCCGCGCGCGTGGGCGGCGACGAATTCGTGCTGCTGCTGCCCGATCTCGACGCCGCCGCCACCCGCGCCCTGAGCCAGCACCTGCTCGAACTCGTCGATCTGAACAACCAGTTCCATCAATCCCCCCGGCTCAGCTTCTCCATGGGCATGGCCACCCGCGCGACTGGCGAGCGCCTGGAAACGGCCATCAACCGCGCCGATCAGCAGATGTACGAGGCCAAACGGTCGTTCTACGAACAGATCGACTTCAACCGGCGGCAGGGTTAGGGGGCAACGCCGAACGCGCCCCTCGGTCGGTAGACCCCCGCGCGATGCAGCGCCCGCTGAGCAGCAGCTTGCGGGCCGGAAGCGCCGGATCTTTCAGACGCGCGGCAAGCAGCATCATGGCGTTGCGGCCGATGGCGTCCACCGGCTGTTCGATCACGGTCAGACCGGGCTCGACGATCTCGGTCCAGCTCTCGTTGTCGAACCCGGCCACGGCGACCTCGCGCGCCAGCGCCAACCCGGCCTGCCGCACCGCCCTCACCAGCCCCATGAGCAGCAGGCCATTGCTGGCGATGAGTGCATCGGGGCGGGCCGCTTCGCCCAGCCATTGCAACGCGGCCTGCTCGGCCGCCAGCGCCTGCGGCGGGACGAACATCGAGCGCGGCTCCAGGCCGAGGCGGAACATGGCCGACACGTAGCCGTCGTGCCGCTCGACGCCGCTGCTGCTGGCGTTGCCGAACACGCCGGCAATGTGCCGATAGCCTTGTGCATGCAGATGCTCGACCAGCATGCCGCTCGCGGCCGCGTTGTCGAGCGCCACCGCGTCGTGCCCGCCCCGCGTGCTGACGCGATCGATCAGCACGAGCGGAAAGCTCCATGGCTGCAGCGCGAGCTGGTCGGCCGTCTGGCGCGTGGGCGCGAAGATCACGCCCGTCACCCGCTCTTCCTCCATGAGGTTGAGGTACATGGCCTCCTTGTCGGGGTTCTCATCGGTGTTGCACAGAATGACGCGCAGCCCCAAGCGGTAGGCCTCGTCCTCCACCGCGCGGCTGACCGCGGTGAAAAAAGGATTGCGGATATCGGCCACGATCAGGCCGATGGTGCCCGAGTCGCGCGAGCGCAGACGCCGGGCCGACAGATTGGGGCGATAGCCGGTTTCACGAATGGCGGCCTGAATGCGGGCGGTGAGCTCAGGGCTGACCACCGTACTGCCGCTGAGCGCACGCGACACGGTCGCCACCGAAACGCCGGCCACTCGGGCCACGTCCTTAATGCTGGAGCTGGTAGCCATCTGAAATCGTCATCATTGTTTAAGCGGATTCAAGTCTTGATTTAGGTCCATCTTAGCCAAGACTCCAGGAATTTTCCCGGAGCATACGGGTTATTACGCAGAGATCGGCCTTGAAACATCGAATGTAATCGTTATCATTTCAGCCACAACGACAGGAGATGAAGATGGCTGCAACGTCCCCCGAAGACCTGGTGTCCGAAGCGCGCATCCGATTGGGCGCCCATGCTGCAAGCAAGGAGGACGCGATCCGCGAAGCCTGCCAGCTGCTCAGCGCCGACGGCTGCGTGGCGCCGGGTTTCACCGCCAGCGTGCTCGAGCGCGAAAAAGTGGCCAACACCTTTCTCGGTCACGGCGTGGCCATCCCCCACGGACTGGGACAGGACCGCAACCTGGTGCTGCGCGACGGCATCGCCATCCTGCAGGTGCCGCAGGGCGTCGAATGGAATCCGGGCCAGCACGCACGGCTGGTCGTGGCGATCGCAGCCAAGTCCGACAGCCACATCACCCTGCTGCGGCGACTGACCCGCCTGATCCAGGACGACAGCCGCATGGCCGCGCTGTTCGTCACCACCCAGGCCTCCGATCTGGTTCTGGCGCTGGGCGACGAGGCCGCGCCAGCGCCGGGCACACCGGCCACCGACCTGGCGCACGCCCTGGACTGGATGCTGCCCTACCCCGCCGGTCTGCACGCGCGTCCGGCCTCGCAGTGGGTCGAGGCGGCGCGGCGTTCCGGCGTGCGGCTGCAGGTGCGTCACGGCGATGACACCGCCGACGCCCGCAACCTCGTCGGCCTGCTCAGCCTGGGGCTGCGCCAGGGCGACACCCTGCGGCTGTCGGCCGATGGAGAGGGGGCACAGGAGGCCCTGCAGCGCTTCCGCCAGGTGCTCGACAGCCTCACCGCACAGGAACGCGCCGACGCCGAACGCGCGGCGATGCCCGCCGCACCCATCGCCGGTGCCTGGGTTCCGCCCGGCGCGCCCGGCGTGGTGCACGGCCTGCCCGCGAGCCCGGGCCTGGCGGTCGGTCGGCTGCACGTGCTGGCGCCCGCCGACCTGCAGATTCCCGATCTGCCCGTGCCGCTCGATCAGGGCGCCGACCTGCTGCATCACGCCCTGCTCGTCACCGACCAGCAGCTCGCGGCCCTGGCCGACGATACCGCCCGCCGCCTGGGCGAGGCCGAGGCCCGCATCTTCAAGGCCCAGCGCGAACTGCTCAAGGACAGCGACCTCATCACCCTGACCTGCCAGATCCTGGTCGAAGGCCACGGCGTGGGCTGGTCGTGGAACAACGCCGTGGAACGCATGGCCTGCAGGCTCGCCGCGCTGGGCAACCCGGTGCTCGCCGGGCGCGCCACCGATCTGCGCGATGTCGGCCGCCGGGTGCTGGCGCAGCTGGAGCCCTCGCTGCAACTCGGCCATCTGCGCGACCTGCCCGAGCAGCCCTGCATCCTCGTCGCCGACGACCTGACGCCCTCCGACACCGCCGCCATCGACATGAGCCGCGTCGTCGGGCTGGCCATCGCCCAGGGCGGCCCGACCTCGCACACCGCCATTCTCGCCCGCACCCTGGGTCTGCCGGCCCTGGTCGGCGCGGGCGGCGCCCTGCTGGCACTGCAAGGCGGCGCGACCGCCGTGCTCGACGGCGTGGGCGGCAAGCTCTATCTCGACCCCAGCCCGGCCGACCTCGCTTCGGCGCAGGGCTGGATTGCCGCCGAGGCCGGGCGGCGCGCCGCGCAGAAAGCCGAGCGCAGCCAGCCCGCGCGCCTGAAGGACGGCCACACCGTGGCCATAGGCGCCAACGTGAACCTGCCCAGCCAGGTGCCCATGGCGCTGGACGAAGGCGCCGAAGGCGTGGGGCTGATGCGCACCGAATTCCTTTTCCTGGAACGCGGCGAGTCGCCCGACGAACACGCCCAGCTCGCCACTTATCGCGGCATGATCGAGGCACTGGGGCCGCGTCCGCTGATCGTGCGCGCACTCGACATCGGCGGCGACAAGCAGGTGGCCCACCTGCATCTGCCGCAGGAGGCCAACCCCTTTCTCGGCGTGCGCGGCGCCCGGCTGCTGCTGCGCCGCACCGATCTGCTCGAACCGCAATTGCGCGCGCTTTACCGCGCCGCCAGGGACGGTGGCGATCTGTCCATCATGTTCCCCATGATCACCAGCGTGGAGGAGGTGCTCGCCCTGCGCGCCGTGTGCGAGCGTCTGCGCGTGGAGCTCAACGCCCCGCGGGTTCCGCTGGGCATCATGATCGAGGTGCCGGCCGCTGCCCTTCAGGCCGATGCGCTCGCCGCCCATGTGGACTTTTTCTCCATCGGCACCAACGACCTCACCCAGTACGTCCTGGCCATGGACCGGCAGAACCCCGACCTCGCCCCCCTGGCCGACAGCCTGCACCCCGCCGTGCTCCGCCTCATCCGCACCACGGTGGAAGGCGCGGCGCGGCACGGCCGCTGGGTCGGCGTCTGCGGTGGCCTGGCGGGCGACCCCTTCGGCGCGGCGCTGCTCACCGGCCTGGGGGTGGATGAACTGTCGATGACGCCCCGCGACATTCCCGCCGTGAAAGCCCGACTGCGAAGCAGCACCCTGGCGGAGCTGCGCCTGCTGGCCGAACGCGCGCTGGCCGCATCGTCGGCCCAGGCGGTGCGCGCGCTGTCGGTGGAGGCCGCATGAACACCGCGGCCTCGCCGGTCATCACCGTCACGCTCAACCCTGCGATCGACGAAACCATTTTTCTCGACGCGCTGCATCCCGGCCAGGTGCATCGCGCCCGCACGGCGCAGTTCGACGCCGGCGGCAAAGGCGTGATGGTGGCGGGTTGTCTGGCCGATTGGGGGCAGGCCGTGACCGCCACCGGATTGCTGGGCGAAGGCAATGACGCGGTGTTCAAGGCCCTGTTTGCGGCCAAGGGCATCACCGATGCCTTCAGCCGCCATCCGGGCCTGACCCGCACCAATATCAAGCTGGTCGATCCTCACGAGACCACCGACATCAACCTGCCCGGCGCCGAGGCCCCCGCCGCCTTGCTGCAAGCCGTTGAGCACCAGGTGCTGCACCGCGCCGACGCGCAGAGCCCGGTGGTGCTGGCGGGCAGCCTGCCCGCCGGGTTTCCCGCCGACACCTATGCCGCACTGATCAGCAGGCTCGGCGCGCGCGGCATGCGCACCGTGCTCGACACCAGCGGCGCGCCGCTGCGCGAGGCGCTGGCCGCTGACAGACGGCCCACGGTGATCAAGCCCAATCGCGCCGAACTCGAAGCCTGGGCGGACAAACCCCTGCCCGAAGCGGCCGACATCGTCGCCACCGCCAGGTCGCTGCTGGGCCGAGGTCTCGAACAGGTGGTCGTGTCGATGGGAGCCGACGGCGCCCTGTTCATCACCGCCGACGCCACCCTGCATGCCAGCCTTCCCGCGATCCGCCCGGCCAGCACGGTCGGCGCGGGCGACGCCATGGTGGCCGGCATCGTCGCCGCGCTGTCGGAAGCCGCCGCGCCAGACCGCATGGCCCGGCTGGGTGCCGCCTTCGCCTACAGCAAGCTCGGCCAGATCGGCCCCAACCTGGGCACGCGCAGCCGTGTCGAGGCCCTCGCAGCACAAGTGCGCGTTCAGGCTCTGGACTGACGCCAACCGATCACAACAACACAGGAGACCCGCATGCCATCGCTATTCGCCACCATCGCGGCCGACGAGCGCACCGTTGCCGGTGTGCTCGCCGCCGAGGCTTTGCGCCAGGCTGCCGCAAAGCGACATCAAACCCTCGAAATCGAGGTCCGTACCACCGAGGGCGTGCTCAACCCCTTGTCGCGCAGCCAGACGGCCGCTGGAGGCCTCTGGCTGGCCATCGGGGAGACCGATGCCCACGACCCGCGCATGGCAGGCCTGCACCGCGTCGGCGCCACGCTGGACGAGGTGCTGGCCAACGCCGACGCGGTGTTGAGCCGCGCCCTGCAGCCGCCATCCACCGCGACGCCCGCAGCACCGGCGCAGGCCAAGACGGCGGCCGCGCGCATCGTGGCCATCACCTCCTGTCCTACCGGCATCGCCCACACCTTCATGGCCGCCGAAGCCATCGAGCAGGCCGGCAAGGCGCTGGGCCATGTCGTGAAGGTCGAGACCCAGGGCTCGGTGGGTTCGCAGAACACGCTCAGCGACGACGACATCGCGCAGGCCGACGTGGTGCTGATCGCCGCGGACCGGCAGGTCGATCTGTCGCGCTTCGGCGGCAAGCGTGTGTTGCAGACCAGCACCAAGCCCGCGATCCACGACGGCCAGGCCCTGATCAGGCGCGCGCTGACCGAGGCGCAGGTATTGAACCCTGCAGGCAGCAGCGGCTTAGACCCTTCGGCCAAGCGCGAAAAGGCCGCCGTGCTGCGGGCCGGGCCTTACAAACACCTGATGACCGGCGTGTCGTTCATGCTGCCCTTCATCACGGCCGGCGGCCTGCTCATCGCCCTGTCGTTCGCGCTGGGCGGCATCTATGTGTTCAAGCCCGAACATGCGGGCACGCTGGGCTACGAGCTGTTCCAGATCGGCGCCAAGGCGGCGTTCGCGCTCATCGTGCCGGCGCTGTCGGGCTACATCGCCTACTCGATTGCCGACCGCCCAGGCATTGCGCCCGGCATGATCGGCGGCATGATCGCGTCGTCCATCGGCGCGGGCTTTCTGGGCGGCATCGTCTCGGGCTTTATCGCGGGCTATGGCACCGACTGGTTCAACCGGCATCTCAAGCTCAACCGGCATGTCGAGGGGCTCAAGCCCGTGCTCATCCTGCCCTTGCTGGGCACCCTGCTGACCGGTCTGCTGATGATCTACGTGGTCGGCACGCCGGTGGCGCAGGCACTGGCCTTCCTCACCGACTGGCTCAAGAGCATGCAGGGCGCCAGCGCCATCCTGCTCGGCCTGCTGCTGGGCGCGATGATGGCCTTCGACATGGGAGGCCCGGTGAACAAGGCGGCCTACACCTTCGCCACGGGCCTGCTCGCCAGCCAGATCTTCACCCCCATGGCCGCGGTGATGGCCGCGGGCATGACGCCGCCTCTGGCCGTGGCCCTGGCGACGCGGCTGTTCCCCAGCCGTTTCACCGTGGATGAACGCGAGGCCTGGGGTGCCACCGGCCTGCTCGGCCTTTCGTTCATCACCGAAGGGGCCATTCCCTACGCGGCGCGAGACCCGCTGCGCGTCATCCCGGCCAATATGATCGGCTCGGCCATTGCCGGGGCGATCTCGATGGTGGCCGCCGTGCAGTTGCGGGTGCCGCACGGCGGCGTGTTCGTCCTGCCCATTCCGAATGCCGTCTCGCATCTGGGCATGTACGTGCTGGCCCTGGTCGTGGGCACCGCGGTCAGCGCCGTGCTGCTGGGTCTGCTCAAGAAGAAAGTGAGCTGAACGCACGACGCAGGCCGCCGGGTGCGGCCTGCGCCAGGGCCGCTTCGCCTCAGCCTCGCGTCCGGCCGGTCAGTGCGATCATCTCGCGCGCTTCTTCCGGCTCGGGCAGCCCGCTGGCCACGGCCAGCGCCATGATGGCGATGCTGATGATGACCACCACGACCATGCCCTGATAGAACGTCAGCAGGCCCGTGCCGCCGATGAGATCCTTCGGCCCGAGATAGGTCACCAGCCACATGGCGAAGAAATAAGGCGCCAGCCACCAGGCACCTCTCCACTGCAGATGGCTCAGCTTGCCGCCATGGGTTGCGGCCTGGTAGAGCGTGAACAGCACGAAGATGATGGCGAGGCCGCCGAACAGGAAGTTGTCGGTACCGGCGCCCGACCAATAGATGATGAAGTTGGACACGATGAACGCCAGCGGCGCCCACAGCCCGGCGCCCTTGAGGGTGTAGGGGCGCGGATAGGTGCCCAGCGGCAGGCTGCGCCGCAGCGTCATGAGCGCCACCGGGCCGATACCGTAACCCAGCACCGTGGCCGAGGAGATGAAGGTCACGATCTTCTGCCACGACGGAAAAGGCAGGAAGAACAGAATGCCCACGATCCAGGTGATCCACAGCCCGGTGGATGGCGCTCCATGCTTGTTGAGTTTGGCGAACCAGGGCGTGGACAGGCCGTCCTTGCCGGTGGCGTAGACCACGCGCGCGGTGGTGCCGCCGTACACCAGCCCGGTGCCCGCCGGGGACACCACCGCGTCGATATAGAGCAGGATGGCCAGCCAGCTCATGCCCAAAATCACCGCCAGCCCGGCGAACGGACCCGACACCCCGGTGAAGTGCAGCTTGTCCCAGCCCTGCGCGATGTCGGCCGGGCTCACCGCGCCGATCAGCGCCACCTCCAGCCCGATGAAGATCGCCGCGGCGATGAGCACCGAGCCGATGATGGCGATCGGCACGTCGCGCTGCGGATTGGTGGCCTCACCCGACAGCTCGATGGCCTGGCGGAAACCCAGATAGCTGAACACGATGCCCGAGGTTGCGATCGTGGCAATGGTGCCCTGCAGGCCGAAGGGCGCAAAGCCGTGCGCGGTGAAGTTGCCCGTATGGAAGGACGAGACCATGAGCGCCACGATGGCCAGAACCGGGATGATGAGCTTCCAGATCATCAGCGTGTTGCCCAGCCGCAGCAGGGCGCGCACGCCCCAGGCGTTGATGAGGATGAACACGCCCAGCAGCACGACACTGATGGCCATGCCTTCGTCGGTGAGCAGCGAGGTCTTGGCATCGACCAAGCCCGGCAGGTAGTTGTTGGCGTAGGTCACCACGGCCAGCACCTCCGCCGGAGCGACGGTGACATAGCCGAGAAACACCACCCAGCTCACGACGGCCGCTGCCAGGTGGCCGTGGCTCAATTTGGGAAAGGTGATGACCGCCCCCATGCCCGGAAACGAACTGGTGAGCTCGGCATTGACGAAGGCCAGCACCAGAATGGCCGCACCGCCGATGGCCCAGGACAGGGTGCTGGCCGGTCCGGCCTGCGTGGCGGCCGTGAGCGGCGCGAACAGCCAGCCCGACCCGATGATGGCCGTGAGACTGGCGAACAGCAGGCTCCAGATTCCCGCCGCCTTGCGGATGCTTTTTCCCGGCCTGGAGGCATGTGGGGCCTGACCGATCTGAACGCTCGACATGATGTGTGTCTCCTGTTGATGTTTTGGTAGATGGGTTTTATGCCGAACCTCCGTGCAATGCCGTTTGAAAACGTAACGACCGCGGCGCCGCGAAACATCTCCTTTCCGATCCGTCCGGCGCTCGCCCTGCGGTGCCACCCTCCATTCGCTATGCTTGAAACATGAACAAACAACGCCTCTTGCGCCACAAGCGCAGCCATCTCACCGACCGCAACTTCCCCAGCGCGGGTGAAGATGCCGCGCTCGTGGCCAAAGAACCCTCGCCCTACGATCAGCCGGGCAGCAGCTACAAGCTGGCGTTCACCGACACCGAGTTCATCTTGCGCGAGGAGATGCGCGCGGTGCGCATGCAGCTCGAACTGCTCAAGCCCGAGCTGATCCAGACCGAGCACGGCATCGAATCGACCATCGTCATCTTCGGCAGCGCGCGCGTCCTCCCCCGCGACGTGGCGCAGCAGCGTCTGACCGAGGCCATGGCCAGGGACGACGATGCCGCCGTGGCGCGTGCGCGCATGCAGCTCGACATGTCGCGCTACTACGAGGAGGCGCGGCGCTTCGCCACCATCGTCACCCGCGCCACCTGCGACGCCGATGCGCCGCTGGTGGTCGTCACCGGAGGCGGGCCGGGCATCATGGAGGCGGGCAACCGCGGCGCGTTCGAAGCCCATGGCAAGAGCGTCGGCCTGAACATCGTGCTGCAGCACGAGCAGTATCCCAACCCCTACATCACGCCGGAACTGTGCTTCCAGTTCCACTACTTCGCGCTGCGCAAGATGCACTTCCTCATGCGCTCGGTGGCGCTGGTGTGCTTTCCCGGCGGTTTCGGCACGCTCGACGAGCTGTTCGAGGTGCTCACCCTCACCCAGGCCAGCAAGGTGCGCCGCCGCCCCATCCTGCTGTTCGGCGAGTCGTTCTGGCGCAAGCTGATCAACTTCGACTTTCTCGTGGAAACCGGCATGATCTCCCCGGAAGACGTGCATCTGTTTCACTTCGTCGAAACCGCAGAGCAGGCCTGGACGGTGCTGACGCAGGCGTTCGAGCTGGAGTCTCCCCAGGAAGACGCCGGGACCGAGGCGTCAGAATGACTCCACCCAACCTCGTCCATCTCATTGGCGCGCCAACCGATATCGGCGCCGGCGACCGTGGCGCCTCCATGGGCCCCGAGGCCCTGCGCGTGGCCGGGATCGACCGAGCCCTGCGCGGCCAGGGCCTGACGGTGCATGACACCGGCAATCTCGTCGGCCCGCAAAATCCGTGGCAGCCTCCGGTCGAAGGCTATCGGCACCTGCCCGAAGTGATCGCCTGGAATGCCGCGGTGCATCAGGCCGTGGGCGAGGCCTTGCGGGCCGACGCCCTGCCCATTCTGCTGGGCGGCGACCACTGTCTGGCCATCGGCTCGCTCAGCGCGGTGGCGCAGCATTGCCGCACAAAGGGCCGCAAGCTGCGCGTGTTGTGGCTCGACGCGCATGCCGACTTCAACACGCATACCGTCACCCCCACCGGCAACATCCACGGCATGCCCGTAGCCTGCCTTTGCGGCAACGGTCCGCAGGCCCTGACCACGCTGGGCGGCCCGGCGCCGCAGCTCCAGCCCAACAGCATCCGCCAGATCGGCATTCGCAGCGTCGACGCCGAGGAGAAGCGGCTGGTCCACCGCGCCGGGCTGGACGTGTTCGACATGCGCTATATCGACGAATACGGCATGCGCGACGCCATGCGCCGGGCGCTCGAGGGTCTGGACGACGACACCCATCTGCACGTGAGTTTCGATGTCGACTTCCTCGATCCCGACATCGCACCGGGCGTGGGCACCACGGTACCCGGTGGCCCCACCTACCGCGAAGCGCAGCTCTGCATGGAGATGATCTGCGACACGGGCCGGCTCGCCTCGCTCGACGTGGTGGAGCTCAATCCCGCCTTCGATGAGCGCAACCGCACCGCGCAGGTCGCCGTCGATCTGATCGAAAGTCTGTTCGGCAAGTCCACGCTGATGCGCAAGTGAGCCAGAGCCTGTCACGCTATTTCTGCAGTACAGAAATGGCGTGAACAGGCCCTTGCATGGCGGCGCAGCGACAATGGCGCCCATGCCCTCGAAGTTTCCCACCGCCCTGGACGCTCTGCAGCACGTCTGGGGCTATACCGCGTTCCGCAGTTTGCAGGCCCAGGCCATCGACCATGTGGTCGCGGGCGGCGACGCCCTGGTGCTCATGCCCACGGGCGGCGGCAAATCGCTGTGTTTCCAGATTCCGTCCCTGCTGCGCAGCGGCGTGGGCATCGTCGTCTCGCCGCTGATCGCGCTGATGCAGGATCAGGTGGCCGCGCTGCGCGAACTGGGCCTGCGCGCCGCCTTCCTCAACTCCACGCTCGACGCCGCCGAGGCTAGAGCCGTGCAGCGCGCCGCGCGCGCGGGCGAGCTCGACCTGCTCTACATGGCGCCGGAGCGGCTGCTGAGCGAATCCGGCCTGGCCCTGCTCGACGAGCTTCGCATCGCCCTGTTCGCCATCGACGAGGCGCACTGCGTCTCGCAATGGGGCCACGATTTCCGCCCAGAGTACGGCCAGCTCTCGATGCTGCGCGAACGCTGGCCCGACGTGCCTCGCGTGGCCCTGACGGCCACCGCCGACGAGCCCACGCGGCACGAGATCGTGCAGCGTTTGCTGCATGACGGCACCGAGTTCGTCTCCAGTTTCGACCGCCCCAACATCCGCTACCGCGTGGTGGAAAAGCGCGACGGCCGCGCGCAGCTGCTGCAGTTCATCCGCACCGAGCATCCGTTCGATTGCGGCGTGGTCTATGCCCTGTCGCGCAACACGGTGGAAGAGGTGGCCGAGATGCTGTCCGGCCACGGGCTGCGCGCCCTGCCCTACCACGCCGGTCTGCCCGCGGCCACGCGCGCGGCCCATCTGCGGCGCTTTCTCGACGAGGACGGCATCGTCATGGTGGCGACGATTGCCTTCGGCATGGGCATCGACAAGCCCGACGTGCGTTTCGTCGCCCACCTCGACATGCCCAAGTCCATCGAGGGCTATTTCCAGGAGACCGGCCGCGCCGGGCGCGACGGTCTGCCCGCCACCGCCTGGATGGCCTACGGCCTGCAGGACGTGGTGCAGCAGCGGCGGCTCATCGAACTGTCGGAGGCCGACGATGCCTACAAGCGCCTGTCCACCGCCAAGCTCGACGCCATGCTCGCCCTCGCCGAGGCCGCCGACTGCCGCCGCGTGCGCCTGCTGGGCTACTTCGGCGAATCCAGCTCGCCCTGCGGCAACTGCGACAACTGCCTGAATCCGCCGCAACTCATCGACGTCACCGAGTCGGCACAGAAGCTGCTGTCCACCATCTACCGCTGCCGCCAGGCCAGCGGCACCAGCTTTGCGGCGAGCCACCTCATCGACGTGCTGCGCGGCAAGCGCACCGAAAAGACCGAGCGCCACAGCCACCACGCGCTGTCCACCTTCGGCATCGGGGCCGACCTGAGCGAGACCGACTGGCGCCTGCTGCTGCGCCAGCTCGCCGCGCAGCGCGTCGTCGAGGTGGACGCCGCACATTTCAACGTGCTGCACCTCACCGACGCCAGCCGCGCCGTGCTCAAGGGCCAGCAGCGCATCCATCTCAAGCACCGCGAGCCCGGCTCGGAACGCCGACGGCGCAGTGCCAGCGGCAGCACCGCCTCGACCGGTACGCGCCTGACGATGCAAGCCATGTCGAGCGCCGACGCCGAACTGTTCGCCCACCTGCGCAGCTGGCGTGCGGCCACGGCGAAGGACCATGGGGTGCCGGCCTATGTGGTCTTTCCCGACGCCACGCTGCAGGCCATCGCGCTGGCGCGCCCCGACAGCCTGGAGGCCCTGCGCAGCATTTCCGGCGTGGGCGACAAGAAGCGCGACACCTATGGCGCCGCGCTGCTCGAGGTCATTGCCCAGCAGGCTTGATTACCACCGCGCCGCGCGTCTTCCACAGCGAGAACAGCACACCTGCGGCCAGCAGACCGAAGGTCACCGCCAGGCTGATCGCCGACGGGATCTTGCCCACCAGCTCGGCCGCGATGATCTTGCCGCCGATGAACACCAGCACCAGCGCCAGCGCGTACTTCAGATAGGCGAAGCGGTGCAAGATGGCCGCCAGCGCAAAGTACAGCGCACGCAGGCCCAGGATGGCGAAGATATTGCTCGTGTAGACCACGAAGGGGTCGGCCGTCACCGCGAAGACGGCGGGCACGCTGTCCACGGCAAACACCAGATCGGCCAGTTCCACGGTGACCAGCGCCATGAACAAGGGCGTGGCAAGGCGGCGCATGCGCCCATGTCCATCGGGCCGCTTCACCCAGAAGGCGTTGCCATGCAGTTGCTCCGACACCGGCACCACGCGGCGAATCAGGCGCAGCACCGGGTTGCGCATCGGATCGGGCGCATGATCGGCCGCCCACAGCATCTTCACGCCGGTGTAGATGAGGAAGGCGGCGAACAGGTAGAGAATCCAGTGGAACTCCTGGACCAGCGTGGCGCCGGCGCCGATGAGCAGCGCCCGCATCACGATCACGCCCAGAATGCCCCAGAACAGCACCCGGTGCTGGTACTGGCGCGGCACGGCGAAGGCCGCAAAGACCAGCGAGATCACGAACACATTGTCCAGCGACAGGCTCTTCTCGACGGCGTAGGCGGTGAAGTAATCCATGCCCTGCTGCGGCCCCACCTGCCACCACAGCCAGCCGCCGAACACCAGGGCGACCGCGATATAGCCCGCCGAAAGCCACAGACTTTCCGTCACGCTGATCTCGCCACCGTCGCGGTGCAACACCCCGAGATCGAGCGCAAGCAGAGTGACGACCACGCCGCCAAACACCAGCCAGAGCCAGACGGCGTGACCTAGAAAAGGGAGCTGCAAGATATCCATGATCAAGAACGAAAAAACCTAAAAAAAAGGGGGCCTCGCCCCCCAAGAGATGACACTGTTGGAGCGCAGTGTGTCAATCGAAATCAAACAGATCGGACAGCAGCGACTTGCGCTTGCGGTAGGGCTGCTGCCCCTGGCGTGAATCGTGCGATGGCCTGCGAAAATCGCTGTCTTCGAAATCGGGCTGGCGGGGCGCCGCTCGTTGTGGCGCCGGGGCCGCGGCAGGGGCCGCGGCAGGGGCAGGCGCGGCGTGAATCGTGCCCCCCTCGGCGGCCGCCGCGCGCTCGACAATCTTGTCGAGTTCGCCGCGATCGAGCCAGACGCCGCGGCACTTCGGGCAGTAGTCAATCTCGATGCCCTGACGCTCGGCCATCACCAGCGTCGTGCCGGCACAGTGTGGACATTGCATGCGAAACCTCCTTTCAGTCGTCTCGCCTTACTCGTCGCTGCCCATGAAGCCGAGCAGTTGCAGCAGGCTGGTGAACAGGTTGAAGATGCTCACGAACAGGCTTACCGTGGCCAGGATGTAGTTGGTCTCTCCACCGTTCACGATGCGGCTGGTTTCGAACAGAATCATGCCCGACATCAGCAGCACCACCGCGGCGGAGACCGTCAACGACAGCGCCGGCATCTGGAAGAACACCGCCGCCAGCCCGGCCAGCAGCGCCACGATCATGCCGGCAAAGAGAAAGCCGCCCATGAAGCTGAAGTCGCGCTTGCTGGTCAGCACCCAGGCCGACAGCCCGAAGAAGATCAGCGCCGTGCCACCAAAGGCCATGGCCACGATCTCGCCGCCGCCCTGCATCGCCAGGTAGTGGTTGACGATGGGGCCCAGCGTGTAACCCATGAAGCCTGTCAGGGCGAACACCGCGCCCAGACCCCAGGCGCTGTTGCTGAGTTTGTAGGTGGCGAACAGCAGGCCGAAGTAGCCCACCAGCGTGAGGATGATGCCGGGATGCGGCAGCTTGAGCGCAGCGCTCGCCGCGGCCACCGCGGCGCTGAAGGTCAGCGTCAGCGCCAGCAAGGCATAGGTATTGCGCAGCACGCGGTGCGCGGGGATGGCGACGGCAGCCGTGCCGGTGGAATACACCACGGCACTCTTGCCCCAGGCATTGCTCTCGTTCATGTCGAACTCCAATGAAAAATCAAGACAGCCCGAACTCTAGGTCTATCGTCATTTCGCGTAAATTCGTATTTTTTATTTTTTTACTTCGATTTTTTCGAAGTGTTAAAAAATTAGAGCCATGAATTTCAAACATCTGCACTATTTCTGGGTCACGGCAAAGACCGGCGGCATCGTTCGGGCGGGCAAGCAGCTGCACATCACCCCGCAAACGCTCAGCGGCCAGATCAAGTTGCTGGAAGACCATCTGGGCAAGCGCCTGCTGCGCAAGAGCGGGCGCCATGTGGAACTCACCGAGGCTGGCCAGTTGGCGCTGCGCTACGCCGAGGAGATCTTCACCCTGGGCGCGGAAATGGAAGCTGCGCTGCAGCACGATCAGCCCGCCCGACCTTCCGCACCCTTGCGCATCGGGGTGACGGACGCCGTACCGAAGGCGATTGCGTACCGGCTCATCGAACCCGCGCTGCAAGGCGGCGAATCACCCCGCCTGGTGTGCGAGGAAGGCGAGATGGATGACCTGCTGGCCGATCTGGCGGTGCATCGGCTCGATCTGGTCATCGCCGATGCCCCGCTGCCCGCGCATGTGAACGTGCGGGCGTTCAATCACCGCCTGGGCCGCACGACGCTGAGCTTCTATGCCAGCCCGTCGCTGCTGCAGCGCGCCAGCCTGCCCTTCCCGCACTGTCTTGCCGAACTGCCCTTGCTGCTGCCGGCCCCTTCTTCGGCGGTGCGCGGGCAGATCGACCAATGGCTGGGACAGAACAAGATCGCCGCCCGCATTGCCGGCGAATTCGAAGATGGCGCCCTCATGACGGCATTCGGCCGCGAGGGTCGAGGCGCTTTCGCCGCGCCCAGCGTGCTGCAGGCCGACATCAATCGAGAACTCGGCGTGACCCTGCTCGGCCACTGCGAGGATATGCACCAGGAGTTCTACGCCATCTCGGTGGAGCGGCGCATCACCCACCCGGGCGTGGCTCACATCACCCGCGTAGCCAAGGACCTGCTCGGCGCCTGACTGGTGCGTGGACCAAGCCGCGCCGACACTCAGGGAAAGACCGGAATATCGTGGTCCATGCCTTCCGAGACCACGTTCGGGCAGCAGGTCTTCATGCGATCGAGGATGGGTTGAACATGCTCGTGCGTCACGTCGGCCATCACCAGCACCTGGCCGGAGGCGATGGCGTCCTTGAACCGTTCGAGCCGCGTGCTGCTCACGCTCACGCCCACCATGCTGCTGGCCCAACTGCCCACCAGCGCGCCTGCGGCGGCCAGCGCGATAACGATGCCACCCGCCGGGATGACGGCCATGCCGGGCAAGGCTACGGCCACCAGGCCCGCAACGAGGCCCGTGGCCCCACCGGCGGCCGCGCCCCGTTCGAGAGCGGGAATGAGGTCGGATCGCTGTGCGACGCCCGCCTCGGGCAGATCGCCCAGCGGCGTGCCTTCACGGGCCAGAACGTGAATGTGCTTGTCCGCAATGCGGGCGAGCAGAAGACTGTCCACCAAAGCGTGCGCGCTGGGCACGTCCGGGGCGAGGAAAAAGAGTCTGCGCATGAGGGTCTCCTGATCAGTGCCCGGCCTGAGCCCGAGACGCCATCGCCTGAGGTGGCCTGGTCTTGTCTCAAGACTAGGTCTCGAAAATGAAAGCTGGCTTAGGGTTTTGTCTCAGTCGCCAACCCTGCGTAGCTCGCGGACTTGGCCGCAGCGGCATCCCGGATCGGCTACAGTTCGAATTGACGTAAACGTCAATCAGACAACTCGCGGCGCCATGAACGCCGACGTGAAGGAGACCGTGATGACCGACTTGTCCGAGGCCAAGGCGCTGGCCGCGTACCGCCCGCAGCAAAGGCTGCGTTTTGTCACGGCGGCCTCGCTGTTCGACGGACACGACGCCGCCATCAACATCATGCGGCGCATCCTCATCGGCATGGGGGCGGAGGTCATCCATCTGGGGCATAACCGTTCGGTGGACGAAATCGTCACCGCAGCCCTTCAGGAAGACGCTCACGCGATTGCCGTCTCCAGCTACCAGGGCGGCCATGTCGAATTTTTCCGCTATATGGTCGATCGATTGCGCGCGCAGGGGGCTGGCCACATTCAGGTCTTCGGCGGCGGCGGCGGCGTGATCGTGGCCGACGAGATCGAGGCGCTACAGCAGTATGGTGTCGCCCGGATCTACAGCCCCGAAGACGGCCAGCGACTGGGGCTGCAAGGCATGATCGGCGACATGCTCCGGCGTGCCGATCACCCCCTGCCCGCCCTGCCCGAGACTCAGACCGCCGACGCGCTGCGGACGTCGCCGTCCTTGCTCGCCCGACTGATCACCCAGATGGAAAACGGCCAGACCGAGGCCGCGTTTTTGCGCAGCCTGCACCAGCGGGCCGAGACGGCGCACAGCGTGGTGCTGGGTGTGACCGGCACGGGCGGCGCAGGCAAGAGCAGCCTGGTCGATGAGCTGATCCGCCGGGCCCGGCTGGATCAGGACGACGCCCTGCGCATCGCCGTGATCAGCATCGACCCCTCGCGCCGCAAGAGCGGAGGCGCGCTGCTGGGCGACCGCATCCGCATGAACGCCATCGGCCCGTGGGCCCGGCAAGAGGCGCCGGGCTCCCCGGGAGACAGCGCTGGCACCAAAGTCTTCATGCGCAGCCTGGCCACGCGCGATGCCGGCAGCGAGATCAGCAAGGCCCTGCCAGACGTGATCGCGGCGTGCAAGGCTACGGGCTTCGATCTGATCGTGGTGGAGACCTCGGGCATCGGCCAGGGCGACGCGGCCATCGTGCCCCATGCCGACGCGACGCTTTACGTCATGACGCCGGAATTCGGCGCAGCCAGCCAGTTGGAGAAGATCGACATGCTGGACTTCGCCGACTTCGTCGCCCTCAACAAGTTCGACCGCAAAGGGGCGATGGACGCCCTGCGCGACGTGGCCAAGCAACTGCAGCGCAACCGCGAAGCCTGGACCGCCAAGCCCGGGGATCTGCCCGTCTTCGGCACCATGGCCGCCCGCTTCAACGATGACGGCGTGACCGCGCTTTACCAGGCCCTCAAGGCGCGTCTGGCGACGCATGGCCTGGCCCTCAAGGCCGGACGCCTACCGCTCGTCGAGACCCGTCACAGCACCCACCAGACGCCCATCGTGCCCGCAGCCCGCAGCCGCTATCTGGCCGACATCGCCGACACGGTGCGCGGCTATCACCGTCATGTCCAGACGCAGTCGGTGCTGGCGCGTGAAGCGCAGCAGTTGCGCGAAAGCGGCCGCATGCTGCACGCCGCCAACCCCGACAAGACTGCCGCGGTGAACGCGGTGAATGATCTGGCCGAGCAGCGCGAGGCGCGCATGCAGCCCGCCGCCCGAAAGCTGCTGGCACAGTGGCCCGACATGCAGCGCGCCTATGCCGGCGACGACTATGTGGTGAAGATCCGCGACCGCGAGATCCGCACCGCGCTCGTCCACACCACGCTGTCGGGCACCCGGGTGCGCAAGGTGGTGCTTCCCCGTTGGGAGGATCACGGCGAGGTGCTGCGCTGGTTGATGCGCGACAACGTGCCGGGCAGCTTCCCGTACACCGCCGGGGTGTTCGCCTTCAAGCGTGAGAATGAAGACCCCACCCGCATGTTCGCCGGTGAGGGCGACGCCTTTCGCACCAACAAGCGTTTCAAGCTGCTCAGCGAAGGCATGCCGGCCAAGCGCCTGTCCACCGCGTTCGATTCGGTCACGCTCTATGGCGCCGACCCCGACCGCCGACCCGACATCTACGGCAAGGTAGGCAATTCGGGCGTGAGCATCGCCACGCTCGACGACCTCAAAGTGCTGTACGACGGCTTCGACCTGTGCGATGCCGCCACCTCGGTGAGCATGACCATCAACGGCCCGGCGCCCACCATCCTGGCGATGTTCCTCAACGCGGCCGTCGATCAGCAGATGGCCAGGTTCGAGACCGACAACGGCCGCCAGCCCACCGACGACGAAACCCAGAAGATCCGCGAGTGGGTGCTGGAGAACGTGCGCGGCACGGTGCAGGCCGACATTCTCAAGGAAGATCAGGGGCAGAACACCTGCATCTTCTCCACCGAGTTCTCGCTCAAGGTCATGGGCGACATCCAGCAATATTTCGTGCAGCACCGGGTGCGCAATTTCTATTCGGTGTCGATCTCCGGCTACCACATCGCCGAGGCGGGCGCGAATCCCATCTCGCAGCTTGCGTTCACGCTGTCCAACGGTTTCACCTTTGTCGAGGCCTACCTGGCCCGCGGCATGCACATCGACGATTTCGCGCCCAACCTGAGCTTTTTCTTCAGCAACGGCATGGACCCGGAGTACAGCGTGCTCGGCCGTGTGGCGCGTCGCATCTGGGCCGTGGCCATGCGCGACAAGTACGGAGCGAACGAACGCAGCCAGAAGCTCAAATACCACGTGCAGACCAGCGGCCGCAGTCTGCATGCGCAGGAGATCGACTTCAACGACATCCGCACCACCCTGCAGGCGCTGATCGCCCTCTACGACAACTGCAACAGCCTGCACACCAACGCCTTTGACGAGGCCATCACGACGCCCACGGAAGACAGCGTGCGCCGGGCCATGGCCATTCAGCTCATCATCAATCGCGAATGGGGCCTGGCGAAATGCGAAAACCCGAATCAGGGCGCCTTCGTCATCGAGGAGCTGACCGATCTGGTCGAAGAAGCCGTGCTCAAGGAATTCGAGGCCATCGCCGAGCGCGGCGGCGTGCTCGGTGCGATGGAAACCGGCTACCAGCGCGGCAAGATCCAGGAGGAGAGCCTGCACTACGAGATGCTCAAGCACACCGGCGAACTGCCCATCATCGGCGTCAACACCTTCCGCAACCCTCACGGCGACGCGGCCCCGGCGCATCTCGAACTGGCGCGATCAACCGATGACGAAAAGCAATCGCAGCTGCAGCGGCTGGCCGACTTCCATCGACGCCACGCGGCCGAAGCGCCGGCCATGCTCGCGCGGCTGCAGCAGGCGGTGATCGACAACGGCAATGTGTTCGCCGTGTTGATGGACGCGGTGCGCGTGTGCAGCCTGGGGCAGATCACGACAGCACTGTTCGAGGTTGGTGGCCAGTACCGGCGCAGCATGTAGGCGCGCGCTCTTATCATCGTGGGGCTCCGCTGCGCGTGTCCGCGTGGCGGTTTTCGTTTTCAACCCGGATCGGCTCCGGGCCTTGTCGCCATGTCCACCTCCGCTGCTTCGCTTCGCGCCAGCGCCCTGATGCTGCTGGCTTCGCTCATCTGGGGCACGGCCTTCGTCGCCCAGACCGCGAGCATCGGCACGATTGGGCCGTTCTACTACACCGGCATGCGTTTCGTGTTGGGGGCCGCCGTGGTGCTGGCCGTCATGGCCTTGCGTCGCCGCCCAAATCCCGCCGACCACCCCGGCTCCAACCCCGGCAGCCTGCTGCGCGACGGCGGGCTGCTCGGCGTGGTCGTGGCCATTTCCATTTCGATGCAGCAGATCGGGCTGGAGTCCACCACCGTGGCCAACGCCGGTTTCATCAGCTCGCTCTATGTGTTGCTCGTGCCGCTGCTCGGCCTGCTGTGGGGACGGCGGGTCGGCGCAGGCGTCTGGCTGGGTGCGCTGCTGGCGGCCTCTGGCATGTATTTTCTCAGTGTGCGTCAGGGCTACAGCGTGCGCCACGGCGACTGGCTGGAACTGGGGGGGGCGTTGTTCATCACGCTGCAGCTGCTGCTGCTGGGCCGAATGGCCCCACGCCACGACCCTTTGCAGCTCGCCCTGGTGCAGTTTGTCGTCTGCGGTCTGCTTTGTCTGGGGGCCGGGGGGCTGATGGAATCGATCAGTCTCGAGGCGATCGGGCGTGGCGTCTGGCCCATTCTCTACGGCGGCGCCCTCTCGGTAGGCGTGGCCTACACCCTGCAGGTCGTGGCGCAACGTCATGCCATACCCGCGCATGCTGCGGTAATTTTCAGCATGGAGGGCGTATTCGCGGCTCTGGCGGCTTGGCTGGTGCTGCATCAGGCCCTGGACGCTCGCGCACTCTTCGGCTGCGCGCTGGTATTCGGCGGCCTGGTGGTGTCGCAGTTGCCACTGCGCACCCTCGCCGACGGTCTGCGTGCCCACATGCGCCGTCTGCCATCGCCGCAGACCCTCGACTCCTGACGCCACTTCTGCCACTGCCCGCATGAGTACCAAACCCCGCTCCGCCCCGGTCTGGCCCGGACGTCCCCTGCGCACAGACGCCGCGGACAGAGGCTCCGCTGCGACCCCAAGCCGGCCGTCTGCCGCACCGGAAGGTCAGACCGATGCTCAGGTGCGTCTGTCCAAGCGAATGTCCGAACTCGGACTGGCCTCACGGCGCGAGGCCGACGACTGGATCGAGCGCGGCTGGGTCCTTCTCGATGGCGAACCCGCCGTGCTGGGCACCAAGGTGGCCGGCAATCTGCCCGCTTCTCGCATCGTCATTCGCCGGGCGGCACAGCACCTGCAGGCCAGGCAGGTCACGATTCTGCTGCACAAACCCGTGGGCTATGTCAGCGCGCAGGCCGAGCACGGCTACACCCCGGCGGTCGCGCTCATCAAGAGTGAAACCCGCTGGGCGGAGTGCGACTCGCCGCACGGTTTTGCGCCGACGCATCTGCGCCATCTGGCCGTGGCGGGTCGGCTGGACATCGACTCCACCGGCCTGCTGGTCCTCACCCAGGACGGCCGCATCGCACGCCAGCTCATCGGCGAAGACAGCGCGATCGAGAAGGAGTATCTCGTGCGCGTCAGCCTGGCCGATTCACCAGCCCGCAACAGCGGCGATGAGGACGTGCAGGCTGCGTTCCCCGAGAGCCGCCTCGCCCTGCTGCGTCACGGCCTTGCGCTCGATGGCCATCCTCTGCGGCCCGCGCAGGTCGAATGGATCAACCCGCAGCAGTTACGGTTCGTTCTGCGCGAAGGCAAGAAGCGCCAGATCCGTCGCATGTGCGAGCTGGTCGGCCTGCGGGTGACGGGCCTCAAGCGCGTGCGCATGGGCCAGGTTCGCCTGGGCGCACTTCCCCAAGGCCAGTGGCGCTATCTGCGCGACGACGAAGCCTTCTGAACACTGAGACGGCTCGCGCTGGCTGTACCGCAGAGCGGAGGCGCCAGCCCTGGTCGCACCCATCCCGCGCGCGAGCAGCAAACGCCTGATGCTGCTTGGCAAGATCGGGCCAAGGGCACCGCCGGTTTCATATTGTTGCGCTGCAGCACGAACATGATTGATCTTTCTCAATGACAAACCTCTAAATCAGTGAGTGCTTATAGAGGGTTCTCCTAATGTCCAAGCCGTGCCGTGCAGGGAACAATGCGCCATCTTTCCCGGAGTACGGATATGGATTCAAAGCGTCGCACATGGTTGATTGCAACGGGTTGTGCCGGTTGCGTGGCAGCAGGGGGTGCGGCCGTTCCCTTTGTCGACTCTCTCGCGCCTTCGGCCAAGGCACGCGCCGAAGGCGGGCCGGTGGATGTGGACATCGGTTCGCTGCGCCCGAGTGAAAAGATGACGGTGCTCTGGCGCGGGCAGCCGGTGTGGATCCTGCACCGCACGTCGGCCATGCTGGAGTCGCTCAACGAAACCCAGTCGCTCGTCGCCGATCCCGACTCCCAGCGCACGGCCTTCCCCACGCCGCCCTGGGCGCAGTCGCAGTGGCGCTCGATCAAGAAAGAGTATCTGGTGGTCGTGGGCATCTGTACCCACCTGGGCTGCTCGCCGGTGGACCGGTTCACGCCAGGGCCTCAGCCCTCCCTGCCCTCCGACTGGGATGGCGGCTTCCTTTGCCCCTGCCACGGCTCGATGTTCGATCTGGCCGGCCGTGTCTTCAAGAACATGCCCGCCCCCGACAACCTGGTCGTCCCCCCGTATATGTATGTGACCGATGGCAAGCTGCGCATCGGCGAACACGAGAAGGCTTGAAGCCCGCCCTCACCCAGCAACCCTCCCCACAAGACCTCCAGGAGACCTCTCAATGGCAGATCAATCGCTGCACGGCGCGCATGCCACCCCCGAACACGGCGGGTTGCGCGGCTGGGTGGACAAGCGCTTTCCGTTCTCCTCGCTGTGGAGCGCTCACCTGACGGAGTATTACGCGCCGAAGAATCTGAATTTCTGGTACTACTTCGGCTCGCTGTCCATCGTCGTACTGGCCATCCAGATCGTCAGCGGCATCTTCCTGGTGATGAACTACAAGCCCGACGCCGCACTGGCCTTCGGCTCGGTCGAGTACATCATGCGCGACGTCAACTGGGGCTGGCTGATCCGCTACATCCACTCCACCGGCGCGTCGGCGTTTTTCATCGTGGTGTATCTGCACATGTTCCGCGGGCTGATCTACGGCTCCTATCGCACCCCGCGCGAACTCATCTGGATCTTCGGCTGCCTGATCTTTCTCTGCCTGATGGCCGAGGCGTTCTTCGGCTACCTGCTGCCCTGGGGCCAGATGTCGTTCTGGGGCGCGCAGGTGATCGTCAATCTGTTCTCGGCCATCCCCTTCATCGGCCCGGATCTGGCGGTGTGGATTCGCGGTGACTACGTCGTGAGCGATGTGACGCTGAACCGCTTTTTCGCCTTCCACGTCATCGCCATTCCGCTGCTTCTCATCGGCCTGGTGGGATCGCACATCATCGCCCTGCACCAGGTCGGATCGAACAACCCGGACGGCGTGGAAATCAAGGACAACAAGGACGGCCGCGGCATTCCGCGCGACGGTGTGGCGTTTCACCCCTACTACACCGTGCACGACCTGTTCGGGCTCTCCATCTTTCTGATGATTTTCTGCGCCGTGGTGTTCTTCGCGCCGCAATTCGGCGGCTATTTCCTGGAACACAACAACTTCATCCCGGCCAACCCGCTGAAAACCCCGCCCCACATCGCGCCGGTCTGGTATTTCACGCCTTTCTATTCCATCCTCCGTGCCACGACGAGCAATACCGTGCACATCTGGATGGTCGTGGTGGCTGCGGCCACGCTGTTCGCGCTGTGGCGCCACCGGGCGAGACCGACGCGAGCCGTCCTGTTCGTCGTCGGCGGCAGTTTGCTCTTCTGGGCCTTGGCCACGGTGGATGCCAAGTTCTGGGGTGTGGTCAGCATGGGCGGCGCCGTGGTGATTTTCTTCTTCCTGCCCTGGCTGGACAAATCGCCGGTCAAGTCGATCCGCTATCGCCCCAACTGGCACCGCGCCGTTTACACCCTGTTCGCCATCAATTTTGTCGTGCTGGGCTATTTCGGCATCCAGCCGCCCTCGCCCGTGGCCTATGCCGTGGCGCTGAGCTGCACCCTGCTCTATTTCGGCTTCTTCTTTCTCATGCCCTGGTGGAGTCGATTGGGAGCGTTCAAGCCCGTGCCGCAACGCCTGACTTACAAGGCCCACTGATGCCCGCGACCATGACCTCATTCCTGCACCCGCTTCTGCGACGTCTGTGTCTGGGCTTGCTGCTCGGGTTGATGCTGCAAGGCATCGCCAGCGCCGCCTCGGAAGAACAAGAGATCCCGCTCGATCACGCGCCCTACCGCGTGAACAATATGCTGGCCTTGCAAAATGGCGCGCGGCTGTTCGTCAATTACTGCATCGGCTGCCATTCGGCCAAATACATGCGGTATGAGAGCCTGCGCGACCTTGGGCTCACGGACGATCAGATCCAGCACAACCTCATGTTCGGCGACGCCAAGATCGGCGACACCATGCGCATCGCCATGACATCGGCTCAGGCGCAGAAATGGTTCGGCACCGATCCACCGGATCTGTCCATCATCACCAAGGCACTGGCCTCCCACCGTGGCAGCGGCACAGACTATCTCTACACCTATCTGCGTACCTTCTACCGTGACGACACACGACCCACGGGCTGGAACAATCTGGTGTTCCCCGGCGTAGGCATGCCCAATCCGCTGTGGATGCTGCAAGGCGAGCGGGCGGCCCATTTCCAGACGGCTCCCGATCCGGCCGATCCGGCCGTGAATCTCAAGACCTTCGTCGGCTATACCCAGCTGACGCCGGGTGCGCAAACCACAACCGAGTATGATTCGACGGTTGCCGACCTCGTCGCCTACATGCAGTGGATGGCAGAGCCCGATCAACTGTTCCGCAAGCGTCTTGGCGTCATCGTGCTCATTTTCCTGGGATTGTTCAGTTTCATCACCTGGAAGCTGAAGTCCGAATACTGGAAGGATGTGACGTAACCCTGGCCCTCGGCCGCACCCCGGGTGAACGCCCAATCCGAATTGCCGGGGTGGCTCTGCCACCCCGTTCTGTTTTTTTGCGCCCCCAGGTCGGGCCTTCCCCGACCCGCCCCCCGAGGGGGTCAAAAATCTCGGGGCGGCCCTTCGATTTTTAGATAGGAGTCTGCATTCATGATGGTGCTCTATTCCGGCACGACCTGCCCGTTCTCGCAGCGTTGCCGCTTCGTGCTGTTCGAGAAAGGCATGGATTTCGAAATCCGTGACGTCGATCTGTTCAACAAACCCGAAGACGTCAGCGTCATGAATCCCTACGGCCAGGTGCCCATCCTGGTCGAGCGCGATCTCATCCTGTACGAATCCAACATCATCAACGAGTACATCGACGAGCGCTTCCCGCATCCCCAGCTCATGCCCGGCGATCCCGTCGCCCGCGCCCGGGTGCGCCTGTTCCTGTTCAACTTCGAGAAGGAACTGTTCGTGCACGTGACGACACTGGAATCGCGCGCGACCAAGTCCAACGAAAAGGCCCTGGAGAAAGCACGCAGTGCCATTCGCGACCGCCTCACTCAGCTCGCGCCCGTGTTCCTGAAAAACAAGTACATGCTGGGCGAGGATTTCTCCATGCTCGATGTCGCCATCGCCCCGCTGCTATGGCGCCTGGATCATTACGGCATCGACCTGCCCAAGTCGGCCCTGCCGCTGGCCAAGTATGCCGAGCGCATTTTCCAGCGCCCCGCCTACATCGAAGCGCTGACGCCCTCCGAAAAAATCATGCGCAAATAAGCGCCCGGTGCATCGTGATGGACAGCGGTTCGCAAGACATCGGCTCGACCAAGCCTTACCTTATTCGTGCCCTCTACGAATGGTGCACGGACAACGGGCTGACGCCCTATCTCGCCGTGCAGGTGGGGCCGGGTGCACGCGTGCCGCTGGAATTCGTGAAGAACGGCGAAATCGTTCTGAACATCAGTTTCGATGCCACCAGCGCCCTGAACATCGGCAACGACGACATCCGGTTCAAGGCACGCTTCGGCGGCGTGGCTCGGGACATTCTGGTCCCCATCGGACAGGTTTCCGCGATCTATGCGAGGGAGAACAGCCAGGGCATGGCCTTTCCGGTAGAGGCCGCTGCCGAGGCGGACACGATCGATGAACGCAACGACGCACCGGCGGCGATCGATCAGGAAGAACCACCGGCCTCGAGCAAGCCGGTCCGTTTACGCCCGGTAGAATCTGCTTCATCAGAGGCGGACTCTCCGCCGCCGGAATCTCCACCCACGCCTCCACGGCCCGGTGGCACCCGCCTCACCCGCGTGAAATAGTGCTTCGGTACACGACGCGGCGCTGATCAGCGCCCCCCTGCCGACTTAGCTCAGCTGGTAGAGCAACCGCCTTGTAAGCGGTAGGTCATCCGTTCGAGTCGGATAGTCGGCACCAGAATTACGAGTAAAATCAATAGCTTGTAGAACATCGCCCGACCGCAACGGCCGGTGCGCATTCCCCTCCAGGGGGAATTTCGAGCACAGATTCCCCCTGAATTCCCCCAAATCGCACGCGAGTACATTCCCGCCATCCCCCTGGCTTCCCCCTGCGGGTTCGGCGACCATGGCGGCACAAATCGGCTAATTATTTCGTGGATCTATCATTCACGAAACATTACGCCATCCCTCAACAATTTTTTGGTGTTTTGTGTGATTTTGCTTGACGGTGCATGCCGTTCGTGCGCAGAATGCACATATGGGCCTCTCCTCCACTCGCTCCCCGAGCCAACAGCGCTTCGCATTGGCGCACGCCAACGTTGAGTTGGGCCGGGAGTACGTCGCCGACTCGAGCCTCGACCGCTTCGTGGTCGCGTTGGAGCGCTCCGCCGCGGAGCAGACCACCTACTGCCGCCGGCTGGAGCGGGTTTGGCGGGTCGGCTTCGGGGGAATGCTGGCATTGCTCGCGGTCCTGCTGCGCAGCGCCGCACTGAGCCAAGACACTAGGAGACCGTCGGACTTGAGCCCGAGGGGCGGGGGTGGCGGCGGTGAGCCGCGCGGTTTATGCGCGGCCAGGCACGCCGCCAGCGTCTTCATCACTTGCACAGGCTCCTGGGCGGCCCGTTGGGGCGCAGAGCAGGTCGTGCGGGGCGCGATCTGGGCGCACTTTCCCTCTTTGCTCGTCACCCGGCGCGCAGCACATGCATGCGCTTGATGTTCCAGGCCATGGTCACGAGGTTCCACTCGCCTCGCGCCTTGTGCAGCCCGCGCATGCTCATCTGACGCCAGCCCATGACGTGCTTGATGATGCCGAACACGGGCTCGACGGTCTGCTTGCGCAGTTTGTACAGCGCCCGGCCTGCCTGTGTGCACAGGCGGTGGGCCATGTTGGCGACCGGCTCCGCAGTTCGCGGCGCGTCGGGGTCGGGCCCAAACCGTTCGGCCAGGGGCACGTGATGCGACTCGCGCTTCATCGCCAGCAGCGGCTCGATTCCCGCCTGCACGCAGGCGAGCACGTTCGCCTGGCTGCAAAAACCGTTGTCGGCAACGAGGGTCTGCACGTTGCCAAGCGCCCCGGGCAACGCCGCAATCTGCTCGAGCGTGGACACCACTTCGCGCTTGTCATTGCAGGCCTGCGTGACGTGCGCGGTGACCACCATCATCGTCTCGATGTCCACGCCGGCCTGGGCGTTGTAGCTCTGCTCGAAGCCGCCGCCGGACACCGGCATGATGCGCGACTCCTCGTCCGTCAGGTTGACCTGGTCGCTGTCCTGGGGTCCGGCCTGGGGCGGCTCAGGGTCCCGCCCGCGCGGCTTCTTCCCGGCCTCGCGCTGGGCCCGGCGCTTGGCCTCTTTGGTCTCGAACTCCTGCTGCTCCGCTTTGAATCGTTCGGCGGCGCGTTGCGCAATCTTGGCCTTGGCCTGCGCGATGGCGCTCAGGCGGTCCTCGCGGCGCGCGATCTCGGCGGGCACATCCATGCCATCGGGCGCGCTGGAGCGATCATCCTTCTCCGCCCGCGCCAACAGGTCCTGGACTTCCTGGCGCAACTGCGCCTCGATCTTGTTGGCATGCCCCCACGACAGCGCCTTGTGCTTGCTCGCGCTGGCTCGGATCTTGGTGCCGTCCAGCGCAATGTGCCCGAGCTTGAGCAACTTCATCTCGCGCGCCAGCACCAGCACCTGCACGAACAGCGCCTCGATCTCCTTCAGAAAGCGCCGCCGGAACGCGGCCAGCGTATCGTGGTCCGGATGCGTATTGGCCGCCACAAAGCGGAACGCCACCGAGTCGTAGGTCGCGCGTTCGATCTTGCGGCTCGAATGCACCCCGTTGGCATACCCGTAGATCAGCAGTCCCAGCAGCACCGCAGGGTGATGCGCGGCCGAACCCCGGCCCGCGTACTGCTTGACCAAATCGTCCAGATCGAGCCGATCAATCACTTCGACAACAAAGCGCGCGAGGTGATCACTGGGCAACCACTCGTCCACCGACGGCGGCAGAAGGTAGGCCGTGTCTCGATCAACACAAACAAAGCGACTCATCGCGAGGAACTCCTCAATGGACTGTCGCCATTGTCTCGGATCGAACCATCAGGCGAAAGCCTGGAAAGTCCGACAGCCTCCTAGCCCTGACGCGCGACCTTCGGGAAACAGCGACCGCCGTGAGGCGGCCGCCCGCCGGGCAGTCCAGCACCTCGCCACGCTCGCGCTGCAACCTCGCATCCTGGGGCAGCGCCCCCTCGTGTTCCGCGCCTGACGCGCGGGACACGTAGCCCCGCCGCGCGCGCGGCACCCCCCATTAAATCCGTTCCTGGGGCTGCATCCTCTCTAGAGGTGCAGCATGAAAAAGCAGCAAGACGTACCAACTGGTCCGCAGGCCAGATTCCTCACGATTGCGCAGCACGCGCAAGAGCTTGGCCGCAATCCACGGACGGTCACGAACTGCATGTCGGCGGGCACCTGGCCCTGTCCGTCGGTTCTGATCGGCGGGCGGCGCATGGTGCCGCGACAGCTACACGAGCAGTTCATTGCCGATCTGCTCGCGCAGTGCAGCGTCGGCGGCGATTCGCGCCCGGCCACTGCCCCCGCTGAACCCGCCCCGGCCCCGGGCAACGGCGAGCGTCGCCGGCCTGGTCGGCCGCGTAAGTCCGCAACCGCCGGGGGTGCCCGATGATCGCCGAACTTGAGGCACGCGCACGGGCTGCACTCCCGCCGGAAGCCGCGGCGCTGCTGGCCGCCGGTCTGGAGGACGCCGCCGACGCCTGGCTGGCCCAGCGCTTGGGCAAGAGCGTTGCGCAAATGCGAAGCCTGCGCCGCCGCGAGCGCAGGGCCAGGACCGTGCCCGGCGCTCCCCTCGTCGAGATCGGGTTCGGCGACGTCGCCGGCGAGCTGATCGGCATCGAGACCGCGGACCCGCTGGCCATCCTCGAGGCGGCAGAGGCCGTCGCTGCGCTGGACGCACAAGCTCTGGCCGACGCCGACGCCGAGGCCGGCGACGAGGCCGGCGACACGCTTGCCCTCGCCGCCGCGCTCGGCTGCACCCGCCGACGCGTGCAGCAATGCCTGGCCGCGCGGCGCGAGCTGCGTCAGCTCGGGCAATGCGAGCTCGGCCTCCAGGACGGCAAGGCATTGCTGCCGCCGGCCCGGCCGCGGGCGCTCAAGCCGCGGCGCCGAGTGCTGTGCGTCGAGCAGCTCGATCTGATCGAGGGGGGGGTGTGATGACTGTTCTCCACGATTCGGTCGGCAGCATGCTTGCTGCGATGCGCGACGGAGGAATCGAAGTCGACGACCCCGGACTGATCAGCGCGGACGGGGAATGGAAGCGCCTGCGCGGGGCCGGGCACAAGCGTGGCACGAAGAACATTGCAGTCCGCTTGCACGGCGACCACGGCTATGCGAAGGACCACAGTAGCGGAATCGAGGTGTCTTGGTCTGCGAAGTCGGGCCAGCGCATCAGCCCTTCGAGCTTGATCGCGGCCAAAGCGGCGGCGGCACAGCGCATGGCCGACGATGCGCTGAACCACGACCGTGTTGCTCGGGATGCGGCCCGCATTTGGGAGGAAGCACAGGCCGCGCCAGCAGATCACCCCTACCTCACCTCCAAGTGCATCCAACCCGGGCCCGCTCGTCTGGCCCAGGACGGGCGGCTGATGCTCCGCATACAGAACGTGGAAGGTGAGACGAGGAACCTGCAGCGCATCGACGCTGAGGGCACCAAGCGGCCGCTTTACCAGGGGGAAAAGGTTGGCAACTTCATCGTTGTCGCCGGCGAACTGCCGCAAGACGCAGAAAGCAATGACCTGGTCATCATCTGCGAGGGCTTCGCTACCGGCATGAGCATCGTCGACATGTACCCGAGCACGACGGTCCTTGCCGCGCTGGACTGCGGAAATCTGCCCGCCGTTGCCCGGGCCGTGCGGCAGAAGTATCCCGCCGCGATGATCTGCCTCGCGGCGGATGATGACCACCACCGCGCAGACAACCCGGGCATGACAAAAGCACGGGAAGCGGCGGCGGCCGTGGATGGGTTCGTCATCCGTCCGGCGTGGCCGGGGGGGAAGGCAATTGCCGGCCAGACGGATTTCAACGACCTCGCAGCGATGGCGCGTGCACGCGGCTTGGCCGAAGTGCCGGTCGACGACTGGATCGCCATCGATGGCGAAAACGATGACGCCACGGTCGAGGACCAGGACCACCCGGCGGATGATTTTCTTCGCGAAGCATCCGAGCTCGATTTTTGGGATGCGGCGGATGCTGCATGGCCCGCGCCGAACTACGTGCTCGGGGCGCTGCAAGCCGGCGACGTTGGTCTGCTGTCCGGGGCCGACGGGGTCGGGAAGGGGTGGGTTGCACTTGCCGCTGGTCTGAGCGTCGCGCTCGGCCGCTCGGTTTGCCGCAGCGAACGTACAGCTCGCGGAATCTTTGAATTGCCGGCAAATGCAGCGCCCGGGAAGGTCCTGTACTTCGCGGTCGAAGACCGCGTCGCGGACCACGGCCGCCGCATGGCGGCGATCGCCAGGCAGTTGCGGATCGAGGGCATCAAGTCCCGGTGCGGCGAGCAATTCAAGATTGTCGCCCTCAAAGGCAAACGCCTGCCGCTGATGCAGCGAGGAGACGACGGCATCGCCCGGCCGACGGCAGAGGGCATGCGCTGGGCCAGGGCCATCGAAGGCTACAAGCTGGTGATCATCGATCCACTGCGCGCATTTCACGATCTGACGGAAAACGATGGCCAGCACATGGATGCGTTCATCCGCTGGCTTGTGTCAGTCGCGATGACAAACGGCCAGGTCATTCTCGTCGTCCACCACGCGAGCCAGACCGCGATTTTGGACCGACGGGAAGACCACCACAGCGGGCGCGGTGCGACGGATTTCCCCGCCGGCTGCCGCGCCGTGTGGACCCTTCGCGCGGCCTCGCCGACGGAAGTCGAGGAGGCCGAACGGCGCGACTGGAAAGTGCTTGTCAACGGCAAGGCTTCGCACGACAGGGAGGCCGGCGCAACGTTCCTGCGCCGCGGTGCGGACGGCGTTCTGTACGCCGACGCAGCGCCTCTGCCTCTGCCTCCGTCTTCGCCGCGCAAGGCGGCGGACAACAGCAACAGGAGAAATCGCAGTGTGCTCTAAAACTTACCCGAAATTCGCACTCACGCACGTTCGACACGATCCCGCGCACTGCCTCGCGCCCGGGCTTTTCCGGTCTCTGAAAAAAGGCGACCGGAGCCGTCTCAAGCTCGACGTGTCTTACACGTTCGGCGACGACTCTCTCCGGTTTTGGGGACCGGAGCCCCTTGGCGCAGACGACCTGCGCGTACTCCAGGGGCTCATTGCCATGGCGTCGACGACCAACGGATTCGGAATGATCTTATCCAGCAGCACGGAATCTGAGCTCGGGCAACAGCTCCGGCGTGATCTGGAACTTGCCGGCGATGCGGTTGAGCAAAACGCGATGGTCGCGCAGGGCAGTTTCCGGCAGCTTGCACGGGAACTTGGCTACGCCGACGACGGCGGAAGTCAATTCAAAAGCATACGCAAGTGCATCGAACGACTGTACGCAGTGTCAATCATCGTTGAACGTGACGGACGCCGACGGAAAGGCCATCGCGTGCTCGCGAGCTATGAGAGCGACGCCGGGGACAAGAACAATGCCGGCGGCCAGCTGTTCGTCGCGATCAACCCGCGCCTCGCCGAGGCACTTGTTGGGGAAAGGCGTCATGTCCGGATCAGTATGGCCGAGGTGCGGGCATTGAAGTCAGACGCTGCCCGCCTGATCCACCAGCGACTCTGCGGCTGGATCGACGGCGAGGCCGGGAAATCGGGGCGAGTCGAGCTCGATACGCTTTGTTCGTACGTCTGGCCGGACGCGACGAAAAACGCACACACAACGAAAACCCGGCGAGCAAAGGTACGTCAAGCGCTGGCGGAACTCAGCGACCTCGGCTGGACGATCAATGAGTACGCCCGGACAAAATTTGAGATCAGCCGCCCCCCGGCGTAACGCCATCCAAACCCCGGCATAACACCACCAAAACCCCGGCGGAACGCCACCCGTCCGACAGAGGGAAAACCGCCCCCTTCTAGATTCTTCAAGAATCTCTAGCGCCCAGGGGGCGGCGCCTGGAGGCGCCACCCCGGGGCTTCAATGCAACAACAACCGCCAGGCCAGGGCCTGAAACCGCCGCCAGAAAAAAACCATTTCCATGGCATGCGGGTCAAGGGCGGCAGCCCTTGGCAATGCGCGAAGCGCCGATACGAGCGCTTTAAACGCGCTCTGTGCCGCTGGCTGTGCTTTGGGTCGCCCACCCCGACAAAATTGATTCTCGGCACCCTATAGCGCAATCGCTGACCCTTCGGCATCCCCTCGGTTGCCACTCAATGCCCCCGGCGGGGCAAAACCCCATCGATCACCGGGGCCAGCGTCCCAGCCACAACACCCGTCACAAAGCCCGCCCAAGCCGGGCTTTGTCGTCGTTGCGCCCCGCGCAACGCACGTTATTCCGCCGCGAAGCGGCCGCATTTCGCCAGTCTCTGAATAGCTTCAACGCCGACATTCGCGGCGCTCAAAGGAGCTATGCATGAAAACGATCCAAATCGAATGCCGCCCGCACGGCCGGCCGCTCGATGCGAAAAATCACATCACCGTCGCGCAAATGGGCCGTCGCGTGCACGTCACCCTGCACGACCGCCGCGGAACGGAAACCCACCAGCGCCGCCTACTCGATTTTCCAATCGCGCAGAAATCCCTCGCAGTCGAGCTCGCAAACCTGCTCGCCGGAGGAACTCCGTGACTACTAGATCACCGGCTGGCGGATTTATCCGCCGGTACGAAATCCTGGTCGACGCGCGCGGCGTGTACACACTCAAACTCGAAGACGGCCGGATTATTCAGCTATCACCCAAAGAAAAATCGATTTTCCAGCTCATGAACTCAGTCATGCACGACCGAATGCTCGCTGAATCTGGCTATCGCGTCGATGCGGCTGAAAAGCCTGCGCAGCACTAATCGAAACCCTGGAGGAAAACATGATTGATCTCGACGCATTACGCAAGCTGCAGACCATCCCTGGCGATTACTCAGTTTTGCAGCGCGCAGTTGCTGCAAATGCCGCCTTTCACCCCACGGATATTTACGACGGACGCTACGAAGAAACGCCCGGCGTCAAAATCCTATGTGATTGGTGGAACGCCAATGCGCCAGAAACTGCTCGCGAGGCTGGCGCATTTTATGCATATATCTTGCGCTCCGAATGTTTCGATTACGAATGGCTGAAATATGTCAACGGCCCATCCGATTTTAATTGGGCCGAATGCGACGATTTCTACAAATCATTCTCTGCCGTTACCGAAGGTTTCATTGCGACGTGCCCGTTAGAAGAAATCCCGACCTTCGCAATTTTCGCGCGCCCAGGCTGGCCAACTGTGTTATTGGCCTTCCTGCGCGGCCGTAAGTTCAACCGCATTCACCCCGATTTCGAAGGAGTCACGATCGGATATTTCGCAAATGGCGAGGTGGCCTTTGACGTCAATCTTGACATCAACGACAACCAAGTCGACGTCGCTTATCACTCGACCGAAGTATTAACTGAACTCGAAACCCTGCTCAGCATCTGCCTGTAATCGCGCGGTGCCCAGGCATGCGGAGGACAAGTCCGGCCTGGCGACGTGCATGTTAATCATGCTCGCCCGCGTTCCGCGCCGGACTTGACCACTGAAGAACAAACCCCAAGGAGAGCCACACCTGAATACCCTCAGGTGTCGCGCATCAGCGGAAACGACGGAAAACAAGGCAAAAATGCCGCGTTTACAACAGCTCGAAAGCCAGAATGTTACCGCTGTGTACCGTCGATTCGCGCCTAGATAGTTGAACATCAAATTGCAATCAGATAACTTTCAGCACAAAGGAGCATTCATCATGCAACTCAGCAAAGCCATCACAATCCGTTTTTCGCCGGAGGAAGTGCGGTTCCTCGAAGAGCAAGCCGAGATCGATTCAGTCAGTGTAGGCCAGGCAGCCAGAAAGGTAATCCAGACGGCCATTTTGGATGGCCGCGACGCCCAGCGTCTATCCGCAGTTGAAAATCGCCTCAGCGCCCTAATTCAGTCGATCCCGAATAGGGTCGCTGAAAAACTGGTCCAAGAGTAAGGACTAATCGAAATGCGCGACGATCAGTATCAACGCCCGCCGTGGAGCCCGGCTGACGGGGTATTCGCAGCAGTATTCACAGCTGCGTTCATTTACCTCGCTGGCTGGCAGCTCGGCGCGCATGTCGTCGCGCATTATCCGGCCTCTGTCGCGTTCAAGGCCGGCTGGCAATTCCTCGGGGCATTCCCCGGGCATTCCGGCTGGCCGGCGCTTGGACTAACTATCGGGTTTGCCTCGCTGATACCCGCTGTCATTCTCGCTGCGCTGGCGGGATTCTTCGCAGCCAGGCCGAACAACCCGAGCGGCCTGCGACATATTGCCGGCCCTCAACTAATCGAGCGCACGCCTAAAACCAATGGCGAGGGCATCGAGCCGCTAAAGGGCTGGCACTGGCATATTCGGGATGAGGTGGCGCACACGCTGATTCTCGGGTCATCGGGCGGTGGCAAGACCGTCCTCGTTCGAAAGCTCGTGCGCGAGCATACCCGCCGCGGAGACAAACTGCTGATTAGTGATCCGAAAGGCGATTTTGTGTCTGAGCTTGATCAGCTGATTATCTTCGCGCCGTGGGATATGCGCAGCGGCCGCTGGTTAGTAGGGCACGACATCAACTCAGAGCTTATCGCCGTGGAATGGGCCGTGAATGTTATCCCGACGCCAAAAAACGGCGACCCGGTATGGGCGCAATCTGCCCAATCCATTTTGATAGCGGCCTTGACGGAAATCCGTGCGCGGCGCGGCAAGAATTGGTTTTTATCGGATCTGCGTCAGACTCTGCTCGCGCAATTATCCGATCCTCTGATCATTCAGTCCGTGATCCGGGAATATCTGCCGGAGGCAGCCGGCCTGGTTGTTGATATTCGAGGAAAAACATTCGCTTCAGTGCTCATGAATTTGAGTGCTGCATTGCGGCCGCTCCTGCTGCTATGCAAACTCGACGGCGCTCTCGCGAGGATAAAGGCCAAGCCGGTTAGCTTGGCAAATTGGGCCGCGGCTAAATCCGCCCCGCCGTTGGTCTTGCTCCACCACCAGCAGGCCGCTGATATGACGAAGTCGTTTTGTGCCGGCGTCGTGGATTTCCTGGTCAGCTATTACGCGAACCAATCTGACCGCAAGCCAGATCATCGCCGCGTCGCGTTCATCCTCGACGAGTATCCCCAGCTTGGCCGTGTCCCGAGCACGATCCGCGCCCTTGAGATATTGCGCAGCAAAGGCGTCCGGATGGTCCTCGGCGCCCAAAGTCCGGCGCAATTTATCGATACCTACAGCCGCGAGCAGTGGCAGGTCGTTCAAGATACGACCGCCACGAAAATTATCACGCGAATCGTTGGCAGTGATTCAGCGGACTGGGCCGAGAAATTGGCCGGCATCCGCGTGGTCGAGCGTTACCAGTGGTCGCGCGGGGGGGCGCAAATCAGTGAACAGTGGGTTCGTGCGGAAGAGCCGATTATCCGGGCGTCGCGCTTCAAAACCGATCTGTCGCCAGATTCCAAGGGCGTGGGCATCGTCATCGTGCCGCCTGGCAGCCGAAACGTCTATATGTGTCGTGCGCAGTTCGACAAAATCGTGCAGCTCCGGAAGCCCCGAAGGTTCTGGCCTCACTCGATTCTCGCGGACGCTGACGCGGGCGCGCCTGGCGGCGGTGCGGCGATGCCCGCGGCGCCAGCCCAGGCGGTGGCATCGCCTGCGATGGCGGCGGCGGTGCCGACGCTGGCCCCGGAGCCGGCCGGCCCGGTCGTGGACCCGGTGGACATGACTGGGTGGCTCCTCGAGATGCAGCGCGAGCCCGAACCTGACCCGGCTGAGGCAACGCCGGCTGCCGAAGCCACTGACGAAGCCGTCGCCGCCGCCGGGGCACCTGCGGCAGAAGCCGCCCTCGATTTCCTCGCTCCCGGCGCCGGACTGCTCGTGCAAGCCGCGGATGCGCTTGAGAAAGTGGACATGCTCGCCAGCGCTGCGCCAGCGGCGGCCGTGGCCGCCCCGGCAGCGCCTGTCGGCGCTCAAGCCCCGCGCCGTCGCTTCAAGCTGCGCGCGGCCGAGGCCGCCGCCGAGGCAACCGACCCCGAAGAAGACGAAGAGCAACACGAGGACTGAAATGCTGTCGATTCACAAACTCGAGGGCGCCGGTCGCGCCGACGCCGACCGCTGCGCAGATTACCCCCGCGAAGATGGCAGGGACAGTGCGGAGGACGTCGAGGACTACTACAGCGCCACCGACGGCGGCGCGCCTAGCCGGTGGCTTGGCGCTGGTGCCGCGGCGCTCGGCCTGGCCGGCGCCGTTCAGCGTGAAGACCAGATCGCGGTAATGATGGGGGAGGATCCGCGCACCGGCGAAGTGCTGGGCCAAAAGCGGCAGGAAGGCAAGCGTCGGCGATTCGGGGAAGACCTGACGTTCAGTGCGCCGAAGTCTGTATCGATCGCTTGGGTCGCCGGCACGCCCGACGTTCGGGCTGCCATCGAGCGCGCGCAGGACGCGGCCGTGGCTCGGACCCTCGCGCATATTGAGAAGCGCCTGACCCTCGCCCAGCGCGGAAAGGGCGGCGCAGAGCGTGAGACTGCGAAGCTCGTCGCCGCGGCGTACCGCCACGGCAGCAGCCGTGAGCAAGACCCACAGCTGCACACGCACTGCGTTGTTGCGAACCTCGCGCAGCGCCACGACGGCGGTTGGGGCGGCATCGAGAACAGCCAATTGCTGCGCAACAAAATGGCGCTGGGCGCGCTGTACCGCGCTGAGCTGGCTCACGCGATGCGCGAGCTGGGTTTCGCCATCGAGCATGACGACGACAGCTTCAAGCTCGGCGCGATCAGCGCCGAGGTCTGCGACGAGTTCTCTCGCCGCCGTGACCAAATCGAGAAGGCGATGCGTGAGCGTGGCACCAGCGGCGGGCGGGCCGCCGAGATTGCGGCGCTCGCCACCCGCCGGGGCAAAGAGCTCACGAACGCCGACGTCCTGCGGGCCGACTGGCTCGAGCGCGCGGCCGCGCACGGGGTCACGGCGGACGCGCTGGAGGCGGCACGGTTCCAGGCCGACGCTGAGCAGCCGGTCTACGACCGCGCCGCCGTCCTGACCGCGCTCACGCGGGGCGAAAGCACGTTCAACGAATCCGCCGTGTGGAGAGAAGTTGCCATCGCCGCGCAGGGCAGCGGCATGGGCATCGATGCCATCGAGCGCGAAGTCGCCGAGCTCTTGCAAGACAAGGAGCTCGTCCGCCTGCGCCCGCGGGAAGATCTCCAGGACCTCACTGCCGCCGGCCGCAAGCGTCCGAAATTCCAGCAACAGCAGCAGCGCATGACCACGCGTGCGATGCTGCAGCTCGAGCGCGACATGGCCTCGCTGGCCGAGTCCGCGCAAGGCTCGACCGTGCACGCCGTGTCGGCGGCCGCAGTGGACCGAGCCATCGCCGACTTTGCCGACCAGGCTGGCTTCGCGCTGTCCGAAGAACAACAGGCCGCGGTTCGCCACATCTGCGAAGCTGCCGGCGACGTGCAGCTGGTGCGTGGCGCCGCGGGCGCGGGCAAGACCACTCTGGCCGAGGCCGCGCGCATGACCTGGCAGTCCCAGGGCCTGCGCGTGCGCGGCGCGGCGATCTCGGGCAAGGCCGCGCGCGGCCTGCAGGACGGCGCTGGCATCGAGTCGCAAACCATCGCCAGCCTGCTGCTGGCCTGCCAGGCGAGCCCCGAGGGCGATCCGCCGCGCGATCCACTCACAAGCGACACGGTGTTGATGGTCGACGAAGCGGGCATGATCGGCAGTCGCAAGATGCGCGAGCTGCTCCAGCTGTGCAAAGAAGCCGGCGCGAAGCTGGTCGTGATCGGGGACGAAAAGCAGCTCCAATCTGTCGAAGCCGGCGGCGCGTTTCGTGCGCTCCAGCAGCGTGTCGGCACAGCAGAAATGGTGCAGAACCAGCGCCAGCGCCTTGCGCACAAAGACATGGCCCAGGCCGTCGAGCACGCCGAGCGCGGCGAGGCCGGGCAGGCGCTCGCGCTGCTCGCCGAGCACGACCTGGTGCAGATGCAAGCCGACCGCGACACCGCGTTGCGGGCCACCGTGGAGAAGTGGTCCCAGCGTGTTCGCGCCAGTGGCAAGCCGCAGGAGTGCCTGATGCTGACCGGCACCCGGGCGAGCGCTGCAGCCTTGAACCAGGCTGCGCTTGAGCATCAAAAAGCAGCTGGCACGCTCGGGCCAGGCGCCACGATCACAACCCGCGATCGCAACGGCAAATCATTGGGTCAGCGCGAGCTGTGCGAAGGCGGGCGCGTGCTGTTCAAGAAAAACGACAAGTCGCTCGGTGTGATGAACGGCGAGCTTGGCACTGTCGAGCGCGTCGATGTCGACCCGCAGGGCCGCCCCACGATCGCCGTGCGGCTGGACCGCGGTGAGGTGGTCACGATCCAGCCAGAGCACGCGCACAACGGGCCAGGCAAAGCCCCGCCAGGTGTGGGCTACGCCAACCTCGAACACGGCTACGCCGTCACGACACACGCTGCGCAAGGAGCGACCGTTGACCATGCAATCGTGTTCGCCGACGGCACGATGGCCAACCGCGAACAGACGTACGTCCAAGTTTCGCGCATGCGCTACACAACCGACATGATTTTCAACGTCGCGGACCTTGAGGCGGACGAAGACCAGCTCGTGGACGTGCCCCCGACCGAGAGCATGGTCGAGTTCGCGAAGTCAATCGCCGAGCGTCGGGGGAATTCGCTGACCGATGAAGACCTCGAGAGCTTCGCGGCCTGCCGTGACTGGCTCAACACCCACGGGCCGAACCGCATCGACGAGGCGGCCGGCGACAAGGACGTGCTCGCGGGCGAGCTGGAGCGCTTGAAAGATCTGGCGCAGGCCATGTCGCGGTCCGCGCAGAAAGACACCACCCATGACTACGAAGTCGGGGATGAGGATGAGTTGACGACGCAGCCGGAGCACACCACGCTGACGCAGCAGCAAGCAGCCGAAACCAAAACTGAAGCCGAAACGGAGATGGAGCAAGACGATGAATTTGAAATGTGATGGCCTCATTCAAGCGTGGGCGATGCCTGCACCGGGAGCAGGCCCGCGCTCTTGTGCTCCGCATCGAGCCCCCGTACCGTGGGGTCTCGTCCCTTCGGGCCGCCATCGCTATCGCAACTGCAACGGCACCCCGCCGCTGGCGGGCGTAAAGGACTTTCCAGCGCGCTGCGCGCGAAGGGCGCCGCAAGCGGCGCTCTGCTGCTTCCAGCAGCAGGGGGCGGGCGACCTCCTACGCCTGCCCTCGCAAGCGTCGCGCGCGCCAGCCCGCTTCGCGGGTGCACTCCGGCTTCGCTGCGCTGCGCCTGCGTCTGGCACTTTCTCCGCAACTTGGTCTGCCGCGCACAGCGCGGCACCGGCTTGTCGGGCCGACAAGCGACCGCCCCCTGCCGCCGGATGCAGTGGTGAAAAAGTCAAAGGCGAGAAGCAAGCCGCCTCGTTGGGCGTCACCAACAAAACGGAGATTGACCATGTTTGTCAGCGTCGCATTGGGTTTGACTGAACTGTCTCTGCGCCTCGGCGTTGTCGTGCTGCTCGCCCTGTTCCACGGCCTGCGCCGCCTCCTATTTCGCTAACCCGGGAAAGTGACCATGAGTTCCGCAGCATGGTGCGCCTCTGGCGCTCTGCGCTTACCGAATAACACCCCGCCCGGCGGGCTGCCGGGCTATTACCCCTGGAGTTTCCATGATGAAGATTCATCCGACTGAAATCGAGATTGGCAATGCCCTTGATGAACTGCTTGAGCAGTTCGACGGCGGGGAGGTCTCTACAACTGATGTCTGCAACCGTGTGCTGGGGCTCAAAAGCATCGCGCTGGCGCAAACGCAAACATACTGGCCACGAAAAGACTATTGGGTGGGCTACCTCGATGGCCTGATGCGGATGTTCGGAACGATGGTGCCCCTGCTTTCTGCAATGGACCAGTTCGAAATCGAAGCGAAGGCAGGCCAAATGAGTCCCCAAGAATTTGTGGTCGCGCTGGAGGCTTTGATTGAAGACCATCGCGAACACCTCTGACTTTGCCCTTCATGCCCGGCCCAACCGCCCAAGAGCCGGGCACTGCCCCCAACCGGAGATCCACATGCTCACCACGAATCAACTCAAGATCGCTGGCGCCCTGGCGCTGACCGCGCTGCTGCTCGCCGCATGTGGCGGTGGCGGCAGCGCGGCGCCTACGACCATCACGAGCACCGGGACGACCGGCATTTCCTCGGCGAACACAGGGACGGCCACGACCACGCAGTACCCGGCCGGCTCGCAACAACTCGCCGCGCTAAACCAGATCAACGCCATGCGCCAGCAATGCGGGTTCTCTGAACTCTCGGAGAACACCCTGCTCGACCAGGCGGCGGTGAACCATATGGGGTACATGGCCGACCAGAAGACCATCACGCACTTTGAGACCGTCAACGCCGACCCGCACTACACCGGGTACTACCCGGCGGATCGGATGGCCCATGTGGGGTACGGCGTGGCGGGGGGGAACCAGGCCACCGAAGTGATCAGCCCGGCACCTACAAACAATGACGGCGGCGCAGCCAGCGTGATGCGGCTCGCCAGCGTCCCTTACCACCTGTCCGGCATGTTTTATCCGCTCGCAGAGGTTGGAATCTCGTATCAACCCCTGAATTTCGGTCCTGCGGCTCCGATGTATACCTTGACCATGGACCTCGCCAATCATGCGTCTGGCTCGCCTGCGGCGCCTCTTTATGCCGACGCGCCGTTGACGTTCCCATGCCAGGGCACCACAGGCATCGACTATGAAAGCGCCGGCGGGGAAGAGCCAACGCCCTACCTGAACGGGGCCACCTTGAACTTGCAGGCCAACCCCATCGGCACACCGATCACGGTGGTCGGCAACCTGTCGGACACGGTGCTGCTCACGTCGGGCACCGTGATGGACCCGAACGGCAACCAGATCGCGCTGAACCTGACCGATTCGAGCGACGATCCCAACCACAACCTGGCACCGTTTGCAGCCTTTGCCTTCCCCACGAATCCGCTGCTGCCGAACACAAGCTATAGCGTCGTGCTGAACGGCACGATCAACAACACCGCATTCAGCCGGAACTTCACCTTCACCACCGGCAATCAAGGGCAATTCTGAAGCATCTGCGGCCCTTTTCTTATTGGTGCGCAGTCTGATCAAACCCGCCAGATGCAGCGTCACTGTGTCCGCGTTTAACTGACGCGCGACCCTGCCAGTGAGTGGCGGCAGGTCGGCCAAGCGGACACTTCGCGACCCGAGCCAGATGGCCGCATTGCAACGGTTGTGGCCGTTGGTTACTCATGCGCGATCGGCCACCGTGCGCCCTTCAACAGGCGTTGGCAATCCGAGAGGTCGCGTGGCCTGCGTGACTACATATCGCCCTTCTTGACGCGCTCCCACTCCTTCTTTAGCAACTTTTGCATGAACGCGATGACCTCGCCCCGGGCCTCGTTGAACCTAGCGATCGACGCCTTGGCCTGCTCCTCGGTCTCACCCGCGGGAGGGTCGGGCGATGCGTCCGCGAGCGCCTTGAGGAGGCCGTCCAGCTTGTTGTGATCGTCCTCTTCGGGGTTCATGCGGAGCTTGATGCGAACGCCGAGTTCGTGGGCGCGGGAGTTGCACGTCGCGAACTCGGCGAAGTTCTTCTCCGCCTGCTCAGGTGTCAGGTTCGGCGCAGGTCGCCGGAGGTCGTTGCAGCGGGCCGTCACCGTTAGGTACTCGGCCATCTCAGCACGCAACTCGTTGATCCAAGCCTGCCGCTTCGCTGAGATGCTGTCTGCGATCTGACGCTTTGCGATCGCCTCCTGCATCTTGATCTGCCGCCTGCCGAGCCAGAACATCATCAGTGGCCCGAAGAAGACCGCCAGCAACGCGATGATCATCGGGATGAAGGTCGCGTAGTCCTTGGCCTCCAGGCTATCGAGCCATCCAATGAAGTGACAGACGAGTGACCAGAGCTGGCTTGTCACGTCGCCCCACTTCATTTCCGTATCCCCTTTTGACCGCAAAGGCGAAAGCGTACCTGCTGCCCATTCTTTATGCCCGAAAAGCCATAGATCGTGCCGTGCACCAATGTGGTGCCTACTAGCTACCAGATCGCCTTAAAACGGCAGCCTACGTCCAATTGAACTGACTCCCCGAAGTTGTCCTACTCACCACGGCATTGCTTGGCGTTCTGCGCAGCCTGATTTGATTCCATGGCAAAACCACCCGGCCCTGGCGTTAAGAATCCCGATGCCGCCGCAAACCAGCAATTTCGCTGTGCCGGCTGGGCTTCGTACTCCGTTCGACGCCCATACTGTTCATCATGACTTGGACTTGCACACCCCGCCATGAAAAGACAGGCCACAACGCAAAGCGCAGCCCTAGCCTTCCCGAGCTTCTGATCCAAAGAAATTTGCATATCTCCACCCTTCAGTAGATTTGTAATGATTGCGGCGATTTCCGGAGTCAGCGGATCCGCAGCCACACGTGAGAAATGCGAAGACATTCGACACCAGTGTCGCATAGGGTTGCCGATACGCAGCATTGGAACAGATCATCCATGCGGCGTGACAATCTGCCACACGCCATACTGCTGCGAGGCTGCGTTGTAAATGAGCCAGTTCGTCCCATCAGCATTGCCGGACGCAACAAGGAGGTTGTAATAACTTTGATTTGCGCCTGGCGAATAGCCCATGTTCTCCACATATCTCCAACCTGCCGGAAGGGCAGTGGCGCGTCCGCTCGACAGTAAGGGCAAGACGCCGGCCACATAATTCTGAAGGGCGACTGTTGTTTGATCTTGCGATGGCATCCAGGGTGCCCCGCCAGATGGCGCCGACTGGGCCCCCACCCAGGAACTCTGGGTCGAATCGGCGCCCCCTGATGCCACATTGGGGCACCCCATGCCGGGCATGCCCAGGTAGCACAGGTTGCCTGCGCTGGCCGAGCTGGCCACAAGCGCCAGGGACACCAGCGCGATCAGACGTTTGATTGGCAATTTCATAGCTGCACTCCCTACCCTTGTGCTTGTTCGAACAAAGATAGCTTGATCGCTCAACACTTCAGTTGCAACCTACCTCGCGGTCTGCAACGGTATACGCGGTAATCATTTGTCGTTTCCGGACGACAGGCGCTACTTCGACTCGATGGCTGCCGCAGCTGCCGAGAAGACAGTGCAAATTCAGGTAGAAGGTGAGGCTCCGCCCATGAGCTTCGAAGCAAACTCCATGTAACGGCTCAATGGTTCCGCAAGCCGCTTTGGCGCCACTCGAAAAACGCAATGGATCCCATGGTGACTATTGGGGCTGTAGCCGCGCCAGAGATTTTCCTCTGGGTCGGTGTTGTGCAGTCCCAATTCGTACTGGTAGCCAACCAAGCAGTCCTTGCGGAGTAGGAGTTTTGCAAGCGTCGCGTGAAACTGGTGACCTCGAAGATCGGTGATGTCTGCCGGTCTTGGGGCCGTCACAAATAGGCAGCGATCACCATTGACCTCACTCCAGTCCGAGCCGACGATAGCGCCGGCATTCTTCAAAGCCGTCCGGGCGGTATCGCTCTTGGCGTTGTGTTTCTGAATGACAATATCCGCGGACGTGTACCTGAGATCGTCCCGCAATTGCCTGAAAAGCCTCTCGAGCTTTACAAGCGTCGAGTCCGGCGCGAACACGATGTACTTATGCCGTGCCTCATGGAGAAATCCGTTCGGAATCACAAGGTACTGCGGGTAGGCCAAGTCGTGCAGAAACACATACGTTTTGCGAAGGCCTTTGGGGTCGCTCTTGGTTGTCGCGCTGAGCGCCGACCGCGCCCACGCGGGTGTTAGCTCACCAAGCGTCATCTTGCTGATGTCTACGGTGATAAGCGGGAATCCCAATGAGCGACCGATCAAGGCCTTATAGCCATCGAACTCATGGGTCCGTTCGACTTCAATGCCGCCGGCTATCCAAGGCTTATTGTTGATCGGTGGCCCCAGTACGGCAAGGTCTAGTCGGAACTCGAAACCGAATGGTGTTTCGATGCGATGTTCCGCCACGACTTTGGTTGCGCCGAGTAACAAGTTGCCTTTCAGGGCGAAGTCGGAAGCATCACTATCCTTGAACGACCACGGCAGAGGATCATCGCGCAAGATCCGCAGGTCCAGCTCCGCCTTGAGTAGCCTCTTCGCAAGCGCATGTTCAGGGCTTTCGGTCGCCGTTCGTTCGCGTGCTGCGGCCTGCTCCGCGACGACGTCGGCAATTGCCCTCCCAGCAGGGCCACGGAGCTTTCGGAAGTGCGAGCGGCGCTTCAAATTACCGTGTTCATCAAAGACGGCCGTCACAAAGGTGACCAAGCCATGCGGCGGGTCTGGGTCCAACAAGGGCCACCTCTTTCGAGCGTTCACACGACTGCCGAGATCGCGTGCACGAACGGTTTCTTTCATGCGTCCTTGACGGGACAAGGCCACAAGGGCTTGATCCATGGGGTGACGTCCGGTAGAGAGTCGGGATGCGCACCGAATCTGTGAAGAATATCGTGCCATGTCATCCGACGACAGGAGTGGGGGGGATTGCGGCAAGTCTTGGTTGGCTCCGCGCATTTTCGGCTGCTATCGCAACATCTCACACAGTAGGGCGTGACTGACTCTCAAAAAACATCAGCTGTGTCGTTCATGACCGCGCCATTGTCCACAGAACCTGTGGACAAGGCTGTGCGCATCGACGCTCGGCATGCACCGGGCCCAGCGGATCCAACTGTGGTGCTGAATTTTTGAGCAGATGTCATCCGCTGCTTGCCCTCATTCGCGCAAAGGCACCCCGCCGAGGCGGGCGCACGAGACTAAGTAGCGCCCGCAAGCGGGCGGATGCACGCGCCGATGGCGCGCTAGCGCAGCTCTGCGCTGCGTGGTGCGGGACGGGTGGATAGCGGACGCTCCCCTGGCGTCATCACCGGCCAGTCGCGTGGTCGGTGCGACCTGCGGCACCTTCGCTCACAAGCAAGTCCTGCGCGCCAGCCCCGCAAGCGGGGACTCTCGGGCCGCTTCGCTGGTCCCTCGCTCTGTCACTTGTTCTTGCAACTCGCGATGCCCGCCATGGCGGGCACCGGTTTGCAGGGTTCGCAAATGAACCGACCACCCGACCGACCGGCGATGCCGACAACCCCAGGAGAGCAAGCATGTCCGCAACCACCCTCAAAACATCCCGCACCCCGCAGCACGACGCCGCGCACACGATCACCTCCCCCCTCCCTCCCAGCGATGGGGTGAAGACGAACAAGGTGCAGATGACGATGGAAGAGTGGAAGCGGGTGCATCGGGACTTCAAGGGCTCGCACGTCGGCCCCGACGGCAAGCGCATTCGCACCGTTCTGCAGCTCGGCGGCCTGGTGCGGGTCGAGATCATCAAGTAAGCCATTTCCACGCAGATACGTAATCACGCATTCACGGAGATACACAAATGCAAACCACCGACCTGACCGCAATCTTCGGGCCAATCCTGCACAGCTACACCCGCGCGCAAGCGATCGACGACGGCGTTCTCGCGGACGTCTCGGAAACCGCCACCGAAGCCGGCATCAGATGGCCGGTCGCACTGACGGCCGCGGCCTGGACCGACTGCGTGGCCTGGGACGAGGAAACCGAGAAGCGCAAGGGCTACACCGGGCAATCGACGTCCGGGCGGCTTTGGGACGTGGTGTGGATGCTGAGTCTTGCGCTGCGCAGCGCAACCCGCCGCGGCATGGACACGAGCCGCCCGCTGTTCTACGAGCTGGTGCGCACTCCGCGCGAGGGGCGAGGTGTCAAGCCTCGTCCGGCCCGGTTGAAATTCATCGTCGGCCCGGACGACAACGGCCGCCCCTGCATCACCGTGATGCTGCCTGGCGAAGACTGATCCGATGCCCGGCATTTCGCCGGGCGGTGACAAGTCCGTATCAACGTATCCACGGAAATACATACATGAAGACTATCGTCATTGCCAGCCAGAAAGGCGGCGCAGGAAAGACCACTTTGGCCGGCCACCTGGCCGTCGCAGCAGAACAAGCCGGCGCCGGCCCCGTCGCCCTGCTCGACACCGACCCGCAGGGATCGCTCGCAGCATGGTGGAACGAGCGCACCGCCGAAACGCCTGCATTCGCGCACGCTGATTTGTCCGGCCTGGCCAGCCAATTGGCAGAGCTGGAAGCCGCAGGCGTGCAGCTGTGCATCATTGACACCCCGCCCGCAGTGACTGTGACCATCCGCCAGGTACTCGCCGTCGCGGATCTCGTTCTGATCCCGACCAGGCCAAGCCCGCATGATTTGCGCGCGGTCGGCTCGACCGTACAGCTGGTAGAGGCAGGAGGTAAGCGCATGGTGTTCGTGATCAACGGCGCAGCCCACCGTGCCCGAATCACGACCGAAGCGGCCATCGCGCTGAGCCAGCACGGTGCCGTCGCACCGACCGTCGTCTATCAGCGCACTGACTTCGCGTCATCGATGATCGACGGGCGGACCGTGCAAGAGTTGTACGCGAATGGCCGCAGCGCAGGGGAGATTTCTGCGCTATGGCAATACGTATCCACGCAACTCAATAAGCACGCAAGTGCATAATTTCGGAGATACGCAAATGGAGAACACAATGGCAACGAAACCGACGAAGCCGGCCAGTCTCGGCGCTGGCCTAGTGCGAAAGGGGGCGGCTGCACCGGCGTCGCAGGCTGCGGCCAAGCCTGCAAAGAAGCCCGCAAATGACGTTGACGCCGGCCTGGCCGGCGGGACGTACTACAAGGCGTTGACGCTCAAGCTCGACCGCCGACGCTACGAGGCACTGAAGATGCGCGGGATTCGGGAAGACAAGTCATCCCAGGAACTGCTGACTGAGGCGTTGGATGCGCTGCTGGCAAGGTGAGAGGCACCCGGGAAATCCGTCACCTTGAAATCCCGACGCGCTGAAAACCGTAGCCGAACCACGCAATTGTTAGGACCTATTTTCAGTGCCAACCAATTGTCAAATGACTCTCGATGAGTTTGTAAAGACCAACGATCAGGGTCAACAAGACAACTGTTACAGACACTACCGCGGTGGCCCAACGAATTTGGGATTCATGCTTTGACACCTTGCCATCAATCTTGTTGACTGACTCCTGCAATGTGTCGAGTTTCGTATCAAAGCGGCCGTACTGCTCCGAGATGTCAGCCATGCGTCCATCAATGGCGTTCAACTTATCCCAGATGAATTGGGAGTAATCAGATCGACTCGCGCCAAACCCCGCGTCAGTCGTCGAAACCGACCCTGCCGCGGGTGTGGCGTCATCCGACGACGCTCGAATTGATGACTGTGGCTGCCTCCTGACCATGGCTATTCCGTTCGAGCCTTGATCCATTCCCATAGGGAACTTGGCGCTCGTCCACCATAGGATCCGAGTGTCAAGACCAAACCGGTCCCCACATGAGGATCGCCACGAATTCCAAGTTGGTCGGCAATTTCGCTTGCGGGGCCATCGGCATAGATCACCCACTTATCGGGAGCGAGTTCATATCTGAACTCGCTTGGTTCGATAACAGATTCAACCTTCCGCTTGACCGCCTCTGCGTTCGTCAGAGCTGTCACGAAAAATAGTTGCTTAGCCATAGATGGATTGGCGAATTCTCAATGGGAAAGTGCGGGTTGTTTGATGCTAAAAGTCAACAAACTGTAGTCCGTAGGAACCACCCCATGTTGGGCTTCACCAATCAATTGGTGACAACTGGTCCGATTTCTAGCCAAGCTTCATGGCGAGTCGTTCCGCTTCAACATGCGTATAGCGTTTGAGCATAGCAAGGCTCTTGTGTCCGGTCATGCTAGCAACTTCCATGATGCCAAGCCCCTTCTCGAACAGCAGCGACGTTGCTTCGTGGCGCAGGTCATGGAAACGAAGATCCGCCAGGAATGCCGGATCCGGCTTCGTGCCAGCGTTCGCGCACTCTTCCTGATACGACACAATAGCCCGGTCTTTGCAGCGGACCCAGGCCTTTTCGAAGCTGTCCGCCGCGGCCCACCAGCCAAACACGCGCCCATCGATCCGGCGTGGCAATGCTTGAAGCGTTTCCACCGCCCTACTAGACAGGGCCACGGTCCGGCTCTCGCCGTTCTTTGTGTCGACGAGGTGCGCAGTGCGCCGCTTCAGGTCGACGTGCTTCCATTCAAGGGCGAGCAGCTCACCGAGACGCATGCTCGTTTCCACGGCGATGATGATGATCTCGCGCAGCCCTTGCGTACGCTTTGTCGCCACTGCCGCGGCCAACAGCGCATCGAGCTCGCCCGGGCGCAACCGGCGGTCCCGCGACTTCGGCAGCGCAGGCTTGCGGATCGCACGGGCTGGGTTGCCCGCCGGCAGCGAGATGCTGAGCTCGCGCTCGGCGTGTTTGAAGATCGCCGCCAGCGTGTTGATGTGGTGGACGACACTCTGGTTTGACAGCCCATCCCGCAGCAATTCATCGCGCCAGACCGCGACATCGATGCCGCGGACGTTGCCGATGAAGTGGGATCCGAACTTGCGCTCGACCGCAGACACATAGCCGGCCGCGCTCCCCGAGCGAAGCTGAGGGAGCACTGAGGCACGGTAAGCCTCAACGACCTGACCAACAGTCGTCTTGCCGGCGTCATCACGCGCGGCCGCGACGTTGCCCCGGCGCAGCTCGCGCTCGATCTCCAGTGCCCAGTCCTCGGCGTCCGCCTTGCGGTCAAAGGTCCGCGAGATCGACGGCGCTCCGCGGCGCCGTACCTGGGCGCGCCAACCATTCTGACGCCGTTCAATATGTGCCATAGCCCGCTTTTCCGAACGACCGTTCGATTCCCCCTAGATTCCCCCAAATTATGCCTTTAATTCTAGCGGGATCAATGTTTATGCTACCTACATCGCTTTTTATTTTCGCCTTGTAAGCGGTAGGTCATCCGTTCGATTCGGATAGTCGGCACCAAAAAACACAAAAAAATCAGTTACTTATGACATAAGCCGCACTACCACAGTGTGGTGTCGGCGTGCCGTTTTAAAGTATTTTTTTGTCCCCGTTGTCGCCGAATTGTCCCAAACGGGACAGCGCGCGACAGGATGTCCGTCCCACCAGTGTCCCACACCAAGGCTGTATGCCTCCATGGGAAAGGTCGCTCCGGCCCGCCACGGAAATGAAATGACGGCTCTGACGATTCCCTTCAGTCGCAACTTCAGACCGAGGGGGACAGATGAATTCCCAAGAGCTTTTTCAGACTTTCGTATGTGCAGGCTGGCCCTGCTGGCTCGCACTCAGCGATCCACGGCTTGCGCAGGACCTGGGCACCACGCCCGGTGCGCTACGCAAAGCCGCATGGCGAGGCGCCATGCCCGTCCCGCTCACCCAAGGCGCCGGCCGTCGCCAAGGGGGCCTGCTGACCGCCCTCGCCGCTTGGTTGGTCGGCCCCTCCGCACCGGCAACTACCTCACCACCGGTCGCGGCTTGGGCCCGAATTCCTGTGCGGACAAGTCGGATAAAAAATGATCTGGACAAATCGTCTCAATTTGTATCAAATAGTGTCTGAGCCTTTACTGGCTCTTTCAGGGAGTGTGCAATTCACCCAGGTCCTCACCGACCTGGGTTTTTTTTGCCCCACGACTTTCGGGCACGGCCGTGGCATGGCGGCGCACATCGAAGATGTTGCGATGCAACTGAGAGACAATAAGTCTGATTCCTACCAGGCTAAGCGAATGTCCTCCCCTACCCCCCGCAATGACTGGCCACAGGCCATTGTTTTGCACAAACTGTCGCGCGTGCTCGAACTCACCTATGCCGACGGAATGCAATACCGCCTGCCGTACGAGTTGATGCGGGTGTACTCGCCCTCGGCAGAGGTTCGTGGGCATGGCCCAGGACAGGAGACTCTGCAGACCGGCAAGCGGCAGGTCGTGATCGACAGTGTGGCCCAGGTCGGCAACTATGCCATCCAGCCGCACTTTTCCGACGGACACGACACCGGCATCTTCACCTGGGAATACCTTCACTTCCTGGGCATCAATCAAGAGACGCTATGGGCGGACTACCTCGTCCGTCTTGAAAAGGCGGGTGCCGATCGCGACACGCCGCAGCCCAGCGTTTCATCCCAAACGCACCATTGCGCATCCCATTGAGTTTTCCCATGACCGATTCTCACCAAACCTCCACCACGCATTTCGGCTACGAGCAGGTCGCCGAGAGCGACAAGGCTGCGCGCGTGCGTGGCGTGTTCGATTCGGTCGCATCACGCTACGACGTGATGAACGATCTGATGAGCATGGGGCTGCACCGCGTCTGGAAGGCTTTCACCATGGCCGTTTCCGGTGTGCGTGCGGGGCATCGTGTGCTGGATGTCGCCGCGGGCACCGGCGACTTGTCGCGCGCATTCGCCCGCAAAGTGGGCCCCACGGGCCAGGTGGTGATGAGCGATATCAACGGCTCCATGCTCAAGGCCGGACGCGACCGGCTCATCGATTCGGGCGTTCTCGTCCCCACGGTCCTGTGCGATGCCGAGCAACTGCCGTTTGCGGATGCTGAATTCGATCTGGTGAGCGTGGCCTTCGGCCTGCGCAACATGACCCACAAAGACAAGGCTTTGCGTGAAATGCAGCGCGTGCTCAAGCCCGGCGGCAAGCTGCTCGTGCTGGAGTTTTCCAGGCCCTGGGAGCCCCTGCGCGGTGCCTACGATCTTTACTCCTTTCAGGTTTTGCCTCGTCTGGGCAAGATGGTGGCCGGTGACCCGCAGAGCTACCAGTACCTTGCCGAATCCATCCGCATGCATCCAGACCAGGAGACGCTGGCAGGCATGATGCGCGAGGCAGGTTTCGGGCATGTCGATTGGCACAACCTTACCGCGGGGGTTGTTGCCCTCCATATCGGCCAAAAATTTTGAGATGACGCAATACGTTGCGCGTCGAGTGAACTTTCCCCGCCGATCAGTAACAAAATGTCACCTCATTTCGACTTTCAGGAAATCGCATGAAAACGACCGGTTTGCTCCGCAGTGTTCTGGCCATGGGCCTGATGCTGACTCTTGCTCTTGGCGCAGTCGATGCTCAGGCCAAGCGCATGGGAGGTGGCAAGAGCATGGGGCGGCAGAGCAATGCCGTCACGCAGCGTGAAGCGGCACCGCCCCAGCAGGCGGCTCCCGCTGCGGCTCGTCAGCAGGCAGCGGCCACACCTCCTGCCAAGCAGCCGAGCCGCTGGGGTGGCATCCTCGGCGGTCTGGCGGCCGGCCTGGGCCTGGCTGCGCTCTTCCATGCCCTGGGTTTCGGGGGTGAACTGGCCTCGTTCCTGGGTTCGGCGCTGATGATCGGCCTGCTCGCCGTGGCGGCTTTCTGGATCTTCAACCTGCTGCGCCGCAAATCGAGCGCCGGCAAAGCCACACAACCCCTGCAGTACGCCAACGCGCCTTCATCCGGTTGTGCGCAAGCGCCCTTGGGCGTCGAAACTCATATGCCGCCGCAGTGGGCGCCCCAGGCTGCCGGAACGGCCTCCGCGGGGCCATCACCCATCCCCGCCGATTTCGACCGTGAAGGTTTCCTGTCCAGCGCCAAGCAGCACTACACACGGCTTCAGCAAGCCTGGGACGCGGCTGATCTGAATAGTCTGAAGACCTTCACCACCCCGGAGATGTACGAGGCGCTGGCTGCCGAGGTGCAGCAGCGCGGCATGACCCCCAACAAGACCGAAGTGGTCACGCTCGAAGCCTCACTGTTGGCGTTGGAGGAAACCCCGACTGAGTACGTCGCCAGTGTGGAGTTCTCAGGCCTGGTTCGCGAAGAGACCTGGGGTGGAGCCAGTCCGGTGCGTGAAGTCTGGAATCTGGTCAAGCCACGCAACGGTTCGAGCGGCTGGCAACTTGCCGGCATCCAGCAGTTGAACTGACGCCCGGACGCCCCTTCCGACACGCCGCAGTCGCGCAAGCGCTGCGGCGTTTTGCATGGCCGCGCTGCGGCAGCACCTCCTCGGACGGAACGGACTCCTAGAATGAGGCAACAAACCGCCACGCCCATGCGCCTATCCGACGCCCAGACCTTGATACCCGACCGAGCCCAGCTTGCACGCAGACTGCAGCACCTCGTCCTCCCCGCGCTCAATCATCTGCTCGCGGCCGATCCTCAAGCCCAGGGCAAGCTCGGCGGGCATGCCGGCAAGACCCTGGTGTTCAGTGCGCTTGGCGTGGATCTGCCATGGGAAGTCGACGCCGCAGGATTGCTGCAGGCGGCATCGCAAGCGGCGCTGTCACCCGACGAGGCGAGTCTGCACATCACCGTCGATCCAGACGCCATACGAGATGCCCTTGCTCGACGCGCGCCCCTGAATCTGAGTGGCGCGCGCCTACGCGGCGACGCGGAACTTGCGCAAACCCTGTCCTGGCTGATGGCCCATGTGCGCTGGGACGTGGAAGACGATCTCGCGCAGATCCTGGGCGACATTCCCGCGCACCGGCTCGTGCAGACCGGGCAGGCGGCGGTATCGCATGGCCAGCAAGCCTGGGCGTACGCGCATGAACGTGCGCGCGACTGGTTTGCCGCCGAGCCGCGCGCGCTGATCAGCCGCGGCGAGTGGGCGCAGATGCAGGAAGCCGTGCGCGAACTGCGCGATCGTGCCGCCCGGCTGGAAAAGCGCCTCGCCCTGCTGCGCCAACAATGCGGTACACGCGAACCCTGAGCGAACCATGCGCCGACTGCTCCGCTTGTTGAAAATCTGCTCCGTCGTCCTGCGCCACGGCCTGGATGAGATGGCGCTCTCCAGCTTCCAACACCCCTGGTTGCGACGGCTTGGCCGCGTGTTGACCTGGGGCAGACCCCTGACCCAGCCGCGCGGCGTGCGCCTGCGCCTGGCGCTGGAAAGCCTGGGGCCGATCTTCGTGAAGTTCGGCCAGGTGCTCTCCACGCGCCGCGATTTGTTGCCGCCGGACATTGCCGACGAACTCGCCAAGCTTCAGGACAACGTGCCACCGTTTGACTCCGAAGTCGCCGTGGCCATCATCGAGCGCTCGTTCGGCAGGCCCCTCGAAAGCCTGTTCGCCACCTTCGAACGTCGTCCCGTGGCCAGCGCCTCGATCGCCCAAGTGCACTTTGCAACACTGCCCATGCAGCAAGGCGGTGCCGAGGTGGCGGTCAAGGTGCTTCGTCCGGGCATGCACAAGGTCATCGAGGAAGACCTGGCCTTGATGCACACCATGGCGGCCCTGGTGGAGCGGTTGTGGAGCGAAGGTCGGCGCCTCAAGCCCCGCGAAGTGGTGAATGAATTCGACAAATACCTCCACGACGAGCTCGACTTGGTGCGCGAGGCCGCCAACGGGGCGCAACTGCGTCGCAATATGGCCACGCTCGACCTCATCCTCATCCCGGAGATGCATTGGGAACTGTGCCGCAACGAGGTCATCGTGATGCAGCGCATGGAGGGCGTGCCCATCGGCCGCATCGACGCGCTGCGTGCGGCCGGCGTGGACTTCAAACAATTGGCCAAGGCCGGCGTGGACATCTTTTTCACCCAGGTGTTCCGCGACGGTTTCTTTCATGCCGACATGCACCCGGGCAACATCATGGTCAGCCTGCAGCCCGAGACCTTCGGCCGCTACATCGCGCTGGATTTCGGCATCGTCGGCACCCTTTCCGACTTCGACAAAGACTATCTGGCCCAGAACTTCATCGCTTTCTTCAGGCGCGATTACAAGCGGGTTGCCGAACTTCATGTGGAGTCCGGCTGGGTACCGGCAGACGCGCGCATCGACGAACTCGAAGCCGCCATACGCAGCGTCTGCGAGCCCCAGTTTGCCCGGCCGCTCAAGGATATTTCGCTGGGGCAGGTGCTGCTGCGGCTGTTTCAGGTCTCGCGCCGCTTCAAGGTCGAGATCCAGCCCCAGCTTGTCTTGCTGCAGAAGACCTTGCTCAATGTCGAAGGGCTCGGGCGCCAGCTCGATCCGGAGCTCGATCTGTGGACCACGGCGCAGCCCTTTCTCGAAAAATGGATGAAAAGCCAGGTCGGCTGGCCTGCCTTCCGCGACAAGCTGAAAAACGAATCGACACGCTACGCGCAATACCTCCCCGAAATACCCCGCCTGTTGCACCAGGCCCTGCTCGCGCAGGAAAAGCGCGACGACCCGGTACTGCGCGACCTGCTGCAGGAGCAGCGCCGCACCAACGCCCTGCTGCAGACTCTGATGGCGTTTGTCGTGGGCTTCATCGCCGCCGTGCTTCTCATCGCTGTGGTGGACAGCGGCTGGTTGCGACGCCTCTTCTGAATCTTCCCCGCCTTTCCATGACCCTACCCGACCGACGATTACCCGACGGCACCGCCATCCCCGCCATCGGACTGGGCACCTGGCGCATGGGCGAACGAGCGCAGGCGCGCGACGCCGAAGTGCTCGCTGTTCGCGAGGCATTGCGCCTGGGATACCGTCTCATCGACACCGCCGAGATGTATGGCGAAGGCGGCGCCGAGAGCATGCTGGGAGAGGCGTTGAGGCAGGCTTTTTCCGCGGGCGAAGCGCGGCGCGAATCGCTCACGCTTGTCAGCAAGGTCTATCCGCACCACGCCAGCACGCGCGGCGTGGTCGAGGCCTGCGAGCGCAGCCTGCGGCGGCTCAAGGTCGATCAGATCGACCTCTATCTGCTGCACTGGCGGGGCGCGTTCGCCTTGTCCGACACGCTTGAAGGCTTCGCCCAGCTCCAGCGTCGCGGGCTGATCCGGCATTGGGGGGTGAGCAATTTCGATGTCAGCGATATGGAAGAGCTGTTCGCGCTGCCGGGCGGCACCGAATGTGCAAGCAATCAGGTCTATTACAGCCTGGAGGCGCGCGGCATCGAGTTCGACCTGCTGCCCTGGCAGCAGCGCCACCAGCTGCCGCTCATGGCCTACAGCCCCATCGGCCAGGGCGCGCTCGGCGCGCATCCTGCCTTGCAGGCCATGGGCCAGAGCCTTGGTGCCAGTGCCGCCCAGGTGGCGCTGGCCTGGGTGCTGCGTCAGCCGGACGTCATCGCCATCCCCAAGGCCGTGCGCAGCGCGCATCTGCGGGACAATCTGGCTGCGGCGCAACTGCCGCTTTCCGCATCGGACCTGCAGCACCTCGACGCCCTCTTCAACCCGCCCCGTGGCAAACAGCCCCTGGCCATGATTTGACGCCGACGCTTGCCGCACCCGTCGCGGCTCGGCACAATGCCTTCGTCCCTCGCCCTCCCAACAGCCATGTCCGACACGCAAATCCGCGACACCCTGCAGCGCCTGCACACTGTGCTGCAATCCCAGCCGACCGTCGATCCTGAACTCAAGGGTCTGCTGCAGACCCTGGAACAGGATATTCAGGCCGCGCTCGAACGCCAGCAGACCAACACCGAGCCCGCGCAGAACGACGATCTCGCCGAACAGGCCCATACCCTGGCCACCCGCTTCGCGGCAGAGCATCCGAACATCGATCTGGCGCTGCGCGAACTGCGCAGCCTGTTACTCGGGCTGGGGCTGTAGTTCGCCCTCCACCGCGTGCCGCGCCGAGAGCTGGCGCGCCATGCGGATGGCCGCGATCAGGCTGGAGGGATCGGCAAGGTCCCGGCCGGCGATGTCGAAGGCCGTGCCGTGATCCGGGCTGGTCCGCACGAAGGGCAGACCCAGCGTCACATTCACCCCCTGCTCCACGCCGAGATACTTCACCGGAATCAAGCCCTGGTCGTGATACATCGCCACGACCATGTCGAAAGCTCCGGGATGCTCGGGCGGCGCGTGGCGCGCCCGCATGAACACCGTATCGGGCGGGTAAGGTCCGCTGGCCTCGATGCCTTCGCTGCGCGCCTGGGCAATCGCAGGCGCAATGACGCGCGCCTCTTCGTCGCCGAAGAGCCCGGATTCGCCCGCATGCGGATTCAGCCCGGCCACCGCGATGCGAGGCCGCTCCACGCCCCACGCGCGGGCCGCCTGATGGGCGATGCGCAGGGTGTGCAGCACCGCCTCGGTCGTGACCGCATCGATGGCCTGCCTGAGGGCCATGTGCACGGTCACCAGCACGGTTTTGAGCTGATCGTTGGCCAGCATCATGCGCACGGGCACCCCGTCCGCGATGTGCTGCAGGATTTCGGTATGCCCGGGAAAATCCACCCCCGCCGCATGCAGCGCCGCCTTGTGAATCGGCGCCGTCACCACGGCGGCGACGCGTCCCGCCAGCGCATCGCGGGCTGCGGCGTCGATGCACGCGAAGGCGGCCGCACCCGCACGCGCATCCACCTGGCCAATGACAAGATCTTCCGGCAGCTGGACGACCGGCAGAACGGGCATGGCGCCTCGCGGTGCGGCCTCCCATTCCGCCAGATCGTCGAGCGCCACGATGACGGGGCGACTGCTGTCCGGTGAAAACGACATGGCGCGCGCGGTGCGTGCGAGCCAGGCGGCGTCGCCATAGACTACGCAGCCCTCGGCTTCGCCCCGGGCGAATGCCCGCACAAGGGTTTCAGGGCCAATGCCGCAGGCGTCGCCCATGGTGAGCGCCATCGGGCGCCGGACTTCAGGCGGGGTTGTCGAGGTCGAGGAAGACATGGTCGAGTCCATAGTGGGCGGCCAGATGCTCGCCGAGTGCGCGAATGCCGTCGCGCTCGGTGGCGTGATGGCCGCAGGCCAGATAGGTGATGCCCATCTCGCGCGCGAAATGGGCCGTGGGTTCGGAGATTTCTCCGCTGACATAGGTTCGCGCACCAGCGGCCCAGGCGTCTTCGATCCAGTCCTGCGCACCGCCGGTGCACCAGGCCAGCAGCCCCACCGGCGCATCGGCCTCGCCGACCACCAGGGGCACACGCCCCAGGTCGCGGGCGATGGCCTGGGTCAACGCGCCCACCGAATCCTGCGGGGCGCGGCCCAGGCAGCCGAGCTGCTGCTTGCCGAAACGCCCCTGCACCGACCAGCCCAGACGCCGCGCCAGCATCACGTTGTTGCCGACTTCGGCGTGCGCGTCGAGCGGCAAGTGATAGGCGAACAGATTGAGATCGGCGGCCAGCAAGAGCCCCAATCGCTTGCGCTTCTGACGGATGACGCGCGGATCTTCGCCACGCCAGAAGTAGCCGTGGTGCACGAGCAGCGCGTCGGCACGAAGCGCAATGGCCCGCTCGATCAAGGCCAGGCTCGCAGTCACGCCCGTCACAATACGCTGGACGTCCTCGCGGCCCTCGACCTGCAGTCCGTTTGGACAATAATCGGTAAAACGCGCGCAATCGAGATAGGTATCGATTTCGCCCTGCAATAGATCTCTGCGCATGGTGGCCTTGAAGCGTGAATGGCCGCCGCCATGTGAAGAGACATCATTCACGATGCCTCTGTATGCGACGCCTTTGGCTGCTATTTTCCCAGACTGTGACCGTTGCGCTTGCCGCGCTGTTCGTCATCGCCACACTCAAGCCAGCATGGATAGGCTTCGGTGCGTCCGCGCCCGCGCTGAAACAGACGCCCACCGTGGTCACCATTCAAGACGCGCCGGGCACGCCCACGACCCAACCCGCGCCGGGCAGCTATAGCGCCGCAGCCCTCAAAGCCATGCCGGCCGTCGTGTCCATCACGACCTCCAAGACGCCGCGACGCCTGCCGGGCCGCGACCCCTGGCTTCGCCAGTTTCAGGGCGGACGCCAACCGACCGTGGGGCTGGGCTCGGGGGTCATTGTCAGCCCTGATGGCTACATCCTGACGAACAACCACGTCGTCGAGGGTGCAGACCAGATCGAGGTCACCCTGGCTGATGGACGCGAAGCCAAGGCGGCCCTGGTCGGACGGGACCCGGACACGGATCTGGCGGTGCTTCGCATCCAACTCACCGATCTGCCCGTCATCACCTTCGGCAACGATACCAACGCTCACGTCGGCGATGTGGTGCTGGCCATCGGCTACCCCTTCGGCGTCGGTCAGACCGTCACCCAGGGCATCATCAGCGCGCTCGGCCGCACGCAGTTGGGCATCAACACGTTCGAAAACTTCATCCAGACCGACGCCGCCATCAACCCCGGCAATTCCGGCGGAGCCCTGGTGGACGCCAACGGCAACCTCATCGGCGTCAATACGGCGATCTTCTCACGCAGCGGAGGCTCGCTGGGCATCGGCTTTGCCGTTCCCGTGTCCACCGCACGCAATGTGATGCAACAGCTCATCAGCACCGGACAGGTGGTGCGGGGATGGATCGGTGTCGAGCCGCAGGACGTGACCGACCATCTCGCCCGAGCCCTGAATCTTCCTCACCCCGAGGGCGTGGTCATCGTCGGCGTGCTGCGCAAGGGGCCGGCCGATGCGGCTGGCGTGCGGCCCGGCGATGTGGTGCTCGACGTGAATGGCAAGCTGGTGGGCAATACCGGCCAGCTGCTCAACGCGGTGGCCGCCCTCAAACCGGGCAGCGAAGCGGCCATTCAAGTGCTGCGCGACGGCAAGGCGACCACGCTGAATGTACGCATCGGCACCCGACCGCAAAACACCAGCCAGAACCAGCCGGCCGAGGACAGCGAAGGCGTGCTGCCCTGAGGCGCCTCCGCTGAGCGCGGCCGCCTCAAGACGCGGGCGACTGCGCGTCCTTCTCGTCTTCGGAGGGCGGTGCCGAATACTTCACCAGATACTTCGCCGCCAGAATGCCGACCTCGAACAGCAGAATCATCGACAGGGCCAGCGAAGTCTGCGACACCACATCGGGCGGCGTGACGATGGCGGCCACGATGAACGCCACCACGATGAAGTAGCTGCGCCACGATTTGAGCTGCTCGACCGTCACCAGCCCGAAGCGCACCAGCACCATCAACACCACGGGCACCTCGAATGCGGTACCGAAGGCCATGAACATGGTCAGCATGAAGCTCAGGTAGGCCTCGATGTCCGGAGCCGCGGTGATGACCTTGGGCGCAAAGCCCTGAATAAAGGTGAACAAGCGCCCGAAAACAAAGAAATAGCAGAACGCCACGCCCATGTAGAACAACAAGGTGCTGCTGATGATCAGCGGCATGACCAGACGCTTTTCGTGGGTGTAGAGACCAGGCGCCACGAAGGCCCACACCTGGTAAAGCACGGCGGGCAAGGCAATCATGAATGCCACCAACAAGGTGACCTTGATCGGCACCACGAAGGGAGAAATCACGCCGATGGCGATCATCGTCGAACCCTTGGGCAGATGGGCGATGAGCGGGTGGGACAACAGATCGAACAGCCCTGAAGGACCGGGATAGATCGACAGCACGATGAACACCACGCCAATGGCCGCGATCGCCCGGATAAGGCGATTGCGCAATTCGATCAGGTGGGAGATGAACGGCTGCTCGGCCTCCGGGCTGTCCGGTGTCACAGTTTTCTTGGGGTCAGACACGGGCGATGCACTCGTTTGCAAAGAAGAGATGAAGCAAGGGGCAAGAACGCCGCGTCATGCGGCATCAGCGGTTGACGCGGTAACGCGCCATGCGTGCGGCGCCTGAAAGCGCCTGAGTGCGTACCCGGGCCTGGCGTCTGTACCACTGCGGAACAGCATTGCCGGAGAGCTTCTTGCGCTTCTTGGTCGGATAGTCCGGGCTCGGCAGGGTCGGGGACGAGAAGCCGTCCGCCATGGACGGCTCGGCCTCGCCGCTCAGCCCTGCTGTGGCCTCGTTCCAGGCATCATCAAAGCTGCCCTGCACTTCGGCGACGTTGTCGGCGACGGATTTTTTCATATCCTGCGCCGCCGTTTCGAGCGAGGACTTCACATTGCGCAGTTCTTCCAGATCCATCTGCCGATTGACTTCGGCCTTGATGTCGGCGAGGTAACGTTGGGCGCGCCCCAGCAGATTGCCTGCCGTTCGGGCCACACGCGGTAGCTTTTCAGGCCCGAGCACGACGAGCGCGACCACGCCGATCAAGCCGATTTCGGACATTCCGATATCAAACATGGGCGATCAGAAAAAGAAAGAGGGCAAAAGAGGCAAGCGACGACCCGAGGCGATCGGCAAACGACGGCGGGAACAAAAAACCGGCATTGCTGCCGGCCCGCAACGTCGCCTGGCGTTCAGGAAGACGACTTCTCTTTGGCCTGCACGTCGATGGCTTCCTTCTTCGCGCTGGTCTCGGCCGTCAGTTGCTTGTCGGCTTCCGCGGTTTTGTCGTCGGCGCTCGCATCGCGCATGCCGTCCTTGAAACCCTTGACTGCGGAACCCAGGTCGGAACCCATGTTCTTCAGTTTCTTGGTGCCAAACACCATCATCACAATCACCAGCACGATCAGCCAGTGCCAAATGCTAAATGAGCCCATGATCTACTCCTTCACCACAAAATTTAAGGGGCCTGTTTTTTCCACGGACGGGGACCGCCCATGACGTGCAAGTGCAGGTGGAACACTTCCTGACCGCCATTCTGGCCGGTATTGATGACGGTGCGAAACCCGTCATCACAACCTTGCTCACGCGCCAGTCTGGGTACAAGCTGCAACATTTTACCGAGTATGGCGCCGTGCTCAGTACCCACATCGAACAAAGACGATAGATGCAGTCGGGGAATGATCAGGAAATGGACCGGCGCCGCCGGATGAATGTCGTGAAACGCAAGGACATCCTCATCCTGATAGAGGATCTTCGCGGGCACCTGGCCGGCGACGATCTTGCAGAAAATGCAGTCGGGATCCGTCATGACAAATAAGAATGGAATCAGAGGGAAGGATGGACCTGCTTGCGTTCAGTGAGCTTGAGCCAGCCCTTGACCACGCGATAGATGGTCCAGATGTAAACGATGCCCAGCACCACAAAGCCCAGGCCGAACACCCAGATCAGCCCGAAACCGATCACCGACCAGAACAGGCCCCACCAAAAGGTACGGATCTGCCAGCGCAGGTGATTTTCCAGCCAGGTGCCCCGCGCATCGTTCAGTTTGACGTAGTCGATGATCACGCCGACGATGGCGGTGATGCCCCAGAAAAAACTCAGCGCCTGCAGCACATAGACCACGAACGCGATGGTCTTGAGTCCTTCGATGTCCTGCGAGCCGGACGGCTCGATGATGGGACGGTGGTCTTCCATGATCGGCAACTCAGGCGCCCGTGGGCCGAGCCGCAAACTCAGCCAGACCCGAACGGCCTTCACGACGTTCAAGTTCGGCGAGAACCTGCTGCGGCGTCAGTCCATGCTGGGCCAGTGCGATCAGGCAGTGAAACCACAGGTCGGCCGTCTCGTACAGAATCTTGTCAGGGGCACCGTCCTTGGCGGCCATGACGAGTTCGGTGGCTTCTTCGCCGATCTTTTTCAGGATCGCATCCTCGCCCTTGTGAAACAAGCGGGCCACGTAAGACAGGCTCGGGTCCGCATGCTTGCGGCTGACGATGGTGGCGTAGAGGTGCTCAAGCGCAGCACCGGAGTGCGCCGCCTCGGCCGAACCTTTTGGCGTAGGCGCGTGCGCCTGGTGATAGATCTGTGCCGGATCTTTCAGCACCGGATCGGCTTCGACCCAGTGATCCTGCTCAAGACTGCTGAAAAAACAGGATTCGCGCCCGGTGTGACAGGCAATGCCGCCTGCCTGCTCGACTTGCAGCAGCACCACATCGCCGTCGCAATCGAGGCGGATGTCACGCACGGTCTGCACATGGCCGGACTCTTCGCCCTTGTGCCACAACTTGTGTCTCGAACGCGACCAATACACCGCCTCGCCGCGCAGATGCGTCTGCTCCAGCGCCTCGCGGTTCATCCAGGCGAACATGAGGACGCGTCCGGTTTGCGCGTCTTGGGCGATGGCCGGGACGAGTCCGCGAGCATCCCATTTGACTTGATCGAGCCAGTTCATGGGCTGGAGTTTAGTGCGCGGATAAGGCGTGGCACGTGCCCTGCGAGTGAGCAAGGCGCGCAACGCCCTCAAGAGATCCAGTCCGGCCGCATGGCGATGCCGCGAGACGCTAGGTGTTGCTTGGCCTGCCCCACGGTGTACTCGCCATAGTGAAAGATGCTGGCGGCCAGCACGGCATCGGCGTGGCCTTCCAGGAAGCCGGCGGCCAGATGATCGAGATTGCCGACGCCGCCCGAGGCGATGACGGGCACGCTCACCGCGTCCGATACAGCGCGGGTGAGCGCCAGATCGAAACCCACCTTGGTGCCGTCGCGGTCCATGCTGGTGAGCAGGATTTCACCGGCGCCGGCGTTCGTCATGCGCACGGCCCATGCCACCGCATCCAGCCCCGTGGCCTTGCGTCCGCCATGGGTATAGACCTCCCAGCCTTCGCCGTCGGCACGGCGCTTGGCGTCAATGGCCACGACGATGCACTGCGCGCCGTACTTGGCCGAGGCATCGGCGATCACCTGAGGATTGGCCACGGCAGCAGAGTTGAAGCTGACCTTGTCGGCACCGGCATTGAGCAGGCGCCGAACGTCTTCGACGGTGCGCACGCCCCCACCTACCGTCAGGGGAATGAAGACCTGCGACGCCACGGCCTCGATCTGATGCAGCAGCAGGTCGCGCGCGTCGCTGGTGGCGGTGATGTCGAGAAAGGTGAGTTCATCCGCGCCCTGGGCGTTGTAGCGGGCCGCGATTTCCACCGGGTCGCCGGCATCTCGCAGGCCGACGAAGTTGACGCCCTTGACCACACGGCCACCGTTCACGTCGAGGCAGGGAATGATGCGCTTGAACAGCATGGGCGGTGTGCGATGGAGGGGATGGAGGGCGATGCGGCGTGGACGCTCAGCGGCTGGTGACGAAGCGCTGGGCGGCCGCGAAATCGAGTGCGCCGGTGTAGATGGACCTGCCGCAGATCACCCCCTCCACGCCGCTGCTCTCCACGGCGCAGAGTTTCTCGATGTCGGCCATGCCCGACAGACCGCCCGAGGCGATGACCGGCACATCGAGGGCTTCCGCCAGACGCACCGTCGCTTCGATATTGATGCCGGTCAGCATGCCGTCGCGGCCGATATCGGTGTAGATCACGCCTTCGACGCCGTAGTCCTGGAATTTGCGCGCCAGATCGGCCACCTCGTGGCCGGTGAGCTTGCTCCAGCCATCGGTGGCGACCTTGCCGTCGCGGGCATCGAGACCGACGATGATGTGTCCGCCAAAGGCGCTGCAGGCATCGCGCAGGAAGCCGGGGTTCTTCACGGCCGCCGTGCCAATGATGACAAAGCCCAGGCCCTGATCGAGGTAGGCCTCGATGGTGTCGAGATCGCGAATGCCGCCACCGAGTTGCACCGGAATTTCATCCCCCACTTCGTCGAGGATGGCCGAGATGGCTTCGGCGTTGCGGGGTTTGCCTGCGAAGGCCCCGTTGAGATCCACCAGATGCAGGCGCTGGGCGCCCTGATCGATCCAGTGCCGGGCCATGGCGGCGGGATCTTTGGAGAACACCGTGGCGCCTTGCATTTCACCTTGTTCGAGGCGAACGCATTGGCCGTCCTTGAGGTCGATTGCCGGAATGAGCAGCATGATGTCAGGGCAGAGGAAAGAAAGTCAGAACACGGGGATCGAAACGGGAAACACCAGGTCCATGGGCACGCTCACGGCGACCAGTGCAGGAAATTGCGATAGAGCGTCAGCCCAGCCTCCGCGCTTTTCTCGGGGTGAAACTGGGTGGCGAAAAGATTGTCCCGCGCCACGGCGCTGGCGAACCGCACGCCATAGTCGGTTTCGCCCGCGCTGTGGGCGCCGTGTTGCGGGGCGGCGTAGTAACTGTGCACGAAATAAAAGGCCGCGCCATCGGGGATGCGCGCCCAGAGGGGGTGCACGGCGCCATGCGCAGCGCGTCCCTGCCAGACGGCGTTCCAGCCCATATGCGGCACCTTGTACCGGCTGCCATCGGGCTGGGATTGGCCTTCGAGCGCGAAGCGCTGCACCTGGCCTGGAATGAGACCGAGTCCGTCGACGTGACCTTCGGTGCTGTGGTCGAGCAACATCTGCATGCCCACGCAGACGCCGAACAGCGGCTTGCTGGCGGCGGCCTCCAGCACCGCGTCCTGCAGACCCGATTCGCGCAGTTCGCGCATGCAATCGGGCATGGCGCCCTGCCCTGGCAGCACCACGCGGTCTGCGGCGCGCACCTCGGCCGGATCGGAGGTCACGATCACGTCGAAAGGGGTACCGGCAGCCACATGTGCGACAGCCTGCGACACCGAGCGCAGATTGCCCATGCCATAGTCCACAACGGCAACGCGTTTCATCGATTCAGGATTGGAGACGGTCGATTGATCAGAGGGCAGACGCGCCGGCCTTTGACGGGCCGTGACGTGAATTTACAGCGAACCTTTGGTCGAGGGAATCACTTCGCCCATGCGGGGGTCGCGTTCGGCGGCCGCACGCAGGGCGCGCCCGAAGGCCTTGAACACAGTTTCGCACTGGTGATGGGCGTTGTCGCCGCGCAGATTGTCGACATGCACGGTGATGGCGGCATGATTGACCAGCCCCTGAAAGAACTCGTGGGCCAGATCGACGTCGAATTCGCCAATCATGGCGCGGGTGAACGGCACCTGCCATTCCAGACCAGGCCGGCCCGAAAAATCGATGACCACCCGGCTCAGCGCCTCATCGAGCGGCACGTAGGCATGGCCGTAGCGGCGGATGCCTTTCTTGTCACCGATGGCACGCGCCAGCGCCTGGCCCAGCGTGATGCCGACATCTTCCACCGTGTGATGCGCGTCGATATGCAGATCGCCCTTGGCCTGGATGTCGAGGTCGACCAGCCCGTGCCGGGCGATCTGGTCGAGCATGTGATCAAAGAAACCAACGCCCGTGGACAGTTTGGAGACGCCCGTGCCATCGAGGTTGATGGACACGGTGATTTGCGTTTCGGCGGTGTTGCGGGAAACCTGGGCAGTGCGCATGGGGAGGTGGCGTGGAAACGGCAGTCGACAGGCGCAATCGTAACGTGTAACGTCAGCGCGACGCAGGCGTCTGTTCCGCGATGGTGTCGTAGGCGTTCAACAGGGCTTCGCACTGCTGCGGGGTGCCAATGGTGATGCGCAGGAAGTCGGCAATGCGCTGCGGGCGCGCGAACTGACGCACGAGAATGCGGCGCTCGCGCAGCTGCGCCGCCAGCCGCGCGCCCTCGTGTGCAGGGTGGCGCGCGAACACGAAATTCGCCTGTGAGGGCAACACGTCGAAACCGCGCTCGCGCAGACCTTCGCTCAACGTCTCGCGGCTGGTCTGAATGCGCGCACAGGTCTGTGCCAGCCAAGCGGCATCTGTCATGGCGGCCGTGGCGCCAGCGAGCGCCAGACGGTCGAGCGGATAGGAGTTGAAGCTGTCCTTCACCCGGCCGAGTGCATCGATCAGATCGGGGTGGCCCAGCGCATAGCCCACGCGCAACCCGGCCAGCGCCCAGGCCTTGGACAGCGTACGGATCACCAGCAATTGCGGATGACGATCGATCAGCGTCGCAGCGGTCTGCGCGCCGAAGTCGACATAGGCCTCGTCGACCACCACCACAGAATCGCGATTGCCCGCCAGCAGGCGCTCGATTTCGGACAGGGGCAGCGCCATGCCTGTCGGGGCATTCGGATTGGGAAAGATGATGCCCCCGTTCGGGCCGGCCTGCAGATAGTCATCGACCGCCATCGAGAAATCGGCGCGCAGCGCCAGCTCGCGGGTCTCGATGCCATACAGGCGGGCGTAGACGGGATAGAAGCTGTACGAAATGTCGGGGTGCAGCAGCGGCGCGGGGTGCCGCAACAGCGCCATGAAGGCATGGGCCAGCACCTCGTCCGATCCGTTGCCGACGAAGACCTGTTCGGGCCTCAGCCCGTGGTGCTGGGCGATCGCAGCCTTGAGCCCTGCGGCCTGCGGATCGGGATAGAGGCGCAAATCGCCCGTGGTCTGCGCCGCGATGGCCTGCAGCACCTTGTCGCTGGGCGGATACGGGCATTCATTGGTGTTGAGTTTGATCAGCCCTTCGATGCGAGGCTGTTCGCCGGGCACATAAGGGGTCAGACCGTGAACGACTTCGCTCCAGAATCGGCTCATAGGGATTCCGTTTCAGCGCAGCCGCATCTCGGCGGCGCGGGCGTGCGCGGTCAGTCGCTCACCGTGGGCCAGCACGCTGGCGACGCGCCCGAGCTGCTGCGCGCCCTCGGCGCTGACCTCGATGATGCTGGAGCGTTTGATGAAGTCGTACACCCCCAGCGGCGAGGAAAACCGGGCCGTGCCCGAAGTGGGCAAGACATGGTTGGGCCCGGCGCAGTAGTCGCCCAGCGATTCGGAGGTGTACGCACCGAGGAACAGCGCGCCGGCATGCTTGAGCGCGGGCACGTACTGGTGCGGGTCTTTGGCGGAAATTTCCAGGTGTTCCGGCGCGATGCGGTTGGCCAGTTCGCAGGCCTGCGCCATGTCGCGCACCTGCACCAGCGCGCCACGGCCAGTCAGCGAGGCCGCGATGATGGCCTTGCGTGGCATGTCGGGCAGCAGCCGGTGTATCGCTTCGGCCACGGCGTCGATATAGGACAGATCGGGACAGAGCAGGATGCTCTGCGCCAGCTCGTCGTGCTCGGCCTGGCTGAACAGATCCATCGCCACCCAGTCGGGCGACGTGCTGCCGTCGGCCAGCACCAGAATCTCGGAGGGGCCTGCGATCATGTCGATGCCGCAGATGCCGAACACCCGGCGCTTGGCTGCGGCCACATAGGCGTTGCCGGGACCGACGATCTTGTCCACCGCGGGCACCGTGGCCGTGCCGTAGGCCAGTGCCCCAACGGCCTGCGCGCCGCCGATGGCGAAGGCCCGGCTCACGCCGGCCACGGCCGCCGCGGCCAGCACCAGCGGATTGCGCTCGCCGCCGGGCGTGGGCACGACCATGATGATCTCTTGCACGCCCGCCACATGCGCCGGAATGGCGTTCATCAGCACCGAGGAGGGATAGGCAGCCTTGCCGCCGGGCACATAGATGCCCACGCGGTCAAGAGGCGTGACCTTCTGTCCGAGCAGCGTGCCGTCTTCGTCGCGGTACTCCCAGCTCTGGCCCACTTGCTGCAACTGGCGCTCGTGGTAGCGGCGCACCCGTGAGGCGGCAACTTCGAGCGCGCTGCGCTGCTCTGGGGTGATGGCGGCGAGCGCGGCCTGCAATTCGGCCTGGCTGATTTCGAGCGCGGCCATGTCGGGCACATCGAGGCGGTCGAACTTGCGCGTGCAGTCGAGCACGGCGGCATCGCCGCGCTGCTGCACGTCGCGCAGGATGTCGGCCGCACGGGCATCGATCTCGGCGTTCTCGTCGGCCATGCGGGCAAACAGGGCGCGATATTGCGCCTCGAAGTCGGGGCCGGTGGCGTCGAGCCTGCGCAGCGGCAGGGCATTGAGCGGCATGTTCATGCGGCGGTCTCCTCCGGCGTCTGCGCGGCCTCGCGCAGTTGGTCGATCAGGGGCTTGAGCAAAGCCGTGCGGGTTTTCAGCGCGGCCTGGTTGACGATGAGACGCGCGGAGATGTCCATGATGTGCTCGACCTCGACCAGGCCATTGGCCTTGAGCGTGCCGCCAGTGGACACCAGGTCGACGATGGCATCGGCCAGCCCGGTGAGCGGCGCCAGTTCCATCGAGCCGTAGAGCTTGACCAGATCGACGTGCACGCCCTTGGTGGCGAAGTGCTCGCGGGCCATGTGCAGGTATTTGGTCGCCACCCGCAGACGCGCGCCCTGTTTGACCTGGCCGGCGTAGTCGAAATCATGCCGCACCGCCACGCTCAGGCGGCAGCGGGCAATGCCCAGATCGACCGGCAGATACAAGCCGTCGGAGCCGCTGCCAGCGAAGTATTCGCGCAACACATCGAGCCCGGCCACGCCGATGTCGGCGCCGCCGTAGCGCACATAGGTGGGCACGTCGCTGGCCCGCACCAGCACCACGCGCACATCCGGGCGATTGGTCGGAAGGATGAGTTTGCGCGTGGACTCGGGATCGCCCGACACGGTGATGCCCGCACGCGCCAGCATGGGCAGCGTGTCTTCGAAGATTCGTCCCTTGGACAGTGCGAGGGTCAGCATATGGAGGTTCTCTCAATGGCCGCTGATGCGGTCGATCTGGGCGCCGAGGCCGCGCAGCTTGACCTCCATGGCGTCGTAGCCGCGGTCGAGGTGATAGATGCGGTCGATCAGGGTCTCGCCTTCGGCCGCCAGGCCGGCCACCACCAGGCCGGCCGACGCGCGAAGGTCTGTCGCCATGACGGCAGCGCCGGAGAGCTTGGGCACGCCGTGTACGACACAGGTGTGTCCTTCGATATCGATTTGCGCGCCCAGCCGCATGAGCTCCTGCACATGCATGAAGCGATTCTCGAAAATGGTTTCCGTCATGCGTGCGGCGCCGTCCGCCAGGCAGTTCACCGCCATGAACTGGGCCTGCATGTCGGTGGCAAAGCCGGGGTATTCGGTCGTACGCACGGAGACGGCGCGCGGACGCCCCCCGGGCAGCGCATCGGCGCGCAGGCGGATCCAGCCCTCGCCGGTGTCGATCTGGGCGCCGGCTTCGCGCAGCTTGTCGAGCAAGGCATCCTGGTGCGCCGGCTCGGCACCCTGTACCGTCACGTCGCCCCGTGCGGCCAAGGCAGCACACAGAAAAGTGCCGACTTCGATGCGGTCGGGAATGATGCGGTGCGACGCCCCGTGCAAGGCGTTCACACCTTGAATGCGGATCTGCGAGGTGCCGTCGCCACTGATCTGCGCGCCCATGGCACGCAGCAGATGGGCGAGATCGACGATCTCGGGCTCGCGCGCCGCGTTGTCGATCAGGGTCTCGCCCTCGGCCAGCGTGGCGGCCATCATCAGGTTTTCGGTGCCCGTCACGGTGACCATGTCGGTGCTGATGCGCGCGCCGCGCAAACGGCCGGAAGGCGTCGCCACGCGGGCCACGATATAGCCATGTTCCACGGCGATGTCCGCGCCCAGCGCCTGCAGCCCCTTGATGTGCTGGTCCACCGGGCGGGCGCCGATGGCGCAGCCTCCGGGCAGACTCACCCGCGCCTGCCCGAATCGCGCCAGCAGGGGCCCGAGCACGAGCACCGAGGCCCGCATGGTCTTGACCAGTTCGTACGACGCCTCGTAGTGATTCACCCCCGAGGCGTTGAGCTGGAGCTGCGCGCCGTCCTGCTCGGCCTGGGCGCCCAGACTGCGCAGCAGTTTGGCCAGGGTGCGCACATCCATGAGCTGTGGCGCGTTGCTCAAGTGCACCGTCTCGGCGGTCAATAGCGCGGCGGCAATCAGCGGCAGCGCGGCGTTCTTCGCCCCGCTGGCCTGCACCACGCCTTGCAGCGTGCGCTGCCCGGTGATTCTGAGTTTGTCCATGACGACCTTAGTACCCGCAGCCTGGCGCTGCCGGGCGAGCACGCTACTGGCGTGCGGAAAAACCGGCGATTTTAGGGCTTGGCCAATGCCGCGAATTCCTGCGGGGTGAGCGTCTTCATCGACAGCGCGTGAATTTCCGCGCGCATGCGCTCGCCGAGTGCGCCGTAGACCAGTTGATGTCGCTGCACCCGGCTGCGCCCTTCGAAGGACGCGCTGACGATGGTGGCGTAGAAATGCTGGCCGTCGCCCTCGACATGCAGATGGCTGCATGCCAGCCCGGCGGTGATGTAGCGGTGAAGATCTTCGGGTGTGGGAAGTGACATGGTCAGTCCGGGCAGACGAGTCGCAGGCGAGCGCCCTCTTTGCGCGAAGGGAGCAGACGCCGGGGGCGTGGGAGTCGAGTCATCTCAGTTGCGCAACTTGGTGCCTCGCATCAGCATGGACAGCGCCACGCCTCCGCAGAGCAGATTGCCGAGGATGGCGGCAAGCAGGCTGATCCAGGGCGAGACATCGCCTGCCCCGAAGAATCCATAGCGAAAGCCGTCGATCAGGTAGAAGAAGGGATTGAGGTGCGATGCGGCCTTCCAGAAGCCGGGCAGCCCCTGAACCGAGTAGAACACGCCCGACAGAAACGTCGCCGGGGTGATGATGAAGTTCTGGAAGGCGGCCATCTGGTCGAACTTCTCCGCCCAGATGCCGGCGATCAGGCCCAGCGCGCCCAGCATGCTGGCGCCGAGGATGGCGAAGACCAGAATCCACAGCGGATGAACAAAGGTCAGCGGCACGAACCACACCGTCACCAGCAACACCCCTGCGCCCACGATCAGCCCGCGCAGCACCGAAGCGCCCACATAGGCCACGAACAGCTCCCAGGGTTTGAGCGGCGACAGCAGCACGAAGACCAGATTGCCGGTGATCTTGGACTGGATGAGCGATGACGAGGTGTTGGCGAACGCGTTCTGCAACACACTCATCATCATCAGACCGGGAATGAGAAAGGCGGTGTACGGCACATGGCCGAACACCTGCATGTGCGCGGTGAAGGCGTGGGAGAAGATCAACAGGTAGAGCAGCGCCGTGACCACGGGAGCCGCCACGGTCTGAAAGCCCACTTTGAGAAATCGCTGCAGCTCCTTCTGCAGCAGCGTGTGCAACCCTGTCATCGCGCGGCTCCGATCAATTCGAGAAACACGTCTTCCAGATCGGCACGCCGCAGTTCGAGATCGTCGATTTCGCAGTCCGCCTGGCGCAGCGCGGCCAGTTTGTGCTCCACATCCTGCGCGCCACGCACCGCAAGCGCCACGCGTCCGCCCTGCTCCATGCCCAGGCCTTCGGGAAGCCGCCCCTTGACCAGACGGAAGTACAGCACCGAGGACGCAAACCGCTGCAGCAAGGCTTCGGTGCGATCGAGCGCCACGACTTGCCCGCCCTTGATCACCGCGATGCGTTTGCAAAGGGCCTCGGCCTCTTCGAGGTAGTGCGTGGTCAACAGCACGGTATGACCTTCGGCATTGAGCCGGGCGATGAATTCCCACAGCGATTGCCGCAACTCGACGTCCACGCCCGCCGTGGGCTCGTCGAGCACGATGACCCGCGGCCGATGCACCAGTGCCTGCGCCACCATGACACGCCGCTTCATGCCGCCCGACAGCGCCCGCATGTTCTTGTCGGCCTGTGCGGTCAGGCCCAGGTTGTGCAGCAATTCGTCGATCCACGGCTCGTTGCGGCGAAATCCAAAGTAGCCCGACTGGATGCGCAGCACCTGGCGCACCGTGAAAAACGGATCGAACACGAGTTCCTGCGGCACCACGCCGAGCAAGCGGCGGGCCGCCGCCGCATCGCGCTGCACGTCAAGACCCGCGACCCGCACATGGCCGGCCGTCGGGCGGGTGAGCCCGGCGAGCATGCTGATCAGCGTGGTCTTGCCTGCGCCATTGGGGCCGAGCAGGCCGAAGAACTCGCCGTCCGAGATATCGAGCGCGACGCCATCTACCGCCCGGTTCGGGCCGTATTGCTTGAAGACTCGATCAAAAGAAACCGCTGCAGTCGTCGAAGACATAGGGCAATGAAAGGCGCCCGCGCGGGACGACGTCAGGCGTCATCCCGAGCGGGCGCAGAAAATCAGGAATGCGCGGCAGCCGCGTCGAACAGAAACTCCAGGCCGTAAGCCGCCGCGAGATCGCTCAACCGTGCAGGAGCCGCGCGCACGTCGAGCTGCTCCTGAGGCGCGGCGCGGCGCAACTCGAGCAGGAGGGCCAGCGCGGAAGAGTCAAAATGCGTCAGCGCCCCGGCATCGACCGCCCAGGGCGTCGTCTGCGTGCGCAACGCCGCCAATGCAAGACGCCTGACTCCAGACGCCGAATCGAAGGTCAGCTCCGCAGGCAGGGCGTAAAGCGGCATGGCGGCCTCCAACTCAGCCCGCAGCCTTGGTCTGGGCCAGGGACTGGTTCTTTTCCTTGAGCGTGGCGATCAGGCCGTCGATACCCTTCTGACCGATTTCCTGCGCGAACACGCTGCGGTAGTTGTCGACCAGCCAGATGCCCATGACGTTGACATCGGTGATCTTCCAGCCGCCCGAGGTCTGCTCCAGGCGATAGTCCAACTGCAAGGGTTCGCCGTTGTTGATCACGCGCGTACGCACCGTCACATCCTGGGCGTTCGCGGGCTCGCGATACGGCAGCATCTTGACCTTCTGGTCCTTGATCTGCCGGACGGCACCCGCGTAGGTGTAGACGAGCAACTGCTTGAACTGCTGCTCCAGCGCCGTGCGCTGCGTCGGGGTCGCTTCACGCCAGTAACGGCCCACGGCACTCTGGGTGATCTTCTCGAAGTCGACGTTGGGAAGAATCTTCTGCTCGACGAACTGCATCACGATCTCGGGGTTGCCCGAACGCAGCTTGGGGTCCTGCTGGACGTCGCGGATGATCTCGTTGGACATGGACTCGATCAGCTGCGGCGGCGTCACCGCGTCCGCAGCCTGTGCGAAACCCGACATGCCGGCGAGCAGGACAGCCGAGGAAAGGGAGAAGGCGATGAATGTGCGTCTTAGCATGGGTGATTCTCCAGTTCTCATAGTGTGAACGGTTAACGCCCGGCCATCCCGGAAGATGACATCGGGGCTGTCAGGGTTTGGCCGCATCGGTTGCAGGCGCACTCGCGGTCGCGACAGGCGGCTGGGACGCAACATCGAGAATGCTGTCACGGTCTGCACCGTGGCTGTACTGGGACAGAGGGTTGGGCGGCCCCAGATCGATGATGGGGCGCTCACGGACCTCTTCGACCTGCGACTTGCGGCGCTGTTCATACGCACTGCGGGTAAAGACGTAAGGGTCGAGCGCGATCTGATCGAACAGATTGGAGGCGCCAAGCAGATTGGCGCGGGTGTTCACCAGATTCAGCGCCACCGCCCCGTAGCTCGCGCTGGGCGGCTGGATCTGGGCCGTCGGTCCATAGGCGAGGGCGACCCCGGTGCCCGCGGCATCGCGCACGGAACTCGGGCCGAAGAAGGGCAGCACCACATAAGGCCCCGAGCCCACGCCCCAGCGGGCCAGGGTAAGGCCGAGATCGTTGGGGTGCTTGTATATGCCCATCTCGGTCGCGATGTCGAGAGTGCCAAACAAGCCGAAGACCGTGTTCACGCCGACGCGCATGAAGGTGCTCAGGCCATCGTGCACGTTGCCCTGCAGAAAATCGTTGCCCATCGACCATACGTCGGAAAGATTGCCGAAGAAATTCGTGACGCCATGGCGGATCGGCGTGGGCGTGACGTCCTTGTAGCCCGTGGCCACGGGTTTGAGCACGGCGCGGTCCACCTTGTCGTTGATCGTGAACATCGCCCGGTTGTAGGGTTCCAGCGGATCCTGCGGATTGTGCGTGGCGCATCCGCCCAGCACGGCGAGCGCCAGCAGCGGCAGCAGACGTGCGGCAGGCTTCATTTGCTGTCTCCTGCGCCACTGGACGCGGCCTTGTTGTAGAGGAACTGACCGATCAGGTTCTCCAGCACCACGGCCGATTGCGTGCTGCGGATGACCGAGCCGTTGGTGAGATTTTTGTCGCTGCCGCCCGGGCTGAAATCGATGTACTGGTCGCCCAGCAATCCGGCCGTCAGGATCTTGGCGGAGGTATCCACCGGGAATTGGTAACGCTGGTCGATGGCCATGTGGACGTCGGCCTGAAAGGTCTGATTGTCGAAGGCGATGGCGGTCACCCGCCCCACCACCACGCCCGCGCTCTTGACCGGCGCATCGGCCTTGAGGCCGCCGATATTGTCGAAGCGCGCCGTCACCGCATAAGTGGGACCCCAATTGATCTGCAGGAGATTGCCCGCCTTGAGCGCCAGAAACAGCAAAGCCGCCGCGCCCAGCAGCACCAGTATGCCTACCCACAGATCGATTTTTCGTTGATTCATTTTCGACAACTCCAGGGCAAGCCGCCCTCAGGTACTGAACATCATGGCGGTCAGCACAAAGTCCAGTGCCAGCACCGACAGCGAAGCGATGACCACAGTACGCGTCGTGGCGCGCGAGACGCCTTCGGGCGTGGGCTGGCTGCGCCAGCCCTGCAGCAAGGCGACGAAGGTGACCGCCAGTCCGAAGACCACGCTCTTGATCACCCCGTTGCCCACATCCTTGAACACATCGACGCCACTTTGCATCTGCGACCAGAACTGACCGGCATCGACGCCGATCATCACCACGCCGACGACGTAGCCGCCCAGAATGCCCACCGCGCTGAACACTGCGGCCAACAGCGGCATGGCGATGACGCCGGCCCAGAAACGCGGCGCCAAAACCCGCACCACCGGATCGACGGCCATCATTTCCATGGCTGCGATCTGCTCTCCAGCCTTCATCAAGCCGATCTCGGCCGTCAGCGAAGTGCCGGCGCGACCCGCAAACAACAGCGCCGTGACGACCGGGCCCAGTTCCCTCACCAGGGAAAGAGCCACCAGCACGCCCAGAGCGCTCGACGACCCGTAACGCGACAGCGTGTAGTAGCCCTGCAACCCCAGCACGAAACCGACGAACAGGCCGGAGACCGCAATGATGACCAGCGAAAGATTGCCCAGAAAATACATCTGCTGGATCAGCAGACTGGGGCGCATGAACACGCGCCCCGCCAAGAGCAACAGTCGGCCGAACAATCGCGCTGCAAATCCGAGGTCGGCCAGCAATTGGCGGGTCGCGGCCCCGATCGAGACCAGTTTGTCGGCGACCGTCATGACCGCTCCTTGCGTGCCGCCGCCGGGCGCAGAAAATCATCGTCGAGGGCTGCGGCCGGATAGTGGAAATGCACCGGGCCATCGGGCTCGCCCCGCACGAACTGGTGCACCAGCGGATCGGTGCTCTCCCGCATCTGTTGCGGCGTACCGTGTGCGATCAGGCTGCCATTGCCCAGAATATAGACATGGTCGGCAATGTCGAAGGTCACTTCGACGTCGTGCGACACCACGAGGCTGGTGAGTCCCAGCGCGTCGTTGAGACTGCGGATCAAACGGGCTGAAATTCCCAGCGAGATGGGATCGAGACCGGCAAAGGGTTCGTCATACATCACCAGCGCCGGATCGAGGGCGATGGCTCGCGCCATGGCCACCCGTCGCGCCATGCCTCCGGAAAGTTCGGCCGGGAGCAGATCGCGCGCACCGCGCAGGCCCACCGCGTTGAGCTTCATCAGCACCAGATCGCGAATCATCGATTCCGGCAGATCGGTGTGCCCGCGCAAAGGGAAGGCCACGTTGTCGAAAACGGTCATGTCCGTGAACAAGGCCCCGAACTGAAACAGCATGCCCATGCGCCGACGCATGGCGAAAATCTGCGCCTGCGACGCGCCAGCCAGATCCTGGCCTTCAAAGCGCACCGAGCCGCGTTGCGGCTTGACCTGCCCACCGATCAGTCGCAGCAGCGTGGTCTTCCCGCCTCCTGAGGCGCCCATGATCGCGACGACCTGCCCGCGATGGATGGTCATGTCGATCTGCCGCAGAATCAGGCGCTCGCCATAGCCAAAATCGAGCGAATCGATCTGAACGATGGCAGGGGCGGAGGAAACAGGCATAGGATCGTGAAGGTCTGCTCTTAGGCGATGCGCCTTGCAGCGCCAAACACCGGGCAGGCATGGAAACGGGTTGGAACGCGCCATTCTAGGGATTTCCCGAGCAAGGCGCCGAGTACCGCCCATGCCTGCTGACGCCTCCCTGATCGCCCCGAGAAAACCCATCCCCATGCCTGGCCCAACCGCTGATTTCTGGAACGAACGCTTTCGCACCCACACCACTGGCTGGGACCGTGGCGCCGTCCACCCTCAACTCCTGCACTGGCTTGCCGACTCCACGCTGCAGCCCTGCCGCATTCTGGTGCCCGGCTGCGGCGCGGGCCACGAAGTCTTGCACCTCGCGGCCGCCGGGTTCGAGGTCACGGCGCTGGACTATGCCGAACAGGCCGTCGATCTGCTGACCCAGCGCCTGCGTGAACGGGGCCTGAAAGCAACCGTCCTCCAGACGGATGTGCGACAGTGGAATGCTCCGCAACCATTCGAGGCCATCTGGGAGCAGACCTGCCTGTGTGCGCTCTACCCCGACGATTGGACTGCCTACGCGGCACGGCTGCACCAGTGGCTTGCGCCTCAAGGTCGGCTGTTTGCCCTGTTCATGCAGTCGTCCAAGCCCGGCGCTCAAGACGGCTGGATTCAGGGGCCGCCCTATCACTGCGACATTCTGGCCATGCGCGCCCTGTTTCCCTCCAACCGATGGCGGTGGCCCAAACCCCCTTATGCCCGGGTGCCGCACCCCGGCGGCTCCGCCGAGATGGCGCTGACTCTCGACCCGATTCAGCCCGGCGCACAGGTTTAGCCGTTACTGGCGACGGCGGGGGAGCAACGGCTCTCGGCCGGCCTGGCTACGACTTTGGAATCAGGGGCGCGAAACTCCCAGGCCCGCAGGCGCTGAGCGTCAAGGATTTCAACTCCGCCGTAACGCAACTGCAGCACCCCATCCGCCTCCAGCCGCTGGAAGGCCTGATTCACACGCTGCCGCGACAAGCGACACAATTGACCGATCTCCGACTGCGTCACCCGCAAGGCGCCACCATTCGCACCGGCAAGCGGGTGAAACAGATGCCTCAGGGTACGCGCGACACTCGACTCCGCTCCGCCCGGTTGACCATCCAGAGCCTGCAAGGTCATCAGCTCAAGCCGGTCATTGAGCTGATGCAGCAAATAGTGGTTGAAAGCGATATTGCGCTCCAACAGCCAGAGAAAGGTCTCTCGCGGCACCAGCGCCAATTCGCAAGTGCGCACGGCCTGCGCTTGGTAGCGCCACACGCCTCGCCGCATCAGGGTGCCCTCGCCGAACCATCCGCCCGCCCCAATCCCGGAATACACCAACGGCTTGCCGCTGGCCGACGTTACCGTGAACTTCGCCAGCCCGGACATCAGCCCCACCCAATGCAGCGCCGGCTCTCCCAGGGGTTGCAGCGCCTCCCCAGCAGGAACGGTTTGATACCCCACTTCGGATGCCACGCGAGACTTTTCGTGCGGCTGCAACCGCTCCCACCATCCACTGCGTGCGGCCCAGATAGGAATCTTGATGTCGTTCATTGGCATGGCTTCTTGTTCTGACCCAGGCTCTATGCTCGCGCCTTTCGATCGCCGTCTGCATCGCAATTTGTAACGAATATGTCTGAACGCAAGCCCGGGCATAAAAAAACCGGGCCAGGCCCGGTCATTTTGTTGCGACTTTTACCGCAACACGGAAACTAGATTTCCGTGATGTTCAGATCAGGAAGGATTCCTTGCTCTTGCCGCTGTCGACGGCGCTCTGAAGCCAGCGCGGCATCTTGCCACGGCCCGTCCAGGTTTCTCCGGTTTGCGCATTGCGATATTTCGGCGCAACCGTCGAACCTTTGGCCGACCCGCCCGCACGACGCGAACCCAGATCTGCCAAGGTAATGCCGTACTCATCCATCTTTGCGCGAATATCGCTCACCACCGCAGCGATCTCCGCCTTGCGCTGGGCTTCGGCCTGCTGCTTCAGGGCCTCAATCTGGGATTGCAATTCTTTATACGTGGCCATTCGCATCTTCTCCTGTGTTGAAATTTCAAACGCAGACCATCATACGACAAAAATAAAAATAAAAAAGCCCGCGAGAAGCGGGCTTATTAAAAACGGACTCATTGAATCAAGAAGTCACTCGATGGCCTTGGTGATATCTTCAACCACTTTTTTCGCATCGCCGAACACCATCATGGTCTTGTCCATGTAAAACAGTTCGTTATCAAGCCCCGCATAACCCGCAGCCATGGAGCGCTTGTTCACAATAACGGTCTTCGCCTTGTAGGCCTCAAGAATCGGCATACCGGCAATGGGCGATTTGGGATCGGTCTTCGCCGCCGGGTTGACCACGTCATTGGCCCCCAGAATCACGGCAACATCGGCCTGTCCGAATTCCGGATTGATGTCATCCATTTCAAACACCTGGTCATACGGCACCTCGGCTTCGGCCAGCAGCACGTTCATATGGCCCGGCATGCGCCCCGCCACCGGATGAATCGCATATTGCACCTTCACGCCATGCTCGGTGAGTTTCTGCGCCAACTCCTTCACGGCATGCTGCGCCCGGGCCACGGCCAGGCCATAACCGGGGACGATGATGACGGTTTCCGCATTGGAAAGCAGAAAGGCGGCGTCGTCCGGGCTGCCCGACTTCACCGCGCGCTGCTGCGTCTGGGCTGCGGCCGACGAGGTCTCAGCCCCGAATCCACCGAGAATCACGCTGATGAACGAGCGGTTCATCGCCTTGCACATGATGTAGCTCAGAATCGCACCTGACGATCCCACCAGCGAGCCCGCGATGATGAGCATATTGTTTTCAAGCGAAAATCCGATACCTGCCGCAGCCCAGCCGGAATAACTGTTGAGCATCGACACCACCACCGGCATGTCGGCGCCACCGATCGGGATAATGATCAGCACGCCCAGTACAAAGGCCAGAGCCATCATGATGAGGAAAGGCGTCCACGACAACGTGGTGAAAAAGGCAATACCGCAGGCAATCGCCGCAAGGCCGATCACCAGATTCACCCAATGCTGGGCCGGGAAGCGCACCGGAGCGCCCTGAAACAGACGGAATTTGTAGCGCCCGGACAGTTTGCCGAACGCAATCACCGAGCCGCTGAACGTCACCGCACCGATGATGGTGCCGATGAACAGCTCGATGCGGTTGCCCGGAGGCAGCGGATCGCCAGCCGCCTGGACGATGCCGAACGCATGCGGCTCGGCCACCGCCGCCACCGCGATGAACACGGCCGCCAGGCCAATCATGCTGTGCATGAAGGCAACGAGCTCGGGCATTTTGGTCATCTCGACACGGTTGGCCATCACGGCGCCTATGCCGCCACCGATGACCAGGCCCAGGAGCACATAACCGAGCCCAAGCGCGCCGGCATCCCCACCGATCTTGATGATCAGGGCCACGGTGGTGACGACCGCAATGGCCATGCCTACCATGCCGAAAACATTGCCGCGGCGGCTCGTGGTCGGGTGTGACAAACCCTTGAGCGCCTGAATGAAAAACACTGCTGCGAGCAAATACAGCAGGGTCACGAGATTCATGCTGAGTGTCATAAATGGAGTCCTTGGTGCTGCGCGTCACCGGCCGATCGCCCAAACACAGTGAGCCGGGTTCATCGCGCGGCGAGAAACGTCGTCGATCGTCGGGATGGTTTACTTACTTCTTCTCGGCCGTTTTCTTCTTGAACATGGCCAGCATGCGCCGCGTCACGAGAAAACCGCCGAAGACATTCACCGCGGCCAGAGCAACCGCGAGCGTGCCCATCACCTTGCCCAGCGGGGTGACGGTCAATGCCGCCGCCAGCATGGCGCCCACAATGATGATGGCGGAAATGGCATTGGTCACAGCCATCAACGGCGTGTGCAAGGCCGGCGTGACATTCCACACCACGTGATAGCCCACATAGATCGCCAAAACAAAAATGGTGAGGTTGATCACCAGGGGAGAGATTTCATGCATGGTTCAGTCCTTGTTCCGGATGAAAATGATTGACGTGACAGGAACTCAAGCAGCCTTGCGCAGCAACTGTCCATCGCGGCACATCAGGCAGGCGGCAACGATGTCATCTTCCATATTCACCACAAAGCCCTTTTCCTTGTCGAACACCAGTTTCAGGAAATCCAGCACATTGCGCGCATACAGGGCCGAAGCATCCGCGGCGACAAGGGCGGGCAGATTGGTTTCACCCACCAGGGTGACGCCATGTTTGACCACGACTTTGTCGGCTTCGGTCAGTGGACAATTCCCGCCCTGGGCGGCGGCCATATCGACAATCACCGAGCCCGGCTTCATCGATCGGACCATGTCCTCGGTAATCAATACGGGCGCGCGGCGACCGGGAATGAGCGCGGTGGAAATCACCACATTCGCCTGTTTGATCCGCTCGGCGACCATGGCCGACTGGCGTTGCATCCAGCTTGCGGGCATGGGCCGCGCATAACCCCCCACGCCTTGCGCAATATCGCGCTCCTCATCGGTTTCAAACGGCACATCGATGAATTTCGCCCCCAGGGATTCCACCTGCTCCTTCACCGCCGGGCGCACGTCCGATGCCTCGATGACCGCCCCCAGGCGCTTGGCCGTGGCGATGGCCTGCAGACCCGCCACGCCCGCCCCGAGAATCACCACCCGCGCGGCCTTGACCGTACCGGCCGCCGTCATCAGCATCGGCATGAAGCGCTGGTAGCGATTGGCGGCGAGGATCACGGCCTTGTACCCGCCGATATTGGCCTGGCTGGACAGCACGTCCATGCTCTGCGCGCGCGAGGTGCGCGGCGCGGCTTCGAGGGCAAACGCCGTCAGGCCCGCCGCTGTCATGGCCTGGAGCCCGTCGGTATTGAACGGATCGAGCATGCCGACCAGCACGGTGGCAGGCTTCATCAGCCCGATCTCCTCGGCTGTGGGGGGGCGAACCTTGAGCACCATGTCGGCTGCGAAAGCTTCGTCCCGGCTGGCGATGGTGGCGCCCACGGCGATGTAATCTGCGTCCGGGGCATCTGCGCGCAGGCCAGCATCAGCCTGTACCACGACGGTGTGCCCCTGGGCGATGAATTTCTTGACTGTTTCCGGTGTTGCTGCAACACGGGCTTCGCCGGCCAAAGTTTCTGCCGGAATGCCGATACGCATGGAGTCTCTCCTTTGAAGTCTGCTCTGTCGGGGCGTGAACGCAGCACGAACACGACGTTGTTTCAGCCCCCCTCACTCGCGCCCCATCGGCTTGTTTGAGCCATGGAAGCGAACACGGCATTATCTCGCGTTTTCCCTAAGATTGCTCCTGCGCAATTTACGTACATCTGGAAATCTCTTTTGCCTTTCTTAATACCCCCAGAAGCATTCCATTTCCCCTCACCGATTCTCCTCATGCAAGCCCATCTTTCTGCGCGCCCGCGCGTGACCGTTGCCGCCATCATCGAACAGGCGGGACGTTTTCTGCTCGTGGAGGAGCACACGCAGGACGGGCTTCGGCTGAATCAGCCCGCCGGCCACCTGGAAATCGGAGAAAGCCCGCAGCAGGCCGTCATCCGCGAGGCGCTGGAAGAGACCGGCCGGGCGTTCACGCCGAGCGGCCTGGTGGGCGTCTATCTGTCGCGTACCCGGCGGGACAGCCAGGATGTGAGCTATTTGCGTCTGGCCTTCTGTGGCGAGGTGTCCGAGGCCGACGTCGAGCGCAAGCTGGACGAGGGCATCGTGCGCACGCTCTGGATGGATGCCGACGCCATCCGGGCCAGCGCCCACCGGCATCGCAGCCCCCTGGTGCTGCGATGTGTGGAGGATTACCTGAGCGGGCAGCGCTATCCCCTGCATCTGGTCGCCACCGATCCTGGCGTGTACGCCTGAGCGGTTTCGCTTTCTACAATTTGGGAATGACGACTTCTTCTCGCGGCACCGTCGTGGTCGGCCTTTCCGGCGGTGTCGATTCCTCCGTTTCCGCCTGGCTGCTCAAACAGCAGGGCTATACGGTCGTTGGCCTGTTCATGAAAAACTGGGAGGACGACGATGACAGCGAATACTGTTCCACGCGCCAGGACTGGCTCGACGCCGCCAGCGTGGCCGACCGCATCGGCATCGACATCGAGGCGGTAAATTTCTCGACCGAATACAAAGAGCGCGTGTTCGCCGAGTTCCTGCGTGAATACGCCGCCGGGCGCACGCCCAACCCGGACGTGCTGTGCAACGCCGAGATCAAGTTCAAGGCCTTTCTCGACCACGCCATGCGTCTTGGCGCAGACCACATCGCCACCGGCCACTATGCAAGGGTGCGCGAAGGCCGCCGTGGGTTCGAACTGCTGCGCGGCCTGGACGCCTCGAAAGACCAGAGTTATTTTCTCCATCGCCTCAATCAGGCCCAGCTTGCGCGCACGCTGTTCCCGGTGGGCGAATTGCACAAGTCCGAGGTGCGCGCCATCGCCTCGGAGATTGGCCTGCACAACGCCCGCAAGAAAGACTCCACCGGCATCTGCTTCATCGGCGAGCGCCCGTTTCGCGACTTTCTCAACCGCTACCTGCCCACCCAGCCTGGGCCGATGAAAACTCCCGAGGGCAAGACTGTGGGCCACCACATCGGACTGGCGTTTTACACCCTGGGACAGCGCAAGGGCATCGGCCTGGGCGGCAGCCAGAGCGGCAATGGCGAACCCTGGTTCGTCGCCGCCAAGGATCTGGAGCGCAATCAGCTCATCGTGGTGCAGGGACACGATCATCCGCTGCTGCAAAGCCGTGGGTTGCGCGCCTTGTCGGCCAGCTGGGTGGCGGGTCATTCACCCGAAGAAGCCGGTGTCTCCTATGGCGCCAAGACGCGGTATCGCCAGGTCGATGCGGCTTGCCGCTTTCATGGCGGCTCGAACGAGCCGTTTGGTCTGGATTTCGACGCCCCCCAATGGGCCGTCACCCCAGGGCAGTCGGCCGTGCTGTATGACGGCGAGGTCTGCCTGGGTGGCGGCATCATCGAGGCCGCCGTGCCGTGAAAACACTCAGGCCATGCGCGCCAGCAGGGTTTCGACCTCGTCGAGCATGGCGCTGAGCTTGGGTTGCTCGCCGCTCTCGGTGTGTTCCAAACGTCCGTCGAGTTCCTGTTCGAGGTAGCACACGGTCATGCGCACGAAGGTACTGTCGAGCGCCTTGCGCACCGCCGAGAGCTGCTGCGCCACCTTGAGACAGGGCTCACCCTCTTCGATCATGCGCTGCACGCCCCGCATCTGGCCCTCGGCGCGTTTGAGACGATTGAGAATGTCCGTGCGAGAGGCTTCGTTGGTCAGAACTGACATGGTGATGGCTCCGGGAATCTGTGGGATCTTGGTACTGCGCTTCATCCAATCGTCTCCATCATAGGCGAGCTCATCAATCCTTCATCCTCGCGCGGCAGCCGTTCAGGCCGAATGAATCAGCGCCACGGGCTCCGGTGCCAGCAACGACCCGTCGCGCAATCCCCGGGCCGTCGCCAGGGTCAGCCAACCGATCACCACCGAGGCCAGCGCCAGTGCGAGGATGGCGAACGTCTGCATTCCTCCGCTCTGGGTGGCCAGGGCGAGATGCATCGACAGGCCGGCAAAGGCGGCGAGCGGAAAGGACAGCGCCCAGTGACCGATGGTGAAGGCCTCCTGCATCATCGCCTTGAAGGACAGAAAGCTCAGCAACACAAAAAAGAACGCAATGCCCCAGGCCCCTTCAAGCGCTTCGACCGGCGCACCGATCTGTGCCAGCCCCAGGCCGCCCGCGGCCGGCGGCGCAATACTGATGAACACCATGGGAAGCAGCCGGCGCGGCAACATGCCGAACGACGCGACGCGCACCATGAACAAGCCCTGCACGATCAGAAAGAAAAAGGCTCCGATGGCCCACTGCGCCACGGACCATATCTGGAATCCGAGCGCCATGCCGGCGTAGGGCACCACGACATTGCCGGCCGCAGCCAGAAACAGCGCGGGTGTGACCCCAGCCCAATTCGGCCCTTTTTCGGTGGCGGCGCTCAGACGCAACCGGTGAAAGACCCAGACTGTCGCCGCAAGCTGACCCGTTGCACCCAGCATCCAGAATCCGTCCATCCAGACGTTGTCCGCCTCCAGAACCTGCACGGCGAACCCTGCAATCACCAACATGGACATGGGAAGCAAGGCCAGCAAGGGGTGACGCACGGGATGCCGTACATCGGCCAGCCACTCCCCGCCGTACCGATACGCCCTGATCACGGCAAGCACCACGAGCAAGGCCAGCGCAGCGATGGCGGCCCAACCCAGCACCTGGGAGATCACGGCCGCGGGCTCGCCCAGCAGGACCGTGGCTTGATGCCAGGCCAGCGCCAGCCCGCCCCAGCCGAGAACCACGGCGAACCAGCCGGGGGCGAGAAATTTGAGCCAGGGCCGGGTCGCACGAGCCATCACATCGCCCGATCAGCCGCAGCAGTTGGCTTTGGAATCGGGCACGCCCAGTTTGCGCAGGATGAACCCGAGCGGGCACAGATTGGTGAAACCGAACTGCAGCAGATTCGCACCCACGAAGGCGGTGAACAGCAGGAACCATTGCGACACATAGATCGGGCTGGCAGGCGCGCCCAGCAGAACCGAGAGCAGGACGAACGTGCCGGCAATCACACGGATGTAGCGTTCAACAGTCATTTCAAAATCTCCAAGGTTGTGAATATCGGGAACGGTGAGACGCACTGATCAGGCTGTCCGCGCAGGTTCGGCCGGTGCAGCAGGGGCCTTGGGAGGCGCCTTCGGCTTCACCCGGATCTGCCAGACGTAGTAGAGCAGAGGGATGACGATCAGGGTGAGGATGGTCGACAGCAGGGTGCCGAAGATCAATGACACGGCCAGCCCGCCGAACACCGGATCGGACACCATGATGGCCGAACCGAACATGATGGCCAGCGCCGTGAGCAGAATGGGCCGAAGGCGTACGGCCCCCGCCTGGGCGACCGATTCCTGCAGGCTGTAGCCGCGGGCCCGGTAGTCGAGAATGAAGTCGATCAGCAGCAGCGAATTGCGCACCACGACCCCGGCCAGCGCGATGACACCGATCATCGAGGTGGCGGTGAACGACTGGTGCGTCAGCCAGTGTCCGGGGAATACGCCGATCAGGGTCAGCGGAATCGCCCCCATCACGATGAGCGGCAGCATGAAGGACTTGTAATACGCCACCAGCAGCAGGTAGATGAACACCAGCGCCACCATGAAGGCCGCGCCCAGATCGCGGAAAACGTCGAGCGTCAGGCGCATCTCGCCGCCCCAGAGCAACTGGTAGCCCTTGAGATCGCTGGCCGGCGTCTCGGTGAAGCCGAGGTTGCCGGTGGTGAAGGTGGTGCCGTTGGCCAGCTTCTTGCCGTCGAGCATCGAGTTCAGGCTCAGCGTGGCGTACACCGGGCTGGAATGAATCATCTCCCCGCCGACATAGACCACCGGATGCTGGTCGCGGGTGTAGATGGGTTTGGCCAGCGTGGCCTTCTCCACCGTGGCAATGCTGGACAGCGGAATGATCTTGCCCTGGGCGTTCTGCAGCGGCACGTCGAGCAGTTGCTGCGGGCTCTGGCGATCGGCGCGCGGCACGCGCACGATGATGTTGACCGGCTCCAGCGCGTTGCCGTCATGCACCGCGCCCACCTTCAGACCCGAGACATAGTTGTGCAGCAACTGGATGACCTGCCCCGGCACGATGCCCGACATCGCGGCCTTCTGCCGATCGATCCTGATGCGGTATTCCGAGGTCGTCGCGGTGACGGAATCGTCCTGATTCATCAGGCCGTAGACCTTGTCGAAATCGCCCAGCACGTCTTTGGCAGAGGAACGCAGGGTGTCGTAGTTCGGCCCATACAACTCGGCCATCACCTGCGCGCGCACCGGCGGCCCGGGCGGCGTCTCGAACAGTTTGATGAAGGTTGCGGGGAAGCGCGCGCGCACCGGGGCCAGTTGGTCGTAGAGCTTCTGAACGATTTCGTGCGACTCGACCGAACGCTCGGCCTTGCCCACCAGGTTGACGCGAATCTGCGCGAAGTTGTCGCCCCGCTTGAGCATGTCGCCGCGCACCAGCGATGCGAAGTCGATCGGCGCCGCCTGACCGACGAAGGTCTGGTAGTCCACCACATAAGGATTGGTGCCAAGCACGTCACCGACTGCGCGCGCCACCTGGTCGGTGCGCTCAAGGGTAGAACCCGCGGGCGTGTCGATCTGCACCAGGAAGGTATTGGTATTGTCGTTGGGCAGCATCTTGAGCTCGACGCCCAGCGCCGACAAAGGCCCGTTCATGCCCGAAGGCCGAACGAACTGCCAGGCCGGCATGAGCATGGCCGCGATGAGCAGCACCAGCACCGCGAGGAACATGAGGTTGCGCCGGGTGCGGCTGCGCAACATCGGCTCGATGAGCTTCAGATAGGCCGAATGCAGCTTGTCCTGCTTGTGCGCCCCCTCGCCTTCCAGGCTGGCGCTGTGCGCCAGGGCTTCGCGCGCGGCCTTCTTGCTCAGCCAGACGCGCGCCGCCCAGGGCACCACGGTGTAGGCCAGGATGAGCGAGGCGATCATGGCCACAGGCACATTGATGGGGATGGGGCGCATGAACGGCCCCATCATGCCGCTGACGAACGCCATGGGAATGAAGGCCAGAATCACGGCCAGCGTGGCCATATTGGTGGGATTGCCGATCTCGTTGGTCGCCAGCACCACGGTGCGGTTGAAGTTCTTGACCGGCCCGCCATGCAGGTGACGGTGGATGTTCTCGATGACGACGATGGCGCCATCGACCAGCAGGCCCAGCGAGAGGATGAGCGCGAACAGGGTGATGCGGTTGATGGTCTGGCCAACGATCAGGTCCACCGTCAGCACAGCGAACAGCGTCAGCGGCACGGTGAGCGTGACAATGCCGGCCTCGCGCCAGCCGAGGAAGAACCACAGCAGCAGCGACACGCTGACGATGGCGATGCCCAGATGCTCCACCAGCGTGTTCACCGCCTCGTTGGCCTTATGCCCGTCGTCGCGGGTGATGGTGACATGCACCCCCTGCGGCAGGGCATAGCTCTCGATCTCGCCGAGCTTGCTCAACACGTCATGCACCACGACCACGGCGTTCGTGCCCGATTTCTTGGCGATGGCCAGCGTGACCGCGCTCATCTCCTGGCCCTGCGGCTTGCCCTTGGCGGCCATGCCCCAGGCGAAGTGCGAAAGATCGTCGACCTGCTCGGGGCCCTCGGTGACCTTGGCCACATCCTTCAGATAGACCGGCTTGCCGCCAGGCGCGCCGATCAGGATGTCGCCCACCTGCTGCGCATTGCCGAGGAAGCTGTCGATGCGCACCGGGGTGACCTTGTTGCCGTCGACCAGGTTGCCGATGGGCGCTGCCGCATTGCTGCCCTGAAGAATCTTGTCGAGCTGTTCGAGCGGAATGCCGGCGGCCGCCAGCTTGCTTGGCGAAATCGCCACGTTCACGGCGCGAGGCGCGCCGCCCACCACTTCGGTGAACGACACTCCGGGCACATTGCGCAGATGGGCCAGCACCTTCTCACCGACATCGCGCAGCTGCATGCCATTCATCGTGGCCGAGGAGAGCGTGAGCGTGAGGATGGGCACGTCGTCCACGTTGATCGGCTTGATCACCGGCTGCATCGCCCCGGGAGGGATGCGGTCGAGGTTCTGCATCAACTGGTTGTACATCTTGACCAGGCTTTTCTCCTGATCTTCGCCCACCTTGAACTGCACCGTGACCACGCCGAAATCGTTGGTCGCATAGCCATAGGTGTGATCGACGCCAGACATCGAGGCCATGATGGCTTCGAGCGGCTTGACCACCAGATTCTGGATCTCCTGCGGCCCGGCACCCGGCTTGGCGACGATGATGTTCGCCGCCGGCACCACGATCTGCGGGTTGTATTCGCGCGGCGTGATCAACAAGGCCAACACCCCGGCAAGGGTGAGACCGACCATGATCAGGGCGGTGATTTTCGATTCGATGAAGGCGCGGGCCAGCTTGCCCGCGCTATTCATGGGAGCCGCATGTTCAGCCACGGTTGCCTCCGCCGATCTTCACGCCGTTTTCCACCGCGGACAGATTGCTGGTGACCACGGTGTCATCCGCATTCAAGCCAGCCTGAATCTCGACCTCGGTGCCCAGCTCGGCGCCGAGACGGACCAGGCGGAAATGCGCGATGCCGTCCTTGTCCACCACGAACACGCCGGTCATGCCGGCGCGATCGACCACCGCGCTCAGCGGCACGCGCAGCTGCGGCGAACTGCCCACGGCAAAGCCCACGCGAACGAAGCTGCCGCTGTCCAGCCCGGCATCGGCGGGCAGGTCGATCTTGACGGTGTGGGTATGGCTCATCGGATCGGCTACCGGCACCGCCTGGGCGATGGTGCCCTGCAGGGTCTTGCCATGGGCGACGACCTGCACCTTGTCACCGACCTTGATCTTGGCGAACACCTCGCCGGGCACCTGGGTGCCGACCTGCAGCTTGCCTTGCCCTTCAATCACCAACACCGGACGGCCGGGCGCGGCCAGATCGCCCTGGTTCGCCATCTTCTGCACCACCACACCCGAGATCGGCGAGGTGACCGAGGAGTAGCGCATCTGGGCCGAGGCCGTGCCATAGCCGGCCTGCGCCGCCGCGACCTGCTCTTGAGCAACCTGATAGCGCAACTGGATCTGATCCCACTGCTGCTTCGGAATCGCCTGCTCTTTGTACAGATTGCCGAAGCGCTCGTAGTCGGCCTTGGCGTTGGCCAGATTGGCCTGGGCCTGGGCCAGCCCGGCTCTAGCCTGCGCCACCTGCCCCTGGATGTCGGTGGGATCAACCTGGAACAGCAGTTCTCCGGCCTTCACCGTCTGCCCTTCCTTGACCGTGAGGGTGCGGATATAGCCCATGAGGCGCGAGGCCACCTGCACCTGATTGCTCGCCATCACCGTACCCGACAGCAGCGTGAGATTCTGCTGATCGCTCGACGCCAGCTTGAGGGTTTGCGCCGCAACGACGCGCGGGGCAACCGGCGTTTGCGCCGTGTCGGTCTGGTGGCCACAGGCCGACAACAGCGCCGTGGACAACACAAGCGCCAGGGGAGCACGGCGCAGCAGAGGCAGGACGGAAGGGTTCATGGCAGTCATGCGAGAAAGATCGGAATGCGTTTACAGATCAGGAGGCCAGTTCAAGGGGCCGTCGAGGGACGGCAGCGCTCACAGGTCCAGGTCATGGGGTTCAAGGCTTGCTGGCACCGGGCGCGGGCGTCGGGGGTTGTGCGACTTGCGCGGCCGGCTGAAGGGGCTGGATGGCCTCGATCGAGAGGTCTCCAAGCGCCAGGCGCAGCGCTGCCCGCTGCAGGTTGACCTGCTGCCTGGCCAGAATCAGATCGGCCCGCGCCTTGTCGAGCTGCGCCTGTGCGCCCTGCACCTCCACCAGGGTGCCCACGCCGTCGGCATAGCGCCTGTTGACGATGCGCGCGGCTTCGTCGGCCTGCATGACGGCCAGTTCACGGATCTTCGCCTGATGGGCGGCATCCACGGCCTTGCGGTAACTGTCCTGAACCTGCATGCCGAGCTGGTTTTGCGCGCTCTGGAGTCTGGCCTGCAGCTCCATGCGCTGCGCCACGGCCTGATCGACGGCATGGCGGGTCACCCCACCGTCGAAGATCGTCCAGCTCAACTGGGCGCCCACGGTGTAGCTGCGCGACTCGAACCCGGCGTTGGGGTCGTTGGTGTCGTAGCGCGCCATGGCCCCGATCTGCGGATAGCGGTCGGCGCGCGCCACCTCAACCTTGCCGTTGGCCGCGGCGATCTGATGTTGCAGCGCCTGAATCTGAGGATTGCGGGCCATGGCCTGGCCGACCCAGGCGTCCGGGTCGCCTTCGGGCATCGACACCCCAACCTCCGGGCCCAGACTGAGGGCCTGGTTCAAGGGCATGCCCAGCACCACATGCAAGCCGTCCATGGCCTGCGCCTCCATATTGGCAGCCTGATCCTGCTGCAGCTTCACCTCTTCCAGATGGACCTGCGCCGAAAGCAGGTCGCTCTTGATCACCACGCCCTGCTTGAGCAGGCTGTCGACCGTCTTGACCTGGCTTTGCGAGGCCTCGAGTGCCTTGGCCGCAACGCCCTGGAAAGCCCGTGCGGTATAGACCCCGTCATAGGCCTGCAGCGCGTGATAAATGATCTGCTGCCGGGCCGCCTGGTCGCCGGCCTGAGCCGCCATCAGCATCGACCGCGCCTGTTGCATGTAACCCTGCAGTTTTCCGCCGGTGTAGAGCGGCAGCTGAGCCTCGATGCGGGTGTTGAAGTTGTTGACCGCGCCGGGATAGTTGAGATTGTCGGGCGCAACCCCGAGCGACTGCGGCCCGAGAAACTGATTGGCGCCAAAATCATTGAACGTCGCCTGCCGCTGCGACAGCTTGATGCCGAAGGCATTGAGCGCGTCATTCGTGCGGGTGACGCCGGCCGACACCGTGATCTTCGGCAGCCTGGCGCCCTCGGCCTGCGCAATGCCGGCCCGCGCCTGTGCCATCTGCGCCTGCACCCCGAGCAGATCCGGGTTTTGCCTGAGCGCGACATCCACCGCCTGGCGGAAATCCAGCGTGTCGGCCTGGGCCTGGGCCTGGGCCAGCGCCCAACCACCCATCATGTAGAGACAGGCACTCGTCAACAGCCCGACGCGCACACGCCGGGGCAAGGAAACCATCATCGTCCAGCTCCGCCAGAAAGAGGAAAGTCAACCGGGAATGCGTGAGATCCTGTCTGAAACACCAGATTTTTCGGGCCATCACCCCATACCCGTGGGTACGTTTTCGAGGATAGCCTTCCGATCCGTCAAGGTCACGCGATATATATACAGGCCGGAGTATATCAATACTCATGGGGGTATATGAATTCCCGCCCCTCTCTGGGGCGCTGTGTCGCCAGCTTGCGACAGCCCTCGCAGTATCAGGCCTTTGTCCCTGAGGTCTTGGCGGTCTTGAGCGCCTGCGCGCTTTCCTTCAAAGCCCGGTCGATGAACGCCCCATAGAAATCCGCCGTCGGCGCACCGGTGATGCGCTCCCCGATTTCCTTGCCGCCCGGACCGAAGAACAGCACCGTCGGCGCGAGCTGGATGCCGAACTGCCGTGCGAGCTGCACGCCCGTCGTGGGCATGCCATCGAATCCCGTCACCGAAGCCCGACTGGTGATCTCGATCTGCTGCACGACATAGCCTTCCTTCGCCAGGAATTGATATTGCGTGCGACGCAGTTTTTCGCAGAAGGGGCAGTTGGGCAGGCTGAACATGACGATCAGCGGCTGGTCCTGGGCCGCAGCCTTGACGGCGCTTTGCTGCAAGTTCTGCACGGGCGGCAAGGGCGTTTCCGCCCAGGCCGCGCCCGCCACCCAAGCCAGAAACAGGGCCACCGCCAGACGCAGAAAACGTCGACCCCAATGCCCAAACACGAGCCCTTGACGGTCCTGTTCAGCTTGCAAGAAACCATTCGACACCAACATACGGCCCCCTCGAATTGCGAGTCACGGGATAATGGCGTCATGTTATTCACAGCTCGATACCCAGCGGCGGCGGCGGTGATCCGGTTCTCCACCTTGTCGATCGCCACCGCGGCGCTCCTCAGCGCCTGTTCTCCTGCTCTCGATTGGCGCGATGTGCGCCCGAAAGACATCAACATCCTGCTGACCTATCCGTGCAAGCCGGAACAGATTGCGCAAGACGTGGTGTTGGCCGATCAGAACATCAAAATGAGCATGACGGGCTGTGTCGCGGACAAGATGACCTTCGCCCTCGCCCATGCCCAGCTGCCCAACCCGACCCTGGCGGCCAGGGCGCTGGGCCAATTGCATCAGGCCGCAGTCGAGAATGTGCGCGGCAAAGTCACGTTCTCTTCGCCTGACATCCCCAAGAACGCCACGCCAGGCCTGCCCGACGCCCTGGATCTCCGCATCGACGGCCTGGCGCCCGACGGCAAGCCGGTGCGGGAGCGCGTACTGCTCTTCAGCCAGGGCAACAGCGTCTACCAGGTCACAGCGTTCGCGCCGACCCACGATTTCAAGGACGAAGCCGCGCAAACATTCGCCGGATCCGTGAATTTGTCCCCCACGCCCTGAAATCCGGCGACCTATCATGTTCTGCAAGATCCATCGTCGGTAAACCCCGTATGCCCGGTCTCTTCATCGTCGCCCATGCCCCACTGGCCAGCGCTCTGAGGGAATGTGCGAGCCATGTGTACGCAGGGTGTCCCCAGAGGCTTCTGGCTTTCGATGTCGCGCCCGATGCCTCGGTTGAAGCCGCGGCACAGGAGGCGCTGGCTGCCTTGAGGCAGGCCGCCAGCGACGGCAGCGCGCTGCTGCTGGTCGATGTCTTCGGCGCCACGCCCAGCAATATCGCGCAGCGCCTGACCGAGCTGGCGAGCGACCTCAAGCTGAAGATCGTCGCGGGGGTGAACCTGCCCATGCTGCTGCGCTCCGTGTGCTACCAGGACGAATCGCTCGACGGCCTCGCGGCCCGCGCCGCGGCAGGCGCCATCCAGGGCGTCATCCAGGTGTCGGCGAGCGCCCCACAACAACAACCGCTACGCAGCCCCTCTCATGCCGCAACGCATCATTCAAGTCAGCAATAAGCTCGGCCTGCACGCCCGCGCGTCGGCCAAACTCACCAAGCTCGCTGGTCAGTTTCCCTGCGATCTCTTCATCTCCAAGGGCACGCGCCGCGTCAACGCCAAGAGCATCATGGGCGTGATGATGTTGGCCGCAGGCATCGGCTCGACGGTCACGGTGGACGCCGAGGGCGATCAGGCCGACATCGCCCTGGACGCGGTTCAGGCGCTGTTCGACGACAAGTTTGGCGAAGGCGAATAGAGCAAGCCGCGTCGACGCGGCTTTACATATCTTCACCCTCGCGAGACCTGCGGGCAAACGCCGGCTCGCAAAATGGATTCATCGTTACTTCCTTCACAAGGACTGCCATGAATCCTCAAACCTCAACCGCTTCGGTGACCTCCTCCAGCGCGCCGTCGCGCCTGCGCCGGACTCTGGGCATGGTCAGCACCATGCTGGTCGTCACCGTCGCCAGCCACGCCGCTTTGGCAAGTGCCCAAACCCCGCCCCCTCCGCCGCCTGCCCCGATGGCGCACGGTGGGCCCGGCATGGGTGGAAAGATGGACCACTGCGGCCCAGGCCATCACGGTGAGCGCGGCATGCAGCGCATGATGGCCAAGGCCGGGGTCACACCCGAGCAGCGGGAGAAAATGCGGGCGCTGCAAAAGCAGTCCTGGGAAAAGGCCCGCCCGGAAATGACGCAAATGCGTGAACTGATGCAGCAGCGCATGAAGCTGCTGGCCGCGCCACAGATCGATCGCGGCGCACTGGAAGCGTTGCGCGACAAGCAGATGACCCTGGCCAACCAGCTCTCGCGCGACCGCACGCAGACCCAGTACGAGATGGCGCAGATTCTCACGCCCGAGCAGCGCGCCAAGATGTACGCCATGATGGAACACCGCATGGAACGCATGAAGCACCATCATGGTCCCGGCATGGGCCCCATGAACGGTCCGGGCATGATGAAATAAGTCCTCGTTCATCAGATGCAGGCCGCTTCGCGGCCTGCGCGTTTTTGCTGAAACTGCGTTTTAGTGAACCGGATCATCCATGACTGCGCAAACCCGCACGCCTCCCAGCCAGCTCCTGCTGGTTGAAGACGATCTCCGCCTGGCCCAGCAGGTCAGTGACTTTCTTCAGACCGCCGGTTGGCAGGTGACCCATGCGGCTAATGCCGCGCAGGCTGAAAACGAGCTCAGCCCTCGACGCGGCGACGCGCCCGGATTCGACGCCCTGGTGCTCGACCTGATGCTGCCCGACGGCGACGGCCTGGACATCTGCCGCCGCCTGCGCACGCACAGCGACCTGCCCGTGCTCATGCTGACCGCGCGCGGCGATCCGTTCGACCGCGTGGTGGGGCTGGAGATCGGCGCCGACGACTACCTCACCAAACCCTTCGAACCGCGCGAGCTGCTGGCCCGCCTGCGCGCCATTACGCGTCGTCGTGCTGGCAGTCTGTCGCCCCGCGATCCGCAGGCCGAACAGATCCTGCGCTTCGGCCGCCTGGATATCGATCCCGCCGCCCGTCAGGCCCGCATCGACGGGGAAGATCGCCCGATGACGGCCTACCAGTTCGACCTGTTGCAGGTGCTTGCGCGCCACCCGGGCCGGGTGCTGACCCGCGAGTTTCTCCTGGGTGCCGTGAAAGGCGAGTCGCTCGAAGCCTTCGACCGCTCCATCGACGTGCACATCAGCCGCATCCGCGCCGCGATTGAAGACGATCCGCGCCACCCGCGGCGCATCCTCACCCTGCGCGGCGCAGGCTACGTCTTCACCAAATCGCAGGACGGCATCTGAACATGACTCCTTCCACGCCGCCACGCGCCGATGTCGCCACCTCGCCCGTGGCCACGACTGAACCCGCCGGGCAGGCCAAGTTGTGGAAGCGCTTCTGGATCGCGCTGATCCTGGCGCTGCTGGTGCAGGCGCTCGTCTCGTCCCTGGTGTTCCACTGGGTGTTCGAGATGGACCCGCAACAGGCCCACATCCGGCGCGAAGCCTTTCGCGCCTTTATGCAGCAGCACGGCGTCGGGCCGCCTTCGCCCTGGCGACATCTTCTTCTCTCGCCCTTCACCGGCACCGTCGTCACCGCCATCCTGCTCAGTCTGGTGACCTTCCCCATCATGCGACGTCTGACGCGGCGCCTGGAAAAGCTGCAGCGCGGCGTGCGGCTCTGGGGCAGCGGCGACCTGAGTGCGCGCGTGCCGGTGGAAGGCCGCGACGAAGTGGCCCAGCTCGCGCAGAGCTTCAATACGGCGGCCGCTCGCATCGAAGCGTTGATGCAAAGCCACAAATCGCTCCTGGCCTACACCTCGCACGAACTGCGCACCCCACTCACCCGGCTGAGGCTGAGTCTGGAAACGCTGGCAACGCCCGCGCCCGCCGCCGCGCGCGATGCCGCGGCGCGCTCGGCCAAGCTCGACCTCGCCGAGCTCGATGCACTGATCGACGACATCCTGTTGTCGAGCCGGCTCGATGCCGCGCCGGGTCAGTCCGTGCATCTCGACGATCTGGACCTGCTCGCCCTGGTGGCCGAGGAGGCCGCCCGCTTCGACGTGGACGTGCACGGCGACTGGATCACCCTGAAGGGCGACGAGCGCCTGCTGCGCCGCGCCGTGCGCAATCTGCTCGACAACGCGCAGCGGCATGCGCCCGGTTCGACGCCCCAGGTCAGTCTGACCGCGGTGCAGGGCGGCGGCATCATCCGCGTCTGCGATCAAGGGCCGGGAATTCCCACCGCCGATGCGCAACGCATTTTCGAGCCCTTCGAACGACTGGGCGGACGCGGCGACGGCACCGGCCTGGGCCTCGCCCTGGTGCGCCGCATTGCCCGGCAACACGGCGGCGACGCCCGCTGCCTGCCACGCACTGGCGGTGGAACCTGCTTCGAGATCTGGCTGGGCTGCAAGCCCTGAGGGTCGCGCATCCCGAGGCCGGTGAACGCCCTTTTGGCGCGGAACTTGCTTGAGGTGCACCGGCCTTCACGCCCTCTTGCGGCGGCCGAGCGCTCCCGAATTTTTACTACCATGCGTGGCCGGATGCGAAAAGTCGTGACAGGACAGGGGGCCCATCGTTCTGCTTCGAGAGCATCCGGGGCTGACTGCCCCGCTGGCGAACATCAAAACATTGCACTTCACACCTTTCAAGGAAAACATCATGACGTTCACTCTTCGCAAGCTCGCATCGCCGCGCCGTCTGGGCGCGCTGACGGGTTCCGTGGCGCTTTGCGCGGTTTTCTGCGCCAGCGCATCCGCAGCCTCCATCGCCCTGCCCCAGAAATTCAAGACGCAAGGCCACCTGACCATCGCGGCCGACGCCACTTACGCGCCGATGGAATTCGTCGCCAAGGACGGCAAGACCCTGGTCGGCGCCGACGTCGATCTGGGCAAGGCCATCGCCAAGGAACTGGGCGTGAAGGCCGACTTCGTCAACGCCAGCTTCGACAGCATCATCCCCGCGCTGCAGTCGGGCAAGTACGACATGAGCATGTCGTCGTTCACCATCACCAAGAAGCGCGAGGAAGTGGTCGACTTCGTCAGCTACATGACGGCAGGCACCTCGTTCTACGTCAAGGCCAAGGACGGCGCCAAGGTCAATGGCCTGGCCGATCTGTGCGGCATGACCGTGGCCGTCGAGAAGGGCACGACCCAGGCCGATGACGCCACCAAGCAAAGCCAGGAATGTGTGGCCGCGGGCAAGAAGGCCGCCACCGTGTCGGTCTTCCCTGACCAGAACGGCGCCAACCTGGCCATCGCCAGCGGCCGCGCCCAAGTCGGCATGGCCGATTCGCCGGTGGCCGCCTGGATCGTCGAGGAATCGCACGGCCAGTTCAAGCTGACGGGCGAGGCCTACAACTCCGCGCCCTACGGCATCGCCATTCCGAAGAACAGCGGCCTGGCCGAGCCGGTCCTGGCCGCACTGAAGAAGGTCATGGCCAGCGGCGAATACGCCAAGATCCTGCACAAATGGGGCATCACCCAAGGGGCGATCAAGGATCCCGCCATCAACCCGGCCGCGCAGTAATGTCGCCACGCTGAGGGACGGCCCACGGGACGTCCCTCAGCCCACCTCGACGCTCCAACACGATGCGACCTGACGACATCCAAGCCATCCCCGCGCGACATCCCGGCCGCTGGATCGCCGCCGCCGCCGTTTTTGTTCTGCTGGTGGCCACGGCTTACTCCTTCACCACCAACCCGCGATTCGAATGGTCGGTCGTCGGTGAATATTTCTTCTCCGTGCGTGTGCTGCACGGTTTGCTGCTGACGCTCGAACTCACCGTGATTTCGATGGCCATCGGCGTGGTTCTGGGCATCCTGCTGGCCGTGATGCGGCTGTCGCACAACCCCCTGGTGGCCGGCGCCAGCTGGTTCTACATCTGGCTGTTCCGTGGCACTCCCGTGCTGGTGCAGATTCTGTTCTGGTTCAACATCACGGCGCTCTACCCCAACATCGGCATCGGCTCCTGGAGCTTCGATGCCAACAATCTGATCACCCCCTTCATCGCCGCCATCCTGGCGCTGGGCCTCAACGAAGGCGCTTATATGGCCGAGATCGTGCGTGCCGGCATTCTGTCGGTGGACGAAGGCCAGAGCGAGGCCGGGGCCGCCCTGGGCATGTCGCGGCTGCAGATCATGCGGCGCGTGGTGCTGCCGCAGGCCATGCGGGTCATCGTGCCGCCCACCGGCAATGAGGCGATTTCGATGCTCAAGACCACCTCGCTGGTCAGCGTCATCGCCGTGAGCGATCTACTGTATTCGGCGCAGCTCATCTACTCGGTGAATTACCGCACCATCCCGCTGCTGCTGGTCGCCAGCATCTGGTATCTGATGGTGACCACCCTGCTGTCGATCGGCCAGTACTACATCGAACGGCATTTCGGCCGCAGCGCCACCCGCAACTCGCCCCGCACGCCACTGCAGCTGCTGCGCGCCTGGGTTGCCCGCTGGAGGGCCGCAGCATGAGCCAGGTCATGGTCAAGGCCGAGGGCGTGCACAAGCGTTTTGGCGCCCTCGAAGTGCTCAAGGGGGTGTCGCTCGAGGTGCAGCGCGGCGAGGTGGTCTGTCTGCTGGGTGCTTCGGGCTCGGGAAAATCCACTTTTCTTCGCTGCATCAACCACCTGGAGCAGATCGACTCGGGGCGGCTGTGGGTGGACGGTGAGCTAGTCGGCTACCGTCAGGTGGGCGACCGCCTGCACGAACTGCGCGAGCACGAAGTCTGCCGCCACCGCGCCGAAGTCGGCATGGTGTTCCAGCGATTCAATCTATTCGGTCACATGACGGCGCTGCAGAACATCATTGAAGCCCCCGTCCACGTGCGCAAGACGCCCAAATCGCAGGCTCTGGCCCGCGCCCACGAACTGCTGACGCGCGTGGGCCTGGCGGATCGGGGCGATGCCTATCCCAATCAGCTCTCGGGTGGACAGCAGCAGCGCATCGCCATTGCCCGCGCCCTGGCCATGGGGCCGAAACTGATGCTGTTCGACGAGCCCACGTCGGCGCTGGACCCTGAACTGGTCGGCGAAGTGCTCGACGTCATGAAGTCGCTCGCGCGCGATGGCATGACCATGGTGGTCGTCACCCACGAGATGGGCTTCGCCCGCGAGGTGGCCGATCGGGTGGTGATGATGCATCAGGGAACCATCATCGAATCGGCGCCGCCCGAGCAGTTCTTCGGCGCGCCGCAGCACGAGCGCACGCGGCAGTTCCTGTCCAAGATCCTCTGAGCGGCTCCTGCCCTGCGGGCGGGGCATGCGGCGCGGCCCTTACGGTCAGGCGCCATCCCGGCTTGCCCTGTTGCATTTGGCGCCAGACCCACTAGCATCGTTTCCGTTTGTAACAATTCGTTCACGGAGACTTTCATGCTCAAGACACCCGCATCCCCCACGCGCCGACGCGTGCTCGCTCTGGCGGGCGGCGCCGCCCTGCTCTCTCCCCTGGGCCTGCGTCAGGCTTTTGCGGCGGAATACATCACCATCGCCACGGGCGGCACCAGCGGCGTGTATTACCCGCTCGGCGTGGCGCTGTCGCAGATCTATACCAAGGCGATCCCGGCCGCCAAAAGCTCGGTGCAGGCCACCAAGGGCTCGGTGGAAAACCTCAACCTGCTCGAAGCCGGACGCGCCGAACTCGGCTTCTCGCTCGGCGATTCGCTCTCCGACGCCTGGAAGGGCGAAGCCGACGCAGGCTTCAAAGCGCCGCTGAAAAAACTGCGCACCATGGCCGCGATCTATTCCAACTACGTTCAAATCGTCGCCCGGGCCGACTCGGGCATCAAGTCCCTGGCCGATCTCAAGGGCAAGAGCATCTCCGTCGGCGCGCCCAAAAGCGGCACCGAGCTCAATGCCCGCGCCTTGTTGAAGGCTGCCGGACTGAGCTACAAAGACTTCTCCAAGGTCGAATACCTGCCTTTCGGTGAGTCGGTGGAGCTGATGAAGAACCGCCAGCTCGACGCCACACTGCAGTCGGCCGGCCTGGGCGTGGCGTCGCTGCGCGACCTGGCCGCCTCGCAGAAGATCGTGGTGGTACCGGTGCCGGACGACGTCATTGCCAAGGTGGGCGATCCGGCCTATCAAAGCGGCGTCATTCCCGCCCATACCTATGAGGGCCAGACCAGCGCGGTGCCGACGGCGCGCATCCAGAACTTTCTGGTCACCCGCGAAGGGCTGAGCGAGGATCTGGTCTATCAGATGACCAAGGCCATGTTCACCAACCTGCCCGAGCTGGTGGCCGCGCACGCTGCCGCCAAGGGCATCAGCCTCAAGGAAGCGCCGCTGAACGCGCCCGTGCCGCTGCACCCTGGCGCGGCCAAGTACTACCGCGAAGCCGGCGTGCTGAAATAAGCCAGCGCGGCCTTCTCGCCCCGGCCCGCCTGCGCGGGCCGTCTCATCCATCGTCTGGCGCCGCCACGAGCGGACGCCACACGTCTCGAAGCACCGCCATGAGCAAGCTGACCCGTTGCCAGGGACTCATCCCGCAACGCGCAGCGCGGAGGAAAATCCAGTGAGCGCCACCGCCGACGACCTCGTCCACACCTCCTCCGAGCCGCACGCCGACAGCGGTCACCAGCGCAGCCTCTCCGGTTTCGCCCAGCGCACCGTCATGGCGGCGGCGCTGGCCTTTTCGGCCTATCAGCTCGTCGTGGCCGCCTTCCACCCGCTGTCGAGTCTAGTGATGCGCTCGCTGCATGTGGGGTTCCTGATGTTGCTCGTGTTCTGGGTCGTGCCCGCGCTCAGGCGCCGAAGCTGGATGCACCGCATTCCGTGGTTCGACTGGCTGCTGGGCGCTGCAGCCTTCGCGCTCGGGCTGTATCACTGGGCCTTCGAAGCCGACCTGATCCAGCGCAGCGGCGACCCGACGCTCACCGACCTCTGGGTCGGCGCCGCGGTCGTGCTGCTGCTGTTCGAGGCCGCGCGTCGCAGCCTCGGGCTCGCCTTGCCGCTGGTGTGCGCGGCTTTTCTGCTCTACGGCCTGTTCGGCCAATACCTGCCCGACGCCATCAGCCACCGCGGCTACGGCCTCGATCAGATCATCAACCAGCTTTACCTCGGCACGGAAGGCATTTACGGCATCCCCACCCTGGTGTCGGCCACCTACATCTTCCTGTTCATTCTGTTCGGCGCGTTTCTGGAACACGCCGGGATGATCCGGCTGTTCAACGCCCTGGCGCTGGGGCTGGTGGGCAGGGCGCGGGGCGGGCCGGCCAAGGTGGCCGTCATATCGTCGGGGCTGATGGGCACCATCTCCGGCTCGGGTGTGGCCAATGTGCTCACCGTGGGCCAGTTCACCATTCCGCTGATGAAGCGCTTCGGCTACTCGCCGGTTTTCGCCGGGGCCGTGGAAGCCACGGCCAGCATGGGCGGACAGATCATGCCGCCGGTCATGGGCGCGGTGGCCTTCATCATGGCCGAAACCCTCAATGTGCCGTATGCCGACATCGTCAAGGCCGCCGTCATTCCAGCCGCGCTCTATTACCTCACCGCGTTCTGGATGGTGCATCTGGAAGCGGGGCGCAAGAAACTGCTCGGCCTGCCCGCCGACCAGATTCCCAACCCCTGGCAGGCGCTGAAGGAGAACTGGCATCTGGCGCTGCCGCTGGCCGTGCTGGTGTGGATGCTGTTCCACGGCTTCACCCCGATGTTCGCCGGCATGATGGGGCTGTCGCTCACCGCCATCCTGCTGCTGGGCGCGGCCATTGCCGCGCGGATGTCGCACACCGCGTTCCGCATGGTCTTCTGGTTGGCCTGCGGACTGGGCGCCGCGGCCTTCCTGCAGTTCGGCATCCTGCCCGTGCTGGGGGTCATTGCCGCGCTGGTCGCCGTGAATCTGGTGATCCAGGGAGGGCGCCAGACGCTGCGCGTGCTGCGCGACAGTCTCATCGACGGTGCCCGCCAGGCCCTGCCCGTGGGCATCGCCTGCGCCATCGTCGGCGTGATCGTCGGCGTGCTCACCCTGACGGGCGCGGCCACGAGTTTTGCCGGGTTCATCGTGGACATCGGCGCGCACAGTCTGCTGCTGTCGCTGCTGCTCACCATGGCGGTGTGCCTGGTTTTGGGCATGGGCATTCCCACCATCCCGAACTACATCATCACCAGTTCGATCGCCGCGCCCGCCCTGCTCAAGCTGGGCGTGCCGCTCATCGTCAGCCATATGTTCGTGTTCTATTTCGGCATCATGGCCGACCTCACGCCGCCGGTGGCGCTGGCCGCATTCGCAGCCGCCTCGGTGGCCAAGGCCTCGCCCATGCGCATCGGCTTCAAGGCCACGCAGATCGCGCTGGCGGGTTTTGTCGTGCCCTATATGGCGGTGTATGACCCGCAGCTCATGCTGCAAGGCGACTGGACCTGGACGGGCGTGGCCTATGTGACGGCCAAGGCCGTGCTGGCCATTGTGTTATGGGGCGCGGTGGCCGTGGGCTATCTGCGTGGACCGATGTCGGTGCCCGAGCGCCTGCTGGCGTTCGCCGCGGCCGCCATGCTGATCATGGCGCTGCCGATGACCGATGAAATCGGTTTCGCCCTGGCCGCGCTCGTGCTGCTCTGGCACGGCCTGCGCACGCGCGCGCAGACGGCGTGACTCTCAAAGCAGTTTCTGCCAGAACTGGGCTCGGCCAAAGGCCGGGTCGAGGGCGTAGGTCTCGAAGCCGAAACGACGGTAACTGGCAATCGCCGCCGTGTTGCCGTCCAGCACTTCCAGGGTGAGCTTGCCGCAGCCCCGTGCACGGGCTTCGGCCTCCACGCGCTGCAGCAGGCAGCGCGACACGCCCTGGCTGCGGTAGGCGGGCTCGACATAGACGTCGTGGACGTTCATCAGCGGGCGCGCCATGAAGGTCGAGAACCCCTCGAAGCAGTTGATCAGCGCCACGGGTTCTGCGCCGTCGCAGGCCATCACGCCGAAATAGTCGGCCCGCTCGCGCAGGCGTTGCGCCAGAACGAGCTTGACCTCATCGGCCAGATCCTCGCCGCCGCCCATCGGATCGCGGGCATAGCGCGAAATCAGCCCGGTCACGGCCTGGGCATGTTCGGGTCGGGACAGGTCCACATCGACGAGGGTCAACACGCGAAAATCTCCTCAAGAAAAGAGACGCCACCACGGCGCTCCGGATCGGTCGGCATCGTAGCGCGGCCCCTGCACGGGGCGTGATCGCGCCGCCCCGTGCGGCTACCATCGCGGCATGGCGCTCCAACTGTTCGGTATCCCGGTTTCCCGCGGCATGGCCATCGGTCGTGCGGTCATCCTCGCGTCCGCGCGACTGGATGTGGCGCACTACTTCATCGACCCGGGCACCGAAGAGGCGGAGATCGATCGCCTGCGCGCCGCGCGCCGCGCCGTGCGCGCCGAACTCGACACGCTCAAGGCCGATCTACCCGCCGACGCGCCCAGCGAAATGGCGGCCTTCATCGACGTGCACAAGCTGCTGCTCGACGACCGGCAGATGGCCCTCGACACCATCACCTGGATCCGCCAGCGCCGCTACAACGCCGAGTGGGCGCTCACCGCCCAGCTCGACGTGATTTCGCGCAGCTTCGAAGAGATGGACGACGCCTATCTGCGCGAGCGCATCGCCGACGTCGAGCAGGTGGTCGAGCGCGTGCTGCGCGCCCTGCGCGGCAGCGCCGGGCTGGCCCGCTCGGCCAGCGGCAACGGCGATCTGGTGCTCATCGCCCACGACATCGCCCCGGCCGACATGCTGCAGTTCAAGACCGGCGTGTTCCGCGGCTTCGTCACCGATGTGGGCGGCAAGACCTCGCATACCGCCATCGTCGCCCGCAGCCTGGACATTCCCGCCGTGGTGGGCGCGCGCTCGGCCGGCAGCCTGATCCGGCAGGACGACCTGGTCATCATCGACGGCGACAGCGGCCTGCTCATCGTCGACCCGTCGCCCGTCATCCTCGAAGACTACCGCCTGCGCCAGCAGGAGTCACAACTGGCGCGCGAGCGGCTCAAGCGCCTGAAGTTCACCCCGGCCCGCACCCTCAACGCCGAGCCGGTGGAGCTGCTGGCCAATATCGAGCAACCCGAAGACTGCACGCCGGCACTCGAAGCCGGCGCCGCCGGCGTGGGCCTGTTCCGCACTGAGTTCCTGTTCATGAACCGCGGCGGCGATCTTCCCGGCGAGGACGAGCAATATGCCGCCTACAGCCGGGTGATGCAGGCCATGCAGGGCAAGCCCGTCACCATCCGAACCATCGACATCGGTTCGGACAAGCCGCTCGATGCCGAGGACCACCGCGACGGCGACTTCACCCACCTCAACCCCGCACTCGGCCTGCGGGCCATCCGCTACAGCCTGTCCGATCCGGCCATGTTCCGGGTGCAGTTGCGCGCCCTGCTGCGTGCTTCGGCGCTAGGGCCGTTGAAAGTGCTCATCCCGATGGTGGCCCACGCCAGCGAGATCCGCCAGACCTTTGCCGAACTCGACAAGGCCCGCGTTGAGCTCGCAGCCGAAAGTGTCCCGTTCGGCCCGGTGGAAGTCGGCGCGATGATCGAGGTGCCCGGCGCCGCGCTGGCGCTGCCGCTGTTTCTGCGGCACTTCGACTTCCTGTCCGTCGGCACCAACGACCTCGTGCAGTACACCCTGGCCATCGACCGCGCCGATGAGAGCGTCTCCAACCTGTACGACCCGCTGCACCCGGCCGTGCTCGGCCTGCTGGCGCAGATCATCACGCAGACGCGGGCGGCTGCCAGCTGGAAAGGCCGCCCCGTGGACATCAGCGTCTGCGGCGAGATGGCCGGCGACCCGGCCATGACGCGGCTGCTGCTGGGCATGGGGCTGCGCAGCTTTTCCATGCATCCGTCGCAGATCCTTGCCGTCAAACAGGAAGTGCTGCGCGCCGACCCCGACAAGCTCGTTCCTCTGGTGCAAACCGTCCTGTCGAGCTTCGAGCCCGAGGAGCTTCACGCCGCGCTGACCGCGCTCAACTGAACCTCATCGCGGCCCGCACGCGGAACCCCTGGGACCGGGACAGCTCTTTCTCGGCAGACCTGCCCAGCTCTTTCCCATGCCCACCCTCCCGATCCACCGCCTTCGCCCCCTTCGCCTGCGGGTCATTGCGGCCCTGCTGGCGATGACCCTGCCCTGCGCGCCCAGCTGGGCGCAATCCGCCGAGACGCGCGCATCGGGCTCTTCGAGCAGCCTGCCCACCCTAGGCGACCCCGCGCAGGGCAGCCTGACGTCGGCCCAGGAAAATCGGCTGGGCGAGATCATCATGCGCGAAATGCGCCAGGAGCCCGCCTATCTCGACGACAGCCTGCTGCGCGACTACCTGCAGACCATCGTCGACCGCCTCACGCCCGCCGCCCGGCGCACCGCGGAGATGGAGGCGCCGACGCGCTTTCATGTCTTTCTGCTGCGCGACCGCAGTTTCAACGCCTTCGCCCTGCCCGGCGGCTGGATCGGGGTACACACCGGACTGGTGATCGATGCGCAGTCGCACGATCAGGTGGCAGCCGTGTTCGCCCACGAGATGTCGCACATCACCCAGCGGCACATCGCGCAGCGGCTGGCGCAGGCGGGCAAGGACCGACTTCTGAGCATCGGCTCGCTGCTGCTGGCGATCGCCGCCGCCAGCGCCGGTCAGGATCAGGCCGCGCAAGGCCTGGCTCTGGGCGGCCAGGCCGCTGCGATCGACAATGCCCTGCGCTTTTCGCGCAGCAACGAGCGCGATGCCGACCGCACCGGCGAAGAGGTGCTCAGCGAATCGGGCTACCCGCCCCAGGCCATGGCCAGCATGCTGCAGCGGCTGCAGAGCCTGTCGCGCCTCGATGACGGCGATGTGCTCGCCTTCCTGCAGACCCATCCGCTCACCAGCGAGCGCATTGCCGATGCCGAAGCACGCGGAGGCAATCAGCCCCTGCCGCCTGACCACGACCTCCTGTTCTGGCTGATGCATGCCCGGGCCCGGGCGCTCACACCGACCACCCACGATGCCTTGTTGCGCGAAGAGCAGCGCTTCCATGCCGACAAGGCCGGCTTTCCAGCGCAACAGGCCGCCCTCGCCTACGGCCAGGCCGTGCTGTTGCAGCGTCTGGGGCGCTTCGATGCTGCCGCGGTCGCCCTGGACCGCGCGCAGACTTCCGCCCGCGATGCGCCCGCGCCCGAGCGTCTTCCGCTCGATCTGCTGCAGGTCGAACTGCAACTGGCGCGCCAACCCGCGTCGGCCGTCGATGCCGCGCGTGCGCTGCAGGCCCGATTCCCGCAATCGACCGCTGCGCGGCATCTACTGGCCCGCTGTCTGCTGGCCCAGCCCGACAAAACCATGGCGCGCAGCTTTCTCCGCCAGCAGACCGTGGCGCACCCACAAGACCAGGTGATGTGGGAAGACCTCGCCCGCGCCGAGGCGGCCCTGGGCGCTCCGGCCGCACAGCACCGCGCAACCGCCGAGGCCTACGCCCTGCAAGGCAAGACCGAAGCCGCCATCGAACAATTGCGCATAGCCCAGCGCACGCCAGGCGCCGACTATTTCGAAGCTTCCATCATCGCCGCACGCCTGCAAGCCCTCCAGCGGGTGCATGCCCAGCAGGTGTCGATCGACAAAACGCTGCCGCAGTAGCGCACGGTCCCGACCGGCCAGGCCCGGTCCTGGCGCCTTGGTCTGGGGCCGCACAGATAATGCGCGGCATGGCATTCCCTACTCCCGCTTCCACTGGCCCGACGCCCGCGTCTGCTCGGCTTGCATTCCGCCAACAACTCGCCCTCGGCCTGCTGGGGCTGGCCCTGTCCCTGCCGCTGATCTGGCCCTTCGATCCTGGCGTGGTGGCAAAAATGGGCACCACGCTGGTGGCGGCCGCACTGTGGGCCAGCGTCTTCCTTGCGGCGGCCTGGAGCGGGCTGACGCCGCGTTTCGGCCTCGCGGCCCTGGGCTTCGGGGTGGCTGCGGCCGTGGTCGGACTGCAGACCCTCAGCGGACAACTCGCCTACGCCAGCCAGGGCGCGATCACCGCGGCGGTGCTGATGAGCGCGGCGCTGGCGGCCGGTTTGGGACAGGCCGCCGCACGGCAAACAAGTTCGGCCGATGAACGGCTCGCCCACCCCTGGCTCGATGTGGCGGCCGCGGGGCTGCTGTTGCAGGGCCTGGTCCAGGTGGCGTTCGGCCTGGTGCAATTCGCACTCTGGCAAATGCCGACGCTGGCCGCCTGGCTGGCCTCACATGCGCCGTTTTACTCCGACATCATCAGCTACCCCTCGACCGGCCGGGTGTTCGGCAATCTGCGCCAGCCCAACCATTACGCCACGGCCGTGGCGCTCGGCCTGGCCGGGCTGGCCTGGTGGGCCCCGCGGCTCAGGGTGAGTGCGGTGTGGGCCAGCGTCATCGGTCTGAGCTGGGCCCTGGTGGTCTGCGGATCGCGCACGGGCATGGTGCAGGCGGTGGTCGCGTCGGCATTGGTTCTCATCGCGGTGCGTGGTGCCTGGCGTCATCCGCGCTGGGCGGCTCTGGTGGCGGTACCGCTGCTCTACGCCCTGTGGTGGCTGGCGCTGCGCGAAGCCGATCACCTCGGCTGGATCAGTTTTCTCGATGCGGTGACCCGGCAGATCGATCAGCCCGTCAATGCGCGGGCGCTGATCTGGCGCAACGCCTGGCAGGTGTTCGAGCACCTGCCCTGGTTCGGCGCGGGCTGGGGGCAACTCGGCTGGGGATTGCAGCACGCGGCCATTCATCATGCGCTCCATCCGCTGCCGCTGGACAACATCGACAACGCCCACGATCTCATCCTGCAATTCCTCGCAGAGACCGGCCTGGCCGGCACGGTGCCGATTCTGCTCGTCGCCCTCGCCTGGCTTTGGCGCTCTGCAAGGGCATGGACGCAACTCGGCCGCGGCAGCCCGGACGGCGCCACGCCGCTGCCTCTCGCCGCCTGGATGGGCGTGGCTTTCCTCGGCCTGCACAGTCTGGTCGAGTATCCGCTTTGGTACCTCTATTTCCTGTGGGTGTTCGCCTTTCTGGCGGGATGGATGGACGGTTTCGACCGTCCCCGAACGACGGCGCACCACCACGCATCAGCCTGGCGCACTCTGACGCTGCCGCGCCCCGCAGCGCTGGGCGTCGGGCTGCTGGCGGCCCTGCTGGTGGTCAAGGCCGGCTATGACTACAGCGTGACCAACGACGCCTACTCGGCCGATCGCGCCTCGGCTGGCCAGGCCATCCGCCAGGCCCAGCGCAGCGATCTGTTCTTCCGCCCTCTGATCGGCTTTGCACTCGCCAGCGGCATTCAGGTGAGCGCCCGCGACAGCCATCGCGAGCTTTTGCGCGAGCAGGCCGAAATCGATCGGGTCAGCCATGCCTATGGCGACCCCAGTCTGCTGATCCGCCGCGTGCTGCTGCTCAGCCGACTGGGGCATGCGGACCAGGCACTGGCCCTGGCGCGCTACACCGCCAGCTCGTTCTGGCTGTATGCGCCTGGTCTGGCCAAGCAGTTCCCGGCCCAGGCGGCGCAGGCCGGCCTGACGCCTCGCCAGGCGGCCCCCTTGCTCGAAGCGCTCAAGCAGGCGCCGGTGCTGCGCCGTATCACGGTGCCGGTCAATCACTGAAACCCGTCCGCACCGTCTGGCGTGGACGTGTGCGTGTTTTGTCACACCTGCGGCCTCGCCGCTTGCCGCAGGCTTTTGATGCGGCGCAAAATAGCACCTGTTCTTTCGCCCGCTCATGTCCACCCTCTCCCGCGTTCAATCGATGTATGCCCGCCCGGCTTTCCGTGAGGGCCTGCAGGACATGCGCGCCGTCTCCCTGGGCATTGCGGCCTGGGGGCTGGTCACGGGTGTGGCCATGGTCAAGTCGGGCCTGAGCGTGCAGCTGGCCCTGGCCATCAGCCTGTTCGTATTCGCCGGCAGCGCCCAACTCGCCGTGCTGCCCTTGATCGCGGCGGGCGCGCCGCTTTGGCTGATTCTCGGCACCGCGTTCTGCGTCAATCTGCGCTTCGTCGTGTTCAGCGCACAGATGCGGCCCTATTTCGAAAATCTGCCCAGGCTGCGGCGTGTGGCGTATGGCTACCTGATTGGCGACCTGAATCAGGTGCTGATGATCCGGCGCCACCCCCACCCCACTCAAGACCCGCAGCAGGCGCAGTATTTCCTCGGGGTCTCGCTGGCCAACTGGATCGCCTGGCAGGTTCCGTCCATTCTGGGCATTCTGATGGCGCAGCACATTCCCGGCTCCTGGGGGCTGGCCTTCGCCGGCACGCTGGCGCTTCTGGGCATCGTCCTGTCCCTCCTGGCCGATCGCATGATTGCCGGTGTGATCATCGTCGCCTCGGCACTCAGTGCGCTGCTGTTCTGGCTGCCGCTGCGGCTCAATCTGGTCGTCGCCATCGTGGGCGCCCTCGTCGTGGGCATGGCCTGGGAGGCCTGGAGCAGTCGGCAACTGGGCGCAGGCGGCCTGCTCGACGGCACCAAACCTTGAGGACGACTCGGACATGACCTTGCTTGAGCAGATCGCCCTCGTCGTCGGCCTGACGGCCGTGACCGTGCTGAGCCGCAACCTCTTTTTGTTGTCGCGCAAACCCATGCCCCTGCCCGCGAGGGTCAAGATCGCCTTGCGGTTTGCGCCGGCGGCGGCGCTGGCCGCCGTCGTGGCGCCCGAGCTTCTATTGCTCACCCCTCTGGGGCCGCCCTGGGTCAAGCTGGGCGCGGCCGTGATTGCGGCTGGCTATTTTTTTGCCCGCCGAGGCATTCTGGGCACCATCCTCAGCGGCATGGTGGCTTACTGGATCTTGAACTGGGTCAGCCACACCTGGGTCTGACACCGTCCTGATCAAAACGGTCCAGGGCCGTGCAGCGCCGAGGCATTGCCGCCGTCGATGCGTCGATGACACAAAGCCCAGCGGTTCTTGCCTTCCTGCTTGGCCGCGTACATGGCGTCGTCGGCACGCTGCAACAGTTCGAAGCTGCTGCGCGCATGGGTGGGCGCTACAGCCACCCCGACACTGGCCGTCACCCGCAGGCCGGAGAGCAGGTCGTAACCCGCCGCGGCACTGACTTCGACGAGTTTGGCCGCGAGCGCCTGCGCCGACGACAGATCGGCCACGGCGCTGAGCACCACGAATTCATCGCCGCCGATGCGGCCAATGGCATCGTCGCGGCGCAAGGCGTCTTGCATGGCGTGCGCCACCTGGACCAGCAGGCGGTCGCCGCGCACATGACCCAGGCGATCATTGATCTGCTTGAAACCGTCGAGATCGACAAAGCACAGGGCGAGCCTGTCCTCGCGCGTGTGGCGTGCCAAAGCGGTATCGAGCCGCTCCATGATGGCGCGACGGCTAAGCACCCCCGTCAACGCGTCGCGCTCGGCCCGGTGCAGCAGTCTGGCGTGGGTGTCGATCTGATGGGTGATGTCGCGCACGAACGTAAGCAGGGAGACGACGCGCCCCTCTTCGTCGCGCAGCGCCGACAGCGTCCATTCCACCCAGATGCGCCGCCTGTCCTTGCGGATGTACTGCGCCTGCTCCACCCAACTGTCGATCTCTCCGCGCAACAGGCGCTCATAGACCGCCATGGTGCGGGGGCGCTCCTCCTCGGGTACCCCCATGGCCAGCCGGTGCGTCCCCAGACGATCGGTCTCGGAATACCCGAGAATGGCCTCGGCGGAGCGCGACCAGCGCGTGATGATGAGTTCGGAATTACTCTCGATGACCCCCCAGGGCAGATTGTCCAGCGCCTGTTCGAGCAGCCAGTTGGAACGCTTGAGCGCCATCGCGGCGGTGACGTCGTCGTGCACGTCGTGCGCGATGGTGTAGACCGCGTCGATGCGGCCGTTGGCACCCCGTTCGGGAAAGACCTGGATGCGCGCCCAGCGCGGCGGATCGAGATGCCGAAGCAGCCGCAGATAATCGGCTTGCTGCCCGGCGAATCCGCGCTCGAACGCCGGTCGGGCGGCCGTCCAGGCCTCCTCGCCATACAGCTCCGCGAGGGTTCGGCCCCGCAGCTCATCTGGCGCGCGGCGCGACCAGGTCTTGTAAGGGGGATTGAAGAAGGTCAGCCGCCCCTCGGCATCCCAGCGGCCAATGGGCAGATCGACCGCCTCCAGCAGGCTCCTGACTTCCGGCACGGCGGCCAGGCCGGGCAGCATGTCGGTACCGCTGGACTCGGTGGGAATCGTCTCGTCGGGAAAAGACTCGCTCATGGATGAACGCAGATGGGGTGCGGAAAGGTCGGCGTGCGCGGGATCAATCAGGCTGACACGATTCTGACGCCTGGCACGAAATCGTCAAGAGCACGCTCTACACTACGGCCCGGTGTCCGTGAATGACTCCACATTTTCACCGATCGCGTTTCTTGCCCATCCTCCTCATTCCGCTACTCATGTCCCGCGCCACAAAAATCGTTGCCACCATCGGTCCTGCCAGTTCCTCGCCAGACGTCCTCGAGCGCATGATTGCCGCGGGGGTTGACGTCGTCCGACTCAATTTCTCTCACGGCAAGGCGCAGGACCATATCGATCGGGCACAGCTCATCCGCGAGACGGCCGACCGGCTTGGCAAGGCGGTCGCCATCATGGCCGACCTGCAAGGGCCGAAAATCCGCGTGGGCCGGTTCAAGGACGGCAAGGTCATGCTCCAGCCGGGTCACAAGTTCATTCTCGACGCCACTTGCGAGCTGGGCGACGAGAACCGCTGCGGCCTGGACTACAAAGACCTGCCGCGTGATGTGCGGGCCGGCGACCGCCTGCTGCTCAACGACGGCCTGATCGTGCTCACCGTCGAAAACGTCAGCGGCGAGCAGATCCACACCACGGTCACCATCGGCGGCGAGCTGTCCAACAACAAGGGGATCAACAAGCAGGGGGGCGGGCTCTCCGCCCCGGCCCTGACCGCCAAGGACATGGAAGACATCCGCACGGCGATGGCCTTCCAGGCCGACTATCTCGCCGTGTCCTTTCCCAAGAATGCCACCGACATGGAGCTGGCGCGCCAGCTCGCCAACGTGGCGGGCGAGCCCTACAACCACAAACCGGCGCTGATCGCCAAGATCGAGCGGGTCGAGGCGATTCCGGCGCTGGCCGAAATCCTGCGCGCCTCCGACGGCATCATGGTGGCGCGCGGCGACCTGGCCGTGGAAGTCGGCAACGCCGCTGTGCCGGCGCTGCAGAAGCGCATGATCCGCATGGCGCGCGAAATGGACCGCGTGGTCATCACCGCCACGCAGATGATGGAGTCGATGATCGTCAACGCGGTCCCCACCCGGGCCGAAGTGTCCGACGTCGCCAACGCCGTGCTCGACGGCACCGATGCCGTCATGCTCTCGGCTGAAACCGCCGCGGGCAAGTATCCGGTGGAGACGGTCGAGGCCATGGCCAGCATCTGCGTGGCCGCGGAGAACGTCGAAGAGGTCAAGCTCGAACACGACTTCATCGACAAGAAGTTCACCCGCATCGATCAGTCCATCGCCATGGCGGCGCTGTTCACCGCACACCACCTGGGCTGCAAGGCGATCGCGGCCCTGACCGAGTCCGGCTCCACCGCCCTGTGGATGAGTCGCCACCGGGTCAACGTGCCGATCTACGCGCTGTCGCGCAGCGAAACCTCGGTGCGCCGCATGGCGCTCTACCGCAACGTGCGACCCATGCTGCTGAGTTTCAGCACCACCGACCGCGACGCCTTGCTCAATCAGGCCGAAGCCCGGCTGATCGAGAAAAAGGCCGTGGCCTCAGGCGACAGCTACGCCATCACCTGTGGCGAACCGATCGGTTCGGCAGGCGGCACCAATATGCTCAAGGTCATGCGCGTGCCCCGCTGAAAGGGCACTGCGAAAAAACGCCCGCATCGACCGTGGTCCTTGCGGGCGTTTTGTTTTGGGCGAGGCGCTCAGAGCTTGTGAATTTTTCGGGCATGGCTGAAAGGTTCACAAGCTCATGAGAAAACGCCGAGCCGCCCCAAGTTTTCTCATCCCCCGCGGGGGGCGGGTCGGCTCGCCGACCCTGGGGGCGCTCTCAGACCTGCAGGAATTGCAACTGAATGCCGGTGAGGTTGATCACGTCACCGGATCGCAGCACCACGGGCATGAGCCCGAGAGACACGCCGTTGACCTGCGCCCGCTTCTCGCCCTCGACCTGCACGAGTTCGTAGCCGCGCGGTTTGTGCATCACGCTGACCACCAGGGTGCCGCGTTGGCCAAAGGTCGTCTGCTCCTTGCTGAGCAGAATTTCACGCCCGGCCGCATCACCGCTGAGCACCTTGATCTTGTAGCTGCGCTCAACGTCACCCGCCCGGGTGCGCGAATCGGAAAAGCCCGAATTGCCGAACCGCGAGTTGCCGAAGCCGGTGGAGGCGCCGAAGCGCGACGGCCCAAAGGTGGTCTGACGGGTATCGGACAGCAGACGCAGACTGTACTTGCCGATATCGACCGTATCGCCCTCGCGGAACGGGCTGGATTTGATGGGGGCACCGTTCAGATAGGTGCCGTTGGTACTGCCCAGATCTTGAATGGTGTAGCTCTCGACTTCCGCCCCGGCGTCTCGCAGCAGCACGGCATGCTCGCCACTGACGGCCAAATTGTCGATGACCACATCGTTGTACGGACGACGCCCCAGGGTCGTGCGGTCTTTGCTGAGCACGACCTCTTTCAAAACCTTGCCATCCAGGGTAATCACGAGTTTGGCCACGATTTGAAGTCCGTTTGAGTTATCAGTCTGGTCGGAAAAAACGGCTTGTCGCCTCAAGCCAGCGTACGCGCGGTCACCAAGATGACGGATACGTTGTCGCGCCCCCCCGCAGCATTCGCATCCTCCACCAGCTGGCGTGCAGCAGCAGAGGGATGTCCAGTGAATTGCTGCATCACGGCTTCGATTTTGGCATCAGTCAACATATCGTTCAAGCCGTCTGAACACAGAAGCAACACGTCCCCCGCCATCATGGGATGCATGGCGACGTCGGGTTCCAGCTTGGCATCGACGCCGAGCGCGCGCGTCACCAGATTCTTGCCACCGATCTTCTCCGCATCCTCCGGCAGGATCAGACCCATGTCGATCTGCTCCTGCAATGCCGAATGGTCATGGGTGAGCAGGCGCAGCTGGCGCTGACGCAGCAGGTAAACACGCGAATCACCCGCATGGGCGATCACCGCCACATTGCCGGTGAACGCCACCGCGACCAGCGTGGCGCCCATGCCGGAAAACTGCGCATTGCCACGCGCCGCACGCAGAATTTCCACGTTCACGTGGCGCACGGCAAAGCGCAACTCGGTGGACAGATCGAGCGCCGTCACCTTGGGATAGTCGGCCTTCAAGCGAGAGATGCGGGCACAGATCTGCGCGGTGGCCATTCCGCTGGCCACTTCGCCCGCGGCGTAGCCACCCATGCCATCGGCCAGCACGGCAACCTGCGCCAGCGCGTCAAACGCCACGGCATCTTCGTTATGTTCGCGCACGCGGCCCGGATGGGTCAGGCTGATCATTTCGTACTGCAGGGCCGCGTTCGGGCCCGATGATTTGGCCATGTTCGCGCTCACAGACCTCCCCTCCATGCTGCGCGCTGCGGGATGAGCGCCTGGGAACCGCGTTGCGCGCTCATGTGGCCGACGCCTGTGGACGGCGGTAGATCCACTTTGCCGCGGCCCAGACCACAACCGCACCGATCAGCCCGGCGATTTTCTCGGCATAGTCGGCCCAGGGCAGCGCCTCGACCCAATGAGACACGGCCGGGTCGGTCACGATCAGACCGCCCGCGATCCAGCCCAGCAGCATGGCGCCCAGGACGATGATCACCGGGAATCGTTGCATCAGATGGATGACCAGTTGACTGCCCCAGACGATGATGGGCACGCTCAGCAACAGACCGAACACCACCAGCAACATGCTGTGCTGCTCGCCGGCATTCTGGGCGGCGCCCGCGATGGCGATCACGTTGTCCAGACTCATCACGAAATCGGCAATGATGACCGTCTTGACCGCAGCCCAGAGCCGGTCGGCCGCCTGCACATCACCGTGGCCGTCGTCGTCCTGCGGCGCAAGAAGCTTGATGCCAATCCAGAAAAGCAGCAGCGCGCCGACGATCTTGAGAAATGGCAGCTTGAGCAGGGTCAGCGCGAAAAAAATCAGGACCACGCGCAGGCCGATCGCTCCCGCGGTACCCCAGAGAATGCCAAGCTTGCGTTGGCGCGGAGGCAGTTTGCGCGTGGCCAATGCGATGACCACGGCGTTGTCTCCGCCCAAAAGAATGTCGATCAGAACGATCTGACCGATGGCCGTCAAGAACTCGACGGTGAGATAGTGTTCCATGCCGATGGCTGCCCCGAGCGATATCAATGCAGTCCCATCGGGACCTCGCACGCATCATACCGTTTGCCACTCCTTGCAGCTCCGGCGTTTGCACCGATCGGCCTCTGGGCGCGCCGGGCGGCCGCAGGGTGGCCTGCCGTCTCAGAGAACCTGTTGAAGCAATTTGCCCATTTCAGAGGGGTTGCGTGTCACCTTGAAGCCACACTCTTCCATGATGGCGAGCTTGGCGTCGGCCGTATCGGCTCCACCGGAAATCAGCGCGCCGGCATGACCCATGCGCTTGCCCGGTGGCGCCGTGACCCCCGCAATGAAGCCAACCACCGGCTTCTTCATGTGGGCCTTGCACCAGCGCGCGGCCTCGGCTTCATCGGAACCGCCGATCTCGCCGATCATGATGACGGCATCGGTATCGGGATCGTCATTGAAGGCGCGCATGATGTCGATGTGCTTGAGACCGTTGATCGGGTCGCCGCCGATGCCCACCGCGCTGCTCTGGCCCAGCCCCAGTTCGGTGACCTGCGCCACCGCCTCGTAGGTGAGCGTGCCCGACCGCGACACGATGCCGATGCGGCCCTTGCGGTGAATATGCCCGGGCATGATGCCGATCTTGATTTCATCGGGCGTGATGAGACCGGGGCAGTTCGGCCCGAGCAGCAGGGTCTTCTTGCCGCCTGCGGCCTCCTTGGCCTTCATGCGGTTGCGCACCACCAGCATGTCCTTCACGGGAATGCCCTCAGTAATGCAGATCGCCAGATCGAGATCGGCTTCCACCGCTTCCCAGATGGCCGCAGCCGCGCCGGCCGGGGGCACGTAGATGACCGAAACCGTGGCTCCCGTCGCCGCCTTGGCGTCGGCCACGGTGCCGTGGATGGGGATGCCCTCGAAATCCTCGCCGGCCTTCTTGGGGTTGACGCCGGCGACGAAGCAGTTCTTGCCGTTGGCGTAGTCGCGGCACATGCGGGTATGAAACTGGCCGGTCTTGCCGGTGATGCCCTGGGTGATGACCTTGGTGTCTTTATTGATCAGGATAGCCATGGTGTTCTCGTGTGCTGGATGGGCTCGGCTCAGAGGCAGAGGATTTTTCGGCCCTGGCCGAAAGGGGCGTCAAAACGTCTCCGATCGAGGCGCAACGCGCAGCCATAGCCCAAGCTATGGCGAGCATTTGCAACGACGGGCGGGGGCGTCTTGGCGTGCAAGGTGGGCATGGATGAAAAGTTCTCAGCCTCTCAGGCCTGCGCGGCATGGACGGCAGCCTGCGCGGCCTCGCCCATGGTGTTGGCGCTGATGATGGGCAGGCCGGAATCGGCCAGCATCTTGCGGCCGATCTCCTCGTTGGTGCCCTTCATGCGCACCACCAGCGGCACGCTCAGCCCCACGGTACGCGAGGCAGCGATCACGCCCTCGGCAATGGTGTCGCAGCGCATGATGCCGCCGAAGATATTGACCAGGATCGCCTTGACATGCGGGTTGTGCAGCATGATCTTGAACGCCTCGGTCACTTTCTCGGTGGTGGCGCCGCCGCCCACGTCCAGGAAATTGGCGGGCGAGCCGCCGAACAGTTTGATGGTGTCCATCGTGGCCATGGCCAGCCCGGCGCCGTTGACCAGACAGCCGATATTGCCGTCGAGCTGGATGTAAGCGAGGTCGAACTTGCTCGCCTCGATCTCGGCGGGATCTTCCTCATCGAGATCGCGCAGCGCCACGATCTCGGGGTGGCGGAACAAGGCGTTGTCGTCGATGTTGAACTTGGCATCGAGCGCCTTGATGTGGCCGTTGCCTTCGAGAATCAGCGGGTTGATCTCCACCAGCGAGGCATCGGTATCCATATAGCACTGGTAGAGCTTCTTGAGCACATCGACCGCCTGGGCCTGCGAGGCCAGCGGAATGCCGATGCCGGCGGCCAGTTCCAGGCCCTGAGCGTCCTGCAAGCCCGCAAGCGGATCGACAAAGACCTTGAGGATTTTCTCCGGCGTCTTGGCGGCCACTTCCTCGATGTCCATGCCGCCTTCGCTCGACGCCATGACGGCTACTTTCTGCGTGGCGCGGTCGGTGAGCACGGCGACGTAATACTCCTTGCGGATGTCGGCGCCCTCCTCGATCAGCAGACGCCGCACTTTCTGCCCCCCGGGCCCGGTTTGATGCGTGATGAGCTGCATGCCCAGAATCTGCGACGCAAGCTGCCTGACTTCGTCCATGCTGCGGGCCAGTTTGACGCCGCCGCCCTTGCCTCGCCCGCCCGCATGAATCTGCGCCTTCACCACCCAGACCGGACCGCCCAATTCCTGTGCCGCGGCGGCAGCTTCATCGACGGAAAACGCGGGCTTGCCGCGTGGAACCGGCACCCCATGGTCCCTTAGTAGTTCCTTGGCCTGATATTCATGAATTTTCATGGTGTCTCGTCCTCGACTTGTGGTGTAGGCATTGTGCCTTTGGCACGTTGCGGCGCAGCAGGCTGCGCCCAACGGGGATAGAACTCGGCCACCGCAGGCCCGTCCAGCCGCAGGGCGTGACAGCGGTTGAGCTGAAAGGGCATGTCGGCGGGGCGCTCGGTTTCGGTGACAGGCAAGGCGATTTGGGTCAGCCCGGCCAAACCCTGAATCGCTGCGGTGGGCAGTATCTGCGTCAATTCGGTCAGATGGGTACAGCCCAGCACACCGCCGAGCCGCTCGCGCACGGCGGCCCGAAAGCCGCGCAGCAGATTGAGACCAATCAGCCGCTTGTAGGCCTGGGCATGATCGCCGCAGGTGTCGTAAGGGCTGAACAGGGTGTGCGACCCGGCATCGACAATATCGAGCGCATCGTTGAGGGTGACGATGAGCAACATGTCGTGCACGGGCACGCCCGCAGGGCGGGTGCGCTCGGACAGGGTCAGATCGCGCGTCTTCACGTCCCGCAATTCAGCCTGCAGATCCCAGAGGCCGTCGTCGCGCGAATACACCTCGACACTGAGACTGCGGCGGTGAACCAGACGGCGGTAGGGTGAAGAAGGGGCGGCAGGAGAGTCGCGCATGGCTGATCTATTTTTGATGAAGCGCAATAATCAGTGTAGCAGCCTGCTGCGTCGCAGCAAGTCAGTCGGAAGCCTCCGGCGTCTCGCCCCGCAGCACGGCACGCACCGTGTCACTGCTGAAACCGCGCTGGGTCAGGAAGCGGGCCTGTCGGGCACGCTCCGGGGCATCTTGAGGCAGCGTCGGGAACTTGCGCGACCAGGCGGCGTGGGCACGCGCCAGCTCGCTGTCCTTGAGCGATTGCCGCAGCGCCGCGGTGGCATCGCCCGGCAGACCATGCGCCTCGAGCTCTTGTGCGATGCGCAAATTGCCGTAGCGTTGCTGCCGCCGGTGGATCAGCGACTGGGCAAAACGCTCGCTACTGAGCAGGCCAGCCTGCTCCAGGCTGGCGAGCAAGGCATCGACCTCGTCGGCCTCCTCACAATAGCGAAGCAGTTTGCGGCGCAGTTCCAGCGGGCTGTGTTCGCGCTGCGACAGGTAGCGCACGGCACGCGCACGCAGGGAGGGTTGGGCGCGAGGCGGCGTCATGGCACGACGGCGCAGACTAGACCGATGAAGCTGCGGCGGCTTCGCCTCGGCTGCAGCCGATCGGAGCTTGCATCAACGACGCCCACGCGAGCCGCACTCAGTCCTGATCTTCCTCGGTCATGTCCGCGTTCATCAGCGCATTGGCTTCAGGCACGCCCAGACTGACGCGAATCTTGTTCTCGATCTCGCGAGCGACATCCGGATTGGCTTTGAGGAACTCCCGAGCATTGTCCTTGCCCTGGCCGATTTTCTCGCCGTTGTAGGCATACCAGGAGCCCGATTTTTCGACCAGTTTGGCCAGTACGCCCAAGTCGACGATCTCGCCCTCGCGCGACACGCCTTCGCCATACAGAATGTCGAACTCCGCCTGTTTGAACGGCGGCGCCACCTTGTTCTTCACGACCTTGACCCGTGTTTCGGAGCCGATGACGTCTTCGCCCTTCTTGATGGCCCCGATGCGGCGGATGTCCAGACGCACCGACGAGTAGAACTTGAGGGCGTTACCGCCGGTCGTCGTTTCGGGGTTGCCGAACATCACGCCGATCTTCATGCGGATCTGATTGATAAAAATGACCAGGCAGTTGGTGCGCTTGATATTGGCCGTGAGTTTGCGCAGCGCCTGGCTCATCAGACGTGCCTGCAGACCTGGCAGCGAATCGCCCATCTCGCCCTCGATCTCGGCCTTGGGCGTGAGCGCGGCCACCGAATCGATCACGATCATGTCCACCGAACCGGAGCGCACCAGCGCATCGACGATTTCCAGCGCCTGCTCGCCCGTGTCGGGCTGGGAAATCAGCAGATCGGGCAGTTGCACTCCGAGCTTCGAGGCATATTGCACATCAAGCGCATGCTCGGCATCGATGAAGGCGCAGGTGCCGCCGATCTTCTGCATTTCGGCGATGACCTGCAGCGTGAGGGTGGTCTTGCCCGAAGACTCGGGCCCGTAGATTTCGACCACGCGGCCGCGCGGCAAGCCGCCCACGCCCAGCGCAATGTCCAGCCCCAGGGAGCCCGTGGACACCACCTGAATGTCATGCTGCGCCTCGCCGTCGGCCATGCGCATGATGGTGCCCTTGCCGAACTGCTTTTCGATTTGCGACAACGCGGCGGCTAGCGCCTTGGCTTTTTCTGGATTCACTGCAGACTTCCCCTGTTCCATGGCATGTTCCTCATGTCTTCCCGTCCAAACGGCACTGCTGCGCAATGTAGCACAACTGTATATAAAGACAGATCGACTTTTTGATTCGCGCCCCAAAAAAAGGGAGCCGAAGCCCCCTTTTCTTCACAACGCCCAACTGGCGCAGCGGTTCAAAAACTATAGCCCACCGCCAAGGTGTAGATGATGGGATGGAAATTGATGCGCGTCTTTGCCTGCGAGGTGATGACCGAAGGATTGACGGGCGAATAGGACGTGGAGGTCAGATCGCTCTGCACGTCTGCCATGGCCACCGTGCCGACGACCGACCACTTCGAATTGAAGCGGTAGATCAGGCCGACGTGCGCGGCAGCCCCCCAAGAATCCGAGAGACTGATCTGCGTCGGCCCTTGCAGGCCGGTCAACGGCGGCAGCGCCTTGGTATTGGTGAACTTGGTGTAGTTCAGACCGACACCGACAAACGGATCCCACTTGGCGTGATCACCGAAGAAGTGGTAGTTGATGAAGGCCGTTGGAGAGTAGACATCCACATCCGTCACGCCGGCTCCCCGCAACGCCCCCCATCCCGACCCGGCGGCATCGGTACGCACACGCGGCGGATAGCCCAACACCAGCTCGAAGCTGAAGGGTCCGGGCAGATTGCGCACATATACCAGCCCCAGCGTGGAAGCATCCCCCACATCCAGATTCAGATTGGGCGGCGTGTTGTACCCGCTCAGATTGGCCGATTTGGAGTGATTCTGCAGATAAGCCAGGCCCACGAACACCGTGTTTTGCGGCCCGGTGTCGTCCGCCATGGCTGCCGGGGCAAACACCGCCCCCGCCACCAAGCCCGCAGCCATCAAAGCACCGCGCAGAACATTGAATCGCGATTGACGCATCATGAGTTCTCCTCAGAAGTTTTATGAGTGCTGCGGGTTCACTGTGAAATCCAGCCAAAACTGGTCATCGCATCCATCGTATTTTTCGCAATGATTTGATAGCCGGCAGGTGTGGGATGGACGGCATCCGCAAAAAGGGATGTATTCGGATCAAGCCCGCTCACCAGGGTGGTGGTATTGCAGAAGAGCGATGAATTGCCCAGTTGGGAAAGCACTGGTCCGTTAATGTCGCAGACCGGCGCGGCGACATTCGTCAAACCAAATTGCGCAGGACTGGCAATCTCTTTGTTCAGCAATGCGAAGCCATCCATCATTTTTACAGGCTGCCCTTGAAGATCGTTCAACAGACGTTGATTAAAAACCTGGACCAAGTTAGACAGCAAATAACAAGGTGTGTGGATGTCGGTGTTGTCACATGTGGTGCCGCCAGAGAGTGACTGACCAAATGGTGTTAACGACGAATCGGGCAAGGTGTAAACAAGAACGTACTTGGCATTGTTCTTCAGCATCAATTGAACCTGCCCCGCAAGCTGGTCGGCTGCAGCGGCAACCGTGGCCTGAGCAACTGCAGCGGCTTGCGAGGTCGCCTGCGATTTCACTGTAGCCAGTTGATCAGCAGTCAGGGGTGTCCCCGCCTGCGCTGCTTGTGTGGCCGCTTGAGTCACCGCTGCCGTGACCTGCGTGCTCACATTCGAGAGCGCCGTGAAAATATCATTGTTGCCCGCAAGCACGGTGATCAGCTGATTGCTGTTGAAGGCCCCAAATTGAGTCAGATAATTTTGCACCTGCTGAGTTAAGGGATATGTCAGCGCTCCAGTACTGTTTCCGATCCCCGCCGCCGTACTGATCATTGATCCGCCTTGCGCAAATCCATAGCAGTTTGCCTGCACCGTAAAGGGGCAGTAAATAGGCGTAGTACTGGGTGTCGTCGGATTCTGCGGATTGAAATACTGGCCTGCATAGCCGATCACATTGGGCGTGATTGGCAACCCAAGTGAAGTTGCGAGGTCACTCACCCAATTCCCAGTTGCAAGACCATTGACGGTGAATTGGCCGCCCCCGGCATAGGCGGCGGGAGGGGCCCAAGCCGGAATACTAGAGTTGTATAAGGGCGAGGCTGGATTGGCGTAAGTGCTGTATGCCGCCAAGGTATAGGTTCCGACATCAGAGAGGCTGTCTCCGAACGACACCACCGCCTTGAATCCCCCACTAGGCGCTGATGTCGGCGCCGTGCTGGCCGCGTTCACACTGGCCACGGTCGACAGCGTGGGCGCCGAGGGGTTGCCTCCGCCGCCGCCGCAACCTGCCAAGCCCAAGGCACTGGCCAAGGCCAGCGCAATCCAGACGCGATTCCGCATGAATATCTCCTCAAACATTGTTGTAGGCCTGCTGTCCTGCAGGCGGGCGGGTCAAAATAGAACGACCGTTCGATTCAGCATAGCCTAGGGAAAATGGCGTCGCAAGGGAGGTTTTCCACATTTCGCATAGGTTTGCACTTTCGCAACATTTTGATACATACGGGGTGGGCAACGTCTGCGCCGCCGCAGTCACAAGCCCCTTCGTCGCAATGCTCGGCGGGGGGCTGCAGACGGTGCGGCCTCAGTTCCCCGGAGCGCCCGAACCCCGGGCTGCACGGCTCAGGCGGTCGCGCAGGGCCAGCCAGGGCTGCGTGGGCGGGAGGGCTTCGACCCAGATCTGATCGAGTCCGGCCTGGTCGAGCTCGCGCAGCGCCGCATAGAGCCGTTGTGCGTAGCCAGCCGGGTCGTCGGGCAGTTGCATCCAAGTCGCGCTGATGCCGTCCTCGAGTGCATGCCGCGCGAGGACGCCGATGCGCCGCGTGTCGTTCGCCTGCGCCAGGTCGGCGTGGATCTGTTCGCGGGTGCGCAACAGCAAGGCGGTGCGTGGCGCGTAATGTGCGGGCAGCGCACCGGCAACGCGGGGGGCGTCATCGGCCGGGCGCTGCAAGGCCTCTGCCGAGACGCCAAGTACCGCGGCCAGATCGGCCGCCTGCAGCAGCCCCGGACGCAGAATGCGCGGCGGCTGCACGGTGCAATCGACGATGGTGCTCTCGATGCCGACGGCGCAAGCGCCACCGTCGAGCACCAGCAGGTCGTGGCCGAGTTCGGCCTGCACATGGGCTGCCGTCGTGGGGCTGATGCGGCCGAAGCGGTTGGCCGAAGGCGCCGCCAACCCGCCCTGCCCGCCCTTGAAAATCGCCAGCACGGCCTGGGCGACGGGATGGGACGGGCAGCGCAGCCCGATCGTGTCTTGTCCGCCGGCGCAGGCCTGGGCCACGCCGGGCTTGCGCGGCAGAATCAGCGTCAGCGGTCCGGGCCAGAAGGCGGCGGCAAGCTGGCGCGCCGTTTCGGGCACCTCGGCCGCCCAATGCCCCAGATCGGCGAGGCGGTGCACGTGCACGATCACCGGGTGGTCCGCAGGCCTCCCCTTGGCGGCGTAGATCTTGGCGACGGCCTCGGGATTCTCGGCGTCTGCCGCGAGGCCGTAGACGGTTTCGGTGGGCAGGCCGACCAGCTCGCCAGCCTCCAGACGCCGCACGGCTTCGACGATCTCGCGCGGACGCACCTGGGCGTCGGTATTCACCGCGCTCACGTCAGAACGGTTCCAGGCCGAGCACGGTGCAGACGTGCAGCGCGTTTTGCCGCGCCTCGGTCGGGTTGGCGGCCGTGCAGGTGAGATGGCCCATCTTGCGGCTCTTGCGCGGGGCGTGTTTGCCGTAGAGGTGCAGATGCACGCCCGACTGCGCCAGCACGGTGGCCCAGTCGGGCTCGCGCTGCTGGCCCGCGGCGTCGAACCAGAGATCGCCGAGCAGGTTGAGCATGACGGTGGCGCTGTGTTGCCTGGGCGCCAACAGCGGTGCGTTCACCAGGGTGCGCCACTGCAGTTCGAACTGCGACACATCGCAGGAATCGAGGGTGTGATGGCCGGAGTTGTGCGGACGCGGGGCAATTTCGTTGGCCAGCAGGCGACCGTCGCGCAGCACGAAAAATTCCACGCAGAGCACGCCGACATAGTCGAGCCCCTGCGCTACCGTGCCCGCGGCGTTCTGCGCCGCCTCGGCGAGGTCGGGGGTGATGGAGGGGCCGGGCGAAAAGCTGGCGAACAGAATGCCGTCGCGGTGCAGGTTCTGCTGCGGCTCGTACAGCACGGCGCAGCCGTCTCGCCCGCGCGCCATCACCACCGAGAGTTCATAGGCCAGATCGAGCTTCTTCTCCAGCACGCAGTCCACCCCGCCGAGCGTGGCCCAGGCGGCGGGCAGATCGGCGGCGCAGGCCACCGACATCTGGCCCTTGCCGTCGTAGCCCAGGCGTGTGGTCTTGAGGATGCCGGGAAAGAGATCGGCACTGACGGCGTGCGGATCGACCCCCGCCGTCAGCACGGCATGGGGGGCGCAGGGCACGCCCAGCCGCTTGAACAAGGCCTTTTCCTGCGCCCGGTCCTGGCAGAGCGCCAGAGCGCCCGGAGCGGGCGCCAGGGGCACGCGGGCGTCCAGCCACTGCATGGATGCCGCGGGAATGTTCTCGAATTCGACCGTCACCGCGGCACAGTCGCGGGCAAGCTGATCGAGGGCCAGGGGATCGTCGTAGCGCGCGGCGAGGTGGCGTCCTGTGACCTGCGCCGCAGGGGCCGCCTCGTCGGCTTCGAGCACGACCACCCCGTATCCCGCGCTTTGCGCCGCCTGGGCGAACATGCGGCCCAATTGCCCGCCACCGAGCACGCCCAGCGTCGCTCCGGGGGGAATGAATGCCGCGCCGGCACTCATGCCTGCGTTCCCACGCGCATGGCGCGCGCCGCCGCCGCCTGTTCGGCGCGGAAGGCGTCGAGCCGGTCGCGCAAATCGGTGTCATGCGCCGCCAGCATCGCCACGGCAAACAGGGCGGCATTCGCCGCCCCGGCCTCGCCGATGGCAAAGGTCGCCACGGGAATGCCCTTTGGCATCTGCACGATGGACAGCAGCGAGTCCTCGCCCCGCAGATACTTGCTCGGCACCGGCACGCCGAGCACCGGCACCGCGGTCTTGGCCGCCAGCATGCCGGGCAGATGCGCCGCGCCGCCGGCACCGGCGATGATGGCCCGCAGGCCGCGCGGCTGCGCGCTTTCGGCATAGGCGAACAGATCGTCGGGCATGCGGTGGGCCGAAACCACCTGGCATTCGTGCGCCACACCGAAGCGGGCGAGAAGATCGGCCGCATGGCGCATCACCTCCCAGTCGCTTTGCGAACCCATCACCACGCCGATCACGGCCATCTGCCTGCTCCTGTGCAAGATCTGAAAACCGCTGATTTTAAGAATCCGCGGCAGACGCCCCGAAAACCGCGCCCCGCTATGCTTCCGGCCAACGGCGCCACCTGCGCCGCCATACCCCTCTTGGTATGACGGCGAACGCCCCCATCTGCCCTGCTTTCAGGAGTCGAACATGATTGATGCCACCGTTGCCAATTTTGAAACCGAAGTCGTCGAAGCCTCGAACACCGTCCCCGTGCTGGTGGATCTGTGGGCGCCCTGGTGCGGCCCGTGCCGTGCGCTCGGCCCCATCCTCGAAAAGCTGGAGGTGGCTTACGAGGGCCGATTCAAACTGGTGAAGATCAACACCGAGGAGGAGCAGGAACTGGCGGCCGCATTCGGCGTGCGCAGCATTCCCATGGTGATGCTGCTCAAGGACGGCCAGCCGGTGGACGGTTTCGTGGGCGCGTTGCCCGAGGGCCAGATCCGCGAGTTCCTCGACAAGCACGTTCCCGACGCCGCGCCAGACCCGGCCGACGATGCCGAGCCCTCTGACGCCGAGCCGCCATCAGGGCCCGACGTGTCGCCGCTGGAGAAGTTGCAGCAGGATCTGGCCACCAACCCCGCCAACGACGTGGCGCGCAAGGACTATGTCGAACTGCTGCTGAAAGACGGGCGCACCGCCGAGGCCGCGATGGCCTTCGAGCCCATGACCGGCAAAGCCCTGGCCGACGCGCGCATCCAGGCCCTGGGCGACTGGCTCGCAGCCGCGCAGGCCGCGCCCGGCCTGCCGACGATGGCGGCGCTGCAGGCCAGCATCGCCACCAACAAGCGCGACTTCGACGCCCGCTACGCCCTGGCGCAGCAGCACATGGCGTCGCAGCAGTGGACGGCCGCGCTCGACGAACTGCTCGACATCCTCATGCGCGACAAGAGCTGGAGCGAAGACCGGGCGCGCAAGACCTTTGTCAACATCCTCGAACTGATGACGCCAGCCCATGCGCCCAAGCCCGCCGCGGGCCAGCCCCCCGTCACCGACCCCACGGTGGAAAGCTACCGCCGCCGCCTGAGCATGACGGTGCTGAGCTGATGACCTGACGGGGATTTCTACAATCTCCGCCATTCCGCGACGAAAGCCCTCCCATGACCTCTGCGCTGCTGCAATCCTCCCTACATTCCCTGCCCCTGCTGTCCCGCGGCAAGGTGCGCGAAAACTACGCCGTGGGCACGGACCGGCTGCTGATGGTGGCCACCGACCGCATCTCGGCCTTCGACGTCATCATGGCCGAGCCCATTCCGGGCAAAGGCGAAATCCTCACCCGCATGGCCCGCTTCTGGTTCGGCCTGCTGCACGATGTGGTGCCCAACCATCTGCTCGAGGTCGATCCCGAGAGCGTGGTGGCGGCGGACGAGCGCGAACAGGTGCGCGGCCGCGCCATGGTGGTCAAGCGCCTCAAACCCCTGCCGGTGGAAGCCGTGGTTCGCGGCTACCTCGCCGGGTCAGGTTGGAAGGACTATCAGGCCAGCGGCGCGGTGTGTGGCGTGGCCCTGCCCGCCGGGCTGACGCTGGCGAGCAAGCTGCCCGCGCCCATCTTCACCCCCGCCACCAAGGCCGAGCTGGGCGAGCATGACGAGAACATCACCTTCGCCCAGATGGAACAAACCGTCGGCGCCGGACTCGCCGCCCAGGTGCGCGACGTCAGCATCACGCTCTACCAGCGCGCCGCCGACTACGCCGCGGCCCGCGGCATCCTGATCGCCGACACCAAGTTCGAGTTCGGCCTCGACGAACACGGCACCCTCACGCTGATGGACGAAGTGCTCACGCCCGATTCCTCGCGCTTCTGGCCCGCCAACACCTGGGCTGAAGGCATCTCCCCGCCCAGCTTCGACAAACAGTTCCTGCGCGACTGGCTCGAAGGCGTGCCCGGCTGGAGCAAACAACCTCCACCGCCCACCCTGCCCGCCGAGGTCATCGAACACACCGTGGCCCGCTACCGCGAAGCGCTGCAACGGCTGACGGGCTGAACAGACCTGCCGCCTCGATCCTGGGCACATGATCAAAGGCCAAGACTTCCGGATGCTGCCGTGCAAGCTGCGCGGCATCGAGGCCACTGTTGCCGACTCGGCCATCACCTTTGGCCGACACACCCACGAACAGTTTGGACTCGGCCTGATGACGCGCGGCGGACACCGATCTGCGAGCGGACGCGGCACGGTCGAGGCAGGGCCGGGCGATGTCATCACCGTCAATCCGGGTGAAGTGCATGATGGTGCGCCGATCGGCCCGAAAGGGCGTTCCTGGTTCATGCTCTATTTGGACCCCGCCATCGTCGCCGAGGCCGCCGGCGACATCGCCGAGAAAACGTGTCGGCATAGCGAGTTCGTCAGTCCGGTTGTTCAGGACAGGCGGGTCGCCTTCGCGGTTCATCACCTGTTCAATGCAGCGACCGGCGCGGCGCAGTGTCCGCTGCAACTGGACGAAGCGCTGTTGTCTGCGCTCGGTCCGCTGCTGCAGTCCATTCCTCACCGGCTCACCGGCATTCCAACGGCAATCTACAAAGCGCGCTCGATGATGGACGAAGACCCGGCATCGGCGGTGTCGCTGGCGGTGTTGGCACAGGAAGCCGGTCTCAGCCGCTATCAGTTCCTTCGGGCATTTGCCCGGCAGACCGGCTTGACCCCCCATACCTATCTGGTGCAGCGCCGCTTGCGTCTGGCCCGCCAGTTGATTCGCCGGGGCATGGCCCCCGCCGAAGTCGCCGTGACATGCGGTTTTGCCGACCAGAGCCACTTGACGCGATTGTTCGTGCGCACTTACGGACTCACGCCGGGCACCTACGCCAGAGCCATGCGCTGAGAAGCTGCAATTTTGTTCAAGACCGGAAGACAACAGGCCTGGATGATGGATGCCTCGCAGTCCAAATCCGAGGCCCGATCATGTTGTTTTGCTATTCACCATCGTTGCACGACGAGTTCCCTGAACGATCCACCGGATTGCTTCATGTGCAGGGCATCCGTACCACAGCAGATGTGACCGAAAGCGTCGCCCGGTTCACTCGGCTGGCGGCCCAACGTCTCACCTCCGGCACCGAGGCCGACCTGCCGGAGATTCAAGCCTGGCGTCGCGTCTTCAGCCGCATGGGCTGCAAACCAACGCAATATCGCTGCGCCCCGGAGGCCCTGCTGCGTCGGCTGCGCAAAGAAGGCGGCCTGCCATCGGTGCATCCCTTCGTGGATCTCTGCAACGCCGTCTCGGCCGCCTTCGCCATTCCGGTTGCGGCATTCGACCTGGACCGGATCGCCGAGGGCCTCGTGGTACGCCGCGCTACCGGCACGGAGCGCTACGATAGTTTTTCGGGCGAGGTGGAACGTCCGGAACCCGGCGAGATCATCTTTGCCGATGCCCAATGTCGTGCCCATGCACGCCGCTGGACCCATCGGCAGAGCAGCTATTCGGCGGTGAGCTGTGAAACCCACCATGTCCTGGTCGTCGCCGAGGCCATGCACGGCACGGCCGCGCTGGACGTCGGCCAATTGATCACTTCGCTCCATCAAACGATCCTGATGCTGTGGCCGACAGCGTTGGTGCGGGAGGTGTCAGCATGATGGGGCTCGAATTTCTCGTCACCTCGCTCCTGGTCATCGCATCTCCGGGAACAGGCGTGCTCCTAACCCTGGCTGCAGGTCTGTCGCATGGCATGCGCGGCGCTGTCGTCGCAGCTCTGGGCTGCACGCTCGGCATCCTGCCGCAGATGCTGGTGGCCGTCACCGGACTGGCCACGGTGTTGCATGCCAGCAGTCTGGCGTTCGAACTGTTGAAGATCGCGGGCGTGTGCTACCTGCTCTACCTGGCATGGATGACGTGGCGCGAACGGGGCGCATTGACGATCAGCGCGGAGGCGCCCTCTCGCTCCGACATGCAGGTGATCCGGCACGCCGCGTTTGTCAATGTTCTCAACCCCAAACTGTCGATCTTTTTCGTCGCTTTCCTGCCGCAGTTCATCCAGACTGGCGATCTCCATCCAACGGTCACCATGCTGGAACTGTCAGCCACCTTTATGGCGTTGACTTTGGCTGTGTTCGTGCTCTACGGCCTATTCGCTGCCAAAGCGCGCACGCACATCCTCTCCCGGCCCGCAGTCCTGACCTGGATGCGCCGGTGTTTTGCAGCAGCCTTCGTCGGCCTTGCTTTCAAGCTTGCGCTCGAACACCGTTGAACCGATGAAGATCACCCTCGGCGAGGACAGGCACGAAGCGCAGGCGCGCCAATCTGGGTGCGTGGGACGCCATACACTCGCGCTCCGAACCCAAGAGGCTGCGAACAAATCCGCCCCCCCGCTCATGCCGCGCCGGGTTCATTCACAGCCTCTGAGACTTCAACTCATTTGAGGTAAGCCAGCACCACCCCGGCAAAAATCGCCAAACCCAGATAGTGGTTGAGCCGGAAGGCGCGGAAGCACTGCGCCGGGTTACGCCCGCGGATGAGGGTGTAGTGATGCGCGGCCTGGGCTGCGGCCGCCGCAATGCCCAGGAAGTAGGGCCAACCGAGTTGCAGCGCCCAGCCCGCCGCGGCCCACAGCGCGAGATAGGCCGCGTAGCTCGCCATCACCGCTGCCACATCGGCGCGGCCGAAGGTGATGGCCGAGGTCTTGATGCCCACCTTGAGATCGTCTTCCCGATCGACCATGGCGTATTCGGTGTCGTAGGCCAGCACCCAGAACAGATTGCCCAGCAGCAGCACCCAGGCCACCACCGGCACTTCGCCGCGCGCGGCGGCGAAGGCCATCGGAATGCCGAAGCTGAACGCCACACCGAGATAAGCCTGCGGCAGCGCCAGCCAGCGTTTGGTGTAGGGGTAGGCGATGGCGATCAGCAAGGCTGCGACCGACATCTGGATGGTCAGCGCATTGGTGGTAAGTACCAGACCGAAGGCGGCGAGCGCGAGCGCGGCGCCAACCAGCAAGGCCTCGCGGCTGGATACCTTGCCGGACGTCACCGGGCGCTGCGCGGTGCGGCGCACGGCGCGGTCGAAGTCCTGATCGGCCACGTCGTTCACGGCGCAACCGGCAGAGCGCATGAGGAAGGTACCGGCGATGAAGACGACGACCAGCCACACGCTCGGTCGGCCATCGCTGGCGATCCACAAGGCCGACAGGCTCGGCCACAGCAAGAGGAGAGAACCGACCGGCTTGTCCCAACGGATCAAGGCCAGCCATAAGCGCAGACGTTCCATGCGTGAATTATCGCCACGCAGGGAACGTCGATGGAACGCGCATCAGAAGGTCTGTGCGAATCCGGCACGAGACGCAGCCAAGACGGCTGCGTTCACGCCGCTTCAGCCTTCGAGCAGCGAGCGCAACATCCAGGCCGTCTTTTCGTGGACGTCCAGACGCTGGGTCATCAGATCGGCGGTCGGCTGATCGTTGACATCGTCCGCCACGGAGAACACCGCGCGCGCGGTCTTGGCCACGGCTTCGTGGCCTTTGACCAGAATGCCGATCATCTCCTGCGCCTTGGGCGGCAGCGCCGGCACGTCGGCCAGGCTGGAGCGCGAGCTGAAGCCGTGATAGGAGCCCGGCACCGCGAAGCCCAGGGCGCGAATGCGCTCGGCAATCGGATCGACGGCGTTCCACAGCTCGGTGTACTGATCCATGAACATCTGGTGCAGACTGTTGAACATCGGCCCGGTCACGTTCCAGTGGAAGTTGTGCGTCGTGAGATAGAGCGTGTAGGTATCGGCCAGCAGATGCGAGAGATGCTCGGCCACCTTGGCCCGATCGGTGTCGGAGATGCCGATGTGAATCGGCGCGGGCGAGGCATGCAGCGTGGTCTTGCTCATGATGGTCCTTTCAGTCTGTTGATTCAGGGTCAACCATAGCGCCCGGCCGCAAACCGATGCAAGCGCGGGGCCTCAGCAAGCCGCGGCTTCGGGCCAGCCAGGCGGCGGGCTCAGGCGCCATAGCCTTCCGGATTGCCCTGCTGCCAACGCCAGGCGTCGGCACAGATGGTGTCCAGTCCCCGCCGGGCGCTCCAGCCCAGCAATTCGCGGGCCGCGCCCGGGTCGGCCCAGCATTCGGCGATGTCGCCCGGACGGCGCGCCACGATCTCATACGGCAGCTCGCGGCCGATGCTCTTGCCGAAGGCCTGCACCATCTGCAGCACCGAGTAGCCCTGCCCCGTGCCAAGGTTGACCGTGAACAGGCCCTCATGTCCCAACAGATGGCGCAAGGCGGCGACGTGACCCTCGGCCAGATCCATGACGTGGATGTAATCGCGCACGCCGCTGCCGTCCACGGTCGGCCAGTCGCCCCCGAACACGCGCAGCTTTTGCAGACGCCCCACGGCCACCTGCGTAACGAAGGGCATGAGGTTGTTGGGAATGCCGCGCGGGTCTTCGCCGATGAGCCCGCTTTCGTGCGCCCCCACCGGGTTGAAGTAGCGCAGGCGGGCGATGCGCCAATGCGGTTCGGCACGGTGCAGATCGCCCAGAATCTCTTCGATCATCAGCTTGCTGCGGCCGTAGGCGTTGGTCGCGCTGAGCGGAAAGTCTTCACGGATGGGCACCGAAGCCGGATCGCCATAGACCGTGGCCGACGACGAAAAAATGAGCTTGTGCACCCTGGCGCGCTGCATCGCCTCGAGCAGAACCACCGTGCCGCCGACGTTGTTGTCGTAGTACATGAGCGGCTTTTCCACCGAATCACCCACGGCCTTCAGGCCGGCGAAGTGGATCACGGCATCGATCTTGTGCTGCGTGAAAACGGCGTCGAGACGGCCAGCATCGCGGATGTCGGCCTGCACGAAGGCGGGGCGTTGGCCGGTGATGCGTTCCACCCTCGCCAACGACTCGGCGCTGCTGTTGCACAGATTGTCATACACCACGGGGGTGTAGCCCGCTTCGATCAGGGCCACGCAGGTATGCGAGCCGATATACCCGGCACCGCCGGTCACGAGAATGGTGGCTGAGGTCATAAGATCGTGTGTTCGCTGAAGGGTAAGTGACGATGCTGCCTATTCTGCCTTGCAAGAATGATGCGCACGCATCGCGGCCCGCTCGGCACCGTTACGATGCTTCTCCATGGCTACCGAAAACGCCTCCGCCCTGCCTCCTCCTTCTGCCTGGATCGTGCGTCACGCCTCGGTGCTCCGGGCTGGTGCCACCGTCCTCGACGTCGCCTGTGGCGGCGGGTGTCATGTCCGCTGGCTGCACCAGCGTGGGTACAAAGTGTTCGCCGTGGACCGCAATGCCGACGCCCTCTCGGGGCTGCAGGCTCTTGCCGACGTGCGGATCGCCGACCTCGAAGCCGGACCCTGGCCGTACCGGGATCAGACCTTCGACGCGGTCGTCGTGACGCATTACCTGTGGCGCCCTCTGCTCCCCCGGATCGTGCAGGCCGTCGCGCCGGGCGGTTTTCTGCTCTACGAAACCTTCGCGCTCGGGCAGGCCAGCCTGGGCAAACCGTCCAATCCCGAGTTTCTGCTGCGCCCCGGCGAATTGCTCGACGCGGTGCGCCCGGCGCTGCGGGTGCTGGCGTTCGAAGACGGCTTCGTCGAGGCCCCGCACCCGGCCTATGTGCAGCGCATCGCCGCCGTGCGGGAGACGGCCAACGCCCAGGCGGCAGACCGATACAATCTTCCCATTTGACAAGCAGCTGGCTCGCAGCGCACGCAGAACAATGTCCTCCCAACCTCCGGTCATCCGCGGCAGCATCGTTGCTCTGGTGACCCCCATGCACTCCGATGGCAGCGTGGACTTCGCCGCGCTGCGCAAACTGGTCGATTGGCATATCGAACAAGGCACCGACTGCATCAGCCCCTGCGGCACCACCGGTGAATCGCCCACCCTGCCCGTGGAAGAGCACATCGAGATCGTGCGCACGGTCGTCGAGCAGGTCGCGGGCCGCGTGCCCGTGATGGCGGGCGCCGGCGCCAACTCCACGCGCGAGGCCGTCGAGCTGACGCGCCGCTGCAAAGACGTGGGCGCCGATTGCGTGCTCAGTGTCGTGCCCTACTACAACCGGCCCACTCAGGCGGGCATGGCGGCGCACTTCACCACCATTGCCGAGGCGGTCGATATTCCCGTGGTGCTCTACAACGTGCCTGGGCGCACCGTGGCCGATATGAGCGTGGAGACCGCACTGCGTCTGGCGCAGGTTCCGGGCATCATCGGCATCAAGGAGGCCTCGGGCAATATCGACCGCGCCGCGCAGCTCATTCGCCGTGCGCCGTCGTCGTTCTCCATCTACTCCGGCGACGATCCGACGGCCGTGGCCCTGATGTTGCTGGGCGGACACGGCAACATCAGCGTGTCCGCCAACGTCGTCCCGCGCCGCATGCATGAGTTGTGTGTGGCCGCCATGGCCGGCAATGCCGCGCTCGCCAGCAAATTGCATTTCGAGCTGGTCGACCTCAATCAACAGCTGTTCTGCGAACCCAACCCGATTCCGGTCAAGGAAGCCCTGCGCCTCATGGGCCGCGTCGGTGCGGGTCTGCGGCTGCCTTTGACCCCGCTGCAAAGCGCGTTTCATCCGCCGTTGCGTACTGCGCTGCAGGCGCTGGACCTGCCCCTCGTTCACTGACTTCCCTGCATTTTCGAGATCCCATTGCGTATGAACCTATCCCAAACCTGGCGACTGAGCGCCCTGTCCATCGCGCTGGGCGCCGGCGTCCTTCTGAGCGGCTGCTCCTCCCTGAACACCGTCGTTCAGGGCAAAGGCGTGGACTACGAAAGCGCCAAGCAGGGCAGCACCCTGGAAGTGCCGCCCGATCTGACCCAGCTGGCCAAACAGGAGCGCTATGTGGTTCCGGGCAATCCCAATGCCCCGGTGAGCGCCCTGGCCTACGACAAGGGTGTGCAGACCGCCGAGCAAGTCGCCAAAACGAACGCCGTGCTGCCACAGTATCCCGGAATGCGCATTGATCAGGCTGGCAGCCAACGCTGGCTGGTGGTCGATTCAACGCCGGATCAGCTCTGGGAAAAGGTCAAGGGTTTCTGGCAGGAGAACGGCTTCTACCTCACCCAGGCCGACGCCACGACCGGCGTGATGGAAACCGACTGGGCCGAGAACCGCGCCAAGCTGCCGCAGGACTTCATCCGGAAGTATCTGGGCAAAGTGTTCGACAGCCTTTACGACACCGGCACGCGCGACCGCTTCCGCACCGCGTTCGAGCGCACGCCGGACGGCAAGGGCACGCAGATCTACATCACCCACCAGTCGATGAAAGAGGTCTACAACTCGAACGACAAATCCACCACCGCCTGGGAACCCGCCACGCCGGACCCTGGTCTGAACACCATCTTCCTGCGCAAACTCATGGTCACCCTGGGGCTCAGCGAGGACGCAGCAAAACAGCGCCTCGAAAACCCGACGCCGATCGCGCAGCCAATCTCCGCGCAGCTTGTTGACAACGGCCTGGCGCTGCAGCTGCAAGATGGTTTCGAGACGGCCTGGCGCAAGGTCAGCCTGGCCATCAATACCGCCGGCTTTACCGTGATCGAGCGCAATCGTGGCGAGGGCCGGTTCGATGTGCGCTACATCAGCGCCGAAGAGGCTCTCAAGGCCTCACAGGACAGCACTGGCTTCTTCGGCAAGCTGTTTGGCAAAAAAGAAAGCGAGCCGAAACCGGCCGATTACCGCATTGCGCTGCAGAACGCCGGGACGCAAACCGTGGTGACGGTGCAGACCCTCGATGGAAAGCCGCTGCAAACGGACGATGCCCGCAAGATTCTGCAGATCCTGCAACAGCAGATTCAGTAAAACTTGGAAAGCCGTGGCTGGCCCGGCAGGGCGACCACGGCGATTCGGTTGGGCATCACGACCGAAGAAGACAACAAAAAAGCCGGCTTTCGCCGGCTTTTTTGCGACTGCCAGTCGATTATTACTTGGCAGCGCTGGCGCCAGAAGCAGCGGCAGCCGGAGCCGAAGCGGCAGGGGCCGAAGCGGCAGCAGGAGCCGAAGCGGGCGCCGAAGCAGCAGCAGGAGCCGAAGCGGCGGGAGCCGAAGCAGCAGCAGGAGCCGAAGCAGCGGGAGCGGCTTCTTCTTTCTTACCGCAAGCGGCCAGGGCGAGAGCGGCGATCATGGATGCCAGCAGAATGGACTTTTTCATTACTTTCCTCTAAGCGTCAGTCAAAAATGGGCGGAAGCCCGATAAATTCGTAACCGTCCTGATTGAACCTAATTGCAACCAGAACCGGTATGCACATCAAGCTCAGCGCATAAGTATAGTGGGACTTCGGGTTATCCCCGTGTTGCAATTTCAAGGCTCGAAAACCAGATGTTGCGAATTTGTCACAAACCTAGAATCGCCGAGGGAAATGCAGGCACGGCCTGCTCCCACGCTTCCTCAAAACGGAGGTTCAGGGCGTGCATGCGCGAGGCGGTCTGCACCCATTCGCCCGACATCCATGTGGCCGTGTGCGCATAGACGACGCAGCGCGCCGACGCCGCCATTTCCGCCAGCCCGCGTGCGCGAGTCTCGGCAATCTGTCGACAGGCCACCTGATGGGCAAAGTCGCGGCGAAAGGTGGCGAAACGCGGGAAGCGCGTTCTGACCTGACTCCAGTCCAGCGCGAGAAAACGCATGACATCGGGACGCTTGGCGTCGCGCAGCGCCCAAGCTTGCATCAGGCTAATGAACGCAGACTGATCGAGGGGCCAGGCGCGGAAGTCGGCACTGAAACAGCAGAGACTCGTGCCTTGATCTGCCACAACGGCGCTCAGCGCCGCGTGTGCTTGGGCGCGCGTATCGAACGAAGCGTCCGGTCCGTCTGCGCGCATGTCATGCCTGCGCAGGCTTGCGGGCCGCAGGCGTCAACGCGTCGTCGCCAACTTGCAGCCAGCCGAGCGCGCACCAATCCGCCAGCAAGGCGACTTCGGCCGGCTGGGCGCTCTGCACCTGGGCTGCGTCGAGCGCCTGCTGGTCAGCCAGGGCGCGCAACAGCGCCGAGGAGGCCAGCGCCGCCTCCACGGCCTCGCCGTTGATGAAGACCGAGGTCGCCGTGTAGAGCATCTTGCTGCGGCGATCGAGTCGGCAGCCCGACTGGCGACATGCGCGGCGCAGCGCCGACGCGGCGGCTTCGGCTCCCTCGAACCAGACCTGCGGCTTGGGCGTCGTGAGGTAGAGCCCGAGCATGTTCTCGAACCATGCCGCGTCCGGCTTGAGCCGGGCGAAGGCGTCTCGTGCGAACTTGACCATCGCGGGGGGCAACTGCGCGGGCGTGGCCTGTGGCCGAAGAGGCGGATCGCGGTAGAGGTCACCGCCGTGCTGCGCCTCGGCCATCTGCCACAGCACTTCCTTGAGCAGTTCGCCCTGCGGCGGGGCCCGAAATCCGATGGAATAGGTCATGCAGTCACCGCTGGCCGCAATGCCGTCATGGCCCCAACCGGGAGGCAGATAGAGCATGTCGCCGGGTTCGAGCACCAGGTCTTCCTCGGGCGTGAATCGGGCCAGCAGCTTGACGGGTTTGCCGGGCTGGAGCGCAGCGTCATGCACCGGTCCGATACGCCAGCGCCGCCGTCCGGAGGCTTGCAGCAGAAACACGTCGTAGGCGTCCTGATGCGGCCCGACGCCCCCGCCCTTGCTCGCCCAGGAGATCATCAGATCATCCAGCCGCGCGTCGGGAATGAAACGAAACTGGCGCAGCAGTTCGCCTGCCGCATCGACATGAAGATTCACGCCCTGGACGAGCAAGGTCCAGTTGGGCTGTTCGACCGCGGGAAGCTGCTTGCGGGCGAACGGCCCGTGGTCGAGCTGCCAGCGCCGGCCTTCGCGCTGCAGCAGGCGCGACTCGACATCCTCGCTGGCGGCCAGGGCGAACAGTTGCGTGCGGCTGAGCAGCGGCTGAAAGCCCGGGAAGGCCTGACGCAGCAGCAAGGGCTTGCGCTGCCAGAAATCGCGCAGAAAGCGGGCTTCCGTGCAGCCCCCCCAGTGCAGCGTCGCGGTTGACATCTTGGTCATGTTCCAATGCGGGCGAACTTTTCTTCGTCCCCCGTTTCCATTCAAAAACTCCTGCGAGCATACCCATGAAAATCACCGAAGGCCTTGTCGCCACCCTGTCCTGGCGCATGACGGACTCGCAAGGCGAGTTGATCGACGAAAACACCGAAGGCGATGACTTCTATGTGGGCGGCGACGATCTGCTGCCTCGCATGGCCGAGCAGATGATGGGCAAGGGCGTGGGTGACAAGGGCGACATCTACCTGCAGCCCGAAGACGCGTTCGGCGACTACGACGCCGACCTGCTGCTGGTGGAGGATCGCAAGCTGTTTCCCGCCGAACTCGAAGAGGGCATGATGTTCGAGCAACTGCCCGAGGGCTGCTCGGACGGTGCCGAAGGGGTCTTTTACACCATCACCGAGATTCACGACGACAAGATCCTGCTCGACGGAAATCATCCCCTGGCGGGTCTGGCGCTGCGGATCGAATACACGGTGCTCGAGGTGCGCGCCGCCGATCCGGACGAGATCGAGGCCAAGAGCGCCCTGCTCGACTCGGCCGATGCCGGGCTGTTCATGCCCGGTGAGCAATAAAGCGGCTCAGTCGGAAGCGCCCTTGCCCATCTGCTCCGCCTCACGCAGTCGGCGCGCTTCCTTGCGCGCCCGCCATTCCAGCCTGAGGTGCAGGCTCCAGCCCAGGCGGGTGAGGGCGTAACCCACCACAGCCAGAATGAGCGCGAGCAGAGGTACGCCGACAAACAAAGGGGTGCCCAGATTCCACGCCCAATGCGCCAGCGCGGCGGTGGAATCCCACACATGCATCCAGTCGAAGTGCGGCGGGGCCACGAGCGTCTGGGCGGCGTGCGCGGATGACACCACGCTGCCCAGCTTGTAGGCCACGAGATAGAGCGGCACGATGGTCAGCGGATTGCTGTAGAGCGTGACCACCAGCGCAATCGGGAAATTGCAGCGCGCCACCATGGCGATCAGACCGGCGGTGATCATCTGGAACGGCCCCGGAATCAGGCCGCCGATCATGCCGGCGGCCACGGCCAGCGCCACGCTGCGGCGATTCAGACTCCACAGCGACGGATGCGCGATGTAGCGCGCGAACGGACGCAGCCACCGGCTGTCCTGCATGGCTTCGAATTTGCGCACCAGCGCTTTCGCCCAACGGCGTGCCATTTGCGTCTACGCTCAGTGCGCGCCCGTGGAGCCGAAGCCCCCGGTGCCGCGGGCGGTGGCGTCGAAGCTGTCCACCACCTCCCACTGCGCCTGCACCACCGGCACGATGACCATCTGCGCGATGCGCTCCAGAGGTTGCACGGTGTAGGCCGTGCTGCCGCGGTTCCAGCAGCTCACCATCAGCGGCCCCTGGTAGTCGGAATCGATCAGCCCGACGAGATTGCCCAGCACCACGCCGTGCTTGTGCCCAAGGCCCGAACGCGGCAGCAGCATGGCGCACAGGCGCGGATCGCCGATATGCATGGCCAGCCCGGTGGGGATGAGCTCGGCCTGTCCCGGTTGCAGGGTCAGCGGCTCGTCGATGCAGGCGCGCAGATCCATGCCGGCGCTGCCCGGGCTGGCATAGGCGGGAAGCTGCTCGCGCAGGCGGTCATCGAGAAGGCGGACGGCGATACGGGGCTGAGACAAGACGAATCCTTGGAGGGGGAAGGGGTTGAATCGGAAGGGTTGAACACGGCGGGGCGCGGCAGGGAGCCTCAGCGCCCTGAACGCGTCAGCCGGTCGGCAATCTCGGCCACCAGCTTGCGCGCGAGCACGAGCTTGTCGCCGCTGCCCAGGGGATGGTGACCGGCGGCGTCGAACAGTTCCAGCCGGTTGTCGTCGCGGCCGAAAGTGTCCGGGCCGAGGTTGCCCACCAGCAGCGGCACATTCTTGCGCAGCCGCTTGGCCGCCGCGTGTTCCGCCAGGTTTTCGCTCTCGGCGGCAAAACCCACGCAGAAGGGCGGCTGCGGCAGAGCGGCCACCGTGGCGAGAATGTCCGGATTGGCCTGCAAGGCGATGGCCGGCGCGCCCTCGCCTTCCTGTTTTTTCTGTTTCTGCGCGTGGACGTGCACAGGCCGCCAGTCGGCCACGGCGGCGGTGGCGACGAACACCTGCGCGGTGCCGACCTGGGCCATCACCGCATCGAACATCTCCTGCGCGCTGCTCACCTCCAGGCGCTGCACGCCATGCGGCGCGGGCAGTGCGGTGGGGCCACTGACCAGCACCACGCACGCCCCGGCCTCGCGGGCCGCCCGGGCAACGGCGTAGCCCATCTTGCCGCTGGATCGGTTGGTGAGACCTCGCACCGGGTCGATGGCCTCGAAGGTCGGCCCGGCCGTGACCAGCACGGTGCGGCCGGCCAGCAGTCTGGGCTGAAACGCGGCCACGATGTCCTGCAACAGATCTTCGGGTTCGACCATGCGGCCCTCGCCGATCTCGCCGCAGGCCTGCTCGCCCGCAGCAGGACCGCTGATGAGCGCGCCGTCTTCGCGCAGCCGGGCCACGTTGCGCTGCGTGGCCGGATGGCCCCACATCTCCCGGTTCATCGCCGGGGCGAACAAGGCGGGCTTGTTGGAGGCCAGCAGCAGCGTGGACAGAAGATCGTCCGACAAGCCGTTGGCGGCCTGCGCGAGCACATTCGCCGTGGCTGGCGCGACGACGACGAGATCGGCCGCTCGCGTCAGCTCGATATGGGCCATGCCGTTGCCCACGCGGGCGTCCCACAGATCATCGAACACCGGCCGGCCCGTGAGCGCCTGAAAGGTCGCGGCACCCACAAAGCGCGCGCCCGCGGCCGTCAGCACGACCTGCACCGTCGCCCCATCCTTGATCAGTAGTCGCGTCAGCTCCGCAGCCTTGTAGGCCGCGACCCCGCCGGTGACGGCGAGAACGATGTGCTTGCCCTGCAGGTTCATCGACGCTCCGTGCGGTCAGGCGCCCAGGCGCTGCTGCAGCAGGCCCTTGGCCTGAGCCAGCGCCACCTCGATCTGCGCGGGCTGGGTGCCGCCGGCCATGGCGAAATCCGGCCGGCCGCCGCCCTTGCCACCCACGGCTTGCGCCGCGGTGCTGACCAGGTCACCTGCCTTGATCTGGCCGATACGGTCGGCACTCACGCCAGCGGCGAGCTGCACCTTCTCACCGTCGCTGCTGGCCAGCAGCACCACGCCAGTCTTGAGCTTGGACTTGATGCGGTCCACCGCTTCGCGCAGGCCCTTGGCGTCCAGCCCGTCCATGCGCGCCAGCAGTACCGGGGTGTCGCCGATGGTGATGGCCTGCGACACCAGGGCGTCGCCCTGGGCAGCGGCCTGCTGCGCCTTGAGCTGGGTCAGGTCTTTTTCGAGCTGGCGCTGCTGGTCGAGCAGTTGCTCCACCTTGTCCACCGATTCCTCGGCCGGCGCCTTGAGGGTGCGCGACAGGCGGGCGACCAGCGCGTTCTGCTTCTGCACGAAGGCCAGCGCATTCATGCCGGTGATGGCTTCCACGCGGCGGATACCCGCGGCCACGCCGCCTTCGAGCACGATCTTGAACAGCCCGATGTCGCCCGTGTGCGCCACATGGGTACCGCCGCACAGCTCGCGCGAGGTGCCGATGTCGAGCACCCGCACGGCATCGCCGTACTTCTCGCCGAACAGCATCATCGCGCCCAGGCCCTTGGCCTCGTCGATGGGCATCACGCGGGCAAGCGTTGCGGCGTTGGCCAGAATCTCCTCGTTCACCATGCGCTCCACGCGGGCGATTTCGTCGTCACTCATCGGCGCGTCGTGGGCGAAGTCGAAGCGGGTCTTGTCGGCATCGACCAGCGAGCCCTTCTGCTGCACATGATCGCCCAGCACCAGGCGCAGGGCCTTGTGCATCAAGTGAGTCACGCTGTGGTTGCGCATGACCGCAAGACGACGCTCGCCGTCCACCTGCGCGGCCACCACCTCGCCGACCTTGAGACTGCCCGATTCGAGCGTGCCGTGGTGGCCGAACACCTCGGCCTGGACTTTTTGCGTATCGTGCACGACGAAGCGCAGATCGCACGAGTCGCCCTCGAACAGCACGCCGCTGTCGCCCACCTGCCCGCCGGACTCGGCGTAGAACGGCGTGCGTTCGAGCACCACCACGCCGTTGTCCCCCGCCCGCAACTCCGCGACCGAGGTGCCGTCCTTGTACAGCGCGACCACACGCGCCTCTTTCACCAGCAGATGCTCGTAGCCGTCGAAGCGGGTCTTGCCGCCAACGTAGTCGAGCGCGGCCTGCATCTTGAACTTGCCTGCGGCGCGGGCCTGCTCGCGCTGGCGGGCCATGGCGGCGTCGAAGGCGGCTTCATCGACCTTCATGCCGTGCTCGCGGCAGACGTCCTGCGTGAGGTCGAGCGGGAAGCCGAAGGTGTCGTGCAGTTTGAAGGCCAGTTCGCCGGCCAGCAGATTGCCGCCCGCGGCGCGCAGCGCGGCCAGTTCGGCGTCGAGCATGCCCATGCCGTGTTCGATGGTCTCGAAAAAGCGGCCTTCTTCGGCTTGAAGCACATCGGCCACGCGGTTGCGGGCCTCCGCCAGTTCGGGATAGGCCGCGCCCATCTGAGCGACCAGATCGGGCACCAGCCGGTAGAAGAAAGGCTGACGCACGCCCAGCTTGTAGCCGTGGCGGATGGCGCGGCGCACGATGCGGCGCAGCACGAAGCCGCGCCCCTCGTTGCCGGGAATGACGCCATCGACGATGAGGAAGGCGCAGGCGCGGATGTGGTCGGCAATGACCTTGAGCGAGGCGTGGCCGAGGTCGGTGGTGGCGGTTTCGCGCGCAGCGGCCTTGATGAGCGCCTGGAACAGATCGATCTCGTAATTGCTGTGCACGTGCTGCAGCACCGCGGCAATGCGCTCCAGGCCCATGCCGGTGTCCACGCAGGGCTTGGGCAGCGGCTTCTGGCGGAAGATGGCCAGCTTGTAACTCTCGCCATCCCTGCTCACCAGGCCGATGCCGCCCTCGGCCTCGACGGCCTGTTTGCGTGCGATGGCCTGCTCTTCGGCCTCGAAACGCTCCTCGCCAGCGGCGTAGCGCTCGAACTGCATGAACACCAGGTTCCACACCTCGATGTAGCGGTCGCCGTCTTCCTCGGGCGAGCCGGGCGGGCCGCCCCAGACCTCGGGCCCGTGGTCGTAGAAAATCTCGCTGCAGGGGCCGCAGGGGCCGGTGTCGGCCATCTGCCAGAAGTTGTCTGAGGCGTAGCGGGCGCCCTTGTTGTCGCCGATGCGGATGATGCGCTCCACCGGCACGCCGACTTCCTTGGCCCAGATGTCGTGCGCCTCGTCATCCTCGGCATACACGGTGACCCACAGCTTCTCGGCCGGAAGCTTGTACACCGTGGTGAGCAACTCCCAGGCGTAGCGGATGGCTTCGCGCTTGAAGTAGTCGCCGAAGCTGAAGTTGCCCAGCATCTCGAAGAAGGTATGGTGCCGCGCGGTGTAGCCCACGTTCTCCAGATCGTTGTGCTTGCCGCCGGCGCGCACGCAACGCTGCGCCGTGGTGGCGCGGGTGTAGGGCCGCTGGTCCTGGCCGAGAAACACGTCCTTGAACTGCACCATGCCCGAGTTGGTGAACAGCAGCGTGGGGTCGTTGCCCGGCACGAGCGAGGACGACGGCACGCGGGTGGCGCCCTGCGATTCGTAATAGGCCAGAAATTTTTCGCGGATGTCGGAGACGTTCATGGGGCGGATAAGTGGCTGATGGCACAAGCGCCGAACTGGCACTGGCGCGTGGCAATGCAAAAGGCTAGATTTTAGGTCTTGCCGCCTTGACCGCGCAGATTCCGCGCTGCAGCATGTGGCGCGCGCCTCACCATCCTTCCTCATTACCGGAGCTGCCATGAACCGGCCCGCCAATCCGCTGTCCCTGCTCAAAGACCCCTCGCTGTTCAAGACCCAGGCCTATATCGATGGCGCCTGGGTGGACTCCGCCCGCCGCTTTGCGGTCACCGATCCGGCCAGCAACGCCGAACTGGCGCAGGTGCCCGCGCTGGAGCCGATGCACGCGCAGCTCGCCATCGACGCCGCAGACGCGGCCTGGCCCGCCTGGCGCGCCCTGCCCGCCAAACAGCGCGCCGCCATCCTGCGCAAGTGGTTCGATCTGCTGGTGGCCAACGCCGACGACCTGGCGCGCCTGATGACGGCCGAGCAGGGCAAGCCGCTGGCCGAGGCCAAGGGCGAAGTGCTCTACGGCGCCAGCTTCGTGGAATGGTTCGCCGAAGAAGCCAAGCGGGTTTACGGAGAGACCATTCCCAGCCCCGACGCCACCAAGCGCCTGCTCGTCCTCAAGCAGCCCGTCGGCGTCTGCGCCGCAATCACGCCCTGGAATTTCCCGCTGGCCATGATCACCCGCAAGGTCGCGCCGGCACTGGCCGCTGGTTGCCCCGTGGTCATCAAGCCCGCCGAGCAGACGCCGCTCACCGCGCTGGCCGCGGCCGAGTTGGCCCACCGCGCCGGCATTCCGCGCGGCGTGCTCAACGTGCTCACGGCCGACGGCGAGGGGTCGATCGCCATCGGCAGGCTGCTGTGCGCCTCGCCGGTGGTGCGTCATCTTTCGTTCACCGGCTCCACCGAGGTCGGCCGCATCCTCATGGCGCAATCGGCGCCCAGCATCAAGAAGCTGTCGCTGGAACTCGGGGGCAACGCGCCCTTCATCGTGTTCGACGATGCCGACCTCGACTCGGCCATCGAGGGCGCCATGGCGAGCAAGTACCGCAATGCCGGCCAGACCTGCGTCTGCGCCAACCGCCTGTATGTGCAGGACGGCATCTACGATCGCTTCGTCGAACGCCTGGCGCAGGCCGTGGGCAGCCTGAAGATCGGCAGCGGGTTCGATGAAGGCGTGAACCTGGGCCCGCTGATCGACGATCAGGCGCTGGCCAAGGTCGAGAAGCACATCAGCGACGCCACCTCCAAGGGCGCACGCATGGTCGTGGGCGGCAAGCGGGTGGAGACCGGCCCCAACGCCGGCCGGTTCTTCCAGGCCACGGTGCTGGCCGATGTCACGGCCGACATGCTCTGCGCCCGCGAGGAAACCTTCGGCCCGGTGGCGCCGGTGTTCCGCTTCAAGACCGAAGCCGAAGCCATCGCCGCGGCCAATGCGACCGAGTTCGGTCTGGCCGCCTACTTCTTCAGCCGCGACATCGGCCGCATCTTCCGCGTGGCCGAGGAACTCGAATACGGCATGGTGGGCATCAACACCGGCCTGATGTCCAACGAAGTCGCGCCTTTCGGCGGCGTGAAACAGTCCGGCCTGGGCCGCGAAGGCTCACATCACGGCATCGACGAATATGTCGAAATGAAATATCTCTGCCTCGGCGATCTGAACAAATAATCGGGTTTTGCCTTTCTACAATCCAGGCAGACTGGAAGGACACTCAGAATACGTTGGATGCTGGCGGCCCAAAAGCCAGGATGCGATGCGCTCATGGGGTTTTGAGCGCCCTCTCCAGGGGCCCGCGCCGATGATTTTCGGCGCGGGCTTTTTTTCGTGCCGGGCAGACGAAATGAAGCGCACCAATGCGTGATTTACTCACCACAGTATTGAATGTAACTGTTTGTATGTTTCAATACAGAATCGCGTATTTTGTTACCAAGTCGTGCCGATCATCAGGGTTTCCACCGGGATTTGACACTTGAGCGCTCTGGGTGCGTTGCAGCAAAATGCACGCCTTCAAGGGGAACAAGCTCATGCCGAACACGGCCATATTGCGCGCAGAGGGACTGAGCAAACAGTTTTCCGGATTTGCCGCAGTTCAGAATGTCAATCTGCAGGTGAACGAGGGCGCCATCCACGCGCTCGTCGGTCCCAATGGCGCCGGCAAAACCACCTGCTTCAATTTGCTCAGCAAATTCATTACACCCACTTCAGGCGAGGTGTATTTTCAGAATCAGCCCATTACCCATCTGCAGCCGGCGGATATTGCCCGGCTCGGCATGGTGCGCTCCTTTCAGATCAGCGCCACTTTTTCTCAGATGACCCTGCTCGAAAACGTGCGAGTCGGCCTGCAGCGGCAGGCCGGGCTGTCCACCCAGTTCTGGCGCTCGACCCGGGCGCTGGATCGCCTGAATGACGAGGCGATGCAGTTTCTCGAACTGGTCGGGCTCGCCAGCCAGGCCCGCCGCGCGGCCGCCAGCCTGCCCTACGGCCATAAACGGGCGCTGGAACTCGCCACCACGCTGGCCATGAACCCCAAGCTGCTGCTGCTCGACGAGCCGACCCAGGGCCTGGGCCACGAGGACGTGCAGCAGGTGACCGAGCTCATTCGCCGCGTCGCGCAGGGGCGCACCGTCCTGATGGTCGAACACAATATGTCGGTCATCTCCAGCATCTGCGACCGCGTGACGGTCATGCAGCGCGGCCAGGTTCTGGCCGAAGGCAGTTACGACGAGGTTTCGCGCAATCCCGAGGTGATCGCCGCCTATATGGGCGAGGCCGAAGAGGAGGTGGCCACATGAGCAGCGTCGCCGACATGCCTGCCGCGATCGAAGCGGCGGCCGCAGTGCCACAGCCCCCCCACGGCAGCCCGGCGCCCGCACTGTCCATCGAGAACCTGCATGCCTGGTACGGCGAGTCGCACGTGCTGCACGGTGTGAATCTCACCGTGGCGCCGGGCGAGACGGTGTGCCTGCTCGGCCGCAACGGCGCGGGGCGCACCAGCACGCTGCGCGCCATCATGGGGCTCACCGGAAGGCGCACCGGCAGCATCCGCGTGGCGGGCACGGAAGCCATCGGACTGCCCCGCCACCGCGTGGCGCCACTGGGCGTGGGCTATTGCCCCGAGGAACGCGGCATCTTCGCCAGTCTGTCGGCGCGGGAGAACCTGTTTCTGCCGCCCAGCCTGAAGACGGGCTTTTCCGGTCTGAGCACCGACGAGATCTACGCCCTGTTCCCCAACCTCAAGGAGCGGGCCCACAGCCCGGGCACCCGGCTGTCGGGCGGCGAGCAGCAGATGCTGGCGGTGGCGCGCATTCTGCGCACCGGCGCGCGCCTGCTGCTGCTCGACGAGATTTCCGAAGGGCTGGCCCCGGTCATCGTGCAGGCCATGGGGCGGGCGATCACGGCCCTCAAACACAAAGGCTTCTCTGTTCTGCTGGTCGAGCAGAACTTCCGGTTTTCCGCCCATCTCGCCGACCGCTTTTATGTGATGGAGCGCGGTCAGATCGTCCTGGAAATCAACCGTGCGGATTTGCAGAAAAACAGAACGGCACTGCAAAACCTGCTCGGCGTCTAAGCGCGCTCGACAGCGCAAACTCTTTAGGAGACTCCCATGAAACTCAAGACTCTCGCCTCTGCCCTCACTCTGGCCCTGGGCACGCTGACCTCGGCCAGCGCCGCCGAGCCTCCCGTCAAGATCGGCTTCATCACCGATCTGTCGGGCGTTTACTCCGCCGTGGACGGCCCCGGCGGCGTGGCCGCCATCAAGATGGCCATCGCCGACTTCGGCGGCAGCGTGCTGGGCCGCAAGATCGAGCTGGTGAGCTTCGATCACCAGAACAAGGCCGATCTGGCCGCGGGCAAGGCCAAGGAGTACCTGTCGCAAGACGGCGTGAACATGCTCATCGGCGGCACCAACAGCGGCACCGCGCTGGCCATGGAACCCATTGCCGCGCAATACAAGACCCCGTTCTTCGTGGTCGGCGCGGGCGCGTCGAGCATCGTCGGCAAGCAGTGCACGCCCTACACCGTCATGTACGCCTACAACACCACCGCGCTGGCGCGCGGCACCGCCAGCGCGGTGATCAAGAATGGTGGCAAGAGCTGGTACTTCCTCACCGCCGACTATGCCTTCGGCAAGTCGCTTGAAGACGAAGGCGCCAAGGTCGTGAAGGCCGATGGCGGCACCGTGGTCGGCCAGGTGCTCGCGCCGCTGGGCGCGTCGGACTTCTCGTCCTACCTGCTGCAGGCCCAGGCGTCCAAGGCCCAGGTGCTCGGGCTGGCCAACGCCGGCGGCGACTCCGACAACGCGATCAAGCAGGCCAACCAGTTCGGCGTGACCAAGACCATGAAGCTCGCCGGACTGCTGCTGTTCATCACCGACATCCACAGCGTCGGCCTGCCGGCCGCGCAGGGCCTGTACCTGACCACGCCGTGGTACTGGAACCAGAACGCCCAGTCGCGCGCCTGGGCCGAACGCTACTTCAAGGAAATGCACGCCATGCCGACCTTCCTGCAGGCTGGCGACTATTCCGCGACGATGACCTATCTGAAGGCCGTGAAGGCCGCGGGCACGACCGATGGCGCCAAGGTCATGGCCGAGCTGCACAAGACCAAGGTCAACGACATGTACATGAAGGACGGCACCCTGCGCGCGAGCGGCCTGATGATCCACGACATGTACCTGGAGCAGGTCAAGACCCCGGCGGAATCGAAAGAGCCCTGGGACTATTACAAGCTGGTGCAGACCATCCCCGGCAATGACGCCTTCGGCCCGGCGTCCGCCTACGGCTGCCCGCTGGACAAGTAAAAGGCGATGCCCGTCTGCGTCGCGCGCGGCGAGGCGCAGACGGCTTCATCCGTGGTCTGATGTGCGAGGTTACGCTTGACTGAATTGTTCGGTTTCCCCCTGCCCCTGCTGCTTGGGCAACTCATGCTGGGCCTGGTGAATGGCGCCTTCTACGCCATGCTCTCGCTCGGGCTGGCCGTGATCTTCGGCCTGATGGACGTGGTCAATTTCGCCCATGGCGCGTTTTTCATGATGGGCGCGATGTTCACCTGGATGGGCGGCCAATACCTGCATCTCAATTTCTGGTGGATGCTGCTGTTCGCGCCCCTGCTCGTCGGCCTGTTCGGCATCGGTGTGGAGCGCGTCGCGCTACGGCGGCTGCGCGGCATCGATCCGATCTACGGTCTGCTGCTGACCTTCGGCCTCACCCTGCTGATCGAAGGCGTGTTCCGCTCGTTCTTCGGCGTGGCCGGCGCTCCCTACAACCCGCCTGAACTGCTCAGCGCCACGCTGAATCTGGGCTTCATGTTCCTGCCCGCGTACTACCTCTTCGCGGTGGCGGCCAGCCTGCTGGTGAGCATCGGCACCTGGCTGCTGATCGACCGCACCAAGCTGGGCGCCTATCTGCGCGCGGGCACCGAGAACCCGGCGCTGATCCAGGCCTTCGGCGTGAACTTCCCGCGCATGGTCATGCTGACCTTCGGTTTCGGCTCGGCCCTGGCGGGATTGGCCGGCGTGCTGGCGGCGCCCGTCATCCAGGTCTCGCCGCTGATGGGTTCCAACCTCATCATCGTGGTGTTCGCCATCGTGGTCATCGGCGGCATGGGCTCGGTGCTGGGCGCCATCGTCTCAGGTCTGGCGCTGGGCTTGATCGAGGGGCTGGCCAAGGTGTTCTATTCGCCCATCTCCAGCACCGTGGTCTTCATTCTGATGGCGCTGGTGCTGACCCTGCGGCCCGCGGGCCTGTTCGGCAAGGAGAAATGAACATGCTCGCACGCACCCGTCTGTCGAACAGGCTGTCCAGCGGCCTGCTGTGGGCCTTGCTAGCGCTCGCGCTGATCGCGCCCTGGATCGGCCTCTATCCGGTGCTGGGCATGCGCATGATGTGCTTTGCGCTGTTTGCCTGCGCCTTCAATCTGCTGGCGGGCTACGCCGGCCTGATCTCGTTCGGCCATGCCGCGCTGTTCGGCGGCGCCGGCTATCTCACCGGCATGGCGCTCACCACCTGGGGCTGGCCCACGCCGCTGGGCATCGTCGCCGGGGTGGCCACCGCGCTGCTGATCGGCCTGGTGATGGGGCTGCTCGCCGTGCGGCGCTCGGGGATCTACTTTTCGATGATCACCCTGGCGCTGGCGCAGATCGTCTATTTCTACGCGTTGCAGGCCAATTTCACCGGCGGTGAAGACGGCTTGCAGGGCATTCCGCGCGGCACGCTGTTCGGGCTGCCGCTGCAATCCGACCGGGTGATGTATTACCTGGTGCTGGTGGTGTTCGTCGCGAGCTGGTGGTTTCTTCGCCGGGTGGTGAATTCGCCCTTCGGGCAGGTGCTGCAGGCCGTGCGGGAGAATGAGCCGCGGGCCATTTCCCTGGGCTACCGCGTCAACCGCTACAAGCTCGGCGTGTTTCTGATTTCGGCCGGTTTCGCCGGTCTGGCAGGCGCGATGAAGGCCGTGGTCATGGGCTTCGAGACGCTCACGGACGTGCACTGGAGCACTTCGGGGCTGGTCATTCTGATGACCCTGGTGGGCGGCCTGGGCACGGATCTCGGCCCCATTCTCGGCGCCGTCCTCATCACCGTGCTCGAAGAAAAGATGGGCACGATCTCGCATGTCCTGGTGAAGGTGACCGGGATCGACTGGTTTCACCAGCTCAACGATTCGGTGAGCATGGTGATCGGCGCCATCTTCGTGCTCTGCGTGCTGCTGTTCCGCCGCGGCATCGTGGGCGAAATCCGCGCCCGGCTGCTGCTCAACAAGATCTCGCCTTAAGGCCACGTTGAGCGAGCGCCCCCGAGCGGCCACTTGGCGCGGCGGGGGCGCCGACCTTGCGGGAGTTGCGCACTTCATATGTAACTATTTGTAATGTTTTTATATAAATGAATCCGATAGTTGGGGCGCTGCGTAGACCTCATCAGCCCATCGCCATGGGCTGACCTTCCCTCAACTGATCTGGAGAACATGATGAAGCAACACTCAATGGCCCGTCGGCTGCGCAAGGCCGCCCTCGCTTCCTTCCTCGTCGCGGTCGCGCTGCCCCAGGCGGCGATGGCCACGCCAGCGGGCGCTGGCGCCGAGGGCGTGCAGGTTCCGGCCGGTCAACAGCTCATGCTCGAAACCGTCGGCCGCGGCCTGATCACCTACGAATGCCGCGCCAAGAAGGACGCCGCGGGTCAGTTCGAGTGGGGCTTTCTGGGTCCGGATGCCGTCTTGACCGATCGGGGCGGCAAGAGCGTCGGGCGCTACTTCGGCCCGCCCGCCACCTGGGAACATGCCGATGGCTCCAAGGTGACGGGCACCCAGCTCGCCACCGCCCCTGCGGGCGCCGGCAATATTCCGCTGCAACTGGTCAAAACCAACCCGGCCATGGGCAAGGGCGCGATGAGCGAGGTGAGCTACATCCAGCGCATGGCCACCCAGGGCGGCGTGGCGCCGGCGCAGGCCTGCACCGCCGACAACCTGGGCCAGAAGACGCAGGTGCAGTACCAGGCCGACTACCTGTTCTATCGCAGCGTGTGAGCGCGGCGCGGTCTGGGCGGCTCGTCAGCCGTCCAGACCGGCGAGAACCCGGATGTGCTCGGCCACGCTGCGGCCGAGCGCGTCCAGGTTGTAGCCGCCTTCGAGGCAGGAGACGATGCGCCCTTCGCACTGGGCCTCGGCAAAGTCCGCGAGCTGCCGGGTGACCCAGGCATAGTCGGCTTCCACCAGGCCCATCTGCCCCATGTCGTCCTCGCGATGAGCATCGAAACCGGCGCTGATGAACAACATCTGCGGCGCGAAGGCCCGCAGACGCGGCAGCCACTGCTCGGTGACGATGCGGCGCACCGCGTCGCCCCGGGTGTAGGCCGGCACCGGCACGTTGAGCATATTGGGCAGGCTTCCTTCAGCCCCGGAGTACGGGTAGAACGGGTGCTGGAAAAAACTCACCATCAAGGCCCGCGCATCGCCGCGAAAGATGTCCTGGGTGCCGTTGCCGTGATGCACGTCGAAATCGACGATGGCCACGCGCTCCAGCCCGCGCACGTCGAGGGCGTGACGCGCGGCAATGGCGACGTTGCCGAAAAAGCAGAAGCCCATGGCCTGGTCGCGGGTGGCGTGGTGACCGGGCGGGCGAATGGCGCAGAACGCGTTGTGCAGATGCCCGTCGATCACCGCATCGGTGGCGCTGATGGCCGCTCCGGCGGCGCGCAGCGCGGCCTGCCAGGTGTACGGGTTCATCAGGGTGTCAGCATCGATCCACTCATGGCCCTGCTCGAAATCACCGCGCTGCTTCAGGTCGGCGACGTACAGCGCCGAATGGGCGCGCTCCAGCGCCTCGAGGCTGGCGGGCGGCGCGTCGTCGTGGCGCTCCAGCCAGGGCGCGATCTGCGCGGCGATCAGCCTGTCCTCGATGGCGGCCAGGCGCTGCGGGCACTCGGGGTGATCCGCCCCCATCTCGTGCAGGGTGCAGTCGGCATGGGTGTAGAAGCCAGTCGTCATGGTGTTTGTCTCCTGCGGCTTGCCCCCGAAACCTGCGTGCGGGCGCCGCGCTCGTAGCATAGTGCGCTGTATCCCCACTGCCTCGCTGCCCGTGAAAACCCACGCCCTGACGCCCTTGCTTGACCAGCTCGACACCATCATCAAAGGCAAACGCCCGCAGATCGAGCTCGCCGTGTGCTGCCTGCTGGCCAGCGGCCATCTGCTCATCGAGGACCTGCCCGGCGTGGGCAAGACCACGCTGGCCCACGCCCTGGCCGCCACGCTGGGCCTGCAATACGTCCGCGCGCAGTTCACGGCCGATCTCATGCCCGGCGATCTGCTGGGCATCTCGGTGTTCGACCGCAACCGCAGCGAGTTCATCTTCCATCCGGGCCCGGTGTTTTCGCAGGTGCTGCTGGCCGACGAGATCAACCGCGCCGGCCCCAAGGTGCAAAGCGCCCTGCTCGAAGCCATGGAGGAGCGCCAGGTCAGCGTGGACGGACAGACGCGCCGCCTGCCCGAGCCGTTTTTCGTCATCGCCACCCAAAACCCGTTCGACCAGCTCGGCACCTACGCCCTGCCCGAGTCGCAGCTCGACCGCTTTCTGCTGTGCATCTCCCTGGGCTACCCCAGCCGCGCCGCCGAGCGGGCCCTGCTCGAAGGGCGCGACCGGCGCGAACTCATCGCCGCACTGCAGCCGGTGCTCACGCCGGCGATGCTGACCGAACTGCAACGCCAGGTGCAGGCCGTGCATGCCGCCCCGGCTCTGCTCGACTATGTACAGGAGCTGCTCACGCAGACCCGCAACGGGCGCTGGTTCGTCGAAGGCCTGAGTCCGCGCGCGGGCCTGGGCCTGCTGCGCGCGGCGCGCGCCTGGGCCCTGCTGCAGGGGCGCGACTATCTCATCCCCGACGATGTGCAGCAGGTGCTGCCCGCCGTGGCGGGGCACCGCCTGCGCACGCCCGACAGCCCCGCGGTCAACCGCGTCGCCTCGCTGCAGGCGGTGCGCGCGCTCATCGAACAGGTCGCGGTGTAAGCCCGGCCCGTTGTGCCCTTGCCCCCGGTCGCGGCCATGTCGTCCTCCGTCGATTCCGCCCTGCCCTCGCCTACGGCGCAGCCCGGCCCGCGCGGCCGTCTGGCGCAGCGCTTCGACCGCTGGGCGCTGGCGCGTCATCCAGCCGGCGGCAGCACCCGGCTGACGCATCGCAACGTCTACATCCTGCCCACCCGCACGGGCGCGTTCTTCGGCGTCTTGCTGCTGGTGCTGCTGGTGCTGAGCATCAACTACCAGCTCAATCTCGGCTATCTGCTCACCTTCCTGCTCGCCGGCAGCGCGATGATGGCCATGCATGTCACGCACAACAATCTGCGGGGCCTGCAGCTCGCCGCGCGCGCGCCCGAAGGCCTGCTGCACCAGGGCCAGAGCGCCCGCCTGGGCCTGATGCTACAAGGCGGCGCACGCGATCGCTGGGGTCTGGCGCTGCGCCCGGCGGGCGCCCCGCCGACCATGGCCCAAGCCCCCGCCAAGCGCCGCGCCAGGGCCCCGGCACCGCCCTACCCCTGGACTTATGTCGACTGCGGCCGGGAGGCCGAAACCCCCGTGACACTGAGCTGGACGCCGCTGCACCGCGGCCTGCTGACCTGGCCGCTGCTCACCGTCGAGAGCCAGTACCCGCTGGGCGTCTGGACGGCCTGGAGCCGCTGGCAGCCGCAAGGCGAGTTGCTCGTTCTGCCCGCCGTGGAGCACCCCGCCCCCCCGCTGCCGCCCGCCCGGCCCACGCCCGGCAACGGCCCCACCGTGTCGCGCGGTGGCAGCGAGACCGAGGGTGTGCGCCCCTGGCGCGCCGGAGACTCGCTGCGACAGGTGCTGTGGAAGAAGTTCGCCCGCAGCGACGATCTCGTCAGCCGCGACACCGCCCAGCCGCAGGCCCGCGCCGAACTGTGGCTGGACTTCGCCGCCCTGCCCGCCTCGCTCGACACCGAAGCCCGGCTGTCGCGGCTGTGCGCCTGGGTGCTCGCCGCCGATCGCGCGGGCACGCCCTACGGTCTGCGACTGGGAGCGCAACATCTCGCACCCGCCACCGGCGCGGCGCACCGTGCCGCCTGCCTGCGGCTGCTGGCGCTGCATCCCGGGCCGTTGCGGCAAAGCCGATCTGGCGTCGTGCCATGAGCCCCGACGCTGCGCAGCCCTCCCGGCTCGCCCGCTGGACCCAGCGTACGCAAGCGCTGCCCCGCGACGCGCGCGACACGCTGTTCCTGCTCGCCGTGTCGCTGCTGCTGATGCTGCCTCTGTTCATCCACCTGCCGGGGTGGACGAGCGCGCTGGTGCTCGGTCTTCTGGCCTGGCGCGCCGCGTTGGCCTGGCGCGGCGCGCCACTGCCCCGACGCGCGCTGATCGTGCTCATTCTGCTGTTGGCCGTCGCCCTCACGCTCTGGGAGTTTCACACGCTGCTCGGCCGCGATGCCGGCGTTGCCCTGCTGTGCGTGCTGCTCGGGTTGAAGACGCTGGAGATGCGCTCGCGGCGCGATGCCCATGTGTTGTTCTTCCTTGGCTTTTTCACCATCGCGGCCAATTTCCTGTTCTCGCAATCGCTGGGCACGGCCCTGGTCATGGTGCTGGCCACCTGGGGCATGCTGGCGGCACTGGTCAACGCCAACCTGCCCGCCGGACGGCCGCCGCTGCGCCAGATCCTGATGAGCGCGCTGCGCATGATGGCGCTGGGCGCGCCCGCGATGGTCGTGCTGTTCATGGTGTTTCCGCGCCTGAGCGCGCCGCTGTGGGCCTTGCCGCAAAGCGGCGCCCAGGCCATCACCGGGCTGTCGGCCAGCCTGTCGCCAGGCCAGATCGCCGAGCTGGCGCGCGACGACTCGGTCGCCTTCCGCGTGGTGTTCGACGGCCCCCGCCCGCCCGACCGCGAGCTGTACTGGCGCGGGCCGGTGCTGAGCACATTCGACAACGGCGTGTGGCTGCCCAGCCCTGGGCAGCGCGCCCGCGCCGCGCTCGCGCCGCCTGCCGATCTGCAATTCACCGGACGGCCTGTGCGCTACACCGTCACCCTGCAGCCCACGCAGCAGCCCTTCGTCTTCGCTCTGGACGCCCCCGTCGCCGCGCCCCGCATCGAAGGGCAGCAGGTGCAATGGCTGCCCGATCTGCAACTCATCACCGGGCGGCCGCTCGACCATCTTGCACGCTATACCGTCGAATCGTCGCCGCAGTTCCGCTACGGGCCGACCCGGCTCACCCCCGCCCTGCGCGCCGACGAAGCCTTGCCCGCGGACTTCGATCCGCGCAGCGTGGCCCTGGGCGAGCAACTGGCCGCGCAGGCCAGGGCGGCCGGGCGCGGCGGCGGTTTCGTCGCCCAGGCGCTGCTGAGCCGGTTTCGCAACCAGCCCTTCCGCTACACCCTCAACCCTGGCACCTACGGCCTGCGCGACGGCGTGGACGAATTTCTCTTCGACCGCCGCGCCGGCTTTTGCGAGCACTATGCGCAGGCCTTCGTGGTGGTGATGCGCGCCGCCGGCATTCCCGCACGCATCGTCACCGGCTACCAGGGCGGGCGCTTCAACCCGGTGGACGACACCTGGGTGGTGCGCCAGAGCGACGCCCACGCCTGGGCCGAATACTGGCTGCCCGAACGCGGCTGGGTGCGCGCCGACCCCACCGCCGCGGTCGACCCCGCGCGCATCGACCGCAGCGGCGCCACCCTCGCCTCGCGCGAGCCGCTGCTGGGCATGGCCGCGCTGGGTCCGCGCGATGCCGCACTTCTGCTGCAACTGCGCAACCGCTGGGACGCCCTCAACAATGCCTGGAACCAGTGGGTACTCCACTACGGCAGCAACCGTCAGCAGGATCTGCTGCGCAAGCTCGGCCTGCAGCAGCCCGACATGGCCACTCTGGCCGCGCTGGCCATTGCCGCCTTGCTCGTGGCCACGGCCGCGGGCGGGGCGATTCTGGCGCTTGAACGCCGCAGGCAGGACCCGTGGAGCCAGACCTACGCTCTGCTGCGCGCCAAGCTGCAGCAATCCGGCATCGACAGCGAAGCCTCCACGCCGCCCCGCACCCTGGCCGCGCGGCTCAGGCGCGTGCAGACCAGTGGCGACACCGTGTCGCTGCAGGCCCTGCAATCGGCCATCACCCTGCTGCTCCAGCTCGAACTCTGGCGCTACGCCCCGCCCCGCGATGCCGGAGAGCGCAAAACGCAATGGGCCACGCTGCGGCACGCCGTGCGCCGCTGGCGGGCCTGACTCCTGACTCCTGTCCGGCCTGGCCCTGTCGTGGATGGGCGACAGGTCTGCCGCCTGCGGACAGGGGTGCCGCCGCTGGCCCTGCCCACCTCTTTGTCGGCGATCGGAGACAAAAAAGAGACTGGTAAATCAAGGACTCTGGCCATCTCGCGCACAACCGTCGCCCGGGGCAGACAGTCTCAGGCCGCTCAATCCCGCATCAAGCCCCACAACGCTCCTGATGCCTCCCCTGGATGGCGGTAGATTGTTGATTTGATGGATTTTTTACACCTTGGCACATCGATTGCTGTAAGAGACCTGCGGGCACCAAGCCCGAGTCACTGAAACAAGGAGTTTGATATGCATTCAACTGCCCCCCTTTCCTCCCGCAAGATCGCTCAAACCCTGGCCGCCGCCCTGCTCGTGGCCTCTGCCGGCATGACCAGCGCCTACGCGGCCGAGCAGGCGGCCCAGCCTGCGCCTTCCAAGGCCATGTGCGAAAAGGAAGCCAAGGCTCAGGGCCTGTCTGGCGAGAAGGAAAAGGCCTTCGTCGATCAGTGCATGCACGGCGGCTAAAGCCTGAACCTGGGCGAGACCTCGCGCCGTCCCGAGTGGTCTTGCCCCAGAAAAAAAGCCCGTCTTGCGACGGGCTTTTTTGGGCCTGCCTGAGGATCAGGCAAACGCCGCCAGCGATTTGCGCATCTTCTTCATGGCCGCCACTTCGATCTGGCGGATCCGCTCGGCCGACACCCCATATTCGGCGGCCAGTTCGTGCAGCGTCTTGCCGCCGCTGCCGTCGTCGGCCACTTGCAGCCAGCGCTGCTCGACGATGGCGCGGCTGCGCGCATCGAGCTGCTCGAGTGCGCTTTCGAGCCCTTCGATCTGCAGCCGGTCGTGGCTGCGCGCCTCGAGCACGGCCACCGGCTCCCGGGTGGTATCGGCCAGGTAGGCAATGGGCGCGTAGCTCTCTTCGCCGTCTTCCACCGTGGGATCGAGCGCGATGTCGGCGCCGCCCATGCGGCTTTCCATCTCGATCACGTCTTCGCGCTTGACCGACAGCGCCTGCGCCATCTCGTCGATCTGCGCCTCGTTCATGCCGGCGTTGGCCGTCTTCATCGAGCGCAGGTTGAAGAACAGCTTGCGCTGCGCCTTGGTCGTGGCCACCTTCACCAGCCGCCAGTTGCGCAGGATGTACTCGTGAATCTCGGCCTTGATCCAGTGCAGGGCGTAGCTCACCAGCCGCACCCCGTGTTCAGGATCGAAACGCTTGACCGCCTTCATCAGGCCGATATTGCCCTCTTGAATGAGGTCGGCATGCGGCAGGCCGTAGCCCAGATATTGCCGCGCCGTGGACACCACCAGCCGCAGGTGCGACAGCACCAGCTTGCCCGCAGCGTCCTTGTCGCCCTGCTCGCGCCAGGTCCGCGCCAGACGCGCCTCTTCTTCCGCGCTGAGCATGGGCAGACGGTTGACGGCGCTGATGTAGGCGTCCAGATTGCCCAGACTGGGCAAGGCGAGCGGAAACGCGCCATCGACCTGGGCCGGGCGCAGGGCAAGTGCGGCTGACTGGGTATGGGTCATGGATGGAATCCTCCTGTGGTTGCTGATATTAGCACTCACAGGTAGAGAGTGCTAAGGCCGGAAAGTTCCCTCTTCACGGCGCGAATGCCGTGCCGCTTGACACAGGTTTCCTTGGAAACTATCCTGCCTGCGTTTCCAGGGAAACTCACATGACCGCCACCCCTTCCATGCCCACGCCGCTCGAAGCCCATCTGGGCTTCTGGCTTCGCTTCGTATCCAATCATGTCTCCCTGCGGTTTCAACAGCTTTTGGAGGCCGAAGGCCTCAAGGTCACCGAATGGGTGGCCCTGCGCACCCTTTGGGATGAGACACAGACCCGCCACGCCGCCTTGATCCAGGCACTCGGCATGACCAAAGGCGCCGCCTCCAAAGTCATCAGCCGTCTCGAAGCCAAGGGCCTGGTTGAGAGGCCATGGGCCAGCGGGCGCGTTCGCGAGCAATTGCTGAGCCTCACCGCCAAGGGCCGGGCTCTAGTGCCCCACCTGGCCGACCTGGCCGATGCCAACGACCGACATTTCTTCGCCCACCTCCTGCCAGAAGAACGTCAGGCCCTGATGGATGCCATGCAGGCCCTGGTCAGACACCACCAGCTCAAGGCAGTGCCGACGAACTGACCGCCCACACCCCACGAACAGAAAGGAATCACCATGAACGAACAGGCCCGCACAGTCATCCAAGCTACCTTCGACGCTTCCAACCAGGGAACGATCGCCTTCGGCGAGGTGATCCGACAGCTCACGGGCGTAGAGGTCGAGTCGTATCACGTCGACTACCGCGCCGGGCGCGCCACCTATGTCCTGCCGGAAGGCGACCCGCTGGACCTGGCCTTTGAACGACCTGCCCGCCCCATTGCGCCAGCTCTCGACGGCGACGCCCTACGGAACACCATTCTGGCAGCCCAGCAAGGCAAGGTGATGTATCCCGAATTCAAGCGCCTCTCACAGGCCGCGGGTTGCATCGGCTATACGGTCTGGCTCGCAGGCCGACAGGTCACCTACTACGGACGCAAGGGCGAAACGCATATCGAGCGCTTTCCCGATTGAGCTGGATGGATTGAATTCGGAAGACAGGCAGCCATGCCGCTGCGCACTGCTCGATGTCGATTGATCCGGCACATTGAAGTTGAAACAGCGCCCCACCCCGACCCTCCCCACAAGTGGAGAGGGAGAGAACACGCCTCCCCCACGACGCGGGGGAGGTTGGGAGCGGAAGGACGCCCACCCCGACCCTCCCCACAAGTGGAGAGGGAGAGAACACGCCTCCCCCACGACGCGGGGGAGGTTGGGAGCGGAAGGACGCCCACCCCGACCCTCCCCACAAGTGGAGAGGGAGAGAACACGCCTCCCCCACGACGCGGGGGAGGTTGGGAGCGGAAGGACGCCCACCCCGACCACTCCTCACAAGTGGAGAGGGAGCCAACACGCCTCCCCCACGACGTGGGGGAGGTTGGTAGGGGGAAAGGCCCTTGCCTGGCCTCGCCCATGACCCGTTCAGACTGCTCCATCCCGGATCAATAGGGCCTCTTCGCGTGCCAAAAAGACCAAGCCCCTTATTTTTCTTCGCTGGGCAGTCGCCGCCGGTTGCGCATCACCCCGAAGACCAGATAGCCCGAAATCAGCACGAACAGCGCCGCCAGCGCGGCCTGCCCGTAGCCCGCAAACCCGGCGGGGTTTTTCCACCGGTGTTGCAGCACCTCGTTGGCCAGCGCCTGCGACTGCGCCTCGGGCGCGAAGCTCAAGGTGGGATCGAGACGCCGCGCCAGCTCCAGCTCCTGTTCGGCGAGGGGCCACTTGCCCTCTGCAGCCAGCAGACGCGCCTCCAGATAATGCGCCCGCGCCGAATGGGGCTGATCCGCCAGCACCTGCGCCATGACGTGATCGGCCTGCGTCAGATGGCCCGCATCCAACAAGGCAGTCGCCTGATCGAGCGTCGCGGCCTGCGCGGCGCTCAAGCTCAGCGCGAAGGTCACGAACAGGGCGGCGAGAAACTTTGATGGGACGGTTGACATGGAAGGAAAGGGAAGGCTGATGAACAGATGGGTTTTCTACCGTATGACTAGATACTAGACCTGACGCCATATCGTCTCAGAGCGCGACGCGTAATTGAATTTCGTGCAGGGGATGACCAGTTAGCTTCGTGTTGATGCGGGACGTACCCGTTTCAGCAAAGCCAAAACGCTTGTAGAGGCTGCGCGCACGGTTATTCCCCTCGATACACCAGAGTTCAAGGCACCTGCCGCGTTTTGCTCTTGCATCCTGGAAGGCGACCTCGACAAGTGCTGCGCCATACCCACGGCGCCAATAGGCTGGCATGACATTGACGGCCCAAAGCTCGACCGTTTCGCTAGGGGCCTCGTATCGCGGCAATCCAAGAAGCGAGAAAGCCACAACATCGCCCTCAGAATCGATAACTCTCGTCACTTGACACGGCGTAGCAGCAGCCAACTGTGCCCGAAGTTGTGAAAGCCCGGTATTGGGGTCAAGCGCGTCAAGAAAGATGTCTGGCATGAAACCTACATACGCAGTTTTCCATGCATAGACCCGCACCCGACCAATCGACTCAGCGTCCTCGGGTTGAGCCAAACGGCTTGCCTGGTGTTGAAACATTAGCGCTCACTCACGCGCGGCGACTTGATGCTTGAACATCTGGAACTCCTCAGCTTCGATTCCCAAGCGGCCGAATCTCGGGGACTAGTTCTTTCTGGCTGATAACCAGATTTAGCGTAGTGGAAGGAACTGCTGCAGCAAAGACGCCAGCACCATAAATGTGTAAAGAGGTGAAAGCCGCCGAAGCACAGTCTGTTGGCTCCGGTTGATGGCATGCTGGAGTTGGCCAGGACTCGACAGTTGCTTGCAGAACTTTGCTCCAATGCCCCAACGCCTTCCCAACCCTTGAATCGCCATGAGCCCTGCCCCGATTGATCCCGAACTGGATGCCCGCCTGATTCGCCTGGAGGAAAAGTTCGGCTTTGCGGAAGACCTGCTCGACACCCTCAACGCCCTGGTGGCCAGGCAGCAGGAGCAGATTGCGCACTTGATGCGCGAGGTGGTGCAGTTGCAGCGGCAACGCGCGGAGGAGCCATCGGCCCATCCGCCCAGTCTTTGGGACGAGTTGCCGCCGCATTACTGAGCGCCACAGGACGGGGCGTGGGTCAGTACAGGCGGCCGTCGCGGTGACCGAACACGCGCTTGCCGCCCACGTCGAGCAGTTGCAGATCGACATCGGGCCACACCAGCTGGTCGCGCGCGCCCGACCGGATAATGCCAACTCGGTCCTCTTCTCTTTTTCCTGCCATGAATCCGATCTCCATGCCGCCCGGCGATGAAAGCCTGATCGTCTATCCAAGCGACTTCCCCATCAAGATCATGGGCGCCAATGTCGACGGTTTCGCCGACGCGATGGCCGCCGTGGTGCTGCAACACGCGCCCGACTTCGACCCAGCCACCATGGAACTGCGCCCCTCCAGCGGTCGCAACTACCTGAGCTGTACCTGCACCATCCGCGCCACCAGCCGCGCCCAGCTCGACGACCTCTACCGCGCGCTCACCAGCCATCCGATGGTGAAAGTGGTGCTCTGACGCAGGCCGTATCGCCGGGCTCTGGCCCGCCCCATCCTTTGACAGAACCCTCATGAAACGCGCCACCCAAAGCCCTGACACCTCCGTTTCAGCCGCGCCGATCAAGACCACGCGCCGCGCCTTCCTGGGCGCAGGGCTGGCCGGTGTCTCGGCCGCGATGGCGGCCACCGCAGGCGCCCAGACCATGCCCGGCATGGACATGGGATCGATGCACGACATGCACCCTGCGCCAGCCGCACCGAAGCCAGCGTCGGCCACCCGGCCAGGCGCGTTCAAGCGGCCCCTGGCCATTCCGCCGGAGCTGCGTGGCGAGTTGCAGGCCGATGGGGTGAGGGCCTACGCGCTGCGCATGCAGGCCGGGCAGAGCCAGCTGGTCGCCTCGGTGAACACGCCGACCTGGGGTTACAACGGCGGCTTTCTCGGACCTGCCCTGCGGATTCCGCGCGGACGGCCTGTGGCGCTCACCGTGGCCAACGGGCTGGATCAGACCAGCACCACCCACTGGCACGGCGCGCATGTGCCGGGCGCGATGGACGGCGGCCCCCACGCCCCCACCGCCCCGGGCGCCAGCCAGCGTTCGGCGTTCACGCTGGACCAGCCCGCGGCCACGCTCTGGTATCACCCGCATCCCGACATGCGCACGGGCGCCCATGTCTGGGCGGGCATGGCCGGACTGCTGCTGGTGGACGACGGGCTCGACGCCCGGCTGGGTCTGCCGCATGTCTGGGGCGTTGACGACATTCCCCTCATCCTGCAGGACCGTCGCCTCGACGCCCAGGGACGGCTGGTCTACATGACCGAGGGCATGAGCGACATGATGGGCATGAAGGGCGACCGCTTTCTGGTCAACGGCCGGGAGCAGCCCTTCGCCGCCCTGCCCGCGCAGCGCGTGCGGCTGCGGCTGCTCAATGCCTCGAACGCCCGCGTCTACAACATGGAGCGGTCCGACCAGCGCCCGTTCCACATGATTGCCAGCGACGCCGGGCTGCTGCCCCGGCCCGTGGAGATGCGCGCGCTGCTGCTGGCGCCGGCCGAGCGCGCCGAGATCGTGCTCGACCTGCGCGGCATGCAGGGCAAGACGCTGGTGCTGCGCAGCAACTCCGCGCCGGTCGTGCCCGATCTGGGCAGCTCCATGGGGGATTCGGACGCGTTCGACCACAGCGGCTTCGACCTGCTGCAGATCCGCGTGACCGCGCCCAACGCGCGCCCGGGCCGTCTGCCCGCGCAGCTCGCCGCGGTGGACACCCTGAAGCCGACCCGCCCGCAGCCGCGCCCGTTCAGTCTTCAGGGCATGTCGGGCTCGATGAACGGCATGGGTGGCATGGGTGGCATGGGTGGCGCCGCCGCGCTGGCCGGCCCTGGCGGCATGAGCCTGGGAACCGGCGGCGAGCGCATGTTTTCCATCAACCATCAATACATGGACATGGCGGTGATCAATCAGCAGATCCGCCGTGGCGACACCGAGATCTGGGAGGTCAGCAACGACGCCGAGATGGCGCATCCCTTCCATGTGCACGGCACCTCGTTCCAGATCCTCGCGCGCAACGGGGCGCCCCCGCCCGAACATGAACGCGGCTGGAAAGACGTGGTGCTGCTGCGCCGAAACGAGACGGTGCGCCTGATCATGCACTTCGGCCAACCGGCAGGCGTCCATCATCCCTACATGTATCACTGCCACATCCTCGAACACGAGGACAACGGCATGATGGGCCAGTTCACGGTGGTGTGAAGCGGCGCGGCCGCTGCCTGCGCCCGCCACCGCAGGAAAGATTGCAGCCGACTCTAGAACCGCGAACAGGACGCGCCGCGGAAGTTCTCGCGCACGCCGCTGATGTCGGGGCTGTGTTTGGCGGCATCGAGAATGCGCTGTGCCACGTCGCGCGGGGTGTTGTTGGGGAAGGTGATTTCGAGATAGCCGAAGTTCACCACCCGGTAGCTCACGTAGTCGCTCGCATCGAAGTCGAACAGAATCTGGTCCATCGCGTCTTCGGCACGGCTGGAGGCGCTCTGCGCCTGCGCGGATGGCATGGCCAGAGCGGCCACGCAAAGGCTGGCAGCGGCCAGCGTGAATGTCCAGGGTTTCATGGCGGCTCCTCCGTGTTGGATGACGCCTGGTGGATTGTGAACCATGCCCCTGCCCGGCCTCCCCACCAATTGAGGGGTCTCGGCCGCGCGGCGGCATTCGCCTCAGCGGCGTTGGCGCAGCGCCTCATGCACGGCTGCGGCCAGTGCGGCAAGGTCGGAGTGGGAGACATTCCCAGGCGGAGCGAGGTAGAGCATGTGCTGCAGACGTTCGGCATGGCGGCGCAGGGCGTGCGTTTCGGGCACGTCGGCGGCTTGCAGCCAGTCCTGCAGGGTGGCCGCGGCGGGCGCCGCAGCGCGGGTCGGCACCTTGAGCCAGGCGCGCAGCAGGGCCGTGGGCGTGTCGGCCCGCGCCACGGCGCGCCAGGCGGCACGGCGCGCCCGGCGACGACACGCCTGGCAAACGGCTGCGCGCAATCCGAAGAGCAGACCGAGCACGCCAGCCGCACCGAGCAGGCCGAGGGCCAGATGACGCATGCGCAGATCGTCCACCTGCATCGCGGGGGGCTGCCAGCGGGCGGTGGCGGGCAACTCGGTGCGCGGGTCGAAATAGTCCAGACGCAGCGCCGGGGCCTGCAGCCGCCCGGCCGACTGCGGCCGCAGATAGAGGTCGATGTCCCAGCCATCGCCGTCGCTGGCGGGGGTGTCGTTGGCGCGGCGCACTTGCGCACCTGCCATGCCGAAGGCGGGCGGCAGCGCGGCGGTCCAGGCGTTCACCAGGCGCAAGGCCTGGGCGCGGTCGAGACCGGGCGACGACAGCCGCAGCCGCCACACGCCGGTCTGGCCCAGACGCAGCGCCGTCGAGGCTTGCAGAACCTGCACATGCGGCGCCCCGATCAGGCCATCGGCCGGCCACCATAGCGGCAGCGCCCACGCGTCGAACTGCAGCGGCGGCGGGGCGTACACCCGCAGTTGGCCGAAGGCGCGTGCGCGCACCAGACCGAAATCCACCGTCACCGCCCCGGCCTGCAGGGGCAGCACCTGCCAGGCGAAGACCTGCACGAGCTGGGCGGTGCCGTCGATGACTTCGGTGCGCGTGCTCTCGTCCAGCGGCACCAGCCGCGCCTGGGCGCTGCGCGCAGGCGGCGTGGTCCACGCCAGATTGCCCGCGCCGATGACCCAAAGCTCGACCCGCAGCGGTTGCAGCGCGTAGGGATGGACCGGTCGCATCTGGGTGCGCCATTGCAGCGGCGCCTCGCCCGCCGCGGCGGGCGCCACGTCCAGGCTCTGCGCCGGGCAGCGGGCGCTGCCGGCCCGCACCTCGGGCAGGGTCAAGCGCCCGCTGCGCAAGGCAATGAGGGTCAACGCGGCGCTCTGCTCGCGATGCCCCGCGGCGTCGCTGCCGCTGGCGCCCTGCTGCTCGGTGAGCAGCCATTCCGGGCGCAGACTGGCGGCGCTGAAATCGGGCAGGGGCTGCGCCGTGTCGCGCGCGGTAAGCGTCCAGGTCAGCGGGCGTCCGAGCACGGGCGTGGCGCTGTCCACCCGGCATTGCAGCGTGCCCTGCGCCGCCGCCCATGCGGCGAAGGCCGACAGCGCAAGCCCGACGGCGGCGCGCACCCACCGCGTCATGGCGCATCTCCTGCGGCCGCGCGGGTATCGAGGGCGGCGCGCTGCGCCAGCAGTTCGGCGCGGGCGTCGTCGAGCAGTTGCACCCGCTTGTCGGCACCCGCCCAGTCGAGCTCGGGTGGCTGCCAGGCCGCTTTTGCGACCGCGGCGCCGGCCGTGGCCGTGGCGCTCAGGCGACCCTGGGCCGGCAGGGCCTCGCCCTGCTGCAACGGTGCCGAAGCCTGCGCGGGCGGGCGATGCCGAAGCTGGGACGGCGTGTCGGACGTCTGCTGCCCGAAGCGGGAATGGTGGAGGGCCGGTGCGCGCTTGGCGATGCCCACGAGATAGCTCGGCGGGTGGGCGATGTCGTAGGCGCGCTGGGCGAGTCGGGCGTTGCGCAGCGCCCGGGCGTCATCCGGGCGCAGACGCAGCGCCGCCTCGAAGGCCTGGACCGCTTCGCGCGATTTTCCGGGCAGATGCAGCGTGGCATTGCCCAGGTCGTAGAAGGCCGCGAAACGCTGCGACGGCGTGTCGGCCCGCAGCAAGGCGCGATGGAAGGCCCGGGCCGCGAGCTGATACTGCCTTTGCCGATAGGCGGCCGCGCCCTCGCCCATGCGTGCGGCATAGCCCGGCAGGGCGGCGTAGCGTTGCTGGGCCTCGGCGTAGCGCCCGCGCTGCCAGGCCGACCAGGCCAACGCTTCTTGTTGCCCGATGCTTTGCGGCGACATCGCCTCGGCGGCGCGAGCAGGGGGCGCCTGCGACAGCACCGAGCCGACGCACAGCGCCGCGAACAGCAGCCCGGACGTCCCCCGGCTGCGCGGCCAGACCGACACCAGCAACACGATCAGGGCGGGCAACAGGAACAGGCCATAGAGCTCGCGCCAGCCGGTGACGATCGGCGCGGCACTCTGGCTCACCGGCAGACGGGCGAGGCCCTGCGCATACAGGCGGCGCCAGGCGCCCGCGCCGGTCTGGCCGGGCTGCACCGCGTCCCAGTCGCCGCCGCTGGCCTGGGCCAAGGCGCGCAGCGTGCGGGTCGTCTCAGGGGACAGGCCAGGCAGTGCCAGACCGTAAAGCGGCAGATGCGCGGCGCGCAGCATGCGGCCGAGCACGGCCACATCGATGTCCGGCGGCAGTGCCATGCCCGGGCCCGCCATGAGCAGCAAGGCGCCGGGCTCGCCCTCGCCCTGCTGCCGCAGGCGCTGACGCGCGAGGTCGAGCAGACCGGACAGCGAGGCGCCCGCGCCGTCCACCGCCAGCATCTGCGGCCGGGCCTGGTCGGCCGCCTGCGCGAACAGCGCCGCATCGTTCGTCGGGGGTAGCAACTGCGCCACCCCCATCGCGGCGCCGGGGCGGGCTGCCCCATAGGCCATGAGCCCCAGACGCTCGCCGCGCAGCTCGGGCCAGAGCGCGGCCAGCAGCAGCCGTTGCTGCTCCAGCGCCGAAAGCGGCGCGTCGTTGGGTGCGGCGCTGGCATCCATCAACACCATCACGGCGATGCGGTGCAGCCCGCCAGACCCGGTCGTCGCCTCGGCCTGCGGCTGGCGCGGACCCGCGGCGGCCAGCGCCAGCAGCGCCCACAGCAAGGTGTCGCGCGCAAGACCGACCCAGACCGTGCGGGAGGGCGTCCGCACGGTGGCGAACGGCAGCAGCTCGGCATCGGCGTAGCCCAGCGCGGCGTTACGCGCGGCCCGCGCACGGCCAAGCCGCCCAACGGCCAGCCCCAGTGGCACCAGCAGAAGCAGCAGCGCCCAGGGCCGCGACCAGAACCACGGCTGGGTCCACAGGGCATCCCAGAGGGTCACGGCGCGGTCCTCCTCGCCGCGTCTGCCGCCTCGGCAACATGGCCCGCGACCTCCGCGCGGCCGCGGCGGTGCAGGCGGCGCAACGCCCCCGGACCGATGGCGGCCAGCAGAAGCAGCACCACCCCGAGCAGCAGCGGCACGATGTAGAGCGGCTGCACCGCACGCCGGGTGGGCGGCGGGTGCAGCCTGGGATTGAGCGCGCCGATGTCGCGCACCGCCGTCTGCTGCGCCCCGGCGCTGGCGGCGAAGTAAAAGCGTCCGCCCGTGGCCTGGGCGATGAGGCGCAGATCGGGCTGCGGACCGGCGTAGGCGGGCACGGTGTAGGGCTGGCCCGCATCGGGCGCGGTGCCGACCTCCACGGTGTAGATGCGCACGCCCAGATGCCGCGCCAGCGCGACGGCGTCGGCCGGACTGATCTGGCCGGCATTGCTCACGCCGCCATCGGTGTAGAGGATGATGATGGGCTGCAAGCGCTCCACGGTAGCCCGGGCCTCCGCGAGGTCGCCCTGCCCCGCCGGTGGCCGGCTCACCTGGCGCAGGGCCAGGGCGATGGCGTCGCCCAGCGCGGTATCGGGGCCGAGCTGCCCCACGGCGAGCAGACCCGCCATCTGCCCGGCGGCGCGGGCGTCGAAGGTGGGCGGCAGCAGCGTGGCGGCATGGCTGCCGAAAGCCACGAGGGCGAAGCGGTCGCCCCGGCGCGCCTGGGCGAAGTCGGCGAACACGCGCTGGGCCACCGCGAGCCGGCTCGCGGGCTTGCCGTTCCACTGCACATCGTGCAGGCCCATGGTGAGCGAGGTGTCGAGCAGCACCACGATGTCGCGGCCTTCGGGCGCGGCAGCGATCCAGCCCCCCAGTCGCTGCGGCTGGGCCAGCGCCAGCACCAGGGCCACGATCGCCAGCGCGTGCAGCACCGGCGCCCACAGCGCACGCCGAGTGGGGGCACGGGCCTGTAGCAGGCCCTGCAGATCGGGATGCAGCCATTGCAGGCCGACCGGATCGGTCTGCACGCGCCCGCGCCACGCCGCCACCAGCGGCAGCGCGGCCAGGGGCAGCAGAACGAAGGCCAGCGGCTGCGCCCACACCAGCTCGCCGAGCCAGGCGACGAACGACGCGTCCGGATGCAGGCTCATGGCGCCTCCAGCGCGGCGGCGCGCAGCGTCTGCACGAAACGGCGCTGCGCCCGGGCGGGCGACCACCAGGCCGCGCGCGCCGCGCGTGCGCTCGCGCGCTCCACGCCAAGCGCGATCAGCCGCAGCCGCGCCGCATCGGGCCGGGGCGCAAAGCGCAGATCGTCGAGGGGCGTGCGCATCGTCTGCGGCCAATCGCTTTCGGGCCACTGCTCACGCAAGGCGGCCGCAAGCTGGGTGGCGGCGGATGCGGTGGCCGCGCTTTCTGCGGTGGCCGCGCTATCGGTTCGCACCGCGTGGGCCTGGCGCTGCAGCCGCGTCCAGACCCTTGTGCGACGCCAGGCCAGCACGCCCCATGCGACGAACAGCAGCGCAGCCGCCAGCGCCCATCCGGCCCACGGCATCTGCCACCACGGCAGCGGCGGCAGGGGCGCCGGGGGCTGCGGCGGAAGAATGTCGGCCAGTGCCGCAAGGCGGTCCATCACGCCTCCAGCGCGCGCAGCCGCTGCAGCACCGCGTGGTCGGACTCACTCACCCCGGCGGCGACGCAGCGCAAGCCGCGCGAGCGCCACCGGGCCAGACGGGCCTCATGGTGTCGCGCCGCGCGTTCGGCGAACTGCGACCCGGCGGCGCCCTGCAGTCGGCCCGACTGATGATGGGCCAGATCGACGAAATCGGCGGCCTCCAGCACGGCCCGCCGCGGCAGCACGGTCTCGACCGGATCGCGCACTTCGAGCAGCAGCACCTCGGCGCGGCTGCACAGCGACCACAGCGCAGCGTCGCACTCGGGCGACTCCCAACCCGCGCCGTCGCTGGCCATCAGCACCCGCGAACCCTCGGGCAGACTGCGCAGGAGAACCTGCGCCCAGGCCTCGAAGCCGCCGTCGGCGGGCTGCCGCCGCCCCATCGGGCGCGGCGGCACGACAAGCTCGGCCTGCAGCCGCAGCGCCAGGCGCTGCAGAGCCTTCTGGCCGCGGCCGAGGGCAACGTCGTGCACGGTGTCGCGCCACACGCTCAAGGTCATCGGGCCACTGGCGCCTTCCGCGGCCAACGCGTAGGCCGAGGCAGCCAGCAGCGCCATGCGGGCCGCCTGCTCGGCCTTGGTACGGCCGCGCGTGCCGAAGGCCATGCCCGGCCGCAGATCGAGCAGCAGATGCAGCGCGGTGGCCTGTTCCTCATGGTGCAACTTGACGTAGGGCCGCCCGGTGCGGGCGAGCAGCCGCCAATGCAGATCGCGCAGATCGTCACCGGGCTGGTAGGCGCGGCTCTCGGCATAGTCGAGTCCACGGCCCTTCCAGACTGACATCGCCTCGCCTGACGTCTGCCGCGGCACGGGCCGCGTCGGCTGCGCCATGCGCAGGCCGCGCGCCAGGGCGATGAGCCGCGCGGCGTCGTCCGGCTGCAGCAAGGGCCGTGGCCGCGCCGCAGGGAGCATGCCTTCTGCGACCTGACGCCAGGGCAGCATCGGCATGGTGCTCATGCCTTCCCAGGGAAATTCAAGGCCACACCATGACCGCCAGCAGCTCGGCGATCAGCGTATCCGCCGTGACGTCGCGCAGACCCGCCTCCAGCGACAGCACGATGCGGTGGCGAAGCACGTCGGGCGCCAGCGCGATGACGTCGTCGGGCAACACGAAGTCGCGCCCACGCAGATAGGCCATGCCCCGCGCCGCATGCGCCAGCGCCAGCACCGCACGGGGCGACGCTCCGGCCGCCACCGTGCCGGCCAGCCCCGGCACCCGCTGCTCGGGTGCGCGCGTGGAGCGCACGAGTTCGACGATGGCCCGCTGCAGGCTTTCGGCCACATGCACCTGCAAGACCTCCTGCCTCGCCGCCAGCACGGCGGCCACGTCCAGCGCCTGAGCGCGGTCGCCGGCGGCAAGCTGACGTGCCGGATCGCTGGCCTGCAGATGCATCTGCAGGATGCGCCATTCCTCATCGGCTTCGGGATAGTCGAGCCGCACATGCAGCAGGAAACGGTCGAGCTGTGCCTCGGGCAGGGCGTAGGTGCCGGCCTGTTCGAGAGGGTTCTGCGTGGCCAGCACCAGGAACAGCGGCGGCAGCGCGTAGCTCACGCCGCCCACGGTGATCTGGCGCTCCTGCATGGCCTCCAGCAGGGCCGACTGCACCTTGGCCGGGGCACGATTGATCTCGTCGGCCAGCACGATGTCGTGAAACAGCGGCCCGCGCGCGAAGCGCACCGAGCCCTCGGCGGGATGAAACACCTCGGTGCCTGTCAGGTCGCCGGGCAGCAGATCAGGGGTGAACTGCACGCGCTGGAAACCGGCATGCACCCGGCTGCTCAGCGCCTTGACCGCCGTGGTCTTGGCCAGCCCGGGCAGGCCTTCGAGCAGCAGATGCCCGCCGGTGAGCAGGCCGATGACCAGACGATCGAGCAGCGCCGTCTGACCGACGATGTCGTTGGCGAGCTGAGCCCGCAAGGCGGCCACTTCGGCCTGGTGGGGATAGGTCATTGCGAATGAGAAAGTGAGTCCAAGCACATGGGGTGATCTTATTGATCCGCTACGTTGAAGTCTGAGACTGCGCCCCACCCCAGCCCTCCCCACATGTGGAGAGGGAGCCAACACCCCTCGCCCACCCGTGGGGAGACCGGGAGGGGCTTATGCAGATCACGCGCAGCGCCTTCTACTCCTCCCCCACCCGTGGGGGAGGCTGGGAGGGCTTATGCAGATCACGCGCAGCGCCCTCTACTCCTCCCCCACCCGTGGGGGAGGCTGGGAGGGCTTATGCAGATCACGCGCAGCGCCCTCTACTCCTCCCCCACCCGTGGGGGAGGCTGGGAGGGGGAGCCTTGCACGGCCTTGCCCGTGAACCACTCATCCTTCTCCATTCCGGCCCCATAGAAACAGCGCTGAACACGACGCAGCGGAATACCTCGGAGCGCGGCCGCCGACACCCGCTGTCGGTTGAACACGCCAGACAAAGCCTGCGATGCAAGAGCCCATGGACAATCATTCGCACGTTCGTTAGAGTGTAGCTAATGAACTCGCGTGAACTCAAGAATCATCTGTACGAACAGGTCGCCCGCATCGGCGCGGCCGTGTCCAGCCCCAAGCGGCTCGAACTGCTCGAAATCCTGGCTCAGGGCGAAAAGCCGGTGGACGCGCTGGCGCGCGAAGCCGCCATCGACATCAAGCTCGCCAGCGCCCACCTGCGCGTGCTCAAAGGCGCGCAGCTGGTGCAGGTGCGGCAGGAGGGCAAGAGCCGCGTCTATCGCCTCAGCGGCGCCGACGTGGCGGCGCTGTGGGTGGCGCTGCGCAGCGTGGCCGAGGCGCATGTGGCCGATCTTCAGGTGGTGATGCAGCGGCTGTTCGCCGGGCCCGAACGGCTCACGCTGGAGAGCAGCCAGACTCTGCTCGACAAGGTGCGCAAGGGCGACGCGGTGCTGATCGACGTGCGCCCAGAGGCCGAATACCGCACCGCGCATCTGCCCGGAGCGCGGTCGCTGCCGCTGCCCGAGCTGGAGGCGCGGCTGCGCGAACTTCCGCGCGACAAGGACATCGTGGCCTATTGCCGCGGGCCGTTCTGCGTGATGTCGGACGCCGCGGTGACGCTGCTGGTGCAGCGCGGCTTTCGCGCCAGCAAGGTGGCCGAAGGCGTGCCGGAATGGCAGGCCGCGGGGCTGCCGCTGGCGCGGGACGCTGCTGCATCCTGAGTCCGTCATGCGAGACGCCCACGCTGCGCCGCTCGCAGACGGTCGTGAAGGCGCCGATGTGACGCCGGCCCTGCACCGGCAGGGCATCCGCATCAATCTGCACCAGTTCATCTGGCAGGCGGTGCAGGTCGGCTTCGTCGGCCTGGTCATCGGCATGGAACGCAATGTGCTGCCGGTGGTGGCGGCGCAGGACTTCCACGTCCCCAAGTCGTCCTTCCTCTACCTGATGGCCTTCGTCGTGTCGTTCGGGCTGGTGAAGGGGATGCTGAATTTCGTCGCCGGACGGCTCTCCGAACGCATCGGGCGCAAGCCGGTGCTGGTGATGGGCTGGCTGGCGGCCATCCCCATTCCGCTGCTGATCTACTTCGCGCCGAACTGGTGGTGGGTGGTGGTGGCCAATCTGTTCCTCGGCATCAACCAGGGCTTCGCCTGGAGCATGACGGTGACCAGCAAGGTGGACATCACCCGCGCCGAACAGCGCGGACTTGCCACCGGCATCAACGAGTTCGCGGGCTATGCCGCAGTGGGGCTGGCCGGCATCGCCACCGGTTATCTCGCCTCGCTGTACGGGCCGCGACCGGCGCTGCTGGGTTTCGCGCTGGTGGTCATCGCCATCGGCCTGGGAACCGCGCTGCTGTTCGTGCGCGAAACCCTGCCGTGGGCGCGCGCCGAGAGCCGTCGGCATGCCGACGGCAATCACCAGGGACTGAAGCCGAAGTTCGCCGAGGGGCTGCCCGCACACCCGACGTCGCGGCAGGTGTTCGCCTTCGTGTCGTTTCGCCACCGCACCTTCTCCGCGCTGTGCCAGGCCGGCGTGGCCAACAAGGTGGCCGACACCCTGCTGTGGGTGCTGTTCCCGCTGTACCTGCACAGCCACGGTCTGGACGTGGTGGCCATCGGCTGGATCACCGGGGTTTACGGCCTGAGCTGGGGCGCCTCGCAACTGTGGACCGGGCCGTTATCGGACCGCATCGGTCGCAAGCCCACCATCGTCGCCGGGCTGTGGCTGCTGGCGCTGGGCGTGGTCTCGGTCCCGCTGGTCGCGGGCATGGCCGCATGGCTGGCCGCGGCCGTGGTCATGGGCGTGGGCATGGCGCTGCTCTACCCCAACCTGATCGCTTCGGTGGCCGACATCTCCCACCCGAACTGGCGCAGTTCGTCGCTCGGCACCTACCGCTACTGGCGCGACACCGGCTTCGCCCTGGGAGCGCTGCTGCTGGGCGCCATCGCCCAGGCATCGGGCCTGATCGCCCCGGCGTTCTGGTGTACCGCCGCGCTGCTGCTGGCCTCGGGCGCGTGGGTGTGGCTGCGCGCGGAGGAAACCCTGCCCAGGCTCACTTCACCGTCACCACCCCGGTCATGAAGGTATGCACCGCGCAGTGATACGGATAGCTGCCGGGCTTGTCGAAGGTATGGCTGAAGGTCTGCCCGGGCTGAAGCATGCCCGAATCCCACAGCCTGGTATCGCTGGTGGCGGTGTGGCCGAAGGCGTCGGCATTGGTCCAGATCACCGTGGTGCCCGGCGCCACGCTGACCGCGGCCGGATGAAAATTCATGCCCTTGATCTGAATCTGCACGGTGGCCGCTAGAACGCTGGCGGGCAGCATGAGCACGGCGAAAGCGAAGCTGGCGAATCGGCGCATGGCGGTCTCCTCGGTGTCATGCTGCATCCATAGAATTTTCACGGCCCGACCGGGTAGCTCGATAACCCCAATGTCCGACACGACAACACCTCCCCTGACCGACCGCCCCGGCCCCATCTTCGCGGCCTTCCTGCGACTGGGCCTGACCGCCTTCGGCGGCCCGATCGCCCACCTGGAGTCTTTCCGCCGCGAGTTCGTCGAGCGGCGCGGCTGGATCTCGGCGCAGGCTTACGGCGATCTGGTGGCGCTGTGCCAGTTCCTGCCCGGCCCGGCCAGTTCCCAGGTGGGCATGGGCCTGGGTCTGGTGCGCGGCGGTCTGCCCGGCGCCTTCGCGGCCTGGCTGGGCTTCACCCTGCCCTCGGCGCTGGCCATGGCGGCGTTCGCCCTGCTGTTGACCCACGTCGGCGGGCTGACTCACGGCGGCTGGCTGCACGGGCTCAAGCTCGTCGCGGTGGCCGTGGTGGCGCAGGCTCTTTGGGGCATGGGCCGCAGCCTCTGCCACGACCGGACGCGCGCCAGTCTGGCAGTGGCCGCCGCCGTGCTGGCTGCCGTGGTCCCCGGGGTGGCCGGGCAACTCGCGGTCATCGTGCTGGGCGCGGTAGTGGGGCGCTGGCTGATCCGTGCGCCCCTGGAAGCGGTCCATGCGCCGTTGCAGCTGACGCTGCAGCGGCGCAGCGCCTGGATGCTGCTCGGAGCGTTCGGTGTGCTGCTGGTCGGGCTGCCGGTTCTGGCGGCCTCGGCGCAGCAGCCGACGCTGTCGCTGTTGGCCGGTTTTTACCGGGCCGGGGCTCTGGTGTTCGGCGGCGGCCACGTGGTGCTGCCGCTGCTGCAGGCCCAGGTCGTGCCCGGCGGCATGGACAACGCCACCTTTCTCGCGGGCTACGGCGCCGCGCAGGCGGTGCCCGGTCCGCTGTTCACCTTCGCGGCGTTTCTGGGTGCGGCCTCGGCCCAGGGACCGGGCGGATGGGTGGGGGCCACCGTGGCGCTACTGGCCATCTTCCTGCCCGGTTTTCTGCTCGTGGCGGGCGCCCTGCCGCTTTGGAATGCGCTACGCAGCCATCCCGCTCTGCGCAGTGCGCTCATGGGCATCAACGCCGCCGTCGTCGGCCTGCTGCTGGCGGCCTTCTACGACCCGGTGTGGACGGCCGCCATCCACACGCCGCGCGATTTCGCCCTGGCCCTGGCCGCGCTGCTGTTGCTGCAGATCTGGAAGGCCCCGCCGTGGGCCGTGGTGCTGGGCGGCGCGGCCATCATGGGCGTGCTGGGCTGAGGCGCGAGCCTGTTCTGCGGCATCATGGCACAGGCCAACGGCCTGCGCGCAGGCTGCCATCCCATCGAAAGTCAACGCCATGTACCTTCCTGCCCACTTCGCCATCACCCAGCCCGACGAATGGCAGCGCCTCCTGCGCGCGCATCCCCTGGGGATACTGATCACGCAGACCGCCGAGGGACTCGACGCCAACCACATCCCTTTCGAGTTCGACGCGGCGCCGGGCGGGCTGGGCAGGCTCACCGGCCACGTGGCCCGCGCCAACCCGGTGTGGCAGCAATGCCGCAACGGCGCCGAGGTGCTGGTCGTCTTCCGTGGCGCCGGGGGCTACATCTCGCCGAGCTGGTATCCGAGCAAGCACGAGACGCATCGGCAGGTGCCCACCTGGAACTACGAAGCCGTCCACGCCCACGGGCGGCTCACCGTGCACGACGACGAGCGTTTCGTGCGCGGGGTGGTGGCCCGGCTCACGCGCACCCATGAGGCGCACGAGCCCCGCCCCTGGAAGATGGGCGACGCCGCGCCCGACTACATCGATGCCATGCTGCAGACCATCGTCGGCATCGAGATCACCCTCACCCGGCTCGAAGGCAAGGCCAAACTGAGCCAGAACCGGGAACCGCGCGACCGTCAGGGCGCCATCGAGGCGCTGCGCCAGCGCGGTGACAGAAACCTGTCCGAAGCGATGGCGCTGAGCCTTCTTCCCGAGTCGCGCTGAACGCGGCAGTCGCCGCCGACATCGGCCCGATGGCGGGTCTGCTCCATTCGCATCACGGCGCCACGATGGGTTGTCGCCTCGGTCCGCGCCGCGCCATACCCCCTCTAAGGAAGTGCTAAGGCGGCGCGCGAACACTGCAGTCGTCCACACGGCAAAACGCGGTGTGGCGATCAACAACCGGGGCCTCGGCCCTGTCAAGGAGTACACATCATGCAAAAACGCTCTGTCTTCATCGTCCTGGCCGGTCTGTCCATGGCCGTCGCCGCCCAGGCGGCCGTTCCCACCAGTCTTGTCGGCGATGCATCCACGCCGGCCATGGCCACGCAAACCCTGGTCCTCACCCCCACGACCGACAACGTGAACGTGGATTGGGGCCAGACGGTGGACTTCAAGCTCAACAACCAGCAGTTCGCCTTCGATTTCGACGGCGTGCGTGAAGCGTCCAGAATCAATCTGCAGCGCGTGGCGCCTGCGGGCATGCTCGACCATCCCGTCTACGCCTACGTGCAAGACTTCCCGCACGCACGCTGATTCCCGCGCGGCCTGCAACCTCGACGCCGCGGGACCTGATCCCGCGGCCATGACGCACACAACACTCCTGAAACATCCCCCATGTGGAAATCCATCACTCTGGGCTGTCTGATCGGCCTGTCTGTTCTGCCCCCGACGGCCTCGGCATCGCCTTCGGCGCCCATGCGGCACGAGCCCCGGCCGCCCGCCTTGCTGGCCGGAAAAACCCTGTTCGATGAACATTGCGCCTCCTGCCATCAGGCGGATGGGCGCGGAGGTGCGCGGTTCGGGCATGTGGTCGCCGCCAACCTGCGGGCGCCGCATCTCGAAGCGGTGTATCACCACAGCGACGCCCTGATCGTTCGCGCCATTCTGCAAGGCAAGGACGAAGACGGCGAGCACCTTCAGCCGCCCATGCCGCGCTGGGTCGGCCGACTCTCACACGCCCAGGCCGTGGCCATCGTGGGCTACCTGCATACGCTGCACTGAAGCCCCCTTCAGGGCTGTGTGCACGCCACACCGCCCTGAAGGGCCAACCTCTCGGGAACGACCCTTTCGACCGGCGTCAATCGCCGACCAGTGCCCGTGCAAACGCGCGGGCATCGAAGGTCTGCAGATCCTCCAGCCCTTCGCCCACGCCGATGAAATACACCGGCACCGGCCGTTCGCGGGCGATGGCGGCGATCACCCCGCCTTTGGCGCTGCCGTCGAGCTTGGTGATGACCAGGCCGGTGAGGCCGAGCGCATCGTCGAAGGCGCGCACCTGCGCCAGAGCGTTCTGGCCGTTGTTCGCGTCGATGACCAGCAGCACCTCGTGCGGGGCGCCGTCCATGGCTTTGGCCACCACGCGCCTGACCTTCCTGAGCTCTTCCATCAGGTGCAATTGAGTGGGCAGCCGGCCCGCCGTATCGACGATGACGACGTCCATCCCGCGTGCCTTGCCAGCGCTGACGGCGTCGAACGCCACGGCGGCCGGATCGCCCCCGTCCTGGGCGATCACCTGCACGGCGTTGCGCTGACCCCAGGCGACGAGTTGCTCGCGCGCCGCGGCGCGGAAGGTATCGCCTGCGGCCAGCAGCACTTTCGCGCCAGCGCCCAGCAGATGCTGGGTGAGCTTGCCAATGGTCGTGGTCTTGCCCGCGCCATTGACGCCCACCATCATCAAGACGGTGGGGCTCTGGCGGCCGATGTCAAGCGGCTTCTGCAGGGGCCCGAGCAGATCGGCCAGCGCGTCGGCCAGCAAGGCGCGGACCTGCATCGGCGTCTCCGCGCGGGCTGCTTTCACCCGCCGCCGCAGATCGGCCAGCAAGGCGGTGGTGGCGGGCATGCCGGCATCGGCCATGATCAGGGCGGATTCGAGTTCCTCATAAAGTGCTTCGTCGATCCTGCTGCCGCCGAAAAGCCCGTTCAAACCCGCACCGGTCTTGCGCAGGCCTGATCGCAGGCGGCTGAACCAGCCGGAGGCGGGCGCCTCCTCCACGACCTGCATGGCTTGCGCCGACGTGTCGTCGTCCGGCAATGCAGGCTCGAACGTCGGCGCGGGCGCCGGGAGCGAGACCGCCTCGGCCATCGGCCTGTCCGAAGGCGTCGCCTCGGGCACGACCTCGACCGTCACCTCGGGGGCGACGGTTTCGGGAGCGGATTTGCGTTTGAAGAAGCGGAACATGGACGGCCGATCGAACAAGGGAGAACACAGAAGGCGGGTGCAGCTTCCCTACAATTTACCTGCCCATGAAAACATCCTCTCCAGGCCGCCGCGCCCCAACGCCCGCCGCTCGCCGCCCTCGTCCCCATGGCGGTGAAGTCCGCATCATTGGGGGTTTGTGGAAACGCAGCAAACTGACCGTGCCCGATTTGCCGGGCCTGCGCCCCACGCCGGACCGGGTCCGCGAGACCGTGTTCAACTGGCTCGGTCAGACGCTTGCCGGCCTGCGTGTGCTCGATCTGTATGCAGGCAGCGGCGCGCTCGGGCTGGAGGCGGCCTCGCGCGGCGCGGCCTCGGTGCTGCTGATCGAACAGCAGCCGCGCTGCGCGGCCGCCATCACCGCAGCGGCGCAACGCCTGGGCGCCGCGCAGGTGCAGGTGCGCGCGGCCGATGCGCTCGCGTCCACGCACGGTCTGGCACGCGCTGGTGAGCGCTTCGACGTGGTGTTCATCGACCCGCCCTACGCCAGCGCGCAGCAGCTCGCCGCGCTGCAGGCGGTGCAGCCCCTGCTCACGCCGCAAGGCCTGGTCTATGTCGAAGCCGATACGGGCGATCTGTTCGATGCCCTCGCTGCAGAAGGCTGGACGCTCTGGCGGCGCGGGCGTGCGGGCCAGGTCCATTTTGCTTTGCTGCATCGCAACACATCCGACGCGCAGTCGGCGCAAAACCCCTAAACTGCGCCTTCCCTCCCTCGTCCGCCCCGCTGTCATGCTGCTCGCCATCTACCCCGGCACCTTCGATCCGCTCACCCGCGGCCATGAAGACCTGGTGCGCCGCGCCAGCAAGTTGTGCGACAGGCTTGTGGTCGCCATCGCGGCCGGCCATCACAAGAACGCCATGTTCACCCTGGACGAGCGCCTGGAGATCGCACGCGAAGTCCTGGCGCCGTATCCCAACGTCGAGGTCAGCGGTTTCACCGGACTGCTGCGCGACTTCGTCGTGACACGCGGCGGCCAGGTGGTGGTGCGCGGGCTGCGGGCGGTGAGCGACTTCGAATACGAATTCCAGATGGCCGGCATGAACCGCCAGCTCATGCCCGACGTCGAAACCCTGTTCCTCACCCCGGCCGACCAGTATCAGTTCATTTCCGGGACGTTCGTGCGGGAAATCGCCATGCTTGGTGGCGATGTGAGCAAGTTCGTGGTCCCCTTGGTGATGGAGCGGCTGCAGGCCAAGGTGGCCCAGCGCCGCTCGGCTGCAAACTGAAGGCGCATCATGGCCCTGTGGATCACCGACGACTGCATCAACTGCGATGTGTGCGAGCCCGAATGCCCGAACGAGGCGATTTCCATGGGCCCCGAGATCTATGAGATCGACCCGAACCGCTGCACCGAGTGCGTGGGCCATTTCGACACGCCGCAATGCGTGCAGGTCTGCCCGGTGAACTGCATTCCCGTGCGTCCCGACCGTGTGGAAAGCCGCGAACAATTGCTGGACAAGTATCGCCAGCTCACCGCGGCCAAGGCGCTTCAGCCCTGAAAGCGCGCGTGGCGCGCCGCTCAGGGTGCGCTTAGGGTGCGCTTAGGGTGCGCTCAGGGACTGGCCTCGGCGGGCGCGGGCACCTTCACCTGACGTTCCTTGATCTTGTGCAGACGGTGCTTGTGATGCGCAGCCTGCGCCCGCTTTGCCGCCTGCTCGGCCTTGCGCGCCTGCAAAGCCTGCTCCCGGCGCTGCGCAAGCTGTGCCGCCGCGGCCCTGCGAGCCTCCTGCGCCTCGGCGGCGGCGCGCTCTTGATCGCGGGCGTCGAGCAGGTCTTTGAGGCGCTGCTGCTGATGGTCGGCCTGCTCGCGTTGTTCGGGCGTGCGGCCGTCCTGCGCGGGAATCGTCTGACCCGATCCGCAAGGCTGGTGCGAATACAGATTGCCGCAACGCCACACCGGCGCAGTCTTGCCGTCGTCCGTCGTCTGCGCGCCAACGTCAGCGCCGGCGCACGCCATCAGCGTCGCCCAAAGCACCAGGGACAAGCCCGGAAGTCGCACCGCGGTTCGCATGGCGTCAACCTTGGGCGGGCGGTGAGCCAGACTTCTTGCCAGGCTCACCGCGGTTGCTGCGATGAAGCTGCATCATCGCGGCCTCGAACTCGCCTTTGAGCAGGTGCGGCAGCACGGCCTGCGACTGCTCCATGGCCTGCTCGATCAGTTTCAGCTCGGATTGCGGCGGCTTGCCCAGCACGAAGCCGATCACCGCCGCCCGGTCGCCCGGGTGGCCGATGCCCAGGCGCAGGCGCCAGAAATCGGGCGTCCCCAGATGGGCGATGAGGTCGCGCAGGCCGTTGTGTCCGGCGTGGCCGCCGCCCAGCTTGAGCTTGGCCTGGCCCGGCGGCAGATCGAGTTCGTCGTGCGCCACCAGAATGTTCTGCGGCGCGATCTTGTAGAAGCGGGCGAAGGCGCCGACGGACTGGCCGGAGCGGTTCATATAGGTGCTGGGTTCGAGCAGCCAGAGCTCGCGGCCGCCCAGGCGCACGCGCGCGACGTCGCCGAAAAAGCCGCGTTCGGGCTTGAGGCTGGCGCCAGCGGCGGTGGCGATCTGGTCCACCAGCCAGAAGCCGGCATTGTGGCGATCCAGGGCATGCTCGGGCCCGGGATTGCCCAGGCCGACCAGAAGTTCAATCATGCGAAGTCCGTAGGAATGAAGACGGGCTCATTCGCCGCGCGGCTGGCGCTGCAGCAGCCCGCTGAGTGCCGCCTGCGGCGTCAGTTTGCCTTCGAGCAGACGGCTCACCGCTTCGGTGATGGGCATGGCCACGCGGTGGGCGCGCGCCAGCGCGAGCGCGGTCTTCGCGGTATGCACGCCCTCGGCCACATGACCCAGCGCAGCCACCACCTGCTCCAGCTTCTGGCCCTGCGCCAGCGCCAGACCGACCCGGCGATTGCGGGACAGATCGCCAGTGGCGGTGAGCACCAGATCACCCAGGCCGCTCAAGCCCATGAAGGTATCGGCCTGACCACCCAGCGCCACGCCCAGCCTTGACATCTCGGCCAGCCCCCGGGTGATGAGCGCGGCGCGCGCGTTGTGGCCCAGCCCCATGCCGTCACTCACGCCGGTGGCGATGGCCAGCACGTTCTTCACCGCGCCACCCACCTCCACGCCGACGACGTCGGGCGTGGCGTAGATGCGCATCGCGCCATGATGCAGGGCCGCCACGGCAGACTGTCGCAGCTCGGCGTCGGCGCTGGCCAGGGTGAGCGCCACGGGCAGGCCGCGCGCGACCTCCAGCGCAAAGCTCGGCCCGGACAGCGCACCCGTCGCCGGGGGCGCATCCATGCCGGCGAACACGGCATCGATCACGGCATGCGGCAGCAGGCCGCTGCCCTGCTCGAAGCCCTTGCACAGCCAGACCAGATGCCGCACCCGCGCGCCGTGCGGCTTGTCGGCGTTGAAAATCCGCACCGCCTGTGCCGTGGCCCGCAGCCCGGATACCGGCACCGCCAGCAGCAGCAGGCCTTGGGGACCGGCGGCGTGACGCAGCGCGGCGTCCAGATCCGCCGTGACGCTCAAGGCCGGCGGCAAAGCCACTTCGGGAAGATAGGCCGCGTTGAGGCGCGTGGCCTGCAACTGCTGCATCTGCGCCGCGTCGCGCCCCCAGAGCAAGACGGCCTGATGCGCGGCAATCTGGCAAGCGATGCCCGTACCCCAGGCACCGGCGCCCAGCACGGTCAGCGAGCGAGGCGTGTGCGGCTGCATCGGCAAGATGGCGTGCGATCGATCAACGGAGCGATCAGTTCAGGCGGTCGGGCGTGATGATGGAAGGCGCGTCGTTGGCGGCCTGCTGCTGCGCCTGCTGCTGTTCGTACATGGCCTGGAAGTTGATTTCGGCCAGGTGAACCGGCGGGAAGCCCGCGCGGGTGATGGTGTCGGCAAGATTGGCGCGCAGATAGGGATAGACGGTCTGCGGACAGGCGATGCCCAGCAGCATGTCGGCATGTTCCTGCGGGATGTTGCGCAGCTCGAAAATCCCGGCCTGCTTGCCTTCCACCAGAAACAGCACGCGGTCCTGCATGCGGGCCGTGATGGTGGCTGCCACGGTGACCTCGAACAGCCCCTCGACGACGGGTTGCGCTTCCACGCTCATCTGAACATCCACATTGGGCTGCTGCTGCTCCAGCAGGATCTGCGGCGAATTCGGCTGCTCCAGCGAAAGATCTTTCAAATAGCAGCGCTGCAGCATGAAAACCGGATCGGCAGACTGAGTGTTCTCGGGGGTGGCGCTCATCAAAAATTCTCCATGGAAAAAAGCCCGCAGGATGCGGGCGTCGATTGATTGCGAGGGATTCTAGGCCTGTGGCGCGACGGAGCCGTCCAACCCACCGGCCGGCCGCGCGGGTCTCAGGCCGCTTCGCGCAGCAGCGCCATCAGACCGCCCCGGGCGTCGAGCGCGTAGAGATCATCGCAACCGCCCACATGGGTGTCGCCGATGAAAATCTGCGGCACCGTGCGGCGGCCGGTCGCCGCCATCATGTGCTGGCGCTCCCCGGGATCGAGATCGATGCGGATCTCCTCGATCTCTGCAACGCCGCGCTTCTGCAGCAGCGCCTTGGCGCGAATGCAGTACGGGCAGACGGCGGAGGTATACATGCGAACCTTGTTCATTCGACGCTCATCCTTTCTCGACCGGCAGCCCGGCTTCTCGCCAAGCCCGCATGCCGCCGGCAATGGCCGAGGCGTTCACAAAGCCTTCCTTGCGCAACTGCGCCGCGGCGCGCTTGGCGCGCATGCCCGAAGCGCACATCACCAGCACGGGTGCGTTCTTGTCCTTGGGCAGATCGCTCAGACGCTTGTCGAGCTGGCCCAGCGGAATGCTCTTGCTGCCCACGGCGTGCCCGGCCTGAAACTCCGCCGGTTCGCAGACGTCGATCATCACGCCTTTTTCGCGGTTGACCTTGAGCACGGCCTGCGCCGCGCTGACGCCGTCCGACCCCGAGATGCCGCCGTAGGAACTCCACAACAGCATGCCGCCAGAGGTCAAGGCAATCAGGACGAGGGCCCAGTTTTCGATGATGAACTGCACTTCACGATCTCCCAGAAAGGTGGACATTCTAAAAAATCAAATCCGCAAGCGCTGATGTATGGTTATCAGCCTCCTTGCGAGTCGAGTGAATTGCTGCAGTGCAGCGACGCACGACGCGTGGACTACTATTCTGCCTGTGCCATGCGCTGACGCGCCTACTGAGGCCATCCTTCTTGACTTCGCACTCCGAGACTCCCATGTACAAACTCGTCCTGCTACGCCACGGTGAATCGACCTGGAACCAGCAAAACCGCTTTACCGGCTGGACCGATGTCGATCTGACCGAGCAAGGCATCCGGGAAGCCCGCGCCGCCGGGCGACTGCTCAAGGAACTGGGTTACGGCTTCGATCTGACCTACACCTCGGTGCTCAAACGCGCGGTGCGCACCCTGTGGCTGACCCTCGATGAACTCGACGCCATGTGGCTGCCGGTCGTGCACACCTGGCGCCTCAACGAGCGCCACTACGGCGCGCTTCAGGGATTGAACAAGGCGGAAACCGCCGCCAAGTTCGGCGACGAGCAGGTACACATCTGGCGTCGCAGCTACGACATTCCGCCGCCCCCGCTCGACGACAGCCACCGTCAGGAACTGGCCGCCGATCCGCGCTACGCGCGCCTCAAACCCGAAGAGCTGCCGCTGACCGAATGCCTGAAGGACACCATCGCACGGGTTCTGCCGTTCTGGCACGAATCGCTGGCACCGGCCATCAAGGCGGGCAAGCGCACGCTGGTGGTCTCGCACGGCAACTCCATGCGCGCCATCATGAAGTATCTGGAGAACATCTCCGACGATGACATCACCGGGCTGAATATTCCCAACGGCATTCCGCTGGTGTACGAGCTGGACGGCGATCTCAAGCCTTTGCAGCGCTACTACCTCAACGCCGCGGGCGGCAAGGTCTGATTGCTACCGGGTTCTTCCTCGGCGGTCTATCCCGCAGGCGCCCTGCGGGATGCAGGGCAGCTACGCCGCCCCGAGAGCGTAGCCCCTATACTTCCCGCTCTTCGCAGACACTCCGCTTGACCCACCATGGCCAGTAAATTCCGAGTCGCAGCCTGGGTTGTCGTTGGTGCCATCACGGGCATCATGGCCACCCTGCAAGTCCAGGCGCTGGCGCGCAACACGACGTCGCCGATCCCGCTGGAGGAACTGCAACAGTTTGCCGCGGTTTACGGCCTGATCAAGGCCGACTTTTTCGAGCCGGTCGACGGCAAGAAGCTGGTCGAAAACGCCATCAATGGCATGGTCAACAACCTCGATCCTCACTCGGAATACCTCGACAAGAAGGATTTCAAGGATTTCAAGGAAAGTACCAGCGGCAAGTTCGTGGGCGTGGGCATCGAGATTGCCGCCGAAGACGGACTGGTCAAGGTGGTGTCCCCCATCGAGGGCTCTCCTGCCGCGCGTGCCGGCATTCACGCCGGTGACCTGATCACCCGCATCGACAGCACCGCCGTGAAGGGGCTGAGCCTGAACGACGCGGTCAAGCTCATGCGCGGCAAGCCGGGCACCAAGGTCACGCTCACCGTGCTGCGCAAGGCCGAGAACCGCACCCTCACCTTCACCGTGACGCGCGAGCTGATTCAGGTGCAGAGCGTCAAGGGCAAGATGATCGCCCCGGGCTACGGCTGGGTTCGCATCACCCAGTTCCAGGCCGATACGCTCAAGAGCTTCGTGGCCAAGATCGATGCGCTCTACAAGGAAGATCCGGCCATGAAGGGTCTAATCCTCGACCTGCGCAACGATCCGGGCGGATTGCTGGAAAGCGCGGTCGGCGTGGCCTCGGTGTTTCTTCCCAATGATGCCGCCATCGTCAGCACCAAGGGCCAGATGCCCGAGGCCAACGCCACCTATCGCAACACGCCCAGCGATTACATGAGCCGCGCTGGCGACAACCCGCTGGAAACCCTGCCGGCGGGCGTCAAGACGGTGAAGCTGGTGGTGCTGATCAATGGCGGCTCGGCCTCGGCTTCCGAGATCGTGACCGGCGCGCTGCAAGACTACAAGCGCGCGGTGGTCATGGGCACGCTGTCATTCGGCAAGGGATCGGTCCAGACCGTGCTGCCCCTTGGGCCCGATACCGCGCTCAAGCTGACCACGGCGCGTTACTACACGCCCAACGGCCAGTCGATCCAGGGCAAGGGCATCACCCCGAACTATGAGGTCGATCCGCTGGAGAGCGGCGACCCCTACGCCGCCCTGCGCATGCGCGAGATCGATTACAAAAACCAGATCGGCACCGGCAACGAGGCGGCCGATGCCAAGCGTGTCGAGGACGACGTGCGCAAGCAGGAAGACGCCCGGCGACTGCTCGAAGCCGAACTCCAGAAAGACCCGAACAAGCTGCCCAAGCTGCCCGAATATGCCAGCAAGGAAGACTGGCAGGTCACGCAGGCGATGAATTACCTCGAAGGCAAGCCGGTGGTGACGGCCAAGCATCCCGCGCAGACGGCCAAGGCGAAAACCCCGGCCGCATCAGGCCCGGCCAGCAGTCCCAAGGCCGACGCCAGCGGCGTCAGCAAGGGCAAGTAAGGGCAGGAATCCGTCACCAGGGTTGGCGGCCGCCGGCATGTCCCTCGACGATCGCCAATTGCTGCGTTACTCGCGGCACATTCTGCTCGACGAAGTTGGCATCGAAGGTCAGGAACGTCTCGGTGCCAGCCATGCCCTCATTCTCGGGGCCGGTGGCCTGGGGTCTCCGGCCGCCCTCTATCTGGCCAGCGCAGGCGTCGGCCGCATCACCCTGATCGATGACGACACGGTCGATCTGACCAATCTGCAGCGGCAGATCGCCCATACCGAAGCGCGCCTGGGCCAGCGCAAGGTCGACTCGGCCCGGGTCGCCATGCTCCAGATCAACCCCGAGATCCAGATCCACGCGCTAGCGCACCGGGCGGACTCGGCCCAGTTGCAGGAGCTGGTCGCAAGCGCCGACGTGGCGCTGGATTGCAGCGACAACTTCGCCACGCGCCACGCGCTGAACCGCGCCTGCGTCAGCCATGGCGTTCCGCTGGTCAGCGGCGCGGCCCTGCGCTTCGCGGGCCAGGTCAGCGTGTTCGATACCCGCCGCGACGCTGGGGGTGAGCGCGGCCCCTGCTATGCCTGCCTGTTCCCACAAGACGCCCCCGCCGAGGAGGTGAACTGCGCCACCATGGGCGTGCTCGCCCCGCTGGTTGGCCTGGTGGGCAGTCTGCAGGCCGTTGAGGCCCTGAAAATTCTGTGCCAGACCGGCCAGACCCTGCGCGGCAGGCTGCTGCTGATCGATGCGCTGGACACTGATTTCCAGACCGTCAACCTGCAACGCAACCCGCTTTGCCCTGTCTGCGGGCATCTCCCGGTGAGCTGACTTTTTTGGGGGACGCCGTCAGACCTCGCGCATCTTCCAGCCCGCCAGTGCGGTCGCCAGAGACCGCGGGGTAAACCTCACGCCCATGGCCAGAAGGCGGTTGAACAGGCCGTGAACAGCCACCCGCTGGCCCCGCTCCATCGCCTGCACTCCGTAGCGCGCCACGGCTTCCGAGGTGGCGAGGTGTCCCTTGAACAAGGCCGATCGCTGCCCCTGCGCGCGGGTGCCGAAGTCGGTGAGCGTGGCCCCGGGACACAGCGCGGTGACCCGAACGCCCTGTGAGCGCAACTCGGCGTCCAAAGCCTCGCTGAAAGACAGCACGTACGCCTTGGACGCAAAGTACACCGCCATACCCGGCCCCGGCTGAAAGGCCGCGGTGCTGGCGACATTGAGAATATGCCCGCGGCCCTGACGCAACAGATCGGGCAGAAGTCGCATCGTCAGGCGGGTGAGTGCACTGATGTTGAGATCGATCATGCCCTGGGTCTGGGCCACGTCCGCCTGCGCCAGCGGTCCGTAAACGCCATAGCCCGCATTGTTGACCAGCACGCTGGGCGAGATGTCGGCCGCAGCGATGCGCGCGACCAGTTGCTCGGGGCCGTCGATCGCGCCCAGATCGACGGGCACGCACAGGCAGCTCACGCCGTGGTCAGCCGTCAACGCGGCCGCGAGAGTCTGCAGCTTCGCCTCATCCCGCGCCGTCACGATCAGGTTGTAGCCGCGCGCTGCCAGCTCGCGTGCGATATCTCGGCCTATGCCGCCGGAAGCCCCGGTGACCACGGCCCAACGCTGAGGTTCCATCATGTCGCCCTTTCATCCATGCGTTCAAACTTATAAACTTAAATAACCCAAACGTACCGGCCATGCGCTCTGCCGCTCTCAGCAGCTGGCCTCGATTTCGGCCACGAATTTTTTGAGCAGCACCAGCGCATCGTCCGCACTGAGGGCGTAATAGTTCTCCACCCCCGCTTGGCGTACGGTAACCAGCCCCGCCTGGCGCAGGATCTTGAGGTGGTGGCTGATGGCAGGCCGCGATAGCGGCAGTCGCTGCGCCAGCTGGCTGACGTTGAGCTCGGTGTCCTGGGTCAGCAGCAGCAGGATCTGCTGCCGCCCCGTCTCACCCAGGGCAAAGAAGAGCGGAGTGCAGTCCGAGAAGGTGTGCGCGATCTGGTTGAGCAGTTGCGGGTCGACGCCATGGCCCGCAACGCTGGAAGGGTTCTCTTTGGTCATGCCTTACTCAGCGTTGATATGTTTAATTGTTTAAACTTATCAATATCCTAGTCCACCTTTCAGCGGGGCGCAACGTGGCTTTGACGCGGCGTCAAAAGCTGCTGGCCAGCGACTCTCGCAGGTGCTCGACCAGAAGCTGGACCGCGCGAGGCGTGCTTGGGCTCCAGGGTCGAATCGCGTAAATGGATTGACCGAAGAAGCCCACGGCCCGCCATTGCGGCAGTACCGTCCGCAGCGTGGATGAGCGACCGCCCAGATCAAGGCTGAAGTCGGGCGCCAGAGCGATGCCCAGCCCGGCACGCGCCGCTTCCCGCAGCACTTCGCTGGTGTTGGCCCTCAGCGGCCCCTGCACGGTCACGCGCACGCGCTGGGGTTCAGCCGCTTTGTCCCCTGGCTGTTCGAACATCCAAATGGCGGCACCTGGGCGCAGATAGGTCAGGCAGGCGTGCCGCGCGAGATCCTCGGGATGGTCGGGCTGACCATGCCTGCGCAGATAGGCCGCACTGGCCACCAGCAGGGAGCGGGTGTCGCACAGCTTCCACGCCACATGACTGTCCGGCGGCGCGGCCACGTGCCGCACGGCCAGATCGAAGCCCTCTTGCGGCAGATTGGTCAACCGGTCCGACAGATCCAGTTCGACCTGGATATCCGGATATTGGCGCAAAAAGCTCAGAACGTGCGGTGCCACATGCTGCCGCCCCAGCGCCACCGGGGCCGTGACGCGCACCAGTCCACGCGGCGATGCAGCCAGATCGTGCACCGCGCCAACGCTGTGCACGATCTGGGCGAATGCAGGCGCCGTCTCGTCGACGAGTCGCTGTCCGGCTTCGGTCAGACGCAGGGTGCGAGTGGTCCGCCGCACCAGGGGGACGCCGACGCGGCGCTCCAGCGCGGCAAGCTGCTGACTGACTGCGGCCTTGGAGACCCCGAGTCGCTGCGCGGCAGCGGTCACGCTGCCCTGCGCGGCGATGGTGCCCAGCCAGTGCACTTGTTGCCAGAGCAGATCGTCACGCGTGGCCAAAGACAGGGACATCACTTCCTCCAGAGAATTGATTGTTCATTTTTCAAAACAATGTTGTCAGTTTAGAGCGCTGTTCAAACGACGGGACGGCTCCTAGACTGAATGGATCTTTCTCATGGCCGTTGTTCACAGGAGACTCCATCATGGGCGCACCGCACCCGTTCACAGGCACCGCCGACGCGGTGCATTTCATTGGCGGACGCACGGTTTCGGCCGAGGGCGCACGCAAGCAGGCCGTGTTCAACCCGGCCACGGGTGCCGTGTCGAGACAGGTCGAACTGGCTGATGCGGTCCAGGTGGACACCGCCGTCGCCGCCGCACACGCCGCGTTTCCGAAATGGGCCGACATGCCGCCGATCCGCCGTGCCCGGGTGATGTTCAAATTCCTCGACCTGCTCAACCAGCACCGCGACACCCTGGCCGCCATGATCACCGCCGAGCACGGCAAGGTGTTCACCGACGCACAGGGCGAGGTCACCCGCGGCATCGAGATCGTCGAGTTCGCCTGCGGCATTCCGCAACTGCTCAAGGGCGACTACACCGAGCAGGTATCCACCGGCATCGACAACTGGACGATGCGACAGCCCTTGGGCGTGGTGGCCGGTGTCACCCCGTTCAACTTCCCCTGCATGGTGCCGATGTGGATGTTCCCGGTGGCCATCGCCGCGGGCAATACCTTCGTGCTCAAGCCCAGCCCGCTCGATCCTTCGCCCAGCCTGTTCATGGCCGAACTGCTCAAGCAGGCCGGCCTGCCCGACGGCGTGTTCAACGTCGTGCAGGGCGACAAGGTGGCGGTGGATGCCCTGCTGGCGAACCCGGACGTGAAGGCCATCAGCTTCGTCGGCTCGACCCCGGTGGCGCATCACATTGCGCAAGAGGCCGCCCGCCAGGGCAAGCGCGTGCAGGCGCTGGGCGGCGCCAAGAACCACATGGTGGTGATGCCTGACGCCGACCTCGATCAGGTCGTGGATGCCCTGATGGGCAGTGCCTTCGGCTCGGCCGGCGAGCGCTGCATGGCCATCTCGGTGGGCGTGCTGGTGGGCGACGTGGCCGACAAGATCCTGCCCCGCCTCGTGGAGCGCACGCAGGCGCTGAAGGTGAAAAACGGCATGGAACTCGACGCCGAGATGGGGCCCATCGTCACCGACGCGGCACGCGAGCGCATCGCAAGCTACATTGCCTCGGGCGTGGAGCAAGGCGCGAAGCTGCTGGTGGACGGTCGCGGCCAGGCGGTACCCGGTCATGAAGCCGGTTTCTGGATCGGCGGCACGGTGTTCGATCACGTGACGCCCGACATGCGCATCTACCAGGAAGAGATCTTCGGCCCGGTGCTGTCGTGCGTGCGCGTGGCCGACTTCGGCTCGGCGCTCGATCTTGTGAATGCCCATGCCTACGGCAACGGCGTGGCCTGCTTCACCCGTGACGGTCATGTGGCGCGCGAGTTCGGCCGCCGCGTCCAGGCCGGCATGGTGGGCATCAACGTGCCCATTCCAGTGCCGATGGCCTGGCATGGCTTCGGCGGCTGGAAGGCCAGCCTGTTCGGCGACATGCATGCCTATGGCGAGGAAGGCGTGCGCTTCTACACCAAGCAGAAGAGCATCATGCAGCGCTGGCCGGAAAGCACGCCCAAAGGCGCCGAGTTCGTCATGCCCACGGCGAAGTAAGCCGAACGCGCCGCCGCTGCGGCATGGCGGCACCGCGTCTTGCAACCGTTCGGCGCGGTCATGTCATGATGCACGCACCATGAGCGACTCCACCTTCGACTACATCATCATCGGCGCGGGCACCGCGGGCAGCCTGCTGGCCAACCGCCTGAGCGCCGATGCCGACAAGCGCGTGCTGCTGATCGAGGCCGGGCGCAAGGACGATTACCACTGGATCCACATTCCCGTGGGCTATCTGTACTGCATCGGCAACCCGCGCACCGACTGGCTCTACCAGACCGAAGCCGACCCCGGGCTCAACGGCCGCACCCTGCGCTACCCGCGCGGCAAGGTGCTGGGCGGGTGCAGCAGCATCAACGGCATGATCTATATGCGCGGCCAGGCCCGCGACTACGACGCCTGGGCCGCCCTCACCGGCGACGACACCTGGCGCTGGGACGCCTGCCTGCCCGACTTCATCGCCCATGAAAACCACTGGCGCCGCGATGCCGGTGCCGACCGTGCCACCGACCCCGCCTTCGCCGCGCTGCACGGCCACGGTGGCGAATGGCGCGTGGAGAAGCAGCGCCTGCGCTGGGACATCCTCGACGCCTTCGCCCAGGCGGCACAACAGGCCGGCATTCCCGCCACCGACGACTTCAACCGCGGCAGCAACGAGGGCGTCAGCTATTTCGAGGTGAATCAGAAGGGCGGCTGGCGCTGGAACGCAGCCAAGGCGTTTCTGCGCCCGACCTGCTATGGCCGCAAGAACTTCGAGCTCTGGAACGGTGCTCACGTCTGCCGCCTGCTGTTCGACACCGCGCCAGACGGCAGCCCACGCTGCACCGGCGCCGAAGTCTGGACCGGCCGCGAGACGCTCACCGTGCACGCCACCCGGGAGGTGCTGCTCAGCGCGGGCGCCATCGGTTCGCCGCAGATCCTGCAGCTTTCGGGCGTGGGGCCTGCGGCGCTGCTGCAGCAACACGGCATCACGCCCGTGATCAACCTGCCCGGCGTGGGCGCGAATCTGCAGGATCATCTGCAGATTCGCGCGGTGTTCAAGGTGCAGGGCACGCGCACGCTCAACACACGGGCGGCGTCAAGCTGGGGCAAGGCGATGATCGGTCTGGAATATGCCCTCAAGCGCACCGGCCCGATGAGCATGGCGCCCAGCCAGCTCGGCGTGTTCACCCGCAGCAGCACGCAATACACGCATCCCAACCTCCAGTACCACGTGCAGCCGCTCAGCCTGGACGCCTTCGGCGAACCCCTGCACGCTTTCGACGCCTTCACCGCCAGCGTCTGCAACCTCAACCCAGGCAGCCGCGGAACGGTGCGGATCAAGAGCCCGCGCTTTGCCGACGCACCGGCCATTGCGCCCCATTACCTCAGCACCGACGAGGATCGCCAGGTGGCGGCCGACAGTCTGCATCTGACCCGCCGCATCGTGGCGCAACCGGCGCTGGCACGCTACGCGCCGGAGGAGTTCAAGCCGGGCACGCAGTTTCAGACCGATGCCGAACTCGCCCGCCTGGCCGGAGACATTGCCACCACCATCTTCCACCCGGCCGGAACGACGGCGATGGGCCGGGCCGACGACCCCGATGCGGTGGTGGATACGCGGCTGCGCCTTCACGATGGCCGCGGCGGCGTGGTGACCGGGCTGCGCGTGGTCGACGCCGGGGTGATGCCCCGGATTCCCAGCGGCAACATCAACAGCCCGACGCTGATGATCGCCGAGAAGGCCGCCCGCTGGATCCGCGAAGCGGCCAAGGGGTAGCCGGTGTGCAGGCCCGCGGCTGACGCGAGCGCCTCAGTGCGCGTTCACAGCGCCTCGGCGCTGTAGCGCACGCGCAAAGTCTGCGTCGCGCCAGGCGCCAGGCTCAAAGCATTGTCGGCGGCGTTGGCCGATTCCACGCAAAGCATGTTGCGCCAGCCCTGCGCGGTGTAGTCGCCCATGGCAGCGGCCTTCTGCTCCCAGGGCGTCCAGACCACGGTGGAAGCCGATCCCTGCTTGGCAATGCGCAGCCGCCGCTGCAGGCGGGCATCGACGATGACGCATTCGGCCGTCGTATCCACATACACGCGATCGGTTTCGCCGCCAAAGCGCAGCGCGCCCGCCTGACGCTTGTGGGCGAAGTCTTCGGTCTTGTCGAGATAGGCGCAGCCGTCCAGCCCGTGCAGCTCGACCTCGGCAATATCGCCGACCTGAAAGTAGGTGTGGAGCGCCTCGCTCAGCGGCAGGGCCTGGTCACTGGCGTTGTGCGTGATCAGCGCCATCTCCAGCACGTCCGACACCTGCACGCGCAGAATCACGGGCGTGTCGTGCGGCCACTGGGCGCGCGTGGCCTCCGAGGGCTGCAGTTGCAGGGTCAGATGGGTGACGCCGTTCGTGGCGCCACTGTCGATCACCGCCCACGGCACGGTACGCGCAAAGCCGTGTGCCGGGAACTGGCTTTCGCGCGGATGCGCGCCAAACCACGGCCAGCACACCGGCACGCCGCCGCGAATAGACTTGCCCGGCAGGTAGCGCGCCGCCTCGGAGACCCACACCACCGGCTCCGGCTGGGCCTTGGGGCGGAAATTGGTGAGATGCGCGCCCTGCAGACAAAGGCTGGCCTGCCCGGCGGCGTTGTCGATCTCGGCGAAGATCAGACCGGTCGGATGGGCGCGGAAGGCCAATTGACCGGGGATGGCGAAACGGTTGAGCGTATCGAGGTTGTGCATGGGCGTCTGGGCAACGAGGAAGGGGGAGACTTCATTGTCCCTCGGCGGATGGGGCCGCGGTCAAATCGTCACGCGCGGCACCCGGGTCGAAGTCCAGGCGGCGAGCAGCGTCAGCCCGCCGGCGCAGAAAAACGCCAGATGAAAGGCGCGAATGACCGTCTGGGCCGCACCTGGATCGGTGGCATGCAGCGCAGCCTGCAGATCCGCGCTGGAGGTCAGACCGAACACCAGGGCGCCAAACACCGCCGTGCCCACGGCCGCTCCAGTGGACCTGGCCAGCGAAACCGTGGCCGCCGCCGCCCCGAGTCGGCTGCGGCCCGCCACCGTCTGCACCACCAATTGCGACGTTGGCATCACGGTCCCGAAACCCAGCCCGGCCACCACCCCCAAGGTGCCGATGACCAGGGGTACCGCGGGCGCCATTCCCAGCAAACCCAGGGCCAGTGCCGCGACACTCAGCCCCCAGCGCGGCGGCACATCGGGACGACCCGTCCTGGCGACCAGCCGGCCGGTGGCATTCGAACCCAGTACCAGCCCCGCCGTCAGCGGCAGCAAGAGCAGGCCCGCGTGCGCCGCGCCGGTCGCATGCCCCACCTGGAGATACACCGGCAGAAAGAACACCAGGGCGAACAAGGCCGCCGCAAACAAGACCAGGGTGACGCTCGTCCACGCAATCGCGGGCAGGCGCAGCAGCTCCAGCGGAAGAAAGGGATGGGGATGCCCGTGCTCGCGTCGCAGCAACAGGCCACCGAGGCCCAGGGCCAGTCCCGCCATGACCACACTGGGCCACGACGCCCAGGCGAAGCGGTGCCCCGCCAGCGTGAGCCAGAGCAGCATCAGCGAGGCGCAAGCGGCAAACAACAACACCCCCAGCGCATCGTGCGATTCACCGGGCTGTCTGTATCGCGCACTCGACGGCAGGCGGAACACCCGCCACACGGCCAACGCCGCCAGCGGCAGATTGCCGATGAACAGCCAGCGCCAGCTGAAGTGGCTGACGACCAGGCCACCGAGCACCGGCCCCGTCACGCTGGCCAGCACGAACACCATGCCGAAGTACGCCTGGAAGCGCGGACGCTGCCGCGGAGGCACAACTTCACCGATGAGCGCCTGACTCATCACCATCAGCCCGCCCCCGCCCAGTCCCTGCAACAGCCGCGCGGCGATCAACCACCACATGCCCTGCGCCAGGGCACAGGCCAGCGAACCGAACGCAAACAGGCCCAACGCGGCGACCAGCGCGTCGCGGCGGCCGTAGCGGTCTCCGAGTCGCCCATACAACGGCGCCATGATGGTGGAAGCCAGCAGATAGCCCACGGCAATCCAGGCACTGTCGGCAAAATCGCCCAGGTCGCGCGCAATGGCTGGCGTGGCAGCCGCCAGCAAGGTCTGATCGACCGCCGCCAGAAAAATCGGCAGCATGACAGCGGCAAACAGCTGCACGAACGCGGCGCGGCTGACGACGACGTCGTCAGACACCGTGGAGGAGGACGAATGGGAGGGTTGCGACACGCGGAGCACTGGTCAAAACGACGCGAGCGGCCCAAGCCGCTCGGCATCATGGCCCGGCCAGGCCGAGCTGGAAGGGGATTCAGTCCCCGCCGATCTGGCCCGCAGCGGTCTGTAGATAGTTCTGCAGACCCATGCTCTTGCATAGCTTGATCTGCGTTTCCAGATAGTCGATGTGTTCCTCGGTGTCATCGAGGATGTCGGTGAGGATGTCGCGAGACACAAAATCCCGCACCGATTCACAGTGGGCAATGGCTTCGACATAGAGCGCACGACCATGCTCTTCGAGCTTGAGGTCGCACTCCATGCACTCCGGCACCTCTTCGCCGATGCGCAGCTTGTCGAGATCCTGCAGATTGGGCAGCCCGTCGAGGAACAGAATGCGCTTGATCAGCTTGTCGGCATGACCCATCTCCTCGATGGACTCCTTGTACTCATGTTCACCCAGATCTTTCAGGCCCCAGTTCTCATACATACGAGCGTGCAGAAAGTACTGATTGATGGCGGTGAGCTCGACCTTCAGCGCCTTGTTCAGATATTGAATGACTTTGGCGTCACCTTTCATGGGGGTCTCCAGATGGATTAAACGGACTGCAACACCGTCAAAGCCGTGCGCAGCGTGGCATGTACCGAGCGTAGCAGGGCAACCCCATCCAGATGTCAAAAAAAGTGAATATCGTGACCTTCCCCGTGACCAGGACGCCCGTGGCGGTGCCCTCAAGCCGCCACAGCAATCGGCACGCAGCGCCGACGCTCGGCCTGCGACTGACGCTCAAGCTCTCCGGCGATGACTTGCTTGGCGCATTGGGCGCAGCGGCCGCATTGCGAGCCGACGCCCAGATGCTCCCGCACCTCGCGCAGACTGCACAGGTCATGCTCGCGCATGGCCTGACGGATCTGACCATCGGTGACATTGCGGCAAATGCAGACGAACATGGTGGCGAGAACTCCAGCAAATACGAATGGGTCGCATCATCCTATTGTTGCGAATGATTGTCAATAAACCCCAGCGATACACCGGGATAGGCGCAGACTTTCATTCACCGCCCTTCCGCATGACGCCCGCTAAGATGTCGGCTTTTGCGCCCGCAGTGCGGCGCGTCATTCGGGCCGTTAGCTCAGTTGGTTAGAGCAGAGGACTCATAATCCTTTGGTCGTTGGTTCAAGTCCAACACGGCCTACCAAATACCCTGCGAATGCACGAAGAAGCACGGCATCGCTTCTTCCGACACCGTCATGCCCTCCTGGACGACTTACCTGCTGTTCATCGGCTTTGCGCTGGCCGCCTCGTTCACGCCTGGGCCAGCGGTGATGCTGTCCATACACAACGCCATGAATCTGGGCTGGCGGCATGCGCTCTGGTCGTCCCTGGGCAATATCACGGGTCTGCTGGTGCTCGCCACGTTGAGCGCCTTGGGGCTCAACGCCATCCTGCAATCGTCCGAACTGGCGTTCACCGTGGTGAAGGTGGCGGGCGCCGCCTATCTGATCTGGCTGGGCGTGCAGCAATGGCGCAATGCGTCCAGGCGTGTGGCGTCTGCGCGGGTCGAGGCGCCTCGCCACCCGGAGCCGGCGCAGATGCCGCACAGGCTTTATGTCAAGGGTCTGACCGTGGCCTTGACCAATCCCAAGGCGATTGCCTTCATTGCCGCGCTGTTTCCGCAGTTCCTGAACGTCTCGCGCCCGCTGGGGCCGCAGTATGCCGCCTTGACGCTGACGTTCATGGCGATTTCCCTGCTGGCTCTGAGCACTTATGCGGGTGTGGCCGTGCTGGCGCGCAAGCGCCTGAACGGGTGGTTCGCCTCGGGCTGGCCCCAAAGGGTGTCGGGATCGGTGTTCTGCGCTTTCGGCCTGGGTTTGCTGCGTCTTTCGCGGCCCTGACCTGACTGCCTCTGCCGGGGGTCATGCCCAACCCGGAGGTGCCCAGGACGCCATCATGCGCAGCCGTGCCGCGTGCAGGCGCTCGGACATCAGGGTGGCGAACATTTTCATCAGGGCGTAGCCCAGCGCAGGGTCTTGCTCGCACTCCTGCAGAATGGCCTTGCCATCGAAGCGCAACAGCGTGACCGGGGTGAGCGCCTTGGCTTCGAATGCCCAGCGGTAGGGCGGAATCAGCCATGACCAGCCGATCACGTCCCACGGACCCAGGGTCTGCACCTCGACTCCCGGGCCGTTGATGGCGGGCACACAGATCTTCACGCGACCTTCCCGCACGACGTAGAAGGCGTCTGCCGCCTGATCTTGAAGAAAGATCACGCCATCGGGTGCGAGTTGCACCTCGCGCGCGTGATGAAGCAAACGCCCCAACTGCTCGGCATTGAGGGCGGACAGCAGGGTACGGCTGTGCAAGTCGTGAAGCAGGGCGGACGGTTGCATGGCTGGGTTCCTTCGGCTTCGAATCAACAAGGCCATTGCAGTCCTTTGCCCGAACGTGGTGTTGACCCACATCAACGACCCAGGCCCCGCCCAACCCCGCCCAGATCAAGGGTTAATACTTATTCATGGGTTGCGACTCGGTGCAAAAATCGCAACCCATTGCATGGGCAGGAAAAATCATGGGTGCAACCACCATAGGCATCAAAATGGACGACGCCCTGCGGGAGCGGGTGCGCAGAGCCGCAGATCGCCTGGGACGCACGCCGCACTGGCTGATCAAGCAGGCCACTCTGGATCGCGTCGAACAGATCGAGCGCGGCGAGTGGGAGAAGACACCCCCCTCGACTCCGGGCCTGGTTGCGCCTGAGTTTCACAACCTCGAACCCGAGATTGCCGCCTCCCCGGTGCCCTTTCTCGACTGGGCGCAGAGCGTTCTGCCACAGACTGATCTGCGGGCCGCCATCACCGCGGCCTGGCACCGGCCTGAGCCCGAATGTCTGCCGAGTTTGATCGAGCTTGCACAGATGTCCGACGAAAGCGCGCGAGAGGCCGTCCGTGAACGGGCGCAGCGCTTGGTCGAAGGGGTGAGAGCAAGGCGCGAGATGGGCGGCGTGGAGGCGCTGGTGCAGGAGTTTTCGCTTTCCAGCCAGGAAGGGGTCGCCCTGATGTGTCTGGCCGAGGCGCTGCTGCGCATCCCCGACAACGCCACCCGCGACGCCCTGATCCGCGACAAAATCAGCCGCGGCGACTGGCAGGCCCACCTCGGACACTCGCCCTCGATGTTCGTCAACGCCGCCGTCTGGGGGCTGATGCTCACCGGCAGGCTGACCGCGACGTCCAGCGAAAGAGGCCTGGCAAGCTCACTGTCCCGACTCATCGGCAAGGGTGGCGAACCGCTGATCCGGCAAGGCGTGCAGCGTGCCATGCGGCTGATGGGCGAGCAGTTCGTGACCGGGCAGACCATTGCCGAGGCATTAGCCAACAGCCGCGCGCAGGAGCGCAAAGGATTTCGCTACTCCTACGACATGCTGGGCGAGGCCGCGCTCACCGAGGCCGACGCGCAGCGCTACTTCGCCGCGTATGAGCAGGCACTGCACGCCATCGGCAAGGCCTCGCACGGACGCGGCATCTTCGAGGGTCCGGGGCTGTCGATCAAGCTCTCCGCCCTGCATCCCCGCTACAGCCGTGCCCAGTACGCCCGGGTGATGGACGAACTGCTGCCCCGGCTCACCGCCCTGGTGGTGCTGGCGCGGCAGTACGACGTGGGCATCAACATCGACGCGGAGGAAGCCGACCGGCTCGAACTCTCGCTCGATCTGCTGGAGGCGCTCTGCTTCCACCCTGCCCTCAAGGGCTGGAACGGGATCGGCTTCGTGATCCAGGCCTACCAGAAGCGATGCCCTTTCGTCATCGACCACCTCCTCGATCTGGCCCGGCGCAGCGGGCACCGGCTGATGGTGCGTCTGGTGAAGGGTGCCTACTGGGACAGCGAGATCAAGCGCGCGCAGGTCGACGGCCTCGACGGCTACCCGGTCTACACCCGCAAGGTGCACACCGATGTGGCTTACCTGGCCTGTGCCCGCAAACTACTGGCCGCGCCGGACGCCATCTATTCGCAATTCGCCACGCACAACGCGCAGGCCCTGGCGTCCATCGTGCACATGGCCGGGCAGAACTACTACCCTGGACAGTACGAGTTCCAATGCCTGCACGGCATGGGCGAGCCGCTGTACGACCAGGTCGTCGGCGCGAGCGGCGAAGGCAAGCTGTCGCGGCCCTGCCGCATTTATGCGCCGGTCGGCACGCACGACACCCTGCTGGCCTATCTGGTGCGGCGCCTGCTTGAAAACGGCGCCAACACCTCGTTCGTCAACCGCATTGGCGACGACGCCGTGCCCGTTTCCGAGCTGGTGAGCGATCCGGTGGATGACGCACGCGCCATCGCCGCGCAGACCGGCGTGCTTGGCTCCCCCCATCCGCGCATCGCCCTGCCCCGGCAACTCTTCGCCGGGCTGGGCGAGCTGTCGAGACCGAACTCTGCCGGGTTCAACCTTGCCCACGAGCAGCAACTGGCCTCGCTCAGCGCCGCACTGCTGCGCAGTGCGCAACAACGTCCTCACGCCGCGCCTACCGTCCGGGATGCACCTCCACCAGCCGAGCCCGCGCAGGCCGAAGCCGACGGCTGGCAGGCCGTGCTCAATCCGGCCGATCCGCGCGACACCGTGGGATGGGTGCACCACACCACACGGCCCCAAGTTGACGACGCCCTGCAACGCGCCCAGAGCGCGGCCCCGGTCTGGCAGGCCACCCCGCCGGCCGAGCGCGCCATCTGCCTGCAGCGCGCCGCCGACGCGCTGGAACAGCAGATGCAGCCCCTGCTCGGACTCATCATGCGCGAAGCCGGCAAGACCCTGCCGAGCGCCGTGGCCGAGGTGCGCGAGGCCGTGGACTTTCTGCGCTACTACGCGGCGCAGGTGGCCTCCCGGTTCGACAACGCCACCCATCGCCCTTTGGGTGTGGTGCTGTGCATCAGCCCCTGGAATTTCCCGCTGTCCATCTTCTGTGGCCAAGTGGCCGCGGCGCTGGCTGCGGGCAATGCCGTGCTGGCCAAACCCGCCGAGCAGACGCCGCTGATCGCGGCCGCCCTGGTCCGGCTGCTTCATGCCGCGGGCGTACCCGCCGACGCAGTGCAACTCGTGCCGGGCCAAGGCGGCACCGTGGGCGCCGCCTTGGTGGCGCATCCGTCCGTGGCCGGGGTGATGTTCACCGGTTCGACCGAGGTCGCCCAAAGCATCGCGCGCACAGTAGCGCAGCGTCTGAGCCCGCAGGGTCGCAGCGTGGTCCTGATTGCCGAGACGGGGGGACAGAACGCGTTGATCGCCGATTCGTCGGCACTGGCCGAACAGCTGGTGGCCGACGTCCTGACCTCGGCTTTCGACTCGGCCGGCCAGCGCTGCTCCGCGCTGCGCCTGCTGTGCATCCAGGACGACGTGGCCGACCGGGTGATCGGCATGATCCGCGAGGCCATGGACGACTGGAGCCTCGGCAATCCCGACCGCATGCACACCGACATCGGCCCCGTGATCGATCGCGAGGCTCGCGACACGCTCGAAGCGCACATCGCCCAGATGCAGGCGGCAGGGCTGGCGGTGACGCGGCTGGGGCGCGACGAAAGCAACGGCCTGGGCACCTTCGTTCGCCCCGCGCTGATCGAAATCGACCGCATCGACCGCCTGCAGCGCGAAGTCTTCGGCCCCGTGCTGCATGTGCTGCGCTACCGCCGCGACCAGGTGGCGACGGTGCTCGACGCGGTCAACGCCACGGGCTATGGCCTGACTTTCGGCATCCACAGCCGCATCGACGAGACCCTCGACGAGTTGAGCACGAAGGCCCGCGCAGGCAATGTGTACGTCAACCGCAATCTCATCGGCGCCGTCGTCGGGGTCCAGCCTTTCGGTGGCCAGGGCAAGTCCGGCACCGGCCCCAAAGCCGGTGGCCCGCTCTACCTCGATCGCCTCGTGCAACCCCACGACCCGGCTCGTGGCGGACCGTCCGATCTGCATCTGCCGGGCTCCCTGGAGCGCATCCCGGCCGACCCCGCTCCCGCGAGCCACGACGCCCTGCGCCGCCTGATCGACGCGCTCCAGCCCCGCGCCTTCGGTCTGGACGCTCCGGGCGTGGCCCGCCTGCGCGACGCCTGCGCGCACTATCTCGCCGCCAGTCCGGCCGGCCTCACTTTCATCCTGCCTGGCCCGACCGGAGAATCCAACCGCTACCGGCTGTTGCCCCGCGAAGGTGGCCTGTGGTGCATGCCGCAGACCGCCCTGGGCTTGCTGCATCAGCTTGCCGCCTCGCTCGCCACCGGCCATGATGCCCTGATCGAGATACCAGGCCCCGACAGCCCGATCGCATCGTGGCTTGAGGCGCTGCCGCCTGAGGTGAAGCGGTTCGTGCGGGCTTGCACGCCAGCGCAGCGCGAAACACGGCCCGACCTGAGCGTCGTGCTGTTCGAAGGCGACGCCGACGCCCTGGCCCGCACCCAGATCGAACTGGCACAGCGCGATGGCCCGATCGTGCGCATGGAGAGTCGCAGCCCGGCACAACTCGCCGAGGGTGCCCTGATCGATCTCCACGCCCTGATGCACGAGCAAAGCGTGAGCATCAACACCGCCGCGGCCGGCGGCAATGCACAGCTCATGACCTTGGCATGAACAGCCGTGCCATGCCCCACAATGTCGATTTGAGCACCGCCACGTCCATGTCACTCCCCCCCCAATCCACGGCCCCGCTGGGTCAGCCCGTTCCCGGTTGGCGCCCGCCCGCGCTGCCCGCCAAGACCTCGCTCGAAGGCCATTTCTGCACGCTGGAACCCGCAGAACCCTCCCGGCACGGCGCCGACCTCTACGCCGCGCAAACCCTGGACGCCCAGGGCGAGGGCTGGAATTACCTTCCCTACGGGCCGTTCGCATCGGCGCAGGACTATGAGGCCTGGATGATGGCCAACGGCCTGGGCTCCGACCCCCTGTTCTTCGCCATTCTCGACGCGCACACCGGGCGCGCGGTCGGATTGGCCAGCTACCTGCGCATCACCCCTGCGGCGGGCAGCATCGAGATCGGCCATCTCTACTTCTCGCCGCTGCTGCAGCGCAAACCCGCGGCCACCGAGGCGCTGTTCCTGCTGATGGACCAGGCGTTTGCGTTGGGCTACCGCCGACTGGAATGGAAATGCAATGCGCTGAACGCGGCCTCGCGCAGCGCCGCCCAGCGCCTGGGCTTTCAGTTCGAGGGCCTCTTTCGTCAGGCGGCCGTGGTGAAAGGTCGCAACCGCGACACCGCCTGGTTCAGCATCATCGACGGGGAATGGCCGCAGTTGAGGAGCGCCTTCAAACGCTGGCTGGCACCGGCAAACTTCGATGAAAAAGGGCGGCAGCGCGAGCGCCTGTCGGCACTCACCGCAGCCGCCCTGGGGCGCGCGCCCGGCGATCAGTCGGAGTAGACCGGGAAGGCGTCGGTCAACTGCTTGACCTCGGCGCGAACCCGCTCCAGCGTGGCCGCGTCGTGCGGGTTCTCCAGCACGTCGGCGATGAGGTTGGCGGTCTTCTCGGCTTCGGCCTCCTTGAAGCCACGGGTGGTCATGGCCGGCGAGCCGATGCGGATGCCCGAGGTGACGAACGGCTTTTCGGGGTCGTTCGGAATGGCGTTCTTGTTGACCGTGAGATGCGCCTCGCCCAGCACTTTTTCGGCCTCCTTGCCGGTGATCTGCTTGGACCGCAGATCCACCAGCATGACGTGCGATTCGGTGCGCCCGCTGACGATGCGCAGGCCGCGCCGCGTCAGCGTTTCGGCCAGCACGCGCGCATTGGCCACCACCTGTTGCTGATAGACCTTGAAGTCGGGCGCCAGCGCTTCCTTGAACGCCACGGCCTTGCCCGCGATCACATGCATCAGCGGACCGCCCTGGATGCCGGGGAAGATGGCGCTGTTGATGGCCTTGGCGTGCGCCTCTTTCATCAGGATCACGCCGCCTCGCGGGCCGCGCAGACTCTTGTGGGTGGTGGTGGTCACCACGTCGGCATGGGGCACGGGATTGGGGTAGACGCCCGCAGCGATCAGGCCGGCGTAATGCGCCATGTCCACCATGAAGTAAGCGCCCACCGCCTTGGCCACCTTGGCAAAGCGCTCGAAATCGATGCGCAGGCTATAGGCGCTGGCGCCTGCGATGATGAGCTTGGGCTTGTGCTCGTGCGCCAGACGCTCCATGGCGTCGTAGTCGATCTCTTCCTGCGCGTTCAGACCGTAGCTCACCACCTTGAACCACTTGCCGCTCATGTTCAGCGCCATGCCATGGGTCAGGTGACCACCCTCGGCCAGGCTCATGCCCATGATGGTGTCGCCCGGCTGCAGCAGGGCGAAGAACACACCCTGGTTGGCTTGCGATCCGGAGTTGGGCTGCACATTGGCCGCCTCGGCGCCGAAGATCTGCTTGACGCGGTCGATCGCCAGTTGCTCGGCGATGTCGACGAACTCGCAACCGCCGTAATAACGCTTGCCGGGATAGCCCTCGGCGTACTTGTTGGTGAGTTGCGAACCCTGCGCCTGCATGACGGCGGGCGAGGTGTAGTTTTCCGAGGCGATCAGCTCGATGTGGTCTTGCTGGCGCTGGTTCTCGGACTGGATGGTGGTCCACAGTTCGGGGTCGATCTGGGCGAGGGTCTTGGTGCGGTCGAACATGGAAAAAAGGTCCAATTGACGGCCCGCGCCGCTTCATCCAGAAGGGAAGTGCGCAAGCCTGGGCTGATGACGATCATAGACAGCGATAGGCTGGCCCAGGCGAACGGCTCGTGCAGCAGTCCAGTCCCAGAAGGGGTGAAACACTGCACTCGAAATCCAGCACTCCCCGGTGGTTCGTCCCACCTCGAGACCGCGCGTGTGTCGCCAGTCTCTATCGCCAGTCGTGCAGAAGCTATGGTAGCGGGTCGGCAGCGGGTCAGGTGAGGGAAGCGTGCTTCTGCAGGGCCGTCGATGGCTCGGTCGCCACGGTCGATTTGGCGACAGCCGACAACGCTTGCGGTGACACGACATGGCCTGCGCTGGCCGTCATCGGCGCCGCAGCCTTGGGCGGCAGCCCCGCCACGCGTTCGAGCTGCTCCTGTTCGGCCAGCACTTTGTCGGCATAGCCGCCCTCGTTCGCATCGGTCGTGGCGCCAACGTAATAGCGCAGCCCCACCCGCACCGAACCCCCGCGGCTGATCGCATCTCTGAGCACCAGGGCGCCCACGCGCATATTGGCCAGCGGATCGATGCTGGCCTGAGGGCCGCCAAAGGGCGCAAATTTGTCACGATGCACGCCGGCCATCACCTGCATGAGCCCGGTGGCGCCCACGCTGCTGGCCGCATAAGGGTTGAATGACGACTCGACGGCCATCACCGCCAGAATCAGCAGCGGATCGAGCTTTTCCTGCCGTCCCACCGTCCAGGCCGCGCTGACGAGCTGGGCCATGGCATTGGGCGCAATGCTGTAGCGTCGCGCCAGCCAGTTGGATACGGTGCGCTGCTGCAGCGTCAGCGCAGGCAAGGCGCTGCTGGGCAGGGGCGCCGCTTGCGCCACGGGCAACAGCACATCGGCCGGCTTCTGCGCCAGAGCCTGCAGCTCATCGGTCGCCGTCTTGCGCGCCATGACCCACTGAGTCAGGCCGCGGTCCAGCGTGCTCATCGCCTTGGGCTGGAAGTACAAATACGCACCACCGGCCACCACAAACAAGCCCACCATCATCAAAGTCTGGTGGGTCAATTCCCAAAAACCTCCCACCAACCGACGCGCGCGCGGCAGGGAAGATTGCATGGCGTTCAACATGGAACACTCCTGTGTCTGAGCGGAACGGGCGAGTGTCGGAGGACAACCAGCGCCAGTTCCCAAGGGCACAGATCCGAAAACACAGGCTCACCAAGGGAGCCCGGCGGCCTAAGATGCGGCCTTGCATAGGGGCCTGCACCGGGGTTGCCGCGACCGATCAATGGGTCGTTCACGGCAAGGCGTGCTTCGGGACGAGTGTGTTGCCTGCCTGAATGTCAGGCGTATTAGGGCAAACACGGATCGAATTTTAGGAACGTCGTTATTCCAGGTCAACGCATAAGGTCTTATCTTTCACTTCTATTAGTTATATGAAATACCGGGATCTGCGTGATTTTCTCTCCCAGTTGGAGGCTCTTTCCCTGCTGCGGCGCACGGCCGAACCCGTCTCGCCTCATCTCGAGATGACGGCCGTCTGCGACGCCCTGCTTCGGGGGGGCGGACCGGCGGTGCTGTTCGAGCGACCGACGGGCCATGCCATGCCGGTGCTGGGCAATCTGTTCGGCACGCCCCAGCGCGTAGCCATGGGCATGGGTGCGAAGGATCTCAGCGAACTGCGCCGGATCGGCGAAGTGCTCGCCCGCCTCAAAGAGCCCGAACCGCCGAAGGGCCTCAAGGACGCCGGCGAGTTGATGCATCTGGTCAAGGCTGTCTGGGACATGCGCCCGAGCACGGTATCGCGCCCCGTCTGCCAGCAGGTCGTACTGGAAGGTGACGAGGTGGACTTGCACCGCTTGCCGATGCAGACCTGCTGGCCGGGCGACGTGGCGCCGCTGCTCACCTGGGGGCTGGTGATCACGCGCGGCCCGCAGGATGTGCCGCGTCCGCGCAAGCGGCAGAACCTGGGCATCTACCGCCAGCAGCGCATCGGCCGCCGCCAGCTCATCATGCGCTGGCTGACGCATCGGGGAGGCGCCCTCGATTTCCGCGAATTCGCCCTGGCCCACCCTGGACAGCCCTTTCCGGTGGCCGTCGCGCTGGGCGCCGACCCGGCCACCACGCTGGGCGCGGTCACCCCCGTGCCCGACACCCTGAGCGAGTACCAGTTCGCGGGGCTGTTGCGCGGCGCCCGCACCGAAGTGGCGCGCTGCGTCGGTCTCGACCTGCAGGTTCCGGCGTCTGCGGAAATCGTGCTCGAAGGTCATCTCCCGCCCGCTGAGCCGGGCTGGCGGGGTGAAAGCGAAACCGGCGTGCCCCTGATGGAGAAAAACGGCTACCTCCATGCCCTCGAAGGGCCGTTCGGCGACCACACCGGGTATTACAACGAGCAGGACTGGTTTCCCGTCTTCGAGGTCCAGCGCATCACCCACCGCGACCAGCCGATCTATCACTCCACCTATACCGGCAAGCCGCCCGATGAACCGGCGGTGCTGGGCGTGGCGCTCAACGAGGTGTTCGTCCCGATTCTGCAGAAACAGTACCCGGAGATCGTCGACTTCTACCTGCCGCCCGAAGGATGCAGCTACCGGCTCGCCGTGGTGTCCATCCGCAAAGCCTATGCCGGTCACGCCAAGCGGGTGATGTTCGGCATCTGGGGCTTTCTGCGGCAGTTCCTCTACACCAAGTTCATCGTCGTCACCGACGCGGATGTGAACATTCGCGACTGGAACGACGTGATCTGGGCCATCACCACCCGCATGGACCCGGTGCGCGACACGCTTCTGGTGGACAACACCCCGATCGACTACCTCGATTTCGCCTCGCCGCAGTCGGGCCTTGGCGGCAAGATGGGACTGGACGCCACCCACAAATGGCCGGGCGAGACCCAGCGCGAATGGGGCCGCGCCATCGTGCCCGACGAAGCCGTGAAAGCGCGCATGCAAAGTCTGATCGACACCTTGTCGGCGCAACCGCCCCCCTGATGAAACGCAAAACTTTCAAGGCCTTGCGCCATGATCACTCAGCCGATTCGGCCATACCCCCATGCCTGGGTCATGTTTGGTCTTGACGGCGCCGACACACGGGGCGTACCTTCAAGTCGTCGTTGCAGTGCAGCTGCTCGGCGAACAGACTGGGTGGAACCCGGACTGTTGTTAGACCCCCCTCATGCATCCCTGCGTGAGATTGACAGGCGGCAGCAAACCCGACTGTCGGACCCCCGGGCCGCACACCTTCAGGTTGGCGGCCCGCTTCTTTTTTGGGGACGCTTCAGCGCATGCCGCCGTGCATGTCCTTGCCCGGCATGGAGGCGTCACTGGCGATCTTGTCCCGCGGCTCCACCTTGAGTTTCACCTCCATGTGCCCGCCTGCCGCGAACTTGATCGTCACAGGTACCGTCTCGCCCACTTTCAACGGCGCTTTCAGGTCCATGAACATAAGGTGATAGCCCGAGCCCGGCTGCATGCGCAAGGTCTTGCCAGCAGGCACCGGAATGGTTTCCACTTCACGCATGCGCATCACGTTGTTCTCCATGCTCATGGTGTGCAGTTCCACATGACCGCAGACGGGCGATGAAGCGGCAACGATCTTGTCATCGGTCTTGCCGTGGTTGACGAGGGTGAGAAAGCCACCGCCGTTGCGGGCGCCGGGTATCGACGGCAGCGCCTGGGCCTGCGTCACCGCGATCGCGCCGGCGCCTTGGGCCAGCGCGGCCGACGCGCTGGTCAGCATCAACACAGCGGGAATCATCGCCAGGGCCTGTCGGCGGGTGAACACGCGGATCGTCATCAAGGTTCTCCTAGAAATCAATACGGCACGGACGCCGCTGCCGATTGTCGGCGAAAATCGCCACAGAAAAGGCGTGCATTTTGTCAGCCTCCGACAATGCGCGGACCGCGGCAAATTGCCGCACTCACGACTCCTGCCCCATGTCAACCTTCGCCCTGCCCTCTTTGCCTCAGCGCATCACCCTCGCGGGAGGATGCTTCTGGTGCCTCGACGCCGCCTACCGTCCCTTGCGCGGCGTGTTGCGCGTGGAGTGCGGCTACAGCAACGGCACCACGCTGCGTCCGAGCTACCGGGAGGTCTGCACCGGCCAGACCGGGCATGCCGAGGTCGTCCGCCTGGACTTCGATCCCGACGTGCTCAATCTGGACACGGTACTGGACGTGTTCTTCGCCATGCACGACCCCACCACCCTGAACCGCCAGGGCAACGACATCGGCACGCAATACCGCTCGGGCATCTACACCCACGACGGCGCCCAGCTCACGGCCGTGCGCGCCTATGTGCAGCGCCTGCGCGACCAGGCGCTGTTCGCCGATCCCATCGTGACCGAGATCGCGCCGGAATCCAACTACAGCCCTGCCGAATCGGAACATCAGGACTATTTCGCCCACCATCCCTACCAGGGGTATTGCGCCGCCGTCATCGCACCCAAGGTGGACAAGCTGCGTCGAAAGTACGCCGCGCTGCTGCGCGAGTCGGCATGATCGCGCAGGGAATCGCACCTTGAGCGGCGCTCAAACCGCGGGCAGCCCCCGCGTCGGCTGGGTCGAGTGGCTGCGCGTTTCGGTTGGCGCGGTGCTCGGCGTTGCCGCCGTCGGGCTGCTGAGCCGCTTCGTCGAAACGGGCACGGGCTGGACGCAGGCCGCCTGGCTGGTCGCCCCCATCGGGGCCAGTGCCGTCATCGTGTTTGCCCTGCCCAGCAGTCCGCTGGGACGGCCGTGGTCGGTCATAGGCGGCAACACGCTGGGTACGCTGATGGGCATCGTCAGCGCGGCCTGGATCGGACCGACCTGGATCGCGGCCGGGGTGGCGGTGGGCGCGGCCATTGCCCTGATGCTGCAGGCCCGCTGCCTTCATCCGCCGGGCGGCGCGGCCGCTTTGCTGGCGGTGCTGACGCACACCACCGACTGGCGCTTCGCCCTCATGCCCGTGGCGCTCAATTCAGCCTTGCTCGTGGCCGCGGCATGGCTCTGGCATGCCGCCACGCGGCGTCCTCACCCCGCACCGTCCGCCGGGGCCGAGGCCCTGTTGCCCAATACCGACGATCTGTCCAGCGCCATCGACGCGGCGGTGACACGCTACGGCGAAGTGCTCGACATCGATCGGGCGACGCTGCGCAACCTGCTTGAAGAAGCGCAGACCCAGGCCTACCGCCAGCGCCTGGACGCCGTGAGCTGCGCCGACATCATGCAGCGCGACGTGCAGGTCGCCCGGCCCGATGAAAGCGTGGCCGAGGCCCAGGACCGTCTGACCGAACACGGCATCAAGGCGCTGCCGGTGATCGACCGGCATCGACAGGTCGTCGGCATTGTGACCGCCGCCGACCTGCGTCTGAACCCCGAGGGCGCCCCCAGCGCCATGCGAGAGTCTTCCGCGCCCGTGGCCGCACGCATGACGCGGCAGGTGCGCGTCGTCTCGCAAACGCGGCATCTCTCCGAACTGATCCCGCTGTTCGCCAGCAGCGGCCATCACCATCTGCCGGTCATCGACGCGTCGGCGCGGCTCACCGGCATGATCACGCAAAGCGACGTGATGCGGGCGCTGCATCGCACCCCGGTGACCCTGCTTACTTCGCCTCCTTCAGCATGATCTGGATCTGCGCATCCGACGGCACGCCGATCATCATGTCGGCGCGGCCATCCGTCTTGCGCCACACGACCACCGGCACGCCGAACAGCTTCTGGCCGTTGTAGATCGCCAGATTGGCAGCCAGCTCCGCCTGAACCTTGGCCGTGATGGAAGCCGCGGGCTCGATACCTCCGCCCGGCTGGCCGTTGGCCGCGAAGTCGTAGTCGTTCTCGTTTTTCTGGAACGCCTGCAAGGGATCGGGCGACTGCAGGATGGCTGCCGCCTTGGGCAGGCTGCTTGCGGTGAGCATGCCCAGCGGAATCCAGCGGAACTGCACATCGGTCTTGCCCACCAGGCCGCGCAGTTTTTTATACAGCTCATGGCAGAACGGGCAGTTCGGATCGAAAAAAATGTACAGCGCACGCTCACCCTTGCCTTCGGCGATGTAGGTGGCCTTGCCGATTTGTGCCAGCACGCCTTCAGCCTGCCGGGCGCTCTGCGCCTGGGCTGCGGGCCAGGCGGCGAGGCATGCGACCGCGCCGAGGCCGCGCAGAACCTGACGACGATGCAACGACGGATGTGAAGCCATGCGGGTCTCCCTGTTGTGGAAATGGATCAACGCTCTCAATAATGCCGCAGAACACGCCTTTCGGCACTCCCGACCACGATGACCCTGACCCTGCCTGAGACCTGCGCCGCCTGGTCGCAGCCCGACTTCGGCACTGTGCTGCTGACCGAATTGCGGCAGACCGGCGCCCTGCCCGGGCTGCTGCAACAAGGCTTGAGCCGAGGCAGCCACGCCTTGACCGACGACGTCGCCCTGCTGGTGTTGCAGCGCAGAGAGCAAGGCGATGCCCTCCAGGTGAAAGCCGGTCTGAGCTATTTCAGCATCATCCCCGGCTGCGCCTGCGAGGCCGATCCGACCCCGATGAGCGAGCTGCCCGAGTATGTCGAACTGGGCATCGCCATCCGGCGGTCAGACGCCGTCGCCACGCTGGTCCTGCTCGACGATTGACGCGCCGAGCCTCCGCCAGACGACGGGCTGCGCCACGCCCCTGAGAAAACGCCGGGCCGCCCCAAGTTTTCTCATCCCCCGCGGGCCTGACGCGAACCAGCGCACTCTCAGGGCGCCAAACGCCTGACCCCCCAGCGCCCTTCGCCCTGCAGCGTGTAGGCCAGGCGGTCGTGCAGACGCGAGGGCCGCCCCTGCCAGAACTCCCAGGCATCGGGCAGCAGACGATAGCCTCCCCAGTGCGGCGGGCGGGGCGGGTTCACGCCATAGCGCAGACCGAATTCGGCAGCGCGCTTGAGCAAAGTGCCGCGACCCTCGATCGGCGCACTCTGCGGTGAAGCCCAGGCGCCGAGGCGCGAGGCCAGCGGACGGCTGGCGAAGTAGGCGTCGGACTCGTCGGCATCGACCTTTTCCACCCGGCCCTCGATGCGCACCACACGCTCGAGTTCCACCCAGTGGAACTGCAGCGCCGCGAAGGGATGTTCCGCAAGCTCCCGGCCCTTGCGGCTGGCATAGTTGGTGTACCAGACGATGCCCCGCGTATCGACCTGCTTGATCAGCACCACGCGGGTGGACGGGCGCCCGCCTTCGCCCACCGTGGCCAGGGTCATGGCATTGGGCTCGGGCACCTGGGCGTCCATCGCCTGTTGCAGCCAGTGCTCGAACTGCCTGAAGGGATCGGCGTCGGCATGCGCCTCGTCGAGTTCGGCCCTCGAATAATCCTTGCGCAAATCGGTCAGTGATTTCATGCATGCAGTATAGAAATGGCCTCCAAATGCCGATGGAGGTGACCACGGTCACACTCATGTATCAAAATTTTTCAATGTTGCGTTCGATCAATATCTGCCGCTCGCGTCGCGCCCACAATGCCGTACCGTTTTTCTCAACTATTGACCGCCATGTCCACCGCACCCACCCCTCAGCCCGCCGAAACGGCGCACGCCAGCAGCTGGCTGGCGCACTTCCCCATCACCTTGTTCGCCACGGTGATGGGCACGTCCGGTCTGGCGATCGCCTGGCACAAGTCGGCGCAGGTGCTGTCCATGCCGCACGGTGTGGGCATCGGCCTGAGCTATGTCGCGCTGACTCTTTTTGCCGTGCTGCTGCTGGGCTACGCGGCCAAGGTGGCGCGGCACTACGGTGAGTTCAAGGCGGAGTTCGGCCATCCGGTGCGCGTGAGCTTCTTTCCGGCCATTTCCATCAGCGCCATTCTGCTGTCCATCGCCTTTCTGCATGTGCTGCCGGGGCTGTCGTGGGCGCTCTGGTGGACTGGGGTGGCGCTGCACCTGATTTTCACCGTGGTCATCATGTCATCGTGGATCCATCACACGCATTACCAGATCCAGCATTCCACGCCGGCCTGGTTCATCCCGGTGGTGGGCAACATCCTGGTGCCCATTGCAGGCATGACGCACGGCTCGCCCGAGATCTCCTGGTTCTTCTTCAGCGTCGGCCTGGTGTTCTGGATCGTGTTGCTGACGGTGATGATGAACCGCTTCTTCTTCCATCCGCCCGTGCCCACCAAACTGCTGCCCACGCTGTTCATCCTGATCGCGCCACCGGCCGTGGGCTTTCTCTCCTATCTGGCGCTCGATGGCGGCGTGGTCGACAGCTTCGCACGGGTGCTGTTCTATGTGGCGCTGTTCACCACCTTGCTGCTGTTCTATCAATTGCCGCAGTTCCGCAAGGTGCCGTTCTTCATGTCGTGGTGGGCCTATTCCTTCCCGATGGCGGCGATCACCATCGCCTCGCTCACCATGGGCAGCAAGATCGGCAGCGGCTTTCTCATGGGCCTGGGCGGCGCGCTGCTGGCCGTGACCACCGCGCTCATCGCCCTGCTCGCGGTGCTCACGGTCAGGGCCATCGCGGCCGGCAAGGTGTTCATCCCGGAATAAGGCCGAATCGTCGCCGCACCGAAAAGCCCGGTCCGCCGGGTTTTTTGCATCAGGAGGTACAAGCCACCGGGAGGCCTTGGGGTATCTGCGGTTTACACGCGCCGCGGGCCTGCCTATCGTGAAGGGTGAAAGGCGAAAGTGCCCCCCAAGGAGGATGTTGTGCTGCCCGCAAAGGTCTTCGCCCCTGAGACATCACAAGCCCAGCGCCGCTGTCGGCGGCGACTGCTGCGATGGAGCCTGGTGGCGCCGCTGGCCGGTACGGCATGGCTGTGGCAGACGATCGCCGTTCAGGCCGCCCGGGCGGCGGGCGTGGAGGCCGCAGCCGACTGGGCGGCCGATCCCGAAGCGGCGCGCGCGGCCAGACTGCTCGGGGCCATCGGTTCGGCCCATTGGGTGCAGGAGGGCACGGGGCCGCGCATCGTCTACATCTTCTTCGACCCGAATTGCCCGTTTTCGCACAAGCTCTATCTGGCCACGCGCAGCGAGGTCGGCAAGGACGGACTGCAACTGCGATGGATCCCGGTGGGGCAGCTCGAAGCCAGCAGTACGGGCAAGGCGGCGGCCATTCTCGCCGCGGCGGATCCGCTGGCCGCCTTCCATAAAAACGAGAACGACTGGGATTTCGGCGATAGCCCGGCCGGCGGCATCCGTCCGCTGGCGCATCCAGCCCCCCGCATCACGGCGCAGCTCCAGGCCAATGCCGCTTTGATGCGCCAAGCCGACCTGCACACCTTTCCGGTGATGCTGTATCGCGGGGCGAAGGGCCGCGCCCGGCTCTTCGTCGGGCTGCTGCCGGCCGATGCGCTGGCGACTGTGCTGGGCAGCGCGGGCTGAGCGCAACGTCCAGCCCATCGCGCCCTGCGTCCTGCCCACCCTTACTTCACGCTCGCCAGAATGTCCTTCAACTGCTGCGCATCGGGCGGGCCGACGACCAGCATGGCGTCGCCCTGCTTGTCGCGGTAAAGCATGGTGGGGACGCCGGGCGACTTGGTGGCATCGAGCAGCGCATTGTTGGCATTGAGGATGGCACTGGTGGCTGGCAGGACCTTGGTCGCGGGCGCGATGCCTCCGCCCTGCCCCGTGGGCCCCTTGCCATAGCCCGCTTCGTTGTCGTGGAAGGCCTTGAGGCGGTCACTGGCCTGCAGAATGGCCGCGCCCTTGGTCACGCTGCTGGGCGTGAGCACGGCCACAGGCACCCATCGCACTTCCAGGCCGTCCTTGCCGATGCGGGGACGCAGATCGGTGTAGAGCTGATGGCAGTACGGGCAGTTGGCGTCGAAGAAGATGTAGATCACGCGGGGACCATGTCCCTCGGTGATGAGGGTGGCCTTGCCCATCTCGCCCAGCACCTTGACGGCATTCGGATTCTGCATCTGCTGGGCTGAAGCCGTCGGCGCCAGACCGATGACACTGGCGCTCAGGGCGGCCGCGAAGAACGTGCGCAAGGCTGCGCGGCGGGTGGGATGCATGCGGGGTCTCCTCGTTGCAATGGGGTTGCGAGCCAGTATGCCGCAAACACGCCGTTCGCGCTTACGACGCCCGACGCTTCATCCACCCATGGTCCACCGACCACTTGCCCGGCCCCCACAGCACCACGACCAGCAACAGAATGCCCCAGATGACGTGAAACAGAATGGCCGGCGCCTGCAACGCGTGCAGATACGACAGCAGAGCCACGGCGTTCACCACAAACAAACCCAGTGCGCCGAAGCGGCCAAACAGGCCCAGTGCCAGCAGGGGCGGCAGCAACACCTCGCCCGCGGTGCCCAGAACCGCCGCGACGTGCGGCGGCAGAAGGGCGACGCGGAACTCGTTTTCATACAGCCACAGGGTGGAGCCCCAGTCGCGCAGACTTTGCAGCCCGGAGGCGAAGAACACATAGGCCACATACAGCCGGGCCGCCAGCAGGGCCGGGGCTTGCAGGCTGTCGAGACCTCGCCTCAGCGCGCACCAGCCACGAGCGATGAAACCGGTGGGCCGCAACACCGGGGCAGACGCGGTCAGGGGGTGGGAGGAATGCATGGTGATCTCCTTGAAAGGGGAAGTGCGAACGGGTGGAAGCTTTCAGGCCAGGCTCTCCACCCGGTCCAGCCAGCCTTGGGCCATGGCCTCGTGCAACCAGGCGCCGACATCGAATCCATCGGCCGCAGCGTCGAGGGCGAGGTCCAGCCGCATCGGCCGCTGCAAGGCCGTCAACCATGCGGCTTCGGCCTCTGAAGCCGCGCGCACGCGGGGCTGGAAGCCGTCGCGCCAGACCCACGCCGTCTCGCCCCCCGCACGCACGACCTGCCGCAGCGCAGCGCCATCGGGGGTCGGGTGCTGATGCAGCCGCCACAAGGACACGAGCGGCCATGACGCCTTGATCAGACACGATCCTGGCGCGAGATGCAGACGCAATGTGGCCGGATCGTCATGGGCGAGCCGCTGCAGATCGTCGGCGCCGAAGGCCGCGGCAGGCGCGTCGAGCGCGCGCCACAGCGCCCAGTCGAGCCGGGCGCTATCCACCAGCCAGGGCCAGTCGTGCAGGTCGGGCTGTGCCTGCACGCAGGTGGCGAAGTCTTCGCCGAGCCGCGCCAGATCGCCGCACTTCGGCGGCCAGCCGCGCCAGTAACGCGCGGCCACGGCGTCGAAGGCCGACTCGCCCAGCATGGCCAGAAGGGTGGGAAACTGCACCCGCAATGCCGCGCTGCCATTGGCCAGACCGTTGCCGCGATAGGCCGCAAGGCCTGATCGCCAACGTGCTCCGGTCTGGCGCAGGCCCAGCGCTTCATCAGCTTCGCGCGGCGGGTGCGACACCCACAGGGCATGCAGCAAGGCCTGCTGTCTGCGCGCCTCGCCAGACACCACGCACCCGCCAAAAGGCATTGGCGCACCAGGCGCGGACTGCTTCATGGCAGACATGCCATCACCTCGCTCGCATGCGTGCCCTGCCCGTTTTGCAGGTACTCGTCCAGCAGGGCCTGCGCCTGCCCCGCTTCGCCCAGCAGCACATCGAGCGTGGGCAGATCGGTGTCCCATTCGATCAGCGTCGGCACCGCGCCGAAGCGGCGCAAGGCGTGGGCATAGGCCAGCCATACCGGCAGCGAGACCACGCTGGCATGGTCGTCGACGACCAGTCCGTTCTGCACACTGTGGCCCGCGAGATGGATTTCGCCCACCAACGCAGCAGGCGCTGCAGCGGCCAGCTCATCCAGCCAGTCGGCCACGCGCTGCACGGGGTCTGGCTCGCCGGCATTTTTGGCATTGACCATGAGGTTGTTCACATCGAGCAATAGGCCGCAGCCCGTGCGCCGCCCGAGTTCGGCAAAGAATTCGGGCTCGGTGAAGTCGGCTTCGGCGAAGTCGAGATAGCTGCTCAGGTTCTCGACCAGGATGGGACGGCGCAGACGCTCCTGCACCTGCTGCACATGGCGCACGAAGATGTCGAGCGAACCACGGGTGAAGGCCACCGGCAGCAGATCATTGGCATGCACCACACCGCGCGAGGCCCAGGGCGCGCGGGCGAAGCAGGCATGATCGGAAACGCGTACCGGTGCGATGCGCTCGACCAGATCGGCCAGACGATCGAGATGCGTCGCATCGAGCCCGCAGGCCGAACCCAGCGCCAGACCCACGCCGTGCAGGCTCACGGCATGATCCTGCCGCACCCGCTGCAATACCTGCGCCGCGGCGTCATGGGGGTTGAAGAAATTCTCGGAGTGCACTTCGACGAAGCCCAGGCGGGGCTGCATCGCGTGAAACGCGCTGTAGTGGGGCTGGCGCAGGCCGATGCCCGCGCGAGCCGTGTCAGGGAGGATCATGTCTTGTCTCCTGGGCACAGCGGCGGCGATGGTCGACGAGCAGAGCGTCGGCAAAGCCGCCGCGTGAACTCACATGCTCATCTTCTTGGCCATTTTTTCTTCGAACATCTTGACCTCGGCGGGGTTCTTCAACAGCGCCTTGGCCTGTTCCATGTTCAGGCCTCCCATCTCCTTGCAGGTGCCCGTGGGCTTGACCGCGAAGTCGCCCGGGTCATAGCTGGTGGTGCTCGTGCCCTTGCACGAATGCAGTCCGGAAATGCCCGCGCAATCGTTCTGACCGGCCTTGGCGATGCCGAAGCATTTGTCCATGCTCTGAGCCTGCGCTGCAGGCGCGAGCGACAGCACACCCATGGCCAGCAGGGAAGCGGCGGCGGTCTGGAGGACTTGGCGTTTGTTCATGGTGAATCTCCTGAAAGTGTGGAAGGCGACGGCAGACGGTCTGCCTGCTCAAACCCGGTCAACAAGAAATCCGGGCTGCTTCTTGGTCGTCGTGCGGCGGCGTTCCTGACAGCCCAAATCCTGGTGGAAACCCGCATGCCGTGCGCCAGCGCAGGGCCGAAGGCTGTGGAAGAATGCGCGGGCTTCCATGAACCGGCGCCACCGGCCCCGGTCACCGTATCGTTCTCACGTCCCCCGCCATGTCCGATTCCCTGCAGCTTGCCGATTTGCACGGACGCCTCGAAGCCCTGCGCCCCACGCTGCTGCGCCTGGCGCAACTGCAATTGCGCAATGCGGCCTGGGCCGAAGATGCGGTCTCGGAGACTTTGCTGGCGGCCCTCGAAGGCGCGTCGCGCTTTGCCGGCCAGTCGCAGCTCAAGACCTGGGTGGTGGGCATCCTCAAGCACAAGGTGCTCGACCAACTCCGCCAGCGTCAGCGCGAGGTGGCGTATGACACCGATGACGACGGCGAGGTGATCGACGATCTGGTGTTCGCCCCCGACGGTCATTTCCGCACGACGCCACAGACCTGGCAGAGCCCGTCGGACACGCTACAGCAGCGCCAGTTCTTCGAGGTGCTCGAGGCCTGCATGGATGCGCTGCCCGGCCAGATCGGCCGCGTGTTCCTGATGCGCGAATGGCTGGAGCTCGACACCGACGCCATCTGTCAGGAATTGCGCCTCTCCTCGACCAATGTCTGGACGATGCTGCACCGTGCCCGCATGCGTCTGCGCGAATGCCTGCAACTCAACTGGTTCGGGAACCCCGCCAAGTGAACTACCCCTTCCGTCGCACCTGCCGAGAAGTCGCCGCGCTCATCCTGGCGCGGGAAGATCGCGCGCTCGAATTCCCCGAGCGTCTGGCCGTGCGCATCCATTTTCTGGTCTGCAAGGCCTGTCCCCGTTTCGAGCAGGAGGTGCAGACCATGCGCGCCGCGCTGAACGGCTGGAAAAACTATCGCAACAACGGCGACGAGTGAATCGGAGAGTGGTCAACCCAGCCGCAGCATCACCGCGCCCGCGGCGATGAGCGCAAGCGCGATCCAGCCATGCAGATGGGGCCGTTCGTGCAGGAAAATCCAGGCCAGCAACACGCCGAACAACATGGCCGTCTCACGCAGTGCCGCGACCTGCGCCACGGGCGCCACGGTCATGGCCCACAGCGCCAGGGCATACGAGCCCAGACTGCTGGCTCCGCCGCCCAGTCCGCGCAGAACGGGACGCAGGCTGGCCCGCCACCGGGATGCCGCGCCGTCCCTGGGCAAAGGCATATCCAGGGCGAGAAGCGCAGTCAGCCCGCGGCGTCGAAGCAGCCAGGCCAGGGTGGGCAGGGCGGTCAGCGGAAAGGTCCACAAGGCATAGGCCATGGGTGCGCCGGAGGCGCGGGCTCCGGCGGCGTCGTTCAGGGTATAGGCCGCGATGACCGCCGCGTTGAGCAAGGCATAGCCCACGGCCGACGATTCGCCGGGCAGAAGCCGCACCCGCATGAGCAGCACGCCCAGGCCCACCATGCCCACACCGGCCACCGCCGGCAAGGTCAAGGGCTCCTGGAACAGCCAGACCGCCGCCAGCAGGACCAGCAAAGGCGCTGCACCGCGCATGAGCGGATAGCTGACCGCCACGCGGGCCCGGGCATAGGCTGCAGCGAGCAGACCGAAATAAACCACATGCAGGATCGCCGTGATCGCCAGATGCGGCCAGGCCGCCGGGGCGGGTTGCCGCATGAAGGGCAGCACGACCGCGGCCACCACGCTGCCGCCCGCGACGAGACGGGCGGTCTCCATGCGCCGGTCGGTGCCGCTGCGAATCGCCACATTCCAACTGGCGTGCAGCAACGCGCCGACGATCACGGCCAAGTAGGCCAACGTGGGGAAATCGGTTTGCATCGGGAATGATGACGCCGGTTCAGGCGCGATGAGCACCCACGCCGTGCCATGGGACGAAAGTCAGCAGCCGCTGCATGCAACGACCGTGCATCCGTCTTCAACGCGCCGAATCAGGGCGTAGAGCGCTGGTCTGCCGCCCCTTCGCCGCGCTCGTCGCCTGAAGGCTGGTCAGGCTGGGGCGGAGCATCGGGCGCGCCGCTCTCGGATTTATTGGCCTTGCGCTGGAGCTTTTCCTGCTTCTTGCGCTCTTTGGCCAACTCTTTCTGGCGTTTTTCGTAGGAGTAATTCGGCTTGACCAATGGGATTCCTGGTGAAAGTGGAAAAAATGCAGCGCGCCTCGAGACGACGTCGCGGCACATGGCGCTAAGGCCACATGCTATCGGGGATGCGACCGTGCCGCGCCGGATCGGGCCGCGGACCCGGGTTCGCCGTCCTGCGCCTCGCCGTCAGCGCCCAGACAGTGTTGCGCGGCCAGCCGCATGATGCGTTCGATCTCGGCATCGCGAATGCCAAGACCGTGCAGCGCGTGCGCGGTACGCGCGACGTAATCGAAGGTCGTCCCGTAGCGACCGCGGCAGGTTCGCAGAATGTCGAGCAGTTGCCCGTCGTCGAGCGTGCCGGTATAGCTCGGGCTGCTGGGCGCCAGGGTGAAGGCCAGCGCCTGCACCACGCCCTGCGGGGTGCGGCAGGCAAGCCAGCGGGGGTCATACACCGCGCGAGGCATTTCGCGACGCCACAACTGGCGCAATTCGCGCTCGGCCCGATGCCGGGGCACGCGCAAGGCAATGCCGCTGCACGACCCCCCCGCCATCAGGGCGAACACCAGGCCGGGCGCGTCTTCCGTGCCCCGGTTGATGCGCGACCACATGCGCAGCGTGCGACGCCAACCCCAGACTCGCGCGGCGCGCACTTCGTCGTGCGTCACCTCCGGGTTCCAGATGAGCGAGCCGTAGCCGAACACCCAGAGATCGCCGTCGGGACGGGTCGCCAGCGTGGCCTCCAGCATGTCCTGCGGATCCCGCCCCGGAAATTGGGGCAGACCATGATCGTCATCGGCTTCGCGCATCATCTCCGCATTGTGCAAAAAACCGGCTGTACCGTCTCCGCACAAATCAAAAAATCGGTGAAGCCCGGACGCTGGTTCACCTCGGCAGAACGGTGGTGCCGGTGAGGAAGCGGTCGATCTCGCGTGCGGCTTGGCGGCCTTCGCGGATCGCCCACACCACCAGGCTCTGCCCGCGGCGCATATCGCCCGCGGCATAGACCTTGGCCACATTGGTGGCATAGCCCGACTCGTCTTCGGTGCCCGCCTTGGCATTGCCACGCGCATCCTTGTCGATGCCAAAGGCCTCCAGCACGCTGCCCACGGGATGCACGAAGCCCATGGCCAGCAGCACCAGATCGGCGGGCAGGGTGAACTCGCTGCCGGGCACTTCCTGCATGCGGCCGTCTTTCCACTCGACGCGACAGGCCTTGAGTTGCTTGACCTTGTTCTTGTCCTTGCCGGTGCCTGGAACGAAGGCCTTGGTGGCCACGGCCCAGTCGCGCGAGCAGCCTTCTTCGTGGCTGCTGGAGGTGCGCATCTTGATCGGCCAGTAGGGCCAGACCAGGGGCTTGTTCTCTTGCTCGGGCGGCTGCGGCATGACCTCGAACTGGGTGATGCTGGTCGCGCCGTGGCGGTTGCTAGTGCCCACACAGTCCGAGCCGGTATCGCCGCCGCCGATCACCACCACATGCTTGCCGGTGGCCATGATCTGGCCCTTCAGCTTGTCGCCGGCGTTGACCTTGTTTTGCTGCGGCAGGAATTCCATGGCGAAGTGAATGCCGTCGAGCTCGCGCCCCGGCACCGGAAGGTCGCGGGGAAACTCGGCACCGCCGGTCAGCAGCACGGCATCGAAATCCGCCTGCAGCTGGGCGGGGGTGATGGCCTCCTTGGCCCCGTTGGCCACGGTCGCGCCGGGGCCGTCCTTGGGCATTTCGGCCACCAGCACGCCCGTGCGGAAGGTCACGCCCTCGGCCTGCATCTGCGCCATGCGGCGGTCGATGTGGCTCTTCTCCATCTTGAAATCGGGAATGCCATAGCGCAGCAGGCCGCCGATGCGATCGTTCTTTTCAAACACGGTGACAGCGTGGCCGGCGCGGGCAAGCTGCTGGGCCGCGGCCAGACCGGCGGGGCCGGAGCCGACCACGGCCACGGTCTTGCCGGTCTTGTGAGCCGACGGCTGCGGGGTCACCCAGCCTTCAGCCCAGCCGCGGTCGATGATGGCGTGTTCGATGGACTTGATGCCCACGGGCAGTTCGTTGATGCCCAGGGTGCAGGCCGATTCGCACGGCGCGGGGCAGATGCGGCCGGTGAACTCGGGGAAGTTGTTGGTCGAATGCAGCACGTCGAGCGCGCGCTTCCAGTCGCCCTGCCACACGAGGTCGTTGAAGTCGGGGATGATGTTGTTGACCGGGCAGCCGTTGTTGCAGAACGGAATGCCGCAGTCCATGCAGCGCCCCGACTGAATCTTGGCCTTGTCGTCGGGCAACTCCTGCACGAACTCCTTCCAGTGCTTGAGCCGCGCGGCGGGCGCTTCGTACTGCTCTTCCTGCCGTTCGAATTCCATGAATCCGGTGATTTTTCCCATGGTCGATCCTTATTTGATGTCTGAACACTGGAGCCAATGAGGCGAAACCCGCCGGGCCGCCCCAAGGGTTTCGCGCCCCTTGAGGGGGGAGCCCAGCGCAGCGCAGGTTCTCGGGGTGGGCCTCATTTGGCGGGCACGCTGGCGTTGCCGGCGGGGGCCTTGGCTTTGGCCGTGGCGGACTGCGCCTCGCGCTTGGCGGCCATTTCGCCCAGAGCCCGCTTGTATTCTTGCGGGAACACCTTGACGAAGCGGCCGCGCGCCTCTTCCCAGGTATCGAGCAGTTCGCGCGCGCGCTGCGAGCCGGTCCAGCGCAGGTGGTCCTGCAACAGCTTGCGCAACTGGGCCTCGTCGGTCTGGCCGCGGTGCCACAGCGCCTCGGCCATCTGCGCCTTCTGTTCGGCCGACGACAGCACCTTGTCGAGGGCCACCATGGCAGTGTTGCAGCGCTTGGCGAACTGGCCGTCCACGTCATAGACGTAGGCGATGCCTCCGCTCATGCCGGCGGCAAAGTTGCGCCCGGTTTCGCCGAGCACCATCACGGTACCGCCCGTCATGTATTCGCAGCCATGGTCGCCGGTGCCTTCGACCACCGTGGTCGCGCCGGAGTTGCGTACCGCGAAACGCTCGCCCGCCACACCGCGGAAGAAGGCCTCGCCTTCGATGGCGCCGTAGAGCACGGTGTTGCCGACGATGATGTTGCCCGGCGCATCGCCGCGGAAGTCGAGACTGGGGCGCACCACCACGCGGCCGCCGGACAGGCCCTTGCCGGTGTAGTCGTTGGCTTCGCCGATCAGGTAGAGCGTGATGCCCCGGGCGAGGAAGGCGCCGAAGCTCTGGCCGCCGGTGCCTTCCATCTGGATGTGGATGGTGTCGTCGGGCAGGCCATCGTGGCCGTAGCGCCGGGCCACTTCGCCAGAGAGCATGGCGCCGACCGTGCGGTTGACGTTGCGCGCGTTCTGGATGAACTGCACTTTCTCGCCGCGCTCCAGCGCCGGGCGGGCGCGTTCGATGAGCACGTGATCGAGCGCGCGGGCCAGGCCGTGATCCTGCTCCTCGACCTGACGGCGTGCGACCTCGGCAGGCACATCGGGCTGGTGGAACACGCGCGAGAAATCGAGCCCGCGCGCCTTCCAGTGCTCGACGCCCTTGCGCGCGTCGAGCAGATCGGCACGGCCGACCAGATCATCGAATGTGCGCACGCCGAGCTGGGCCATGATGGCGCGCACTTCCTCGGCGATGAAGAAGAAGTAGTTCACCACATGCTCGGGCTTGCCCGAGAACTTCTTGCGCAGCGCCGGGTCTTGCGTGGCCACGCCCACCGGGCAGGTGTTGAGGTGGCATTTGCGCATCATGATGCAACCTTCGACCACCAGGGGCGCGGTGGCGAAGCCGAATTCATCGGCGCCCAGCAGCGCGCCGATGACCACGTCGCGGCCGGTCTTGATCTGGCCGTCGACCTGCACGCGGATGCGGCTGCGCAGGCGGTTGAGCACCAGCGTCTGCTGGGTTTCGGCCAGGCCGATTTCCCACGCGGAGCCCGCATGCTTGATGGAGGACAGCGGCGAAGCGCCCGTGCCGCCATCGTGCCCGGCGATCACCACATGATCGGCCTTGGCCTTGGCCACGCCGGTGGCCACCGTGCCCACGCCCGACTCCGACACCAGCTTGACGCTGATGGACGCACGGGAGTTGGCGTTCTTCAGATCGTGGATGAGCTGGGCCAGGTCTTCGATGGAGTAGATGTCATGGTGCGGCGGCGGCGAAATGAGGCCCACGCCCGGCACCGAGTAGCGCAGCATGCCGATGTACTCGGACACCTTGCCACCGGGCAACTGCCCGCCCTCGCCGGGCTTGGCGCCCTGCGCCATCTTGATCTGGATCTGGTCGGCGCTGGCCAGGTATTCAGCCGTGACGCCGAAGCGGCCCGAGGCGACCTGCTTGATCTTGGAGCGCAGCGAATCGCCGCTCTTGAGCGGAATGTCGCTGACGATGCGCTGAGGCCCAAGCACCGAACCCAGGGTATCGCCGTCCTGGATGCCGGCCGAGCCCGTGCGCATCTCCGGCCGGTAGCGCAGCGGGTCTTCCCCGCCTTCGCCGGTGTTGCTCTTGCCGCCGATGCGGTTCATGGCCACGGCGAGCGTGGCGTGCGCTTCCGTTGAAATGGAGCCCAGCGACATCGCGCCGGTGGCAAAGCGCTTGACGATTTCGCTGGCAGGCTCGACCTCGTCGATGGCGATGGCCTTGGCCGGGTCGATCTTGAACTCGAACAGGCCGCGAAGCGTGAGCATGCGACGCGACTGATCGTTGATGATCTGCGCGTATTCCTTGTAGGTGTTGTAGTTGCCCGCGCGGGTGGCATGCTGCAGCTTGGCGATGGCATCGGGCGTCCACATGTGCTCCTCGCCGCGCACGCGCCAGGCGTAGTCGCCACCGGCGTCGAGCATCTGGGCGAGCACGGGCGAATCGCCGAAAGCGTCGCGGTGCATGCGCAACGCCTCTTCGCCGACTTCGAACACCCCCATGCCCTCGACCTGGGTGATGGTGCCGGTGAAGTATTTGTCGATGAGTTCACGCGACAGGCCGACGGCTTCGAAAATCTGCGCGCCGCAGTAGCTCATATAGGTGGAGATGCCCATCTTGGACATCACCTTCTGCATGCCCTTGCCGATGGCCTTGATGTAGTTGGCAATGGCTTTGTCGGCACTGAGATCGCCCGGCAGGTCGCGGGCCATCTCGGCGATGGTGTCCAGCGCCAGATAGGGGTGGACGGCTTCGGCGCCATAACCCGCGAGCACGGCGAAATGATGGGTTTCGCGGGCGCTGCCGGTTTCCACCACCAGCCCGGTCTGCGTGCGCAGGCCGTGGGCGGTGAGATGTTGGTGCACCGCACTCATGGCCAGCAGGGCCGGAATGGCCACGCGCTCGGCACTCATGTGGCGGTCGGTGATGATGAGGATGTTGTGTCCGCTCTTGAGCGCATCCACAGCCTCGGCGCAGATGGACGCGATGCGCGCCTCAATGCCTTCCTTGCCCCAGTCCACCGGATAGCAGATGTCGAGCTCGAAGCTGCGGAACTTGCCCCCGGTGTGCTGGGCGATGGAGCGCAGGCGCGCCATGTCGTCATAGTCGAGCACGGGCTGGCTGACTTCAAGACGCATCGGCGGGTTGACCTGATTGATGTCGAGCAGGTTGGGGCGCGGGCCGACGAAGGACACCAGCGACATCACCATGTTCTCCCGGATCGAATCGATCGGCGGATTGGTGACCTGGGCGAACAACTGCTTGAAGTAGTTGTAGAGCGGCTTGGCGCGGCTGGACAGCACCGCCAGCGCGGCGTCGTTGCCCATCGAGCCCACGGCCTCGTCACCCTTTTCGGCCATCGGCGCCATCAGGAACTTGAGGTCTTCCTGCGTGTAGCCGAACGCCTGCTGGCGGTCGAGCAAGGCAAGAGGCGAAGGCTCGGCTCGGCCCAGGTGTTCGAGGTCGTCGATGCGGATGCGCAGGTTTTCGATCCACTGACCATAGGGACGCGCGCCGGCGAGCTGGCTCTTGATCTCCTTGTCGTCGATGATGCGGCCGGCCTCCATGTCGATGAGGAACATCTTGCCCGGCTGCAGACGCCACTTCTTGACGATATGGCTTTCAGGAATGGGCAGCACGCCCGACTCGGACGCCATGATGACCAGGTCATCGTCGGTCACGATGTAGCGCGCCGGGCGCAGGCCATTGCGGTCGAGCGTGGCGCCGATCTGGCGGCCGTCGGTGAAGGCGATCGCGGCGGGACCGTCCCACGGCTCCATCATGGCGGCGTGATACTCGTAGAAGGCCCGGCGGCGCGGGTCCATCAGGGTGTGCTGCTCCCACGCCTCGGGAATCATCATCATCATGGCGTGCGACAGCGGGTAGCCCGCCATCAGCAGCAGCTCCAGGCAGTTGTCGAAGCTCGCGGTGTCGCTCTGGCCGGGGTAGATCAGCGGCCACAGCTTCTGCAGATCGGTACCCAGTACCGGCGAACTCACGGCGCCTTCGCGTGCGCGCATCCAGTTGTAGTTGCCCTTGACGGTGTTGATCTCGCCGTTGTGCGCTACCAGCCGGTACGGGTGCGCCAGCGGCCATTCCGGAAAGGTGTTGGTGGAAAACCGCTGGTGCACCAGCGCCAGAGCCGACACCACGCGCGGATCCTTCAGATCCTTGTAGTAGTCGCCCACCTGATCGGCCAGCAGTAGACCCTTGTAAACGAGGGTGCGCGCCGACATGGAGGGCACGAAATACTCTTTGCCATGGCGCAGATTGAGCTTCTGGATCGCGTGGCTCGCGGTCTTGCGGATGACGAAGAGCTTGCGCTCCAGCGCGTCGGTCACCATCACGTCGGGGCCACGGCCGATGAACACCTGGCGGATCACCGGCTCTTTGGCGCGGACGGTGGGCGACATCGGCATGTCGGCATCGACGGCCACATCGCGCCAGCCCAGCAGGACCTGGCCCTCGGCGCGCACGGCACGCTCGATCTCCTGTTCGCACGCCAGGCGCGACGCCTCCTCGCGCGGCAGGAAGATCATGCCCACGCCATACTCGCCTGGCGGCGGCAGTTCCACACCCTGCGCCGCCATTTCCTCGCGGAAAAAGACGTCTGGAATCTGGATCAGAATGCCCGCGCCGTCGCCCATGAGCTTGTCGGCGCCCACCGCGCCGCGATGGTCGAGGTTCTTGAGGATGAGCAGGCCGTTCTGCACGATGTCGTGCGACTTCACCCCTTTGATGTGCGCCACGAAACCCACACCACAGGCGTCGTGTTCGTTTTGCGGGCAATACAGCCCGTCGCGGGACAGTGCAGCGATTTCGGCGCTGGAGGCGGAAGTTTGGGGCGTGGACATGGCAGGCTCCGCATTGAGTCGACAAGAGGTTGCGAATTTACTGCATCGCAGCAGAGGGCGCAAGGAAAAATCTCTTCTCCGTCCCCATTTAATGGACGGGCCACGAAATGGGAATTTTTAATAGGGACAGATTGTTTGATCTACCCTGTGCGCCGACTCAAGCAACATTCATGCGCGGCCGCCCCCGCGGCGCGGCCTGCAAACGACGCCCGGTTTCGATCTCCATCTGGCGGAGAAAGAAATCGTCCCCCACCGCCAGGCCACGGCGCAACGCAGCGTCCAGCTCCCCCATCTGCACGGCGGTCAATCCTTGGTCGAGGCGTTCGCGGTAGCCGGCTTCGCGCGCAAAAGGGGTGTTGCCCAGAGTCCAGTAAGCCTCGGGCGCGGAGAGCGCGGGGCCGCGGACGGGCATGGCCTGGGCCTCGCCGACATGCGCGCCGAGGCTGCTCCAGAGCCAGGGCGAGGCGCCCGACAGCCCGGCGCGGTCAGCGGCCCGGTCGATCCAGACCATGGCCGTCAGTTCCCAATCCCCGGGCTGCACCAGCGCACTCTGAAATCGCCCTGCCCACGCCGGTTCGCGCGAAACCGGCACTGACGCCTCGGCCTGGGGCGCCTGGCGCGCGCGGCTGCTGCGCCGCGCCAGGCCTTGAACGAAGCGGGAGAGGTCTTCCGCCGACTGCGGAGTGAGCAGCAAAAGCACCGCATCGGGCAGCACCGCATAGGCATGCAGACGCACCGACACCTGGGCAAGCCCCTGCACCATCGTCTGCAGAAACCGGGCTCGCTGGTCGGGTGCCGCCAGTGGCGAAGCGCCCTGGGCCGCGTGCAGGCGCACCAGATGGGCGCGCCCCGGGCTGCAAAAACGGGCCTGCCGCGCCATCGGACCGCTCAGAGCTTGTGAATGTTTCGGGCATGCCCGAAAGACGCGTCAAAACGCACCCGATCGAGGCGCAAAGCACAGCCATAGCCCGAGCTATGGCGAGCATTTGCAACATAGAGCGGGGGTGTTTGGGTGTGCAAGGCGGGCATGGCTGAAAGGTTCACAAGCGCTCAGTGGCGCAAGGCCTGACGCAGGGCCGCGACTTCGTCGAGCAGATCGAGCACCAGCGCCGCCGCCGCGGGATTGAGTTCGAGTTCGCGCTGCAGCCGCAGGGCACGGCGCGCACGCGCCAGCGCCTCACCGCTGAATCGCCAGTGCTCCAAGGCATGCACCGGAGGGAGCGGGTCGATCACGCCCTCTTCGACCAGATGCACGATCTGCGTGCGCTCCACCCGGCAGAGTGCACAGACCTGATCCACGGTAATGTCGATCTGCTCTTCCAAAACGACGCCCACCAGGGGCGCGGCAATCGGGTTGTCGCTCATGATGCGGCTCCTTGATCCAGATGGGCGCGTGGATGGAACGCCGGGAAATCGTCTTGCATACGCCGGTAAGCCGAACGCGCCGCGTCGGCATCTGCCGGGGGCAACGCAATTTGCGCGACCACGTACAGATCACCCGGTGTGGCGCCCGGAATGCCGCGCCCTTTCAGGCGCAGGCGACGGCCGCTGCCGGTGGCCGGGGGAATCTTGAGCGCGACACGCCCGTCCGGTGTCGGCACCTGCACTTCCGCGCCCAGCGCCGCCTCCCAGGGGGCCAGCGGCAGATCGACAAACACGTCTCGCCCTTCCACGCGGTAAAGCCCGTGAGGATTGAAGCCAATCTCCAGATAGAGATCGCCCGCACCGCCCTCGCCAAGGCCCGGCGCACCCTGGCCGCTGAGCCGAATGTGCTGCCCGGCACGCACACCCTTGGGAATCTGCACCTGCAACGTGCGCTCCCGCGTCACCACATGGCCTTGAGCATCCACTTCGGGCATGCGCAAGGTAAGCGTGCGGCTGGCGCCACGATAGGCGTCTTCGAGATCAATGAGGATCTGGGCATGATGGTCCTGCCCGCGCAGATGCACGCCCTGCGCTTGCGGCCGCCCGCCGGCCCTTCGCCCCCCTGCCCCGCTGCGCGCGAAGAGGGACTCGAAAAAATCGCTGAAATCGCCTTCGCTGTCAGGCATGGCGCCTCGTTGTTCGAAGCCCGCGCCCCAGTCCGGCGGCGGCTGGAAGTCCTGCCCGGCGCGCCAGTTGCTGCCGAGCTGGTCGTAGGCGGCGCGCTTCTCCGGGTCTTTCAACACCTCGTAGGCCTCGCCCAGTTCCTTGAACTTGGCCTCGGCCCCGGCCTCCTTGCTGACGTCCGGGTGATATTTGCGGGCAAGCTTGCGGTAGGCGCGCTTGATCTCATCTTGCGTTGCGCCGCGCTCCACGCCCATGATGCTGTAGTAATCCTTGTAATCCATCGTGCGATCCTGTGCGGAGGAATGATGCGTCAAATGAGGGCAGAGGCCGAATTTTCAAAATGCGCGTTCGCCCTCATCGAAGCGCCATTCTCTGCCGAGCTGGCGCCTCTGGGCAACGCGCCGCCGCGGTCGCCTAGAATAAGGTCTGTGAATCCGCTGCGGCAGGCGATTTGACCTGCGACCCTCCTGGCGGAACTCAGCGCGGATTGCAGGCGTGCCGCACCCCATGATGATGCTGGCGCCCGATCTGCCTTGCGAGAGCATGCGTTCATGCACTCTCGAAACGGCAGAACCCGGCGCAATCCTCCGCTCTTTGCCGCCCTCACCACCGCACGGATGAATACCAACACACCCCCGAACGACGACACCACGCTGCCCGAGCGCTTCTCTGACCTGGCACTGGACGCGCGCATTCTGCGTGCCGTCAGCGACATGGGCTATGAGAAGCTCACGCCCATCCAGGCCAAGGCCATTCCCCTGCTGCTCGACGGCCGCGACATCATGGGCGCCGCGCAGACGGGCACGGGCAAGACCGCTGCGTTCTCCCTGCCCATCCTCCAGCAGCTCATGCCGCTGGCCTCGACCAGCGTGTCCCCGGCCCGCCATCCCGTACGCGCGCTGATGCTGGCGCCCACGCGGGAGCTGGCCGATCAGGTCTACACCAATCTCAAGGCCTATGCCAAGCACACGCCCCTGCGTTGTGCCTGCGTCTTCGGCGGCATGGACATGAATCCGCAGAAGGCCGAATTGCGTACGGGCGTCGATCTGCTGGTGGCCACCCCCGGGCGCCTGCTCGATCACCTCGAAGCCAAGACCGTCAACCTGAGCCAGGTGCAGTTCGTCGTGCTCGACGAGGCCGACCGCATGCTCGACATCGGCTTCCTGCCCGACCTGCAACGCATCCTCGGCTATCTGCCCAAGCAGCGCACCACCCTGCTGTTCTCGGCCACCTTCTCTTCGGAAATCAAGCGCCTGGCGCAGAGCTATCTGCAGAATCCGCTGCTGGTCGAAGTCGCCCGCCCCAACGCCACCGCGACCAATGTGGAACAGCGGGTCTATCAGGTGGACGAAGACGACAAGCGTGCGACCCTGGTGCAACTGCTGCGCGACAACCCGCTGCCGCAGGTCATCGTGTTCGTCAACAGCCGGCTCGGCGCGGGCCGCCTGACGCGTGCGCTGGAGCGTGACGGCATCAAGGCCTCGGCCATGCACGGCGACAAATCGCAGGCCGAACGGCTGACCACGCTGGAGGCCTTCAAGCGCGGCGAGATCCAGGCGCTGGTGGCCACCGACGTGGCGGCGCGCGGCCTCGACATCGCCGAGCTGCCCGGCGTGGTGAATTACGACGTGCCCTTCAATGCCGAAGACTATGTGCACCGCATCGGCCGCACGGGCCGCGCAGGCGCCTCCGGCCTGGCCATCACCCTGGCCACGACGCGCGATGCACGCGCGCTGGCCGACATCGAGAAACTGATCAAGCACCAGTTCGAGAAGCAGACGGTGTCGCTCGAGCGGGCCTCCCGCCCGCGCCGCGATGCGGACGAAACGCGGGAACACCGCATGCCCCGCGCACCACGCACCGTGACCGCCGAAGGGCAGACGCCAGCGCCAGCCGCGCCCCGTGCCGGACGATCTTCACGGCATGACCCCTGGTTCGACAAGCCCTATGAGGCCGACCCGAATGCCCAGCCCGCCTGGGACGCCGCATCGCCCATGCCCACCACCGCCAGTGGGACGCGCTCGGCCTCACCGAGCATTCGCCCGAGGCGCAAGATCGCCGCGCTGCTGGGCGGGCACGAGCCGAAGTAAACGAGCGCCGAAGACGGTCAGAGGCCGACCTTCGGCGAACGCTCAGGCGTCGGCCGGATCGTCGCCCGCACGCGGCATCAGCTTGAATTCCGAAGAAGTCGGCTTGGGCGTTTCCGGCCTGGGCGCCTCGGTCTGCGCAGCCGGCGGCTCCAGCGGCAGCTCGAAATCCAGATCGAGATGGGCCGGCGTGCCGAGCGTCGAGAGTTCGACGTGCTCAGCCTGCGCCGCGGTGGGAATGTTGTCGGGGAACAGGTCTCGCGCGACGGCGAACAACATCAGCAGATCGCGATAGGCCGCCAGCTCGAAACCCATGCGGTGCTGGTGCGGGTCATCGAGCAGCATGCGTTCGAGCACGGTCACGATCTGCGGCTCTCCCCAGGTCATGGTGATGAGCTTCATGGCACGGTCGTAGTCCATCAGCTCACGTCCCTGCGACTGATGCAAGACCTCGGGCGACGCGCCCCAGGGCGGTACGGCGACATTGAAGCGGCGCTCGAAACGGCCGTAAAGCGTCTCGAAATCCTGCTTGCGCCCATGCTTGCGATAGAGGTCGAACAGCAGCAGATAGGGCAAGGCGAAGCTGTCGCTCGTGCTGTCGTCGAGCGATTTCTCGAGCAGGGCCATAGCGCGGTCTTCGTCGCCCGTATCGATGAAATACTCGGCCAGATGCCCGGCATCCATCAGCTCGTCGACATAGACCTGCTTGTCCTGGCTGAGCGGCTGCATGAAACGCGAATCCCAGTCGATGCCCGAATCGGTCCAGTGACTTGGCCGGGCCAGATCGGGTGGGAGTGCGTCGATTTCAGGCTGCAAGGGCCGTCCGTCCACCAACGGGGGCAGGCCGAAAGGCAGCACGGGCGGCTGGATGGTGCTGGTCTGCACCGACATCGACGTCATCGGCGAGGTGAGCGCGGGGCTTGCAGCGGGTTCCTCGGCCTCGGTGCTGGCGGTCCGTGCCCCAAGTGAAGCGGGCACGAAGGGGCTCTCCGCCAGTCCCGGGTCGGCGCCCCGGCGCCAGAGCCAGAAGCTCAGCAAACCCATTGCTGCCAGAGCTGCGATCAGGGCGTAGACCACGCCTGCGGAGTAGCTCTGCGCCCGAACCTGGGTCAGCTCGGACTGCGAACGTTGCGCCTGCGCCGAGGCCTGCTCGAACTGCCGCTGCAGCACCGTCGCCCGTTCCTGCAGGGCATTGATTTGCTGCAGGGTCGGCTGCGCCTCGCCCGGTGCGGCAGTCGCGTCCAGGACGAGCTGGCGTAGCTGATTGAGCTGGCTGCGCTGCTCCGCGCTGAGGTTGGGCAGCACGGCGGGCAGGGCCGTGGCCAGGCGCAATTCAGGCACGGCGGCGAAGTCGGCCGCGCCGAGGTCATCGAGTTCGAGGCGGTTGCCTGCGCGGGTCGGTGCCGCGGGCACGGGCGTCTTGGCCGGCGCAGGTCGGCGTCGCTGCGTCTTGGCCGCAGTCTGTGCGCGCCGCTCATGCGAGGCCAGATCGCGCCGAACCGGCGGGGAAACCCGTGTGCTGGGCTGTGGTCGTGCCTGGGGCGCAGCGGCAAGGGATTCGGAGGGCCTGGAAGGCGCTTGGTCGAACGACACGCTCTGTGGCGCACGCGAGGACGGCGATGCCGCCAGGCTGGGCGCCGCCGCACTGCCCGCCACCATCGGCAACTCCGGTGCCGGCGGATCGACCAGCAGGGTGTAGACCTGGGTGCGCTGATATTGGCAGGCCAGATGCAGTCGCACGATCAGAATGGGCTCTCGCAGCGGCTGCTGGCTGCGCAACGACAGCGTCACGCCCTCCGCGGTGGGGCTCGATCCGATCGACAACGTCCCCAGCCCGTGGCCGTAGTCGCCCGCCTGCGCCTGTGCCTGCACGCAGGACAGAGGCAGGGACTCCTGCGGATCCAGGCGGATGGGAATCGTCATCTGCAAGGCGCGGCCAAGTTCGGCACGCGTCTGCGGTGCACCGATCATCAGCGCCTGCGCCGGGGCGCAAAGCCCCGCAGCCAAACCCAGCCCGACCGCCCATGCGCGCGGCCGCAAGGCCAAGCCTTGATGCGTCGCAGAAAAAAGGGTGAATGGGCGAAAGATCGAAAACATTGCTGCGCAAGTGAAGGCGAGTATCACCACGAATTGGAGGATCGAAAAGCAATGTATCACGCGGCTTTGCCGCAGATTGTTGCCAGTCAGGCCTGGTTCAAAAGTGTGTGAAAAAATTAACGAACGCCCGATTTTGTGTCGGAATCCCCCAACACAGACCGGGAAGCCGCAGCCGACTCCCTATCATGCAGCCACCTCTCCTGAAGAGTCCACTCACCGCATGAGCGCCGAACTCCGAGCCGAACGACAGGGCGACTGCCTGGTGCTGCGCCTGCATCATCCCGAAACCCGCCACGCGCTCAGCGCCGCGCTTTGCGCTGCTGCCCTGGAGGCGCTCACCACGGCTCAGCGCGACCCCGACATCCGCGCCGTGGTGCTCACCGGCAGCACGCCCCATTTCTGCAGCGGGCTGCACGACCTCGACGCGCTCGAAGCCCTGCACGACTGCATCCTTGCGCTGCGCGACTGCGAGCCGCTGGTCGTCGGCGCGGTCGAGGGCCAGGCCCGCGGCGCCGGGGCCGCGCTGGCCCTGGCCTGCGATCTGCTCGTGCTGGCCGACGACGCGCAATTGCAACTCATCGACCCGCTGCTGCCCCACCGTGACGTCGGGGGCGCCCAATGGCTCGCCGCGCGCCTGCTGCCCCGTCCCGTCTGCAACGAAGCGGCTCTGCCGGGGCCAGGCCTCGGCGCCGTACGCCTGCATCAGCTCGGTGTGGCCAACCGTCTGTGTCCACCGGGTCTGAGCGTGCAAACCGCCCTGCAGCTCATCGAAGGCATTCCCCGCATGTCCGGCAGCCCGCGCAAGAACCTGCCGAATCCGCAAGGCCATGAAAGCGCCCTGCATGTGCATCTGAGTGCCCAACTCCTGACCAACCCGCGCGACTGACATGAAACAGCCCCCTGACTTGCTGCGCGCGTCTCCCCCCGATGGGGGCGTCAGTTCCCTCGGAACGGCCGTGCGGAACTGACCTCATGCCGCCCCAAACGATGGACACCGCGCCCTCGCCGCGCGTCAGCACGCTCCAGACCCGACTGCACCGTTTCCTGCACACCGTGGTGCTCCCCCAGGAGAGCGCCATCAACACGTCGATGCGACTGGGCGCGTCCCATCCGGAGCAAACGGTCAACGCACAGCTGGCCCTCATACGCCAGAAGGCGCAACTGGCAGGGCTGTGGAATCTGTTTCTGCCCACCTCGCCCCGCGCCAGCCAGGGCTTGAGCCATTGGGAGTACGCCCCGATGGTCGAAGCCATGGGCCACATCGCCTGGGCCACCGACCTCTTCAACAGCGCCCAGCCCGACGCCGGCAATATGCAGCTGCTCGACAGCTATGCCAGCGAAGCGCTGAAAGACGCCTGGCTCGACCCGCTGCTGCGCGCCGAAACGCGCAGCGCCTGGGCTGCGGCCGAACCCGACGCCGCGCTGCACCAGCCCGATTCGCTGCAGACGCATGCCAAGCTCGAAGGCGATCACTGGCACCTGAACGGCCACAAGACCTGGGTGCAGGGCGTGCTGGACCCGCGCACCGCGAGCCTGCTGGTCTTGTGCCGCACCGATGCCGAGGCCGCCCTGCATCGGCAGTTCAGCGTGCTGCTCGTGCCCATCCAGGCCGATGGTGTGCACATCGGACGGCAGTTGCACGGCTGGGGCATGGCACCGTCGGTGCTGGCCGAAGTCACGTTCGACGGCGTGCGCGTGCCCGCCGCCCACCTGGTCGGCCAGCCGGGTCAGGGGCTGGAGATGCTGCAGGCCCGCCAGCGCATCGTCGGGCTGCACGACGCCTTGTGGAGTCTGGGCGCTGCCGAACGCGCGCTCGACCTGCTGATCGCCCGGTTGCAGACCCGGCGCATCGGCGAGCAGCTCGCGATCCATCACCCGGTCTGGCAGCAACGCATCGCCCGCACCCGCACCGGGCTGGACACCACCCGCATGCTGGCGCGGCGCAGCGCCTGGCAGATGGACCAGAACGACAGCCACCTGCCCTTGCAGGAACTCGCCATGCTGCAAAGCCTGGCGCTGCCGCTGGCGCTTGACGCGGTGCAGTGGAGCATCGTCGCACACGAAGCCGACGCGCTCGACGACAGTCTGCCCCTGGCCGGTCTGTCCGCTCAACTGCGGCTGATGCAGCAACTCACCCCACCGATCGAAACCCTGCACGCCCAGATCGCCCAGGGCGAGCTGCTGCGCTGAGGTGACGCTGAATGCGGCCTTCGCGGGCCGCTGCAGCTTCGCGGCAGCCGTCGCACAATGCGGCCGGAGCCTGTCACGGTCTGCGCCCGCCTCCCGGCGCGTGCGGCCAGCGTGAGAACAGGGCCCGATCCACCGTTCACACCGCCGCGCAGTCGGCACACTCACCATGATCGACCTCTACTCCTGGGCCACCCCCAACGGCCACAAGATCCACATCCTGCTCGAAGAACTCGGCCTGCCCTACCGGGTGCATGGCGTGAACATCGGCCGCGGCGAGCAGTTCGCGCCCGACTTTCTCGCCATCAGTCCGAACAACAAAATCCCCGCGCTGGTCGATGCCGACGGGCCGGACGGCCAACCCCTCAGCGTGTTCGAGTCGGGCGCCATCCTGCTCTATCTGGCCGAGAAGACCGGCCGCTTTCTGGGCACCGGGCCGCGTGCGCGCATCGCCACGCTGGAATGGCTGATGTGGCAGATGGGCAGCATCGGCCCGATGCTCGGGCAGGCGCACCACTTCCGCCAGTACGCGCCCCAGAAGATCGATTACGCCATCGACCGCTACACCCACGAGGCCCACAGGCTCTACGGTGTGCTCGACCGGCGGCTGGCATCGCAGCCTTATCTGGCGGGGCCCGACTACACCATCGCCGACATCGCCACCTTTCCCTGGTGCCGAAGCGCCGCCAATCAGGGCATAGCCTGGTCGGAGTTTCCACACGCCAAACGCTGGTTCGACGCCATCGCCGCAAGGCCGGCGGTGCAGCGCGGCGTGCAGGTGCTGGCCGACGCGCGCCCGCCCGAGATGGACGCCACCGCACGCGAGCACCTGTTCGGCCGCACCCAATACCAACGACGCTGAATCACCCTTACCGAGGAGACCGCGATGAAGTTCGTCCGCTACGGCCGCAACGGCCAGGAACAACCCGGCCTGATCGACGCGCAAAGCCGCCTGCGCAGCCTCGGCGGCCTCGTCGATGACATCGATACCCGCGTCTTCGGACCCTCGGGCCGCCAGGCCCTGCGCCGCATCGACGCCGAACAGCTGCCGCTGGTGACCGGCAGGCCGCGACTGGGCGTGCCCTTCGTGGGCATCAGCAAGTTCATCGCCATCGGTCTGAACTACCGCGATCATGCCAACGAGGCGCACATGGCCATCCCCGCCTCGCCCATCGTGTTCAACAAGTGGACGACCTGCCTGAGCGGCCCCAACGATGCGGTGCTTCGCCCGCCCGGCGCCCACAAGCTCGATTGGGAGGTCGAGCTGGGCGTGGTCATCGGACGGGAGGCGCGCTTCGTGCGCGAGGCCGACGCCCTCAAACACGTCGCCGGTTACTGCCTGGTGAATGACGTCTCCGAGCGCGCGTATCAGCTCGAACAGGGCAGCCAGTGGGGGCTGGGCAAAGGCTGCGACACCTTCGGCCCGGTCGGCCCCTGGCTGGTCAGCCGTGACGAAATCGCCGACCCGCAGGACATCGACCTCTGGCTCGACGTCAACGGCGAACGCATGCAGAGCGGCAACACGCGCGACATGATTTTCGGCGTGGCCTATCTGGTCGCCTATCTCAGCCGCTACATGACTTTGCTGCCCGGCGATCTCATCGCCACCGGCACGCCGCCCGGCGTGGGCATGGGCCGCAGACCGCCGCGCTATCTCCAGCCCGGGGATGTGGTGACTCTGGGCAGCCCGCAACTCGGCGCCCAGCGCCAGGCCATCAGGGCCGCGAGCCGCGTCGGGGTCTGATCGGCGCGTTTCACGCCATGCGGCTATCCTTGGCATTCACCCCCGAGACCCATGGAGCCCACCGCCATGCCGACACTCGATCTGGCTTTGCCGCCGCACGCGCATGACGCGCTGCCCCTGAACACCTCCAGGGCCGGGCGTCTTCTTGAAAGTCTGCTGCACACCCGCGCGCGCAGCGTGTCGCTGGTGGAGGGTCTGAGCGACGCCGACTGCACCGTGCAGTCCATGCCCGACGCCAGCCCGGCCAAATGGCATCTGGCGCACACCACCTGGTTTTTCGAGGAGTTCGTCCTCGCGCCGCACCTGCCGGGCTACCGCGGGTTCGATCCGGCCTTTCGCTACCTCTTCAACTCGTATTACGACACCGTCGGGCCGCGCCACCCAAGGCCGCAGCGCGGCCTGCTCACCCGGCCGACGCTCGAACACATCCTCGCCTTCCGCGCCCATGTCGATGCGGCACTGCAAAAGCTGCCCCCGGGCGCCGCGCCCGCGGCCCTGCTCGACCTGGGGCGGCATCACGAGCAACAGCATCAGGAGTTGCTGCTCACCGATCTGCTGCATCTGTTTGCGCAGAACCCGCTGCATCCCGCCTACCGCCCCTTGCCCGCCACCCTGCCCGCAGGGTGCACGCCAGACGCGCTGCGGTGGCTACGCTTTCCCGGCGGACTGACCGAGATCGGCCATGCCGACGAAGGGTTCGCATTCGACAACGAAGGCCCCCGCCACCGCGTCTGGCTCGACGACTACGCCCTGGCTCACCGCCCCGTCTGCAACGCCGACTGGCTCGACTTCATGGCCGACGACGGCTACGCCACACCCACCCTCTGGCTGGCCGATGGCTGGCGCTGGGTGCAGGAACAGGGCGTGCGCGCGCCGGCCTACTGGCAGGCGCACGACGATGGTTTCTACACCGAGGCCATGACCCTGCACGGCCTGCAGCCGCTGCTGCCGCAGGCGCCGGTCTGCCACCTCAGTTTCTATGAGGCCGACGCCTATGCCCGCTGGGCCGGCGCCCGCCTGCCGACCGAGTTCGAATGGGAAGCGGCAGCCGGCCGCCAGGCGCTGTCGGCGGCGACGCCGCCGCAGTTCGCCGATCATCCCTGGCGCCTTCCCCTTGCCGTGGGCAGCGCCCCCGAGAACGACCTCCAGGACCTCTGGGGCGGCGTGTGGGAATGGACCGCCAGCGCCTATCTGCCCTACCCCGGCTTTCGCCCGGCCCCCGGCGCCGTGGGCGAATACAACGGCAAGTTCATGAGTGGTCAGATGGTGTTGCGCGGCGGCTCCTGCGCCACGCCGCCTGGCCATCTGCGCCCCACCTATCGCAACTTCTTCTATCCCCATCAGCGCTGGCAGTTCACCGGGTTGCGGCTGGCGCGGGGTTGAAGTCGTCTCGTCGGCGGCCTGGCCGCCTCGCCGTGTAGACCCCTAGAAAAGGAATGCGCATGACTCCCCAGACTGCCACCGCCCTGCATCCACCCGATTCGAACGGCCTCGACCCCGAAACCATCCCCAAGGCTTTCGCCGAGCAAGTGCTCGAAGGCCTGGCCAGCCACCCCAAGCGCATTCCCTCGACCTGGTTCTACGACCACCGCGGCTCGGAGCTGTTCGAGCAGATCACCGAGCTGAACGAGTACTACCTCACCCGCACCGAAACGGCGCTGCTTCGCGGTCTGCGCGCCGATCTGGCCCGGCTGCCCGCGGGCGCGGCGGTGATCGAGTTCGGCAGCGGCTCCAGCCGCAAGACGCCTTTGCTGCTCGATGCGCTGCAGACTCCGGCCAGCTACACCGCCATCGACATCAGCGGTGATTTTCTGCGCCAGTCGGTGCGGGGGCTGCAACTGCGCTATCCGCAGATGAATGTGCAGACGCTGGAGGCCGATTTCACCGCCCCGCTGAGCTGGCCGGCCGCGCTGGAAGCCGCGGTGCGCCAGCAGCCGCGCATCGGCTTTTTTCCTGGCTCGACCATCGGCAACTTCACGCCGGAGCAGGCGGTGCGTTTTCTGCACGGCGCGGCGCAGTTTCTCGGTCCCGGCGCGCAGTTGCTGGTCGGCGTGGACGGCACGCAGGACAAGGCGCGCCTGCTGCCCGCTTACGACGACGCCCGCGGCGTGACGGCGGCGTTCAACCGCAATCTGCTCATCCGAATCAATCGTGAACTCGGGGCCGATTTCAATCCGCAGGCCTTCCGGCATGTGGCGCGCTTCGACACCGCGCGCAGCCGCATCGAAATGCATCTGCTCAGCCCCACGCCGCAGACCGTGCGCCTGCTCGGCCAGCGCTTCACCTTTGCCGAGGGCGAAACCCTGCATACCGAAAACTCGTACAAATATCCGGTCGCGATGTTTCAGCGCATGGCGCACGCCTCGGGCTGGACACCGCACCAACATTGGCTTGCACCCGGGGCGGAAGTCGCCCTGCATTGGCTGCAATGTTGACAGCCACCGCTTCAGCGTGCAGCCGGGTCTGAGGACGTTTCGCGTACCGGATGTTTCAGCAGCTTGCGCTGCAGGGTGCGGCGGTGCATCTGCAGCGCGCGGGCCGTGGCGGAGATGTTGCCGTCATGCTCGGCCAGCACTTTCTGGATGTGCTCCCACTCCAGCCGCTCGACCGGCAGCGGCTGGGCCGTCACGGGCCGATCGGCCTCGGGCGCGTCCTGCTCCAGGGCGGCGAGGATGTCGTTGACCGTCGCCGGCTTGGGCAGATAGTTGGTCGCGCCAAGCTTGATGGCATCGACCGCGGTGGCGATGCTGGCGTAGCCGGTGAGCAGCAGAATGCGCAGCGCGGGGTAGGCCTCGCGCAGCGGCGCGATCAGGGTCAGACCGCTGTCGCCGGACAGGCGAAGGTCGAGCACCGCAGCGTCGAAGGCGGCCGCGCCGATGAGCGCTCGGGCGGCCGACGCCGAATCGGCATGCCAGACCGCAATGCCGCGGCGCTCCATCGAGTTGCGCGTGGCCGCGGCCAGGGCGGAGTCGTCTTCGACCAACAAAAGATTCATGGGCTTGTCGTTCAAGTGGGAGTTTGCGCACGCGGCCATTGCAGGGTAGCGCTCAGCCCGCCGCCCTCGCGCCGCGACACGGTAAGCGTGCCGCCGAGGCGCTCGATGCCGGCGCGGGCCAGCGCCAGGCCCAGGCCGCGCGCCTCGCCTTTGGTGCTGACGAAATCGTAGCCCGCGCGCGCCAGGCGGTCGTCGGGCAGTCCGGGGCCGCGATCGAGCACGCTGACCCGCAGAAAGGCGGCCTCCCATTCGGCCTCCACGGCCACGGCGTCGGGGCTGGCGTCAGCGGCGTTGTTGAGCAGGCTCACCAGCGCGGCGTTCAGCCCCGCGTCCACCCGCAGCTCCGGAGGCGCCCCCGCCGTGAGCAACGCCAGATCCGCCTGCGATTGCGGACGCATGAGGTGCCAGTGCTCCAGCGTCTGCTCCAGCCAGTGCGCCAGCGTCTCGGTCTGGCCGCTGCGGCTGCGGGCGGCGCCCGCAGCCGCGGTGATGTGACCGAGCACCGTGCGGATCTGCGCCACCTGCGCCTGCATGCGCTGAAGCTCGGGGCCAAGTTCGTCATCACCGGCGTAGTCGGCCTGCAAATCGTCAACCGTCATCGCCAGGGTGGACACAGGCGTGGCCAGTTCATGCGCTGCAGCCGCGGCCTGCATGCCCAGAGCGAACAGATGCTGATCGCGCAGCGCGACCTCGCGGCTGCGCGCCAGTTCGACCTCGCGCTCGCGCAGCGCCGCCGACAGCCGCGCCACCACCGCCGCCACCAGCAGGGCGGTGATGAGAAAGTTGCCCCACATGCCCGAAAGGTGCTCGCTCAACACCCCGGTCATCATGCCGCAGGCCTCGGTCTGCGGCGCGGGGAAGAACGACAGCAGCGAATACAGCAGAATCACCGTGGCCGTCATGATCCAGACGTAGAGCCAGGGCAGAGCCACGGCGCTCAGAATGAGCGGCACGAGCAGCAAGAAGATGATGGGGTTGACCTCGCCCCCGCTCCAATACACCAGCAGGGCAAGAATGAGGGCGTCGGCCAGCAGATGCACAAAGCCGCCGAAAGCCCCCAGCCCTCGGGCGCTGCGGCTTTGCCGCCAGAGCACCAACCCCAGCCCTGCCTGCAGGCCGATCAGCCCGAGCACTTTGTAGAGCGGCCAGGTGATGTCGAGGAAGTGATGCGCCCAGGGCAGCACGGCCAGTTCGGCCAGCAGCATGACCACACGCGCGGCCAGCAGACGGGTCAGGGTGACGGAGGGCAGCGGAGGCGTCGCCCCAGAGCGGATCAGCGGGAGGTGCGGCAGGCGGGAGGACATCGGCATGGCCGCATTCTAGGAAGCGTCCCTGCACCGCCGACAGGCGGTTGCCCCCACCTGCGGCAATGTGTCGCAGGCCTGAGCCTTGCGCCCGGGCTTGCGGCGGATGGCTCCGGCAAGAAGAGGAATGAACGCGTCATGGGCCGCGCCATGCACGGCCGCCCCCAACCTCCCCGCAGCGTGGGGGAGGAACAGTCTTGCTCCTTCGCCAATCGCGGGAAGGGCCGGGATTGCGCATCTTCCCCCTCCCAGCCTCCCCCACGGTGTGGGGGAGGAGCGTTCCCCCTCCCCACGGGTGGGGAGCCGCTTCAAACGTCGACCCGCCGGATCAATGAGGCAGCAGCACCGTCGAACCGATGGTCTTGCGGGCTTGGAGATCACGATGGGCCTGGGCGGCATCGGCCAGCGGGTAACGCTGGTTGATGTGAATCTGCACTTGCCCGCTGCGGATCAGGGCGAACAGCGCATCGGCCATCTGCTGCTTCACCGCCGGATCGGCCATGTGCGTGCCGAGCGTGGGGCGGGTGACATAGAGCGAGCCGGCAGCGGCCAGGTCGGTGATCGTGAACGGCGGAACCGCCCCCGAAGCATTGCCGAAGCTCACCATCAGACCGAAGGGCTGAAGGCAGGCGAGCGAACGCTCCCAGGTATCGCGCCCGATGGAGTCGTAGACGACGGGTAGGCCGCGCCCTGCGGTGAGGTCCTTGACCCGGGCGACGAAGTCGTCGTGGACGTAGTCGATGGCGTGGGCATAGCCGTTCTCCAGCGCCAGCGCGCATTTCTGCGCCGACCCTGCGGTGCCGATCAGCGTCGCGCCCATCGCCCGCGCCATCTGCCCGGCGATCAGCCCGACCCCGCCGGCCGCGGCGTGGAACAGCGCCACGTCTCCGGCCTGCAGGGCCCGCGTGCGATGCAGCAGGTAATACGCCGTCAGACCCTTGAGCATGCTGGCCGCGGCCACCTCGAAGGTGATGTCGTCCGGCAGCTTGATGAGCGGCGCCACCGGCACGATGCGCCGCTGCGCATAGGCTCCCGGCGTGCCGGTGCAGTAGCCCACCCGGTCGCCCACGGCGACTTCGCTCACGCCCGGCCCCACCGCTTCGACCACCCCGGCCGCCTCGCCGCCCAGGCTGCCGGGCAGCGGCTGCGGGTAGAGCCCGGTGCGGTGATACACGTCGATGAAATTCAGTCCCACCGCCTCCTGGCGCACCAGCACCTGGCCGGGACCGGGCGCGCCGAGTTCCAGCTCGCGCCATTGCAGCACGTCCGGGCCGCCGTGTTGATCGAATCGAATCGCATGGGTCTTCGTCATGTCTCGTCCTTTATCGTGAAGGTTCATGCAGCCCCAGCCAGAGGGCCGCAAGGCAAAGCAGCGCCAGCAAGGCGGCCAGGCTGAACAGCGTGCCGGAGCCCAGGGTCTGCCAGAGCCAGCCCGCGCCGATGGCGGCAATCAGTTGCATCAGCCCGATGGTCAGGTGATACAGACCGAACGCCGTGCCACGCAGGTCAGGCGGCGCGGATTCGGCCACGGCTGCGGAGAGTAGTCCCTGCGTGAGCCCCATGTGCAGCCCCCACAGCGCAACCCCCAGCCAGAACCCGGGCATTCCCAAAGGCAACACACCGCCGAGCAACACCATGGCAAGCGCCAGCACGGCCAAGCCCAGACCGAACAGCCGTTTGCGCCCCCAGCGCGCCGCCAGCAGCCCCACCGGGTAGGCCGACAAGGCATAGGCCAGCGACAGCACCAGCGTGACCAGCGCGATCCACGCCACCGAGACGCCGATCTGGTCGCCCCGCAGCACCAGAAACGCCTCGGTCAATCGCGCCAGGGTGAACAGCGCCGCCAGCGCGACGACTCGCCAGAACGCCGGGGGCAGTTCGCGCGCCGCACGCCAGTCCCATGCCTTTCGGCCCGCCTGGGCTGCGGCCGCGTGCACCCTCACCCTCCGAGGCTCGCGCACGCCGAAAATCAGAATCGCCACGGCGATCGCCGCCGGGATCACCGCGAACCACAGCACGAGGCGCAGCTTGTCGGCATAGACGGCCAGCAGGCCGATGGCCGCCAGCGGCCCGAGCACGGCGCCCACGGTATCGAGACTCTGCCGCAGGCCGTAGGCGGCGTTGCGCTGCCCGGGGGGCGTGGCATCGGCCACGAGCGCGTCGCGCGGCGCCCCGCGCAGGCCCTTGCCGATACGGTCGATGAAGCGCGCCGCGATCACCTCGCCCGCCCCGGAAGCCATTGGAAACAGGGGCTTGGTCAGGGCCGACAGCCCATAGCCGGCCACGGCCAGCGCCTTGCGCGAACCGAGGCGGTCGGACCAGGCCCCGGAGGCCACCTTCAGCATCGAAGCCGTGGCCTCGGCGACGCCCTCCACCACGCCCACGCTGAGCACGCTCAGGCCCAGCACCGTGGTCATGTAGACCGGCAGCAAGGCATGAACCAGTTCGGACGACATGTCCATGAACAGGCTGACGAAGCCCAGGAGCCAGACCGTGCGGGACAGGCGATTCACGCGGGACGGGTCGGCAAGGGGCATGGGCAAGCTCGTGGCTGTTGGCTGACGGCAGCGTACCTGCCGACGTCATGGACCCGGGATGGAGGATGAGGGTTCCATGGGCAACGCCTGCGACACAGACTCCCCCCCCGGCCTCCCCCACGAGGTGGGGGAGGAGTAGAAGGCGCTGCGCGTGATCCGCATAAGCCCTCCCGGCCTCCCCCACGGGGTGGGGGGATGAGTAGAAGGCGCTGCGCGTGATCCGCATAGGTCCTCCCCGCCTCCCGCAGCGTTTGGGGGAGAAGCCCCGTCTTGCTCACTCCCCACCCGTGGGGAGGGCCGGGGTGGGGAGCCGCCTCAAACATCAGCATGCCCGCTTCCAAAGGCAATGCCCCGATCCTTGCACGAAAGCGCGCCAGAAGCTTGTGCTGCATGGCCTTAAGTGCAGTCTAAGCGCGGGCCGCTACAGTTTGAGCTGTCTGCATTCGCGGTTCGCGTCCCATGCGCCTGCTCCTGGTTGAAGATGACATGATGATCGGCGAGAGCGTGCTCGACGCCTTGCGCGGCGAGGGCTATGCCGTCGACTGGGTGCGTGACGGCGCGCTCGCCGACTCGGCGCTGCGCACCGAGCAGTACGACCTCGTGCTGCTCGATCTCGGGCTGCCGAAGATGGACGGCATTGCGGTGCTCAAGGCCTTGCGCGCGCGGCGCGAAACCACCCCGGTGCTCATCGCCACCGCGCGCGATGCCGTGTCGGCGCGCATTACCGGGCTCGATGCCGGGGGCGACGACTATGTGCTCAAGCCCTTCGATCTCGACGAGCTCTCCGCCCGCATCCGCGCCCTGCTGCGCCGGGCCGCCGGGCGGGCCGAGCCGGTGTTCAGTTTTGGTCGCATCAGCCTGAATCCGGCCACGCACGAAGCCTTGCTCGACGGCGAACCCGTGGCGCTGTCGCAGCGGGAGTGGGCCGTGCTCGAAGCGCTGATCGCGCGGCCCGGCATGATTCTGTCGCGCACCCAGCTCGAAGAAAAACTCTACAGCTGGAAGGACGAGATCTCGAGCAATGCGGTCGAGGTCTATGTGCACAGCCTGCGCAAGAAACTCGGCCCCGACCTGATCCGCAACATTCGCGGCATGGGCTACATGATCGCCAAGGAACCCGCTGCGCGCCCCAACCTGGTCGAGGGCGGCGGCACAGGAGACGCCGCGTGAAATCGCTGCGCGCCCGGCTGCTGCTGCTGCTCTCGGTGGCCGTCACCCTGGCGGCGCTGGTGCAGGCGCTGGCGGTGTTTCGCAACGCCATGAACGAGGCCGATGCGGTGTTCGACTATCACCTTCAGCAGCTCGCGCTGTCGCTGGCCAGCGGCGATATGGGCCTGCCCGGCTTCGGCCCCGATGTGAGCGCGGGCAACAATGTCGACTATGTCGTGCAGGTCTGGGCGCCCGACGGCAAGCGCATCTATGTATCGCGGCCGCGCAGCGATCTGCCCAGTCAGGCCGTGCTCGGCTACACCAATGTGCAGGTGGGCAACGATCAGTGGCGCGTCTTTTCCATGCAGGCCGGGGGCCGCACCATTCAGGTCGGCCAGAGCACCGCCACACGGCAGGCGCTGGCGCTGGGCTTCGCGCTGCGCTCGATCTGGCCCATGGCCGTCATCGCCCCGCTGCTGCTGCTGGCCGTGGCCTGGGTGGTGCGCCGTTCGCTACGGCCGCTCAGCGATCTGTCGCTTGAACTGGAGAGCCGCGCCGCCACCAGCTTCGACCCGCTCGACCCGCACCCCGTGGTCAGCGAAATGCGCCCCGTGGTGCGCGCGATGAATGGGCTGTTCGCCCGCACCCGGCAGGCCTTCGAGACGCAGCGCATGTTCGTGGCCGACGCCGCGCACGAACTGCGTTCGCCCCTGGCCGCGCTCAAGGTGCAGGTGCAGATGCTCGGGCGCGCGCACGACGACGGCCAGCGCGGCGTGGCCCTGGCCCGGCTGGAAAGCGGCATCGACCGCGCCAGCCATCTGGTCGAACAACTGCTGCTGCTCGCACGCAACGAATCGGGCGCCGAGGAGGCCCTCGGCACCGTGAGCCTGCTCGACGCCGCCCGCCTGGCGCTGTCCGACACCGCCGAGCTCGCCCAGACCCGAGGGGTGGACGCCGGGCTCGAAGACGCCGAAGACTGCGCCGTGCTGGCCCCGCCGGACGGTCTGCGCATCCTGGTGCGCAACCTTGTGGACAACGCCTTGCGCTACACCCCTGCCGGAGGCCGTGTCGATGTGCGCGTGCGCCACGAGATGCAGGCCGTCAATCCTGCGTCTGCCGCGCCGCAGCGCGTGGCCGTGCTCGAAGTGAACGACGCCGGCCCTGGCATTCCCGTGGAAGAGCGCGAGCGCGTGTTCGACCGCTTCTACCGCCGCGACGGCAGCCCGGCCGGCGGCAGCGGCCTGGGCCTGGCCATCGTGCGCAGCGTGGCCGACCGCTGCGGCGCCCGCGTGGAACTCGGCACCGCCGATCTGGGCGGATTGCAGGTGCGGGTGGTGTTTCCAGCGGTGCATGCCGTGCACGCAGAGCAGCGCAGCGGCGCCGATTGATCAGGCATGGAGAAGGAGGAACGGGTCATGGGCCACGCCATGGAACGACCTCCGCCTCCCAACCTCCCCCACGGCGCGGGAGAGGCGTGCTGGCTCCCTCTCCACTTGTGGGGAGGGCCGGGGTGGGGCGCTGTTTCAAACTTCAGCGTGCCGGCTCAATGGGCACGCTGAATCAAGTTCCCGCGATGGCGCGCCTGCTTGCGAGGCGCGCGAGACTTGTTCAGCGTGGCCCTGCCGGTTTCAGACCCGGTTAAGGCCCACCGACCATGCTTTGAACAGGGACCCGCGCCGCACTTGCCGCAGCGCAGCAAGTGGGCTTCAATCGGGCTTTGCCTTCCTTTTCATTTCTCACGGAGACCCCCTGATGACCTCAACGCTCAGCCTCAAGGACAAAACTGCCATCGTCACCGGTGCCGCCAGCGGCATTGGCAAGGAAATTGCCGAAACCTATGCCAAGGTCGGCGCCAAAGTCGCCATCGCCGACCTGAACCTCGACGCCGCCAACGCGGTGGCCGAGGCCATCAACAAAGCTGGTGGACGGGCCATGGGCGTGGCCATGAACGTGACCGACGAAGCGCAGGTGAACGCCGGTTGCGAGGCCGTGGCCAAGGCCTTCGGGCCGGTGGACATCCTGGTGTCGAATGCCGGCATCCAGATCGTGAATCCGATCGAGAACTTCGCCTTCGCCGACTGGAAGAAGATGCTCGCCATCCATCTCGACGGCGCCTTTCTCACCACCAAGGCCGTGCTTCCGGGCATGTACGCCAAGAAGGGGGGCGTGGTCATTTACATGGGTTCGGTGCATTCGCACGAGGCCAGCAAGCTCAAAAGCGCCTACGTCACCGCCAAGCACGGCCTGCTCGGGCTGGCGCGCGTGCTCGCCAAGGAGGGCGGCCCCAAGGGCGTGCGCTCGCATGTGATCTGCCCGGGCTTCGTGCGCACCCCGCTGGTGGACAAGCAGATCCCCGAACAGGCCAAGGAGCTGGGCATCACCGAAGACGAAGTGATCAAGAACGTGATGCTCAAGGACACCGTGGACGGCGAGTTCACCACGACGCAAGACATCGCCAGCCTCGCGCTCTTCCTCGCCGCCTTCCCCACGGCCGCACTCACCGGGCAGTCCATCATCGCCAGCCACGGCTGGTGCATGAACTGAAGACACGGTCATGAGCGCTACCGCAACCCGCAGAAAGCCGCGCGCCCCCATCGCCACGCCGTCGTGCCGCGCCGATGCGATCTTGGCCCAGGTGCGCAACTACGACCGCGTGGCCCTGGTGCTGCAAGGTGGCGGCGCGCTCGGGGCGTATCAATGCGGCGTGGTGCAGGCGCTGGAAGATTGCGGCGTGCATCCGAACTGGGTGGCCGGCATCTCCATCGGCTCGATCAATGCGGCGCTCATGGCGGGCAACGCGCCGGGCCAACGCACGGCCGCCCTGCAAAACTTCTGGGAGACGGTAACCCAGCAGCCGATTCTGCCCACGCTGCCGTGGGAGCATGGTGCCGCGCTGGGCTGGATTCCGGAGTCGCTGCAACCTCAGCTCGCCGCATGGCAGGGTCTGCGCGCCATTCTCGAAGGTCAGCGCGGATTCTTTCTGCCGCGCTGGCCCCTGGGCGGGCAGCGGCCCGGGCAGGCCAGCTTCTACGACACCGCGCCGCTGCGCGATACCCTCACCCGGCTGATCGATTTCGACCGGCTCAACAGCGGCGAAACCCGCATCAGCGTGGGCGCGGTGAATGTGCGCACCGGCAATCTGGTGGTGTTTGACAGCGCCGAGATGCGCCTGGGTCCGGAGCACATCATGGCCTCGGGCGCGCTGCCGCCGGGCTTCGCCGCGGTGGAGATCGACGGCGAGTTCTACTGGGACGGCGGGCTGGTGTCGAACACGCCCTTGTCGCAGGTGCTGGGCGGCCACCCCAGCCATCACACCCTGGTGTTCCAGGTCGATCTGTGGAGCGCGGAGGGCGAGGTGCCGCAGACCTTGCTCGACGTGGCGGAGCGGCAGAAGGACATCCAGTACTCCAGCCGCACGCGCGCCATCACCACCACGCTGCAAAAGGCGCAGCAGCAGCGCCGCATCCTGCGCGAGTTGCTCGACCGCATTCCCGCCAGCCAGCGCAAAAACGACGCACTGTGCCGACAGGTCCGCGAGATGGCACAGGACAAGCGCTACAACGTCATCCACCTGATCTACCGCGACAAGGCCTTCGACGGTCAGGGCAAGGATTTCAACTTCGGCCGCGCCGAAATGCGGTCCCACTGGCAAAGCGGCCTCGACGACATGCACCGCACGCTTGACCACCCGGACTGGTTCGCCCTGCCCGGGGCGGAACTGGGCTTTGTCACCTACGACGTCCATACCCAGGCCTGAAGCGCCGAACGGCCCAGACGGAAGCCGCGCCGATCAGGGCGTGAGCATGGTCACGCCCCGCAGATCGCAGGCCATGATGGCCTGCCGCAGCGCGACAATGGCCTGGTGCCGGGTAAAGCTCTTGCGCCACACGAGCACCACGCGGCGCGTGGGCGGCGGTTCGTCGAAAGGCACATAGCAGACGTGATCGGTGCTGGGGTCGGCCGCATGCGGCACGTCCTGTCGCGGCACTGACAGTTTGGGCACCACGGTGATGCCCATGCCCGAGGCCACCATATGTTTGATGGTTTCGAGCGACGAGCCCTCGAAGCTCTTGCGTATGCCTTCTGAACTCGGGGAGAAACGCGCAAACTCCGGGCAAACTTCGAGCACATGGTCGCGAAAACAATGGCCCGTGCCCAGCAACAGCATGGTTTCGTCCTTGATGGCCTCGGCGCTCAGCGCCTTGCACTGCGCCATGGCATGGCCGCGCGGCACAGCTACGACAAAGGGCTCGTCGTACAGCGGCGAGACCGCGAGGCCCTGGTCGGGAAACGGCTCGGCCAGAATCGCCGCATCGAGTTCGCCGGTGCGCAACATTTCCAGCAGCCGGGTGGTGAAATTTTCCTGCAGCAGCAAAGGCATCTGCGGGGTGCGGGCGATGACATTGCGCACCAGTTCGGGCAGCAGGTAGGGGGCCACGGTGTAGATCACGCCCAGCCGCAGCGGTCCGGCCAGGGGGTCTTTGCCGCGCTTGGCGATTTCCTTGATCGAGGCGGCCTGCTCGATGACGCGCTGGGCCTGCTCGACGATGGATTCGCCAATGGGCGTCACGCTGACTTCGTTGCCGCCACGCTCGAACAGGCGCACATCCAGCTCGTCTTCGAGCTTCTTGATGGCGACGGACAAGGTGGGCTGGCTCACGAAACAGGCCTCGGCGGCCCGGCCGAAATGTCGCTCGCGAGCGACGGCAACGATATAGCGCAATTCTGTCAGAGTCATAGAAAGAATTAAAACAGAAACCCTGGCGGATTGTGCTAGTCAATGTATCCAGCCGCCGCCAACGGGCGGCCGTGCAGACCACGCTCAGGCGCTCAACCAGTCGAAGCCCTCGCCCAGCCAGCGCGCGACATGCTGCCGGGCGGCCTCGGGCGCGCTCTGCAACAGGCGCTGCGCGGTATCGCGCGCGGCCTCAAGCAGGGTGGCGTCGAGGGCGAGATCGGCATAACGCAGGCCGGGCACGCCCGACTGCCGAAGACCCAGCAGTTCGCCCGGGCCGCGCAGTTCCAGGTCTTTCTGCGCCAGGGCGAAGCCGTCGGCGAGCTCGCGCATCGCCGCCAGGCGCTCGCGCGCCGTGGGTGACAACGGCGAGGTGAACAGCAGCACACAATCGGACTGCGCCGCGCCGCGCCCGACCCGCCCGCGCAGTTGATGCAGTTGCGACAGGCCGAAGCGCTCGGCGTGCTCGATGACCATGAGGCTGGCGTTGGGCACGTCCACCCCGACTTCGATCACCGTGGTGGCCACCAGCAGGCCGATCTCCCCGGCGCTGAACGCCTGCATGGTCGCGCGCTTCTCGCCCGCCTTCATGCGCCCGTGCAGCAGGCCGACGCGCGCTGCCGCCTGCCCGGGAGCCGCCAGCGCGGCGCTGAGTTCGGCATGGGTGGCGACGGCGTTCTGCAGATCCAGCGTCTCGCTCTCTTCCACCAGCGGGCAGACCCAGTAGGCCTGTCGGCCTTGCGCGATCAGCCCGCCCACCCGCTCGATGAGATCGTCGCGCCGCTCGGCGCTGACCACGGTGGTGCGCACGGGCGAGCGTCCCGGCGGCAGGGTGTCGATGGTGGAGACGTCCAGGTCGCCGAACATCGCCATGGCCAGGGTGCGCGGGATGGGCGTGGCGCTCATCATCAGCAGATGGGGCTGGAGCCCACTGCCCTGCGTACCCGCGAGCAGGCTGTCGCGCAAGGCCAGGCGCTGCGCCACGCCGAAGCGATGCTGCTCATCCACGATGGCCAGCGCCAGCCGCGCAAAGCGCACCTGAGCCTGAATGACCGCATGGGTGCCGAGCACAAGTTGGGCCTGGCCGCTGGCCACCCGCAGCAACTCGGCCTCGCGCTCCTTGCGGCTCTGGCTGCCCGACAGCCAGGCGACGCCCACGCCCAGGGGCTCCAGCCAATCGGCGAGCTTGCGGGCATGCTGGGCCGCGAGAATTTCCGTGGGCGCCATGATGGCGCACTGCCAGCCTGCGGCCATGGCCTGCGCCGCCGCCAGCGCAGCCACCACGGTCTTGCCGCTGCCCACATCGCCCTGCAACAGCCGGTGCATGGGCGCCGTCTGCGTGAGGTCGGCCGAAATCTCGGCCACGCAACGCTCCTGCGCGGCGGTGAGGGTGAACGGGAGTGCGGCCCGCAGTCGCTGCGGCAGGGGGGCATCGCCATCGGCCACGGGCAGGGCCGGCGACTTCCGGCGCAGGCGCTGCGTCCGGGCCTGCTGTTGCGCGAGTTGCTGGGCCAGGAGCTCGTCGAACTTGAGGCGGCGCTGCGCAGGGTGCTCCCCGGCCTCCAGCGCCGCGAGCGCGGACGATGGGGGCGCATGCAGGATGCGCAGACTTGCCGCCAGATCGGGCAGATGGTGCCGCGCCCGCTCGTCTTGCGGCACGGTGTCGCGGCCATCCAGGCGCTGGAGCGCGCCGGCCACGGCCTTGCGCAGATAGCTTTGCGGCAAGCCTGCCGTGGTGGGGTAGACCGGCGTGAGCGTGGTCGGCAAGGGCGCATGCTCGTCCACGGTCTTCCAGCCCGGATGCACCATCTCCCAACCGAACAAGCCCTGTCTGACCTGGCCATGCACCCTTAGCCGGACCCCGGGCTGCAGGGTCTTGAGCTGATGGGGATAGAAGTGGAACAGCCGCAGGGTCAGGGTTTCCTGCGCCGAACCCGCATCGCGCAGGTGCACCAGCAGTTGCCGCCGTGGCGCCCGTCCCTGCGCCTGGGCATCGATCACCACGGCGTCGGCGGTGACGACCGCACCGTCGCACAGCGCGTCCAGCGCGGTGAGCCGGGTTTCGTCCTCGTAGCGCAGGGGCAGGTGCAGCGCGACGTCCCAGTCGCTGCGCAGACCGAGACGCTCCAGCGCTGCGCTACGGGCGCCGCCGGATCCGGCAGGCCTGGGAGACTTGGGAGACCTGGGTGACGCGCTCACATCGGACTCGTCAATACACCGGCCAGTCGCGCATGGAAAACAGCCGCTGGTGCTCGCGGATGGCGAAGCGGTCGGTCATGCCGGCCAGGTAGTCGGCGATGGCCCGGGGCTGGCGCGCGGCGTCGTCGCGCTGATAGGCACGGGGCAGCAGCCGCGCATCGGCACGATAGGCCTCGAACAGTTCGGTGAGCAGGCGCTGGGCTTTGGTGGTGTTGCGCAGCACGTCGGGATGCCGATAGAGGCGGTGCAGCAGCACGTGCTGGAGTTGCTGCAACTGCTGCTGCACGGGCGCGCTGAACGAGGCCAGCGGCGGCGCCGCGCGCACGGCGTCGGGCGAATCGACGCCGGCCTGACCGACGCGCCGGGTCGTTTCATCCACCAGATCGCCGATGAGCGACGAGATCATGCGGCGTATGGTTTCGGCCACGCGGCGGCGCCCCTGCACGGCGGGGTAGGCGCGCTGAACGGCGTCGAGATGCCCGGCGAAAAAGGGCACCGTCTGCAGTTCCTCCAGGTCGATCAGACCGGCGCGCAGGCCGTCGTCGATATCGTGATTGTTATAGGCGATGGCATCGGCCAGGTTGGTGATCTGCGCTTCCAGACTGGGTTGCCCGCCGTGCAGAAAACGCAGCCCGATCTCGCCCAGGTGCGGCGCGTTGCGGCGTGAGCAATGCTTGAGCACGCCTTCGCGCGCTTCAAAGCTCAGGTTCAGGCCGTTGAATGCGGCGTAGCGTTCTTCCAGCGTGGTGACCACGCGCAGCGATTGCAGGTTGTGCTCGAAGCCGCCACCTTGCGGCGCGTATTGCCGCATGCACGCGCCCAGAGCATCCTGACCGGCGTGGCCGAAGGGCGTGTGTCCCAGATCGTGCGCCAGCGCCAGGGCTTCGGTGAGGTCTTCGTTCAACCGCAGGGCGCGAGCGATCGACCTCGCGATCTGCGCCACTTCCAGGCTGTGGGTCAGGCGGGTACGGAAGAGATCGCCCTCATGATTGAGAAACACCTGGGTCTTGTATTCCAGGCGGCGAAAGGCCGTGCAGTGGATGATGCGGTCACGATCGCGCTGATAGCCGGTGCGGTCGGAAGCCGGCGGTTCGGCGTGCTCGCGTCCGCGCGAGGTGGCGTCGCTGCAGGCATAGGCCGCGAGGACCGAAGCCTGCAGCGTCTGGGCCGCGACAGTCATGCGGAGGCCGCGGTCTGGTGCGGCTGCAGAGGGGTCTGCAGGTGCGCAGCAATGCTGGCCTGCGCTTCCTCCATCGGCGCCGCCCGCAAGACCGGCCGCCCCAGACCGGCGAGCAGCACGAAGCGCACTTCACCGCCCTCGGTCTTCTTGTCCACCTGCATCCACTCGGCCCAGCGCTCGGCGCCCAGATCGGGAGCCCGTACAGGCAGGCCCGCGCGGGCGATCAGCCGGGCCAGCCGTTCGGCGTCGGCGGGCGCGAGCAGGCCCAGCCGCACCGACAGGTCGGCGGCCAGCACCATCCCGGCGCCCACCGCCTCGCCATGCAGCCAGTTGCCATAGCCCATGCCGGCTTCGATGGCGTGACCGAAGGTGTGTCCGAAATTGAGAATGGCGCGCAGCCCGGCCTCGGTTTCATCCTGCGCCACCACATGCGCCTTGATCCGGCAGCAACGCGCCACGGCCTCGGCCATCGCGGCATCGTCCTGCGCCATCAGCGCGTCGATATGCAGTTCCAGCCAGTCGAGAAAATCCACGTCGGCAATCGCGGCGTGCTTGATGACTTCGGCCAGGCCTGCCGACAGTTCCCGCGGCGGCAAGGTGTGCAGGGTGGCCAGATCGGCCACCACCAGCCGGGGCTGGTAAAACGCACCGATCATGTTCTTGCCCAGCGGGTGGTTGATCGCAGTCTTTCCGCCCACCGAGGAGTCCACCTGCGCCAACAGCGTGGTGGGCACCTGCACGAAGGGCACGCCGCGCATATAGCTGGCCGCGGCGAAACCCGTCATATCTCCGATCACCCCGCCGCCCAGGGCGAACAGCGTGGTCTTGCGATCGCACTGGTGACGCAGCAGATCGGTGAAGATCTGATTGAGCGTGTCCCAGGTCTTGTACTCCTCGCCATCGGGCAGGGTGCAGCGCAGCACCCGCGCAAAATGCGGCTGCAGACTCTGCTCCAGCCGCGCCGCATACAGAGGGGCTACCGTGGTATTGGTGACGACGAGTGCCGTACCCTTGGGAGCGGACACTGCGGCAAAGGTGTCGGGCGCATCGAGCAAACCGGTTGCGATCCGGATGTCATAGGCCCGACTGTCGAGTGCGATACGAACGGTGGTCATGTGGAAATCCTGTTCAGGGTGCCCGCGGGTCTGGGTACAGTCGGCGATAACCCGACTTCTCCTGCTCGTCGAGCCCGCGCCTCAAACCGACGACGAGGCGAGCAAGCGCCTGGGACCGCGCGACGTCTGGTCCAACGCAAGACACGATTGTAGAAAGCCGGGCCGAAGCGCGGTTCGAAGGTCTTTGGCAAGGCCTCTGCGCGTGGCAGAGCGCCACCCAAGACTGCACTCCCCGCTGGCACCGCCCCTCTACGAGAACGGCCCATCGGCCGCACCGGCAGCCCCGAAAAAACCGATTCAGCCCACCTGCCCCGCCGTGGGCAGCACCCCGGCAAGCTCGAGCTGCATCTGCACCATATTCGTCAGCAGCGCCGGAGAAGGGCGTCCCGTATCCATCACGAAATGGGCCGTCTCGCGATACAGGGGATCGCGCACCCGGAACAGCTCCTGAAGCTTGGTCCGAGCATCACCCTGCTGGAGCAAGGGCCGGGTTCGATCGTGCCGCAGTCGGTGGGCAAGATCGTCGGGGCTGGCGCGCAGATAGACCACCGTACCCCGTTCGCGCAAGGCCTTGCGGTTCTCAGGCCTCAGCACAGCCCCGCCGCCGGTGGCGAGCACGATGCCGTCACGCTGCGTCAGCGCGTCGATGGCGCGCGCTTCGATGTCGCGAAACCCTGCCTCACCCAGCCGAGAAAAAAGGGCTGCAATCGTGCAGCCCTGCTCGCGCTCGATCTCATGGTCGCTGTCGATGAACCGAAGGCCAGCGCGCTGTGCGAGCGTCCGGCCAACAGTTGTTTTCCCAGCGCCCATGAGACCTACAAGGAAAATACAAGTCAATGAATTGCCTTAATAAAAGCCACACCTTGAATATCGCAGCGCAAATTAGGCTTTAATTAACTTGCACACTCACAGATTGACTTGCAATAATAATGCCATTTCGGGTCAGTGTAAAAATAACAATGTCTGTCCCCGCCCGCCCACCAGAAATGTATGTTGGTTCTGCCTGTCCTGATTGATCGGTTGTGTTGATCAACGTCGGAGATACTGTTGCACTTTGCGTAAGAAAACCTGGCACCACAGCCACAGGTGGATTGCCCAAATAGGCTGCTGAGTTGGAGCTACCAAGTGCTGATGTGACAGTCAGATTGGGGACAACATTTCCATTGGAATCCTTCACGGTAATTGTGAATGGAATGGCCTCATTTACCGTCTGCATGGCTCCAGAAACACTATTACTGGAAACATTCTGCGGGGTGTTTGGACTAACTGTCATTGTGAAGTTACTCGTGGTAGCTTGCACATCAAGATTTACTGAGGCAGTTGCAACATTCCCCGCAGCATCCGTGACTGTTGCAGTCACGATGTCGGTTCCACTACTCTGATTTCCTGCAGTATACAAAGTAGCAGCTTGTCCGCCAGCACTCGTATTTGCAGAATCCACCGTAAGATTCGCGTTTGATATATTCGCTGAAAATGCAAACGTCACTACCTGATTGGCAACAACCGCCCCAGTAAGCTTGTTATTCACCGTCGCAATCAGTACCGTGCTTTGACCACTAGCAATACTCGAAGAATTACCCCCGCCAGCAACGATCAAGTTAATAGTTAACGCTGTGCTTCCGGAAATTGTTCCCGATCCAGCAGAGCCACCGTTAGCACCAGTTCCGACCAGCGGCGTTCCGCTCGCCCCCCCCCCGCCACCACATCCCGCCAGGGTAACAAGGGCGACCACCCCTACAGCGATCTTGAAAAGATTATAAATTTTAAACATGGAAGCAGCCCTCTAATTTAATTTATCTTAATTTCCTACCATATCGGCATTCGTCACGATTTTTGGCGTCAGGAAAACCATCAATTCGTTTTTATTATACATCTTGCTATTGTTTTTGAAGAGATTACCCAATACCGGAATATCACCCAGCAGCGGCACCTTGTCGGTTTGATTCTGTTCGGTGGATGTATAAATACCTCCGAGAACCACAGTCCCTCCGTTTTCCACCTGGACCTGAGTGGTCACGGTATTGGTATTGATGGAAGGCACGCCAGCCGTCGAAGCGCCAGGGCTGTCCTTGTGGATCTCCACATTCATGATGACATTGCCGTCGGGCGTGATTTGCGGGGTGACATCCAGACTGAGCACCGCCTTTTTGAAGGTCACGGAAGTTGCGCCGCTGGACGTGGCTTCCTGGTAAGGAATTTCCGTACCTTGTTCGATGGTGGCTTTGCTCAGATCGGCCGTGATCACGCGGGGCGAAGAAATGATCTTGCCTTTGCCATCGGCCTCCATCGCGGAGAGTTCAAGGTTGATGAAGCGGTTTGCTGCCGCATTGAACAGGCTGATGCCCAGTGAACTTGGGGTTGCGCCGGCCAGAAGGCTGCCGGCCAATCCGAACGCTGGAAGGTTGACGAACTGCGAGTCGGCAAGCGTGGCGGCGGACGAGCCGGGTTGGTTTGTCTGGTTGGCTACGCCGAGGTAATCGCCAGAAACCGTCGCATTCGTACCGCCCCCCAAATTGACCCCGGGCACACCACCTTGAAGACCGCGAGCGTCGAGGAAACCCAGCTTCACACCAAGGCTGCGCCCGAACTGATCGCTGGCCTCAACGATGCGGGCTTCAATCATGACTTGGCGGACGGGCTTGTCGATCTTCGAGATCAACCGGGCCACCTCCTCCAGCTTGGAGGGGATGTCGGTGACGAAGATTTGATTGGTACGCGGATCGGCCAGCACCGTGCCACGCGGCGACAGGATGCGTGTCGTAGGCGCAGCGGCCCCTGCCAGACCGGGAAGGGCGACCGGGCCGGGGGCGGCGGCCGCACCGGACTGCGCACCACCCGCGGCGCCCGTCAGCATGCCCACCACGGTGGCGGCCTTCTGATAGTTGAGCTGGAAGGTTTCGGATTTGACGGGTTCGAGATCCTGGAGCGATTTCTTCGCTTCGAGATCAGCTTTCTCACGAGCCAGAATTTCGTCGCGAGGGGCAATCCAGAGCACATTGCCCTCCTTGCGTTCGCCCAGACCCTTGGCGCGCAAAATGACCTGCAGTGCCTGATCCCACGGCACATCCTTCAGGCGCAGCGTGAGGTTGCCCGTGACGGAATCGCTGACGACCACGTTCAGGTGCGTGAAGTCGGCGAACACCTGCAGCAACGAGCGGACGTCGATGTTCTGGAAGTTGAGGGACAGCTTCTGGCCATGGAAACCGGGCCCGTTGCCCTGCACCAGCGCATCCGGATTGGGCTGGGTACGGCGCAGTTCGACCACGAACTGGTCGTCCGCCTGATAGGCGCTCTGCTCAAAGTCGCCGTTGGGCTGGATGACCATGCGCACCTTGTCGCCCATCTGGAACGTGGTGATGGAGGTGACGGGCGTGGCAAAGTCGGTGACGTCGAGGCGGCGGCGCAGATCGGGCGGCAGCGAAGTCTTGAGGAAATCGACGACGATGTTCTGGCCCTGCTGGTGAATATCCACACCCACCTGATTGTTGGGCAGCCCTACGATCACGCGGCCCGCACCATCGGCGCCGCGCTTGAAGTTGACGGCACGCAGCGCCACCTGCTGGGTGTTGAGGTTGTCGGCAAAGTGCACTGTTTGCGCCTGAGGGGCGCCGGTGGCCGCTGATGTGACCGCAGCCTGTTCGTGGGTGGCGTTCAGCAGAACCAGGAGGCGATTGCCTTGCAGCTGCGTCTTGTAGGTTGCCGACTGGCGCAGATTGAGCACCACACGGGTACGGCCTTGCGCCTGCACGACGTTGACCGCGCGCAGATTGCCTTGTTCGAAGTTGACGGTCTGACGATCTAGCGCCGAATCGACCCCAGGGAAGTCGAGCACGATGCGGGCCGGCTGGTCGATCACGAAGCCATTGGGCGCCGCGGCCAGGGGCTGGGCGAGCTGAATCTGCACCACCGTTTCCGAGCCCTGGCGGCTTGCGCTGACGCTCTGAATGGCGTTGCCCGCCGCCAGCGCGGGCGCGGACCAAGTGCCCAACACGGCTGCCATGGCCAACAGTGCGGCCCCCAAATGCCGTTTGAAAGGCGTCTTCATGGTGTGCTCTCCTGCAATTGAAGGGTTGCCGGCTGTTCGACCCAGTCGCCTGTGGCGTCTTGCACCAGCTCCCTCAAATCGACTTCGCTATCGGTGATCTTGATGATTTTTCCGAAGTGCTGGCCGGCGTATTCGCCGACGTGCGCCCGGTACAGCAGATTGCCCGCCTTGAGCAGCGCGTACTGCTGACCTTTGATCTTGACGCTGCCGACCATCTGGATCTGGTCGAGCGAGTAGGCCTCAAGCGGTTGTTTGGGTCGCGCCAGCTCGGCCTGCAGCATGGGATTGAGTTGCTGCACTTCCTGTTTGGCACCCACTTCGAGCTTGGCCGTGGAAAAGGGATCGGTGCCGGTCGCCGGGTCGTAAACCGCGGGGATGAACGGCTTGGGGGGCTCGATGGGCTTGATGCGCGGGTGCATGCTGGCGCGCTGTTGCGCCATCCATGCCCGCAGGTCTTCATGCTTCTGGCCACAAGCGGACAGCAGGACTGCGCAAAGCGCAGCCGCGGCCATCAGGCGCATACGCGGGCTCAACAGACGCGGGCTGAGGTCATGCAGGCTCATTTCGCCCCTCCCGGTTTCTTGGCTTTCTGGGCCTGCGCGGCGATCTCATCGGCGTCGAGATACCGGAAGGTCTTGGCGGTGGCATCCATCACCATGGGGGCACCGGTCTTGCCCGTATTGGCCGTCAGGCTGATGTTGTTGAGCGTCACGATGCGTGACAGCTTGGCGATGTCGGTGGCAAAGCCCGCCAGATCGGTGTAGCCGCCCTGAAGCTTGATGGAGATCGGCAGCTCGGCGTAGTAAGGCTTGACATCGACCTGCCCCGGCTTGAAGAGTTCAAACTGCAGGCCGCGCCCGATACCGGCCTGGTTGATGTCGGAGAGCAGGGCGTCCATTTCCGCCTTGCTCGGCAACTGCTTCTCGAGCAGCGCGACATACTGCTGCACCTGGGCTTTCTGCGCCTTGAGCAGATCGAGGCTGACGGCCTGTTCGAGCTTGCTGCGATATTGCTCACGCAAGCTCTGCTCCTCTTTCTGGGCCGAGGTGAGTTCATCGCGCGTGCCCGATAGCCAGGCGTACCAGCCCAGACCGAGTGTCAGCAGAAAGGCCACCGCGTAGACCGTGTTGCGCGGCCAGACCGGCCAGGCGCCGGGGTCGTTGGGATTGAGACCCCGAAACTGCGCCGAGATGTCCTGAAACATTCCGTTCAGGTCGATTTTTGAGAATTTGGAGCTCGCCATGGGTCGCCTCACGAATGTGCAGAAGAGGCGGGAGCCGCGCCCGAGGCTGCGCCCGGCGGCGTGGGCCGTTTGAGGGTGGCCCGCAACTGGAATTGCGCCACGACCCGGGCGGCGTTACCAGCCGACGCAGGAGAAATCTGCGACCGGATTTCAATCAGTTCGGGCTTCTCGAGCCAGCCGTCGGGGCGGCTCAGATTGCGCAGAAAATCGGCTACCCGCTCCTGGCTGAGTGCCACGCCCTGAATGAGCACCGTCGCCCCATCCTGGCGGATCTGCGACAGCTGAACGCCCGCAGGAGCGTCTTTGGTCAGATCGTCGAACAGATGCACGGGCAGGTTGCGGTCAGCCTGCAAGCCTTCGACGGCTTCCTGGCGCGCCCGCAGCGCTTCGATCTCAGCCTTGAGCGAAGCGATGTCCTTGATCTGTCCATCGAGCTTGGCATTCTCTGCCTTGAGAAAGTCGTTTCGGCTTTGCTGCTGGGTGATCATTTCACTCAGCACCGTATAGCCCAGAGCCAGCACCAGCCCGGCCACCAGAATCGAAGCAAACACACCCACATAGAAGGCCTCGCGCCGCTTCTTGCGCTTGGCGTCCCTATGGGGCAGCAGGTTGATCAACACGATATTCATGACAGATCCCGTTGCTGCGTCATTGCAGAAAACGCCGCATCGCCAAACCGCAGCTCGTCAGATAGGACGGCGCCTGACTGCGCAGCTTTTTCTCGCGCACGGACTCGGCCACCGCCATGCCCTCGAACGGATTGATCACCATGCAGGCCACCGATGCCGTTGCGGTGATCTTTTCCGCCAGGCCCGGCAGCGCCGACGAGCCTCCCGCCAGCAGGATGTAATCGACACGACCGAACGGCGTGGCGCGATAAAAGAATTGCAGCGCCCGTGCGATCTCCTGGGTGAGACTGTCCATATAGGGTGCGAGCACCTGGGTGGCGTAGTCGTCGGGCAGGTCGGCTGCGCGCTTCTTGGCCTCGGCCTCCTCCAGCGAAAAGCCGTAGGTGCGGGCAATCATCTGGGTGAGTTGCGCGCCGCCGAAGGCCTGATCGCGGTCGTACAGCGTCTCGCCGTTGCGCAGCACCTGCAGACTCGTGGAGGTCGCGCCCACTTCAAACATGGCGACAAGCAGATCGAGGCCAGCACGCGGCAGCCGTTCGATCAAGCGTTATGCGGCCAGGCGCGATGCAAAGGCCTCGATATCCATCACCACCGGCTTGAGGCCGGCGGCCTCGGCAATGCCGCGACGATCATCCACCTTCTCGCGGCGCGAGGCGGCGATCAGCACTTCCTGGTCGCCGGGCGACGTGGCGCTGGGACCCAGGATGCTGAAATCGAGCGCCACCTCATCAATGGCGAACGGAATGTACTGATTGGCTTCGCTTTCGACTTGCACCTCGATCTCTTCTTCGCGCAGCTCGCCGGGAAGAACGATCTTCTTGGTGATGACCGCAGACGGCGGCAGGGCCATGGCAACCTGCTTGGCCTTGGTGCCACTCTTGCGAACGACCTTGCGCACGGCCTCGACGACGTCATCGAGCTTCTCGATATTGCCATCGACCACCGAGCCCTTTTCGAGCGGTTCCATGGCGGCGCGCAGCAAGGTGTACTGGCCACGCTCGTCCATATCGAGCTCGACGAGCTTGACGCTGGAACTGCTGATGTCCAGCCCGATCATTGGCGCATGGCGCTTGCGAAACAGACTGCCAAATGTGGCCACTGACGACCCCCCGATTGATTTGCAACAGTGTGCGCAGAATCGAAGGCCAGCTTTTTTTGGCGCATCGAAATGCGTGCCAGCCCCGTTTGCACTACGGTTTGTTTGCCCTACGAATTGAGATTTTTTCTTCGATCCTACCAACAAGTCCTTGATGCAATAACGTGAAAAGCCCGCCCTGCCGCAAAAGCGTTGCAAAACTCCCACGACGTTTGATCGAACCTGCTTTGTGGATTCTTACGGCACAAGCGCGCGAATTTTTATAATTTGCAACGAAATTTCTCACCGCATCGCTCGGCCCGGTGGCCTGCGGGCGTGCGGCGGCCTTCCCCCGGTGTGCGCCCGGTCCTGCGCCCACCTCTTGCGGAACTTCGCGTCCGCCCGACCCGATGAGCTCCTCCTCCGCCTCCTCCTCTCCCTCTCCGGCGTCCAAGCCGCGCTCACCCTGGTGGCTGCGCGCCTTGATCGGGCTGTTGGTCTCACTGGCGGGGCTGTGCGTGGCGGCGCTGCTCGTCGTGGGGCTGGTTCTGGTGTTCAGCTGGCCCCGTCTGCCCGACATTTCCGAGCTGCAGGACTACCAGCCCCAGCTGCCTCTGCGGGTCTATTCGGCAGACAACGTGATGCTGGGGGAGTTTGGCGAGGAACGCCGGGTCTTCACCCCGATTGGACAGATTCCCGTTCTGATGAAGAAGGCGGTGCTGGCCACGGAAGATGATCGCTTCTACGAACATGGCGGCATCGACTGGCCCGGCGTGGCGCGGGCCCTGGTGGCCAATCTGGAGCGGTCACGCAGCCAGGGGGCTTCGACCATCACCATGCAGGTCGCCCGCAATTTCTATCTGTCGCGCGAGAAGACTTTCACCCGCAAGCTTTTCGAGGTACTGCTCGCGCTGAAAATCGAGCAGCAGATGAGCAAGGACCAGATCCTGCAGCTCTACATGAACCAGATTTTCCTGGGGCGCAAGGCCTACGGTTTTGCGGCGGCCTCCCAGGCCTATTTCGCCAAGCCGCTCGATCAGTTGTCACTCGCCCAGATGGCGATGTTGGCCGGCCTGCCCAAGGCGCCTTCGGCCTACAACCCGGTCAGCAATCCGCAGCGTGCGCGCCAGCGCCAGCTGCATGTACTGGCAAGAATGCAGCAGCTGGGCTGGATCTCGGCGGCCCAGGCGCAGCAGGCCCGCGACGAGCCGCTTGCTTTGCGCACCAACCAGACGGATCGGGACATTCACGCGGGCTATATTTCCGAGGCGGTGCGTCAGATGGTGTTCGACCGCTATCAGGAGGCGGCCTACACGCGCGGTCTGAACGTCTACACCACCATACGCGCCAGGGATCAGCTCGCCGCCTGGCGGGCCGTGCAGAGCGGGGTGCTCTCCTACGAATTGCGACAACCGTATCGCGGCCCGGACGCCTTCATCGACCTGCCCGCCGCGGTGGAGGCCATTCCCGGCGCGATCGAACAGGCCTGCGCCGACCGCACGCCCGCCGATGGTCTGCAATGCAGCGTGGTGCTCAGCGCCAGCCCCAGCCTGGTGAAAGTGATGACGGAGGCTGGCCAGATCGTGAACCTCTCAGGCGCCGGCTTGCGACAGGTGCGGGCGCTCGGCCTGTCGGACAAGGCGCAACCGGCCACCAAGCTGCGCGCCGGCGCGGTCGTCTGGCTGGCCGGCGATGGCCCCGGCCAATGGGTGATCACTCAGTTGCCGCAGGTGCAATCGGCCTTCGTTTCCATGAACCCGAACAACGGCGCCATCGTGGCCATGGTGGGAGGCCTGGATTTCGCGCGGAACAAATTCAATCACGCCACACAAGCCTGGCGGCAGCCCGGATCGAGCTTCAAACCCTTCATTTATTCGGCCGCTCTGGAAAAAGGCATCACCCCACTGACCGTGGTGAACGACGCGCCGCTGTTCTTTTCCGCGGCCCAGACGGGCGGCGAATCGTGGGAGCCGAAAAACTACGACGGCAAATACGAGGGGCCGATGAGTCTGCGACGCGCGGTGGCGCAGTCCAAGAACATGGTGGCCATTCGGGTGTTGCAGGACATAGGCCCGAAGTTCGCCCAGACCTGGAGCACGCGCTTCGGTTTCGACGCCAGCCGCCAGCCCCCTTACCTCACGCTGGCCCTGGGCGCAGGCACGGTCACGCCCCTGCAGATGGCCCGCGCCTACAGCGTGTTCGCCAACGGCGGCTACCTGATCAAGCCCCATCTCATCAGCAGGATCACCGACGCCCAGGGGCAGGTGCTTTTCCAGGACAAACCGCAGCTGGCCGGCCATGAACAGCTGCGGGTGATCTCGCCGCGCAACGCCTACGTGATGGACAGCCTGCTTCAGGAGGTCACGCGCTCGGGCACGGCCGCCCGGGCTCAGGCCACGCTCAAACGTCCTGACCTGTATGGCAAAACGGGGACGACCAACGATTTTCTGGACGCCTGGTTCTGCGGCTTCCAGCCCAATCTGGTGGGCATTGCGTGGGTGGGTTATGACACCCCGAAGAAGCTGGGCAACAAGGAAACCGGCGGCGCGCTCGCCTTGCCCATCTGGATCCAGTACATGCAGACGGCCCTGCGTGATGTACCAGTGGCCAGCTATGAACAGCCCGCGGGCATCGTGGTGGAGAACGGCGAGCCGGTCTTCAGCAACTTCGCCGATGGATCGGGCGTACGCAGTCTCGGCTTGAACGATCCCTTGCCCGCTCCTGAAGTCACCCCACAGGAGCGCGACTCCATTCTCAATCTGTTCAAGGGAGCCAATTGAAAAGCAGCCGCGAGTGGCAGCCGCGAATCAACCCTTCCCGCGTTGCACAACCGCGACGCCGCGGTGCGGGACGCGCGCGCTACAGCGAAGGCAAGGACAGCAAGGGAGCGCCCAGCGCGGCCATCACGCGCTGCAGCGCGGCTCCGAGGGTTTCGCCGGTGCGGGTGTCGCACCAATGTTGGCCGCTCCATACATAGTGGTGGGCCCCCACGCGCGACGCAAGCCAGACCTGGTGGGTGGGCTGCTGCAGATTGACAATGACCTGATCGCCGCTGTCGAGCTCCAGGCGGAGCACCGAACCATCGCGCTTGGAGTCCAGATCGGCCGCGTCGGCCGCCGCCTCGATGGCGGCCATGGCCTGTTCGGCCAGCTGCAGGTAACGGGTATCGTCGAGCGAGTCGGACATGGGGTGGCTGATACACTGATTTTCAATGGACAGACAGCTTAATCGACCGCGATTCTGGCGTGCCGCATCTCGACTGATGGCCGCGCTGGGGGTGATTGTTTTGCTCAGCGCCTGCGGCCAGACCGGCCCCTTGTACCTGCCCCCGCCCGCTTCAGCGCAAGCGGCATCGGCCGCATCGCGCTGAAGCGCCGCGGCGCCCTTCCCTCTCCCCGATGAAGACCTCTACCCTTTCCACCCTGCCCGGACATCCCCATATCGTCTACAACGGCGCGACCCTGCAGATCGAACAGGTCACGGCGTCGTCGGTGGCCGAGGCCTTCGGCACGCCGACCTACGTCTATTCGCGCGCCGCGATCGAAGAGGCGGCACAGCTCTACAGCCAGGCTGCGGCGGCAAGCCCGGTGCCTGTGGCCTTGCGCTACGCGGTGAAGGCCAATTCCACCCTGGCCGTGTTGCAGTTGCTCGCGCGGCTGGGCTGGGGCTTCGACATCGTCTCGGGCGGGGAGCTCAAACGGGTGCTGGCCGCAGGCGGCGATGCGGGCAAGGTGGTGTTTTCCGGCGTCGGCAAATCGGCCGAAGACATGCGCCTGGCGCTGGATGTCGGCGTCGAATGCTTCAACGTCGAATCGCCCAGCGAGCTTGCGGCGCTCAACCGCGTGGCACAAGCCGCGGGCAAGCTCGCCCGCGTCGCTCTGCGTGTGAACCCGGATGTCGATGCCGGCACCCATCCCTACATCTCCACCGGGCTGAAGACCAACAAGTTCGGCATCTCGCAGGACCAGGCTGCGCAGCTGGCGTTGCAGACCGCGCAGCTCGATCATGTGCAACTGGTGGGCATCGCCAGCCATATCGGCTCGCAGATCACGACCGTCGAGCCCTATCTGGATGCACTGGACAAGGTGCTGGATCTGGTGGAAGACATCGAGCGCAAGGGCGCGAAAATCGCCCACATCGATCTGGGCGGTGGCCTGGGCATTCGTTACACCGATGAGACGCCACCCACGCCGCACCAGTGGTTGACGCCGCTGCTGGCGCGCATCACGGCCAGGGGCTTTGGCCATCGCACCGTCGTAATCGAGCCTGGCCGCTCCATCGTGGGCAATGCCGGCGTACTGCTGACACGCACCCTGTTCCTCAAGTCCACCCCGGCCAAGCACTTCGCCGTGGTCGATGCCGGCATGAACGACCTCATCCGTCCAGCGCTCTATTCAGCGGAACAGGTCGTCGCCCCGGCCGAACGCCGCGAGGGTCACGCGCTGAAGTACGACATCGTCGGCCCGGTGTGCGAATCGGCCGACTGGCTGGCCCGCGACCGGGCTCTCGTACTGGAGGAAGGCGATCTGCTCGCCATCCTGTCGAGCGGCGCCTATGGCATGGTGATGGCGTCGAACTACAACAGCCGCGGTCGCCCTGCCGAAGTGATGGTTGACGGCGCGGCGACCACGCTGATCCGCCCCCGCGAAGCGACCGAACAGCTCTACGCCAGCGAACGGCTCTTGCCCTGATCGTCGGCGGGTCGCTCGCCCTTCAAGTGGGCACGGCGAGCCTGCGCCGCCCGCCAGGCCCACCACAGCCTCAACCCCAGAAGCACCGCGAGGATGAGGGCATAGACCGTCGGACTGGCGGTATTGTTCTTGGCCAGTTTGCCCCACCAGAAGTGAAACACCGCGACCACGCCGACCCCATACACCAGGCGATGCAGGGTCTGCCAACGGCGGGCGCCGAGTCGTTTGATCATGCCGTTGGTCGAGGTCAGCGCCAGCGGGGTCATCAACAACAGGGCGCTCATGCCAGCCAGCACGAAGGGATGTTTGGCGATGTCGCGAACGGCCATGTCGACACTGAAGCCGTTGACCAAACCCAGCCAGGCGGTGAAGTGCAGCAAGGCGTAGAAATACACGAACAGCCCGAACATCCGCCGCAACCGTGCCAGCTCAGCCCAGCCGGTCAGCTTGCGCAGCGGCGTGACGGCCAGCGTGATCAAGAGCAGCCGCAAGGCCCACAGACCTGTGGTCCAGATCACGGTCTGCTCGGGGTTCGGCCCCAGGTTGTTGCTCCAGCCGCGCCAGAACAGGCCCGCGAACGGCAACAGACACAGCAGGAAGATCAGTGGCTTGACCGCCCGCCCGCGCAGGAGACGGCGCGGCCAAGACAACGCAGTGGACGTGCCCATGATCAGAAGAACTTGGTCAGATTCATGCCCTGATACAGGCTGGCGACCTGCGCGCCGTAACCGTTGAACAACTGGGTAGGCACGCGCGGCGAAAACAAGCCGCCAAAGCCACCGCCCTGACCGATCAGGCGCTCGTTCGACTGGCTCCAGTTCTGTGGGCTCACGTCGGGGTTGACGTTGGAATAAAACCCGTACCACTGAGGCACCGCGCGCATCCACGACGTGACGGGCTGTTTTTCCACCAGCCGGATCTTGACGATGGATTTACCCCCCTTGAAGCCGTATTTCCAGGGAATGACCATGCGCATTGGCGCGCCATCCTGATTGGGCAGCACCTCGCCGTACAGGCCAAAGGTAAGCAGCGTGAGCGGATGCATCGCCTCGTCCATGCGCAGCCCTTCGAGATAGGGCCACTGCAGGATCGGATCGTTCTGCCCAGGCATCTCCGCCGGATCGAGCAAAGTGATGTATTCGACGTACTTGGCGTTGCCCGTGGGCTCGACCGCCTTGAGCAGATGGGAGAGCGAATAGCCCAGCCAGGGCACCACCATCGCCCAACCCTCCACGCAGCGATGGCGATACACGCGCTCCTCCATCGGCGCGAGTTTGAGCAGATCGTCGATACCGAAGGTCCGCGGTTTGTGGACCTCGCCCTCCACCACCACCGTCCACGGCCGGGTCTTGAGGCTGCCCGCGTTCTTGGCCGGATCGCTCTTGCTCGTTCCGAACTCGTAGAAATTGTTGTAGGTCGTGACGTCCTTGTAGGGTGTGGGCGTCTGCGTGGTAGACAGCGCGGTGTTCTTGTGCGAGGCCAGGGCCGCCAGTTTGCCCGGCGCCGGCTGGCCGCCGCCGGCCGGCGTGGCCTGCGCGTGGTGCGCCGTCAAGGCGGCCACACCCGCAGCGGCACCAACCCCGGCGGCCGCCAGGAAGTGACGGCGGTCTCTGTAGATTTCTCGGGGCGTGATCTCCGAGGAGGTCGGATGCTCGAACCCTTGGTCTTGTCGCTTGCTCATGGCTTGCTCCTGCGCAGTTTGCTGAACTTCCGGTCTATGGACGGCCTATCTGGCGACGTTATTCCATCGCTACCGCTTGTAGTCGCGGCAACGCGCCAAACCTTACAGCGCAACACCATCCCCGCCTGCCTTGAGGGGATTCGCGCAGAAACGATCAACGGCGGAAATCCATGAAAAAAGGCCCCGAAGGGCCTTTTCCGTCATCAGTTCAAATCAGAGCTTGCCGTAAGAGTGCAGGCCCGAGAGGAACATGTTCACGCCGAGGAAGGCGAAGGTCGTGACCAGCAGGCCGGTCAGCGCCCACCAGGCGGCAACCTGTCCTCGCAGACCCTTGATGAGGCGCATGTGCAGCCAGGCGGCGTAGTTCAGCCAGACGATCAATGCCCAGGTTTCCTTCGGGTCCCAGCTCCAGTAACCACCCCAGGCCTCGGCCGCCCACAGGGCGCCCAGAATGGTGGCGATGGTGAAGAAGGTGAAGCCGATGGCGATGGACTTGTACATCACGTCATCCATCACTTCCAGCGAGGGCAGATGCGAGGCGATGCGGCGGCGGCCATACAGAATACCCGCCACGATCAGCGCGGAAACTCCGGCGAACACGCCCCAATACTCGGAAATACCGCCCTGACGGAACACCAGCGGTTCGAAGAACATGACGAAGCCGATCAGCCACAGTGGCGTGAGTTTCCACCAGGAAGTCTCGTTCGCATGGGTCTTGATGAGGTAGGCGAAGCCGACCATCGCCGCGATGGCGAAAGTGCCATAGCCGATGAAGTTCGCCGGGACGTGCAGCTTCATCCACCAGCTCTGCAGCGCAGGCACCAGCGGCTGGATCTCGTAGGCGTTCTGCACCATGCTGTACCACAGCAGGAAGCCCACCGCCGCGCTGACCACCAGCATGGCGAAGGCGCCCATGCTGCGGGTCTTGTACTTCTGCTCGAAGTACAGATACAGAATGGTGGTCAGCCAGGAGAACAGCACGAACACTTCGTACAGATTCGACAGCGGAATGTGGCCAATGTCGGGGCCGATCTGGTAGCTCTCGTACCAGCGCATCATGGTGCCGGTCAGCGCCATGGCGATGCCCACCCAGGCCAGGCGGGAGCCAAAATACTGCGAGAAGTTGGATTGCCAGCCCTTGGCGTCGCGCACCATGCCGTCGCCGCCACCTGCCATCGTCCCACCGCCAGCCAGCGCCATGCCGCCTGCGGTGTTCTGCGCGGGTCCGGTGAACATGCCGAACCAGTAGGCGGCCGTGCTGAGAAACAGCAGGAAGGCCATCCACAGAATCGCCGACTGGCTGGCCAGGAAGTATTTGAGGAAGAACACCTGCTCGCTGCGCGCCAGCACCGCCTGCCCGTTCGGCCCCTGATACAGCCAGATGCCGAAGAGTGAAAGGCCCGTCACCACGATGGCCAGATTCTTGATCGCGGTCCAGCCCCAGCCCAGGAATAGCAGCGTGGCGGTCGCTCCCAGGAAAATGAGCTTGACGTAGTAGTTCATGTTCTGGCCGTACTGGCTCAGCACATAGGCGTCGCCGCCCACGATGAGCAGCAGAAAGATCCAGTCATAGGCGGAGCGTCGGCGCAGGTAGGCACCGATGCCGTTCTGGCGCGGGGGTTCCGAACTTTTCGAGTTCAGCGGCAAGCTATGGGATTTGCTGGCAAGTTCCATGGCGGGTCCCTATTCAGGTCGAGGCATTGTCCGGCGCGGGAGAGGGATGCGTCGGGTCGGTTGATGCTACGCCCAGACTGGCTGCGCGCAGTGTTTCAAATTCCTTCTTGTACTCCAGGGTACGGCGATTGGTGCTCATGGCCATGAGGGTGTCGCTGCCGCCATCGGTGCGATCCTTCACCAGGAACCAGACCCGACGCTCACGGATGTAGAGCATGGCAAACACGCCCAGAATGAGCAAGACCGCACCCGTATAGACCACAATCTTGCCGGGGGCACGCGCCACCTGGAAGATGCTGGCCTGCACCTGCTTGTAGTTGGTCATCTGCAAATACAGGGGCGAGGGATAGAAGAAGCTGTCGGACAGGGCCAGCACGGCCGAATCGAAGAACTTCTCGTGAGCGCCATCCTGCGTGACGGGTTTCTCGCCGTGATTTTCGCGGCTGATCTGCCACAGTTGCCACAGCGTGCCATTCAGAATGCGCACGAACACATCGGAAGCCTGCTGCTGCTTGTCTTGCGGCACGGCCGCTTCGAGGTACTGCGCCAGAGCGGGCAGGCCGCCGGGCGCCTGCACCACCGGTTTGCCGGTCTTGGGATCGTTGGGGATCTCGCCGGCAAATATGTCGAGCGTCCGGCCCGCGGTGACCATCAGTTGATTTTTCAGTTCGGGCGTCGCGTCGGCGGGCAGAGTGGCCGACACATAATCTGCCGCGGCCTGCTCACGCGCCTTCGGGTTGAACAGGGCCGAGCGGAACCGCATCCAACCGTCGATGGAGTCGTTGCCATCCGCAGGAATTCTCAGGTACTTGTAACCCGCGTCCAGCGAACCGCGCTCGCCGGCGAGGAAGACCTTCTCGCCATTGAGCTCCACTGGCAGCATGTAGTTGAAGTACTCATGCGCCTGGCCCGAAGCATCGCGAATCTTGTAGATCACTGCGGGTCCGACGTTCTGAAGGTGACGCTCGCCCGGCGCAGCCACGGGCGCGCCCAGGTGGCGGTCGAACCCGGACATCAGGGTCTGCTCCTTGGGCTTGATGCCGGTGGTCTGGGCCGGACTCATGTCCTGCACGTTGAAGATGCGCAGCTCGCTGAACTCGACCTGCATGCTCTGCGCCCCATTGCTGAGCTGGCGGTCGGAACCCACGGTGCCGGTCAGGTCGAAGGTCTTGTCGCTGGGGCCGTGCATCGGCCAGGCCTTGAGAAACAACTCCGAGCCACCATCGGCGAAACCCGACTGGAAGATGGTGACGCCGTCATAGGTCAACGGATGGTTGACCTCGATCTTGGCCGGGAAGCTCTTGCCAGTGCGCGGATCGGTGATGACCACGTCGCTGGCAAACAGCCGCGGCATGCCGGTGGAATAAAAGTCGATGTTGAATTTCTTCAGGTGGATGTTGAACGGCAGAGGCTGCAACAAGACGCCATCGCCCAGGCTGAGCACCGCCATATTCGATTCGCCGCCGTCGGGAATCTGCAGATTGCCGCGGAAGGTCGGGTTGTGCACCGACAGCTTGTTGATCTCGGGCACCTGCGACACCAGCATATTGGCCTTCAGCGGCTCCTTGCCGAACATCCACATCTGCGCCTTGATCATCATGTCGCCGTCGAACAGCGCGCCCACGCAGATCAGCACGAAAGCGGCATGCGCCAGCACATAGCCGACGCGGTTGAGCCCGCCCGTCTTGGCGGCGATCATGGTGGACCCTGCACCGCCTTCCTGCAGCGCGGGGCGATCCTGCACTCGGAGCTTGTACCCGTGGCTGCGCATGACACCCGTGAGGTGAGCCACGGTCTCCGCCCGGCCATTGTTGAACACCGTCTCGCCCCGCTCGTGGAAGTGGCGCATGCTCTGCTCGCGCACCCCTTCCTTGTAGGTCTTCAGGTCGGTGATGATCTTGGGCGTATTGCGAATCAGGCACAGACTGGTGGAGATGACCAGAAAGGTCAGGATCAGCAGAAACCACCAGGAGGAATAGACGTTGTACAGCTCGAACTTGCGGAAGACCTCCGCCCAGAAGGGGCCGAACTGATCAATGTAGTTGTTATAGGGCTGCCCTTGCGTCAGCACGGTGCCGATGATGCTGGCGATGGCCACGATCACCAGCAGGGCGATGGCAAAACGCATCGACGACAACAACTCGACGAAGGCGCGCCAGGCACGCGAACCATGCTTCAGTTCCCAGCCGGAAGTGCTCAGAGAGGTATTGGGAACGGGAGTAGGGTTGGCAGACATACGGTGGGAAATTCGGTACAGCGCGAACGATTTGCAGACAAAAGTGCAGACGATGAATCGAACTGCGAAGAATCAGACCGGCGTTTGGCGCACCGCGTAGCGGCTTGCGAACACAGCCGGCGGCGTGCGCTGGGACATGAAAAGATCAACGAAACAATATAACAAAAGAGAAAAACCTCAAATTTGACTTATCACAGGCCCTGTCATGCGAAATCGGCACGGTGAACTCGACATTCGCCGCCCCGCTGGACCGGCCCGTTGCAGAGCGATTCACCCCACCGATCTTGCAGGTTTCGCCGTTAGAAAGAGCTGTCCGGGCCGGGGAAAGTTCCAGTAACAGTGCGTATCGCTGCCCGGTCGCGCAAGGGAAGTTCAGCGCGGCAGTTCGGAGGGCGCCCGCAAACCGGCCGCATAGTCCGCCACGGCGGTGATCTGTCTGTCCGTCATGCGCGAGGCGATATCGTGCATTTCCGGGCTGTTGGTCCGGCGATCGTTGCGGAACATCTGCAGTTCGGTTTCAAGATAGGTTTGCCATTGCCCGCCAATACGGGGATAGCGCGAAGGCATGCCTGCACCGCCCGGTCCGTGGCAGGACACGCAGGCCGGCACGGCGCGATCGGGAATACCGGCCATCCAGATGGACTGGCCGAGCTTCAGATCTTTCTTGTCGGCAAACGCCACGCCGGGTTTGAAGGTCTGGCGGCTGTAGAACAGCGCCACATCTCGAATCTGCGCATCGGTAAGCGTCGCCGCCATGCCATTCATGATGGCGTTGACGCGCGCCGGGTGTTTGGCGCCCTTGGCAACGCGATAGTCGTTCAACTGCTTGACCAGGTAGTCGGCATGCTGCCCGGCCAGCTTGGGGAATGCGGTGGACGTCGCATTGCCGTCGGCACCGTGGCAAGCGGCGCAGGTCTGCGCGACTTTGGCGCCGGCCTGGAGCTGCGCCGCCGTCGGCACCGGAAAGGAGCTTTCCACGACACTCGACGCGGCGCCGGCCGGTTTTTCTGCACCCCAGGATGGGACAGAAGCCAGCAGAAGACCAGCAGCAATCAAGGCAACGCGCACATCGACCTTAGGGGTGGGCATGAAGGCAATCCATCAGAAATGCGTCCGCGATGAACAAACAGCGACAATGCACTGCGCCGCGCGGCTCGAACTCCGGCGAGAGCGCAGCCTTTCACTGCGCCAGGCCAGTCTATTTTCATAAGATGGCGCATCCTACCGATACATAAGTCATGGCGAATATAGGGAATTCCAGCAGGTCCACGCCTTCCCAGGTGCGTTTCAGTCCCCTGCTCCACAGCGCGCGTTTCCTGGTGACGAGTTCGTCGATGGAGAATCTGCCCGTCACCGGCCTGCCCGAAATTGCCTTCGTCGGCCGCTCCAACGCCGGCAAGTCCACCGCGATCAATACCCTGTGCCAGCAGCGACAACTGGCGTTTGCCTCGAAGACGCCCGGTCGTACTCAGCACATCAATTTTTTCGCCGTCGGGCCTAAAGAGCATCCCGGCGGTCTGCTGGTCGACCTGCCGGGCTACGGTTATGCCGCCGTGGCCAAAACCGACAAGAAACGCTGGCAATTGTTTCTGGCCCAGTATCTGGCCGAGCGCGGCCCGCTGGTCGGCCTGATACTGCTGGCCGACTCGCGGCTGGGCCTGACCGAAACCGATCTGAGCCTGTTGGCGTTCATGGCGCCCGCAAGCGTGCCGCTGCACGTGCTGCTGACCAAGGCCGACAAACTCAACCGGCAGGAAGGCCAGCGGGCGGCGCAGGCCGCACGCGATCAGCTCGCGCAACATGCGCAGGCGGTGGGCATGACGGCGCCGATTTCGCTGCAGCTGTTCTCGGCCACGCGCTTATCAGGCATCGAAACCGCTTCGCAACTGATCGAAAGCTGGCTGGAGGAGGCGGCGCGCCCCGCCTCCGACGATCCGCACGCCCTCAAGGCCGACCCAGCGTGAGATAGAAATTCACCTTCTGGCCGGGCGCCTTGCCCATGCCGAAGTACACCGGGCCCAGCGGCGTGTCGGTGCCGAGATACACACTGGTGCTCGATCGCAGATCGCCCAGGCTGACCTGGCTGCGCTGCGCCCAGGTATTGCCGCGCTCGTACGCCAGGCCCAGATAGGCTGCCCCGCCGAACAGTCCGGGCGTGATGAGTTCGTAGCGATAGCCGATACGGCCGTACACCAGATAGTTGCCGATGAGCTGCCCTTCGCGGTACCCGCCCAGCGCATCGAAACCGCCCAGCGAGAGGTAGTCGAGATTCAGTCCCGCGCGATCGCGGAAACTCGCCGCGCGGGCCGCGACTTCCAGGGTATGCCGCCCGAAGCTGACCACGTCCTGGCCGGAGAGATCGATGCGGTCATAGTTCGCATCGCTGCCCAGCGCCGTGCGTGCGAAGAACACCTCGCCCCGCCCTCGCCAGCCCTTGCGGGGGAAGTAGGCATGGTCGAGGCGGTCGGCGATGAGCAGCAGGCGCATGCCGCCTTCGCGCAGCACGGCGCTGTGGCCGGCCAGCGGCACTCCGAGCAGATAGCTGCCGTAAATGTTCGCCCGGCTCCAGCCCGCGCGCAGTTCGCCGTAGTCGCCCAGCGGCACGCCGAGATCCAGCCCGGCCCGCTCGGTGGTGAGACGGTAGCGCAGGACGGGATCGTTGCCGCTGTAAACATCGACGGGCCGCGTGTCCAGATCGAGGTAGGGTGCCACGAACAGCCAGCCGCCCCGGCTGACGGGCTGATACAGCTCGGACATCCAGCGGTTGCGCCAGCCGATCTGCAGATCGTTGCGCCACTCCCCGCCCAGACTGTTGAGCCAGGGCCTGCGCTGCGAGAGCTGCAGCGAGAAGCGCGACTGGTTGCGCAGATCGGTGTAGAGGCCCAGACCGAAACGCAGAAAGTTGGGGCCCCAGGGCTTGTCCTGCAGGCGGTATTCCAGCACCTGACCGCGCCGACCGGAGACGAGACGGTAATCGACGCGCGAAAAATCACCCGTGCCGAACAGGCGGTCCACGTCGTCACGCACCTTGTCGAACTGCAGGGGCTCGCCGGGCCTTTGCTGCAACTGCGCCTGCAGGGTCTGATTCACACCCGGCGCCAGTCCGCGCACCTGCACTCCCGCAAGCGGCGCGTTGAACTGCAGCTGTGCCACCAGCGCCTGCGCCCTGCGCGCGAAGGCGTCGCGCCACTGCGCATATTGCGCGGACGGCAGCGCCAGCGGAGCAAGCTGCTCGCGCGCCGCCATCACGGCGTCATAGCCAATCTTGATGGCGCGGTCGCCGGCCTGGAAATCAAGCGCCGAGACATCGCCGAGATCCGGTGAAATCAACACATCGCCGGGCTTGAGCGTGCCGATCTGCGTCCGGATGTTCTGCTCGATCAGGATGTTGATCATCTGCGACGTGAGCCCGACGATGTTGTCGAGCGACGCGCGCGATGCCAGGGGCGTGCCGATGTTGATCGCCACGACATGCCGCGCCCCCATGTCGCGCGCCACGTCCACCGGCAGGTTGTCCACCAGCCCCCCATCGCCCAGCAAGGTGTCGCCCACCTCGGTGGGCGGAAACACCCCCGGCACCGACATGCTCGCACGCAGCGCCGTGGCCAGCACGCCCTGCTGCAGGATGACCTTCTTGCCGTTCACCATATTGGTCGCCACGGCGCGGAAAGGAATGGGCAGGTCGTTGAAGTCATGCACGCCGATGGCGGGCAGCGTCAGATTGGTCAGCACCTGCTCCAGCTGAGTCGTGTTCACGGCCGCGTTGGGAAACAGCACCTGGCCCCGGTCGCTCAAGCCGAATTCGATGCCCCCCGGCATTTGTTCGTCGGCGCGTTTGCGGCTGAAGGTCAGCCCCTCGCGCGCCGGACGGCTCGACAACACGCTGGCCCAGTCCATGCCCGAGACCTGTTGGCGCAGCACATCGACCGAAACGCCCTCCGCATACAGCCCACCGATGATGGCGCCCATGCTGGTCCCCGCGATGCAGTCGATGGGCACGCGCAATTGCTGCAACGCCTCCAGCGCGCCGATGTGCGCCAGCCCGCGCGCGCCCCCGCCAGAAAGGACGACGCAGGTCTTTCCCTCGTTTGAATCCGGGCGAATGATCGGCGGAGCTGCTGGAGCCGCTGGGACTGGAGCTGTCGCCGCGGCCGCATCCACGGCGGCTGACAAGCCGAGGCCGGCCAGAAACGGCAAGACGCGCGCCATCCGGCGCAAGGGGAGTGTGTTCATCCCCGAATTGTGCCCAGCCGCAGCTCCACCCCTGCCCGCCAGCGTCTTTGGCGCCCTATTTCAGACGATGGCCACAGCTACCGCAGAACACGTCATCAGGCTGCACCGTGGCGTGACAGGCCGGGCATTGCGTCGCGGCAGCCTGCGGCGCCGCGACAGGAGATTCGGGTGAAGGCGGCGCGGACTCTGCCGCGGGCGGCGCAGCCGGGACCGGACGCGGCTTGTACTCGTCAAGTTTCTGCTTGAACTGGGCCAGCTTCTGACCCACGACATCCGCGGCTTCCGACTCCACGCCCTCGCCCACGGCCCGGTACACGAAGATCATGCCCAGCACATAGATCAGGCTCACCACCGACCAGGCGAGAAACCACACCAGGCCGATGGAGAGGCCCGCACCGCCCATGCCCAAACCGCCGAGCGCCACGCCCTCCATCCCCCGCATGCCACCGAATCCGCCCCAGCCCATGCCGCCAAAGCTGCCGGCTGCAAAGAACCCGCCGACGAACATGCTGCCGACGAACACCACGGCAAAGATGAAGGCCACGGCCGGAAACACCAGCAGACCGAGGACGAGAAAGTGCATGAACACCTCCAGCGGACGCCTGGTGACGATGCCCACCGCGCGCGACAGACTGGCCGTGAAACCCTCGCCATGCCAGACCGCCGCGATCATCAGCGGCCCGGCCAGCAGCAGCACCGCATAGGCCAGCGCGACGATCACGACCAGCGGCCCGCCGAGCAGGAACCCGAATATCCCGCCCAGCCCAGGCATGCGACCGAGCAGCGACAGCAGGAAGGCCGCCAGCAGGATGACAGCGAAGCCGAGGCCCAGCAGAATCATCAGACCGATCACGTACAGCGCCGACTGCACCCCGCCCAGGAAGGCCGGCCCGAAACCACGGATCGGGTGGTCATAAGCCTGATCGACCAGCATCAGCCCGCTGGCGTTCATGCCCACGACAATGATGATGGCGCCCAGCAGACTCATGAGCATGGTCACCGCATAGCTGCCCGAACTCATGCCCGCGGCCGCCCCACCGCTGATGGCGAGCCCGCCCAGAACGAAACAACCGGCGAGCATGGCCAGCGCTCGCCAGTTGTGCAGCGCCTCGTAGCTGCGCAGCAGCACGCCGAGGTTGTTGGTGGTCTTCACGGTCATCAGGGTCTCCCTACACGGTGGAAAGCTGGGTTGAAACGCCCTGCGCTTCAGGCGCTACGGGTTGTTCTGCTGACCCGAATTGGGACACTCTGGAATCTTCCCCCAGAGCGGATCGGGTGACAGCGGCGCGCCGCAATACTTCCAGCGCGTTTCCTGGATGCAGAGTTGCTGCGAAAAGAAATTGCCCTTCTCCTGACAGGCCGCAAGCCCCGCCCGCAACGCTTCGACGCGCCCCATCGGTCTGGGCGGCGCCTGAGGTGGCGCCGAGGGCGGCGTTTCCTCCCTTGCCGACGCTGGCGCCTGCGCAGACGGCAGCTCCTGCCGCTGCGGCACAGCACCATGCACAGACGGCGCCGCTGGCGCAAAGGTCTCGGGCTGTGACGGACGCTCCAAGGCGGCCGGCTGGGTCGGCTTGGCAACGGGAACCGGCAAAGGCTTGCGCACCAGCGGCGCGGGCTTGGACACCGCGGGCGCCGGGGCCGAGATCACCTGCGGCGCCGCTGGCACGGTCTGCGGCATCGTCGGTGCGCCAGGTGCCGACGGCGCGCTGGCCGACACAACCGGGCCAGGCGCCGATGCCGCCTGCCCCGCGCGGCTCGCCACGGCGGGAAGGGCCACGCTTTCAGGCTTGGGCTTGTGCATGGACCACCACAGACCACCCCCACCGATCAACAGCAAGGCAATCACCCCCGTGGCAATGCCGCCGACGAGAAACGCATTGCTGCCCTTCACGGGCTGAGTCCGGCTCGTCTGACCGCGCGGGTCCGGTTCCGCGTAGGCGGACACCAACCCTCCCTCTGCGCGAGGGGCATGCTGCCCTGACGGCGACTGGGCCCTCTGGGCACGGGCGCGGATCTCCTCCTCCAGCCGCGCCGTGGCGGCCAGACGTTCGCTCTCGCGCTCCTGCTCCCGTTGCGCCTGCTCCGCCGCGCGACGCGCGGCTTCGTGAGCCTCCCGCGCCTGTTGCGCCTGCAACCGCAGCGCCGTCGCTGCAGCCTCTCGGGCCGCAGCCTCCTGCTCGGCCAGCTTGTGCGCTTGCTCGGCTTCCGATTGACGAACCTCTTCAGCCCGTCGCATCTGTGCCTCAAGCGGTGCCTGCTGCAGGGCCTCCCCTTCGGCATCCTGGGCTGCCGCATCCTGGGCGAAATCGGCAGGCCCTTCAGAAGCTGGCGGCGGCTTCGACGGCTGCTCGGCCGCGGTCAGCGGTGAACCGCATTGCCGACAAAATTTCGCCTCTTCCTTGTTCTGCGCGCCGCATTGGCTACAAAAGCGTGGCATGACATCCCCCTGATCGTCGTGCCCCCGATCTTAGGCGAGGACTTAGGGCTGGTTAACACCCCATTTGCGATGACGGATGCCCCATGCAAAAAGCCTGCCTTCCTTTCGGAGGGCAGGCTTTGCAAGGGTCCGATGCGGAGCGCACCGGACCTGGGATGCAACAGACGACGGGTCTGGACTTACATGTCCATGCCCATGCCGCCCATGCCGCCGCCGGGCATGGCGGGCGCAGCTTCTTCCTTCGGCGCCTCGGCCACCATGCACTCGGTGGTCAGCATCAGGCCAGCCACGGAGGCGGCATTCTGCAGCGCGGTGCGGGTGACCTTGGTCGGGTCGAGAATGCCCATGGCGATCATGTCGCCGTACTCGCCGTTGGCGGCGTTGTAGCCATGGTTGCCCTTGCCTTCGAGCACCTTGGCCACGACCACGCTGGGCTCGTCGCCGCTGTTGGCGACGATCTGGCGCAGCGGCTCTTCAACGGCGCGCATCACCAGCTTGATACCAGCGTCCTGATCGGCGTTGACACCCTTGACGCTGTTGGCGACGGCTTGCTTGGCGCGCAGCAGTGCCACACCGCCACCGGCCACGATGCCCTCTTCCACTGCGGCGCGGGTGGCGTGCAGGGCGTCTTCGACGCGGGCCTTCTTCTCCTTCATTTCCACTTCAGTGGCGGCGCCAACCTTGATGACGGCCACGCCGCCAGCCAGCTTGGCCACGCGCTCTTGCAGCTTTTCGCGGTCGTAGTCGGAAGTGGCTTCCTCGATCTGGATGCGGATCTGCTTGACGCGCGCTTCGATGTCGGCGGCCACACCGGCGCCGTCGATGACGATGGTGTTTTCCTTGCCCACTTCGATGCGCTTGGCCTGGCCCAGATCGGCCAGCGTGACCTTCTCCAGCGTCAGACCGACTTCCTCGGCAATCACCTTGCCGCCGGTCAGGATGGCGATGTCTTCCAGCATGGCCTTGCGACGGTCGCCGAAGCCCGGAGCCTTGACGGCCACGGTCTTGAGGATGCCGCGGATGCTGTTGACCACCAGGGTGGCCAGCGCTTCGCCGTCAACGTCTTCAGCGATGATCAGCAGCGGGCGGCTGGACTTGGCCACCTGCTCCAGCGCGGGCAGCAGGTCGCGGATGTTGGAGATCTTCTTGTCGTGCAGCAGCACGAACGGGTTGTCGAGCACGGCAACCTGTTTGTCCTGGTTGTTGATGAAGTAGGGCGACAGATAGCCACGGTCGAACTGCATGCCTTCGACGATGTCGAGTTCGTTCTCCAGGCTTTTGCCATCTTCGACGGTGATCACGCCTTCCTTGCCCACCTTGTCCATCGCCTCGGCGATGATCTGGCCGACATGCTCGTCGCTGTTGGCCGAAATGGAGCCGACCTGGGCGATTTCCTTGCTGTTGGAGCAGGGCTTGGAGGCCTTCTTCAGCTCCTCGACCAGCGCGGTGACCGACTTGTCGATGCCGCGCTTGAGGTCCATCGGGTTCATGCCGGCGGCCACGTACTTCATGCCTTCGCGCACGATGGCCTGGGCCAGCACGGTGGCGGTGGTGGTGCCGTCACCGGCGTTGTCGGAGGTCTTGGAAGCGACTTCCTTGACCATCTGCGCGCCCATGTTCTGGAGCTTGTCCTTCAGCTCGATTTCCTTGGCCACGGACACGCCGTCCTTGGTCACGGTGGGGGCGCCGAACGAGCGCTCGAGCACCACGTTGCGGCCCTTGGGACCCAGGGTCGTCTTGACCGCGTTGGCCAGAATGTTCACGCCTTCGACCATGCGGGCGCGAGCGTCCGCGCCAAAAATCACGTCTTTTGCAGCCATTGAATTTCTCCGTAAATTTCCAGTTGAAGCTGTATCAGTTCAGATCGAGTTCAGATCGCGAATTACTTCTCGATGACGGCCATCAGGTCGTCTTCGCGCATCACCATCAGCTCGTCGCCATCGACCTTGACGGTCTGACCGGCGTATTTGCCGAACAGCACGCGGTCACCCACTTTCACCGCCATGGCCACCAGCTTGCCCTGGTCGTCGTGCTTGCCCGGACCCACGGCCAGCACTTCGCCCTGGTCCGGCTTCTCTGCCGCGCTGCCGGGAATCACGATGCCCGAAGCGGTAGTGGTTTCTTGTTCGATACGCTTGACCACGACACGGTCATGCAGAGGGCGCAATTTCATGCAAATCTCCTGAGGTGTGTTGAAAACCGGGCTTGCGAGAAGCCCAATGACGAGCCGCCCACCGGGCCGAAACCCGGAGCCGACAGCCAGAAAGCGATTTTGAAGATCCGCGCATGACAGGACGATGACATCCTGAACCGTCACCGCTGTTAGCACTCACCTTCAACGAGTGCTAATTATAGGGACGGCTTTCGCCCTTTCAAGAGCCGATCGACAAACCCCTGCCCTGGCAAGCCCGCGAGGCCAAATGACGTTCGCTTGTGCCATGCAGGCCGAATGTGACCAAATGTTATTCGGGTAAACGAAGGAAAAAGACAACCGTTCGTCGCCTGCGGCACGCCGTTCGTCGCCTTGTCCGGAAGGCCGCGGACGGTCATTTCCACAATGTGCGCAAGGAGAGTTCACCCATGCAGCGCAACCGCGGTTTCACCCTGATCGAACTGATGATCGTCGTGGCGATCGTCGCCATTCTGTCGGCCATCGCCATTCCGGCCTACACGCAGTATGTCGCCCGCAGCAAGCTGACCGAGGCGTTCTCAGGGCTGTCGGGCATGGCCGTAGCCGCGCAGCAGTATTACCAGGACAACCGCACCTATCTTGCCAATGGCGGCACCGGCAGCGCCACCACCTGCCCGGTGGCCGCGCCGACCAATGTGCAGGACTACACCTTTGCTTGCTCGGGCGTGGCGGCCACCACCTTCACCTTCACAGCGACCCCTGCCAACGGTTTCGTCGGTCCGTCCTACACCATCGACCAGAACGGCAACAAGACCACCGTCTTGCCCGTGCCCTCGGGCTGGAGCGCCCCGAATGGCGGACAGCAATGCTGGGTGCGCAATCAATCGGGAGATTGCTGACATGACCCGCACGGGCCGTTCGCACCGCGGCTTCACCCTCATCGAGCTGATGGTGACCATCGGCATCGCCGCCATCCTCGGTCTGCTGGTCGTGCCCAACCTGGTCAGCATGGTCGATTCCGGCAAGACCGCCGTGCTGGTCAACAAATTTCCGCAGGACGTGGCCTGGGCGCGCAATCAGGCCGTCACCACACAGCAGGCCGTGGAAATCGACCTCACCGGGATCGCAGCCAACTCATGCACCTGGAACACCCAGGTCGGGGGGCAACCCAGCGGTGAGCATTCCATGAGCCCCCAGCAGTTCAACGCGCAGTACCCCAACGTGAAATGCAACATCACCAACCCACCCGCCACCGGCAAGCTGATTTTCGACAGCCAGGGTTTTGTCAGTGACGGCAACAACAACCCCGCCGCGCCCATCATCACCGTGACGGCAGCACGAGGCCAGACCTGGACGATGCAGGTACTGGCATCCGGCAGTGTGATTCTCAGCAGCAATACCGCGTCATGAAGCCCTTCAAATTCCAACGCCGCGCAGAGCAAGCCGGACTGTCGTTGATCAGCGTGCTGGTAGCCATCGTCATTTTCGGCCTGGGCATGCTCAGCATCGCCTCGCTCTACAGCCTTACGGTTCCTGCGCAAACGGCCAATCAGGAGGCGATCGACAGCGCCGCGCTTGGCAACCAGTTATGGGCGACCTTGCAGGCCAGCCCACAGGTCATTTCCCTAATCGGGGCCAACACCACGCAAACCTACACCTCCGTGTCGTCGGCGCCTGCTGCACTGCAACCCATGCTCAGCAGCATCTTCACACCGGGACAGCCGATGTTTTTGCCAGGAGCCTCGGTGAAGATCACCACGCAAGCTGGGGCTGATGGCAACCCATGCGATGTCTCCATCCCGACGGCGCCGACCTGCGGGGTGCAAATGACCGTCCAGTGGGCAGCAGGCGACAACGGCGGCGGGCAACGTTCCCAGATTTTCAACTATCAGGTGGGCTTCTGACATGGCGCTACCTCTACACCGCTCCGAACTTACGCCCGCACCGAGACTGCAGCGCGGCCTGAGCCTGATCGAATTAATGGTGGCCCTGGTCATCGGGCTGATCTTTTCCCTGGCCGTTCTCTTGGTGCAATCGTCGCTGACCAAGCAAAACGTCGCCATGAGTGATGCGATGCAGCGCGACTCACAAACCCGCGCCGCGCTCGATCTCATCACACGAGATTTGTCGAACGCCGGATATTTTCAGAACGGACCGAATCTGGGCAACCAGTGCAATCTCACACTGTCCTACGGCGCCAACGGTGGCAATGCCGCAGTGCTGGCACCGGCCATTGCCGCGTCCGAACCGAGCCCGCTGCCGACCTCCAGCACCCTGAGCGCGCAAACCGACCCCAATCTGTACACGCCCCCCAATGGCAATACCTCGGTCGTGCTGACCATGACCATGGCCACCTCCACCCCGCAGGTGAGCCCCACGGGGGGTGGCCCTGTGAATGTGATTTTTCCGGGCAACGCCCCGACCAACGCTCCGCCCAACGGCACGAATCTGGTACTCAATCAGCTCCCCGCAGGCGTCAAGGCGGGGGATATGGGTCTTTTGGCTCTGAAAAATTTCCGGTTCTCCGGCAAGACCGTGTGTTTCCAGACTCCCCTCAGCCACATTCCGGCGCAATCGGCCACGCAGCCGAATTCGGTGGACAGCCTGAACAACTCCTCGCTAACCCCTCCGATCAACACTCCGTTTCAAACCAAGGGCTACACCGGTTTTCAGAACGCGCTGATCAGCGCCGGATTGCTCAGCAATGGGCAAACCCTTCAAACCAAGGATTTCTACGGCCAGGGCACGGTCACGCTCACCGATCTCGGACAACCCAGCACGACCAACCTGCAAACCGTCGCGTACTGGGTAGCCAATCAAGCCAATAGTGCGGGCGGCCAGTTCCCAGCACTGATGCGGGCAGTCATCAATGCGCAAGGTGCAATCGTCGGCCAGCCCGTGCCGGTTGCCGCTGGCGTGGCAAGCCTGGTCGCGCTGTTCGGTGTGGGCACACCGAACAGCGGCGTCACCCAATACCTCACCGGCAAGGATGTTCAGTCCCAGAATCAGCTTGGCAATATCCGCAGTGTCTGGATCGCCCTTGTCACACGCTCGCTGCACCCCGACGTCAACACCCAGTACCAATCCCCGGCGACCATTCCCGTCAACCTACCCACGCCGAACAATGGCTACGGGCATGCCTTCGACTATCAGGTTCCGGCAGGCGCTGGCGGCTATCACTACTCGGTGATCTCCACCGAAGTCGCGGTGCGAAATGCACTCTGGATGAGCACGCCATGAACAAACAAACCCCGGCGCAACGCGAGCAGGGCTACATCCTGCTGCTCACCCTTATCACCCTGGTGGTGTTGCTGTTTGGCGTGCTGTTCGTCACGCGAGGCAATCTGCTGCAGACCGTGATGACAGGCAACACCCTGCAGCGGCAAAAAGACGTTCAGGTCGGCGATCTGGCATTGCGGCAAGTGCAACTCGCCATCATTCAAACCGCGTGCAACGGCAGCCCCAACACTTGTGGGCTGCTACAGACCGTGGCGCAAGGACAGCCCTGGTTTCCTGTGACCGACGCGGCTTCGTCCATGCCCTGGACAGGCAGCACCTACCCAACGCAAACCTTCTGGGCCAACTGCCTGGCAAATCAAACCTGCGATAGCCTGGCTCATATCAAAAGCACAGTACTGGCTTCGGTGAGTCCCCCCCCAGCCGTTCTGCCCGGAGCGGCCAATATTCTGGCCGTCGTCGTGCCAGCCGCGTTGCCGCCAGACTCGTCGGCGTGTGTCGTCACGGCGGCGAATGGGACGACTGCACCGGCAAATGGCTACACGGCGAATTACTACGAGATTTTTTTGAACGTCCGCGAAGCCAACGGCCAAACCGCCGTCACCACGGACAACGTGTTCAAACTTTGCACTACGGCAAATTGACATGAACAACACACTCAGAAGCGCTGTCGTCATCGGAACATCTTTCGGCCTTGCGTTTGCGCCTTGGAGCATGGCACCAAGCGACGCCGGCACCGTGACGACGAGCCAGCCACGCCCGCAAGTGGTCATCGCCATCGGCAACTCGCAATCCATGGACGGCGACCTGAGCGGCGCCATCATGACAGGCTCGGGCAATCTCTCCAGCGGCTTGACCAGCCTGTACAACAGCAGTTCGCCGGTGAACTACTCGGTGCCCTCGGGCTTCTCTCCGCCGATGACCCCGAGCCAGACGGCCTCGGCGCCCTATACCTACAACAATAACGGAACCCTGGTGGACAACGGCGCCAGCCGTCTGAACGTGGCCAAGGCCGGCATTACCAGCACTCTGTCCAAATATCTGTCGAGCATGGATTTTGCGCTAGCGGATTACTCAACGACTGGCACCAGCCTCTACACCACTTGGGTGTATTACATGTCGCCGCCCAACGGCTTCACGTTTGCCAATAGCCTGCCCACCAACGGCTTCACCAGTTACTCGACCTACCAGAGCTTCGTCGCCGCCAACCCAAGCCCCAGTCCCGCACCAACACGCTGGGTGAACAACCCCTGCTATCAATACGGCAGCGCGTCGTCGTCGGTCAAGAGTTACTGCACGAGTCTGTCGCAATCGGGCCTATACGGGAGTTCCAGTAGCAGCGCGGCCAGCACGCTATCGGGCAACAAATACATGCAGATTGGAGCCTCTAGTGATGACCCGAACGTCAACGATGTGCTCTATGCAGGTGGATTGTCGGGCTTGTTCGTCTCCTACAACGGCCCCAATCCGGCTACGCCCTATCCACCCAATTTCAGCCTGAGCAACTACAAGAACGGCTCGATCTACGTTTCCTACAAGAACACCTCCCCCAATAATGGCGGTTTTGGCACCAGCCCGACCAATGCCGGCTATGTGCCGTATTCGCCGCAGGTCGTCTATGCCCAGCGCGGCTTTGGCTACTACGTTCAAGGCCTCAGTGCCACGACCGGCGCCACCGTGGTGTCCATGACCAATCTGGGCACCAACCCCAGCACCACGACCGTGAACACGGCGATGGTGCCTTTCACGTCGGCGCTGCAGCCCGAGACCAACAGTTCCTCGTCAAAAGAAATCAAGGCGCTGGCCTATCAGTCGCCCACTGCAGGCCTGGTGCAGGGTGCGGGCAATATTCTGAAAAATCTCACCGCCTCATGTGCGGGCCAGTACGTCATTCTGGTGACAGATGGTCTGCCCACCATGGATCTGAATATGAACAATTGGCCGCCGCTGGGCAGTGCTGCGGGGCAGGGTTACGGGGTGAACGCGGCCTTTTATGGCGTTGCCGGCAACACCGCCTATGGCATCAACGACGACAGCGGCAACGTGCCCAACGGTCAGACCCAGGGCGGACTGGATATCAGCAAGACCAACGACCAGGCGTTGATCGACACCATCAACGCCATTGCCGCGCTGAACAAGAAGGGAATCAAGACCTATGTCGTCGGCCTGGGCGCGGGGGTGGATGCCAATGCCAATCTGGCCGCCTATGCCGCACTTAATGCGATGGCGATTGCAGGAGGCACGGGAACGGAATACCCGGCCAACAACGTCGCGGCTTTCAACACGGCACTGGGCAGCATCGCCGCCCAGATTTTCAGCAGCACGGCCATATCGGCACCTGTTGCACCTTCGAAAATTCAGGCTGGCTCTCTGATCTACACGGCATCGTCCAACAACACCCCTGGATCGATCGGCGGGCACATTCAGGCCTTCCAGACTGTAGCCGCCCCGACCAACGCTGCCAGCGCGCCGATCGGCACGCCCACCGGCCCAGCGCAGTGGGACGCGGGAGATGGCCCCCACATGACGGCGTCGGCCCGCCAGACGGACCTCCTGACCACTACGGCAACCGCGTCTGGCACAGGGCCTGGCTCTGGCGGCATCGACACCCTGCAAAACGTCGGCGGCAACAGCAGCAGCGCCAACTACAGCCCTTCTTCTTTCGCCCTGAGTGCCACGACCTGCGTGCCCAATCTGAAGACTCTATTGGCATACACCGTCGACCCGTCGTTCAACTCGACGGGAGACACGACCAACACGGCCGCGCTGGGTTTTCCCAACGGGGTATCGGGTTGCTCCTATCTGGCCGGACGACAGCTCAACTGGATGCTTGGAAGTCTCAGCGCCAACGATCAGGTGAACTACCTTGGTGCGCCCTCGAATGCAAACAACGCATCGATCGGCGGCTATGGCACCTTCGCCAACAACAACAAGGGCCGCGAAAACCTCCTCACCTTCACGAGCAATGACGGGTTTCTGTATGCCGTCGATGCCAAGACGGGCAACCTGGTCTGGGGTTGGATGCCCAAGGTGTTCCTGCCCGGCTTGCAGTCCTACACCCAGTTTCAGTCGGCGCAAAACTTCGATGGCGGCTACACCCTGGTCGATGCCGTCAACACCACGTCGGCCCCGAAGGCGGCCAACTGGGCCACTTACGTCGTCGGCACGGCCCAGGGCGGCGCTTACCACTATGCGCTCAAGCTCAGCAGCAATACGTTATCGTCGAGCACCACTCCCGCGACCCCCGTTGCACAGACCTGGGGCATCACCGTCTCGGGTGGCAGTTCTCCCCAGATGCAGGCACCAGTCATCGTGAACATCGGAGGCATGCAATACGCAGTGTTCGTCGTCAATACCACCACGGGCAGCGGCGCATCGGCCATCACCACCAGCACGCTGTACGAAGTGAACGTGGCAACAGGGCAGGCGGCATCAGGGTCCACGCTGTCTGCCGCGCTGAACATGGGCAGCAACGTCTACGTCAGTAGCGCCTTGAGCTACGACTCGGGCACGCAGACACTGTGGATGGGCGACAACCAGGGCGGCATCTGGGCCTTGAATCTCTCGGGAACCGCTCCGCAGGACGCGGCGCTTCTGCAAAATTACGGCACCACTTCGCCCGCCGCAGCGATCAATTACCTTGGCTACGCCATGGTCAGCGGTGTGCCGTATGTATGGACGGCCTCGCAAAGCCAGATTACCGTGTTCGCCCTCTCCGGCGCGAATTCACGCATCCTCTGGGCCAGTAGCAATCAAACCGGCCTGCAGTACAGCAATGGTTCGCTGCAACCCGTCTCCAGCAATGTGGTCATGCCGCTGCAGGCCAATGGGCAGATTTCTGCGGCACCGGCCATCAGTTATGGCACGTTGGTCGTTCCTGTGTATGTTCCACCGGCAGCGACGTCTTGCGGCCTGGGTAACGGTTACCACGATTATTTTGATCTCGGCTCCGGCGGACTGCCCAAGATACCGCCGGTCATCAATGGCGTAGCCATCACCAACGGCATTGTGAACCTTGGAGCAGGCGTCCCGTTGTCACCGAGTGGGTTTGCCACCAGTTCGGGTCTGGTCATGTATGGTCAAACGAATACCAACCAAACACCCGTGGTTGTCAACTTCAATGCCCGTGTCCGGAATCCACCCATCGCCTGGCGCCAATATTGATCTGTAGTCAGTACGCGCTGTGGAGTTTCAGCCACAGCGCGGCTGCAGCGTTGTGAAATATGCCGCAATTCGTCCTCCGCGGTACGCATACGTCTTGTGGTCCACGGTCTGCGCGCGTTACAGACCGTGACATGATGTTCATTCTCCCACCCCCCATACAAGGCAAACGTCTGGGGGGCTTCACCCTTCTCGAGTTGTTGATGGCGCTGGTCTTGATCGGCGTACTCACGGCCATCGCCTTGCCCATCTACAGCGGCTATCGCCTCAAGATCGAAAATGCGCAGGTACAGCAAGACGTGGTATCCATCTCTGCGGCCATCCAGAGCTATTGGATTTATAACCGCGCGCTGCCCAACACCCTGGCCGACATTGGCATGGGGGGCAAACTCTACCCCTGCGGCAATCCTTACGTCTACTACAACATCGAGGAAAACGGCAAAGGCCACGCGCGCAAGGACAAGGCGCTCAATCCCATCAACACCGATTTCGACCCCTACCGCATGGGGCAAAACGGGCAGACCAAATCGCAGATCAGCAACAAGGTCAGCCTAGACGACATCATCCGTGCGAACAATGGCGCCTACGTCGGGCTCGCCTCCAACTATTGACGCTTTGGTCCTGAGCCACACGTCTGCCGATAAAGCCGCGTCGCCATAGATTGCCCCATGCGTGCCCCTCGCGTTTCCCCACGGGTATTCGGCAGCCATCTGGCAAGGCAATTGTTCGCCGTGTTCGTTCTGGCGGCATCGGACTGGTTGTCGAGCACGGCGGTGCACGACGTGGCGCGTCAGCTCTATCTGCAACACCAGGAGCGTGCGACACGACAGATCAGCCGCCAGGTGTCATCTATCTCTATTCCCGTCCCGTGGCCTTCGCAGAATTTGAACAGCTGCCAGGGTTGCCCCACATACCAGCGAATCGCTAAAAAATTTTTAGGCACACCGCCGCAGATAAAACCCGTGATACACGTCGAGCGAGTGCTCGGGTTCGAAGGCGATGTGGCAGTGCTTGTCGGGGTTTTGCCAGCGGTCGACGATCTGGTAGCCCAGCCGCGTGAGGCCTTCGAGAAAGGGCGCGTAGGCGGCGATGCGGTAGGGGCAGAAGGCGGTGCCGATGCTCTGCAGGGTGAAGTAATCCTGCCCACCGTTGTCGAGCACATGCAGCGGCGTGAGGTTGAGGATGATGTGGCGCGGCAGTTGCGCCCCGCCCTGCGCCAGTGCGGCCAGCCGCTGCGTCAGGGTGTCGGGCAGGTACTGCAGCACGCCCAGTGCCAGCAGCACATCCACACCGCCCGCGCCGACGAAGTCGCCGTTGAAACCCAGGCGCCCTGCGGGGTCGCGTTCGCGGGCGATCTCCATGCCGCGCACCATGACGGCGGGCACGTCGCTCACCGTCCAGCGCAGCTTGGCGGGATAGTCGAGGTAACGCTGATAGCCGTAGTAGCCGATGCCGATATGCCCGCCCAGATCGAACACCGAACTCTGCCCCTGGGCGAACAGCTTCTGCAGCCAGAAGATGACGGGATAGTCGCTGGGATAGATGCGCTTGATGCGCTCCAGATACATGCCGGCGGCGTCGGCGTTGTCGTAGCCCAGCGGCCGCGTGCTCGGCGCGCTGGCCTGTGCGGCATCAAACGTGGCGTAGATGCCCCGGAACAGATTGGCGTCGGTATTGCTGGCAAAGGTGGCCTCGGCCCGCTGGCGCCGGAGTTGCCCCAGAGGCGGCAGTTCGGCCAGGCGGTCGAGGGTGGCGTGAGCTTGTTCGAGCAGGTGCATGGCGTCGGACGAGGGATTTCGGAATGTCCAATTGGGCTCGAATGATGGACATTTGGCTACCCCTACTCGCGGTGATCCAAGCCCTGCGACATCTGGGCTGAGCGCTGTGCCGCGGTCTGTTCAGGCGGCCCCTGCGCGCTCAATGCCCGGTCGGGCGGGCCGAAAAGCTGGACCAGGCGCGCTCTGAGGCCACGCGCCCGAACGGCGTCGCCCAGCATGGCCCGCCACTCGTGAAACGTCAGCGTGATGGGGTTGTGGCTGCGCACCGGATGGGTGATGCCATACACGCAGGGATCGGCCGGATCTTCCGGGGTGAAGCTGCCGAACAGCTTGTCCCAGATGATGAAGACTCCGGCGTAGTTGCGATCGATGTATTGCGGATTGCGCGCGTGGTGCACCCGGTGATGCGATGGGGTGTTGAACACCGCTTCGAGCCAACCCAACCTGCCGACGGCCTCGGTGTGCACGAAAAACTGGAAGGCCAGATTGAGCGCCACCACGGTCACGATATGGGCAGGCGCAAAACCGATGAAGGCCAGCGGCAGCCAGAACAGCCACATGCCCGAAATCGGATAGGTGAGGCTTTGGCGGAAGGCGGTCGAGAGGTTGAGCCGCTCCGACGAGTGATGCGTCACATGCGAAGCCCAAAGCCAGCGCACGCGGTGGCTGGTGCGATGAAACCCGTAATAGAAAAGGTCCTGCGCCACCACCAGCAGCGCCACACTCCACCAGCTTGCCGGAATGTCAAACAGCCGGTGCCGCCAGAGCCCGACGAACAGGCCGAAGGTCAGCAGCCAGGCCAGCGCATCGGCCCCCTGATGCATCAAGGCGAGCGCGGCGTTGGATGTCGTGTCGGCCCAGGTGTAATGGCTGCGGCCCGCGCGCCGCAGATACCAGGCCTCCCAGGCGATGAAGCCCAGAAACACGGGGGCAAGCGCGAGCAGGAGAAGGCTGTCCATCGGCCATCGCAGAGCGGTCAGGGCGTGGGGGTGCCGGCAGGGTTCCGAGTCGCGGCGCACTGCGCATGCATGGCCGCGAGACAGCGTTGCATGGCTGGCTGCATGCAACAGCGCAACAACAGGCCGACTGCCCAGCGCGACAGGGCTCCACGCGGCGTGAAGGTGTATTGCCATTCGACCTCGCACCCTACGGTGCTGTCGACGAAGGTCCAGCGCGCCTGGCCCAGGCAGACCAGCCAGGAGAACGGCGGCCGGAAGCCGCTCAGGGTGTAGGCGTGCAGGCCCGGCCGGTCGAGTGCCGTGACCTGCTCGGTCAGCACCGATCCGTCGCTATTGGCCACCAGCCGGGTGCACCCCACCGCCAGGGGCGAAAGCGCGGTGATGCGGCGAATCGACGGGATCGGCCCATACCCGCGAAACAGCGGTGCAAACCGCTCCGGGTCGACCGAAAGATCGAACGCCTGCGCGGCGCTGCAGCGCAGACTTGCGCGGGCAATGCAGGTGGGCGGCATGGCGGTGTTGGCGGACGGCTCAGGGCTGATCGAAAGAGTCCACAAGATAGTCGATGAACACCCGCACCTTGGGCGGCAGGTAGCGGTTGGGCAGGTAGAGGGCGAAGAGTTCGGCGCGGCTGGGCGGGGCGTAGGCGGCGAGCACTTCGCGCAGCGAGCCATCGAGCAGGTTCTGGCGCACCGCATAGTCGCGCATGTACGCCACGCCGACGCCGCCGCAGGCGGCGCGGCGCAGGGCTTCGGTGCTGTTGCTGCGCAAGCTGCCCCGAACCGGCACGACCAGCGCGCGGCCGTCCTGCTCGAACGCCCAGGTGCCGGCGCCTTCAGCCTGGGGGTAGATGAGGCAGTTGTGCTGCGCCAGATCCTGCGGGGTCAGGGGCGTGCCGCGCCGCTGCAGATAGGCGTCGGCCGCACAGGCCACGCGGCGGATGCGGTGCAGCGGCCGAGCCACCAGCCCCTCGGGAGGGCGCGCGGTCAGGCGGATCGCCAAATCGAAGCCGTCTTCGGCCAGATCGACCTGGCGGTCACTGGCGTCGAGTTCGAGCTGCACGTCGGGGTAGCGTTCGAGAAAGGCCGGCAGCAGCGGCGCCAGGCTGCCGTTGGCGAAGGCCACGGGCGCACTCACCCGCAACTGCCCGCGCGGCGACTGATGAAACTGGCTCACCGCGGCTTCGGCCGTCTGGGCGATGTCGAGCAGTTGGGCGCAATGCGTGTGAAACGCCGAGCCCGCCTCGCTGAGGCTGAGATGCCGCGTGGTGCGGTTGAGCAGGCGCGTGCCCAGTTGTTGCTCCAGGCGCGCCACCTGTTTGCTCACCACGGGCAGCGACATGCCCAGGCTGCGGGCGGCCTCGGAGAAGGAATGCGTCTCCACCACGCGGGCGAAGGTGCGGCATGCATCCAGGTCGAGCATCGTGCCTCCAATATTTCCAATTCAGAAATAAATAATTGGAATTTTGCACCTTTATCAAAATTTCGGAAATTCATACGCTTCGTCTCTCCACGATATTCAGGAGGACGCCATGAATCGGAGTTTGAGCTTTCCCCAGGCGCTGGGGGCGTTGGGTGTGGCGGCGATGGCCTGGGGCGGCATGTTGCCGCTGGCCAAGGCCTTGATGCTGCACATGGATGTGTTCGTCATGACCGCCATCCGTTACGGGCTGGCGGCACCGCTCTTCCTGCTCGCCCTGGCCTGGAAGGAAGGTCGGCCTGCGCTTCGGCTCGACGGCCGCGGCTGGCAACTGGCCGCCCTGGGCAGCCTGGGCTTCGCCGGCTTCAATCTGCTGGGCTACGAAGGTCTGCGACACACCCAGCCTCAACAGGCCGCCATCATCATCGCGCTGATGCCGCTGCTCAGCGCCCTTGTCAACTGGGCGCTCAACGGGGTGCGACCCAGCGCGGGCACCTGGGCGAGCATCGGCCTGTCCTTGCTTGGCGTGGCGCTGGTGCTCAGCAACGGCAACCCCGCGCACCTTCTGGCGGATAACCACCTCGGCGGCGACGGCCTGGTGCTGCTGGGCGTGCTGTGCTGGGTGATCTATACGCTGGCGGCGCGCCGGTATCCGGCCTGGTCATCGCTGCGCTACACCGCCTGGACCTGCGCCTTCGGCGCCCTGAGCATCGTGGGCATCGCCGTTCTGGCGGTGGCCCTGGGCCATGCGGACTTGCCGACCCTGCCCGTCTTGCGGGAGTCGGCCTGGGGGCTTGCCTACCTCGTGTTGATCGCCGCCTTCATCGCGGTGCTGGGCTGGAATGCAGGCATCCAGCGCGTGGGCGCCTCGGTGGGCGTGCTGTTCATCAACTTCGTCCCGGTAACGGCCTTCGGCATCGCCTTGTTTCAGGGCGTGCACATCGGCGGCGCGGAAGTGCTCGGCGCGGGGCTGGTGATGCTGGCCCTGCTGCTCAACAGCGCGCTGGCGCATCCGCGCCTGAAGACCTTGCTGTCGCGCAGGCAGCCCGCGCGCATCTGCACGCAAGAAGTCTGAGCCGCGAAGCGTTCAGACTGCGGCGCGACACACGGCGGCGAGCTTGTTGCCGTCGGGGTCGCGCACATAGGCGGCGTAAAAGTCAGGGCCGTAGTGCGGGCGCAGAGCGGGTGCGCCTTCGCTGCACCCGCCATGCGCCAGCGCGGCAGCGTGAAAGGCATCGACCTGCGCCCGGCTCATGGCCGCCAGCGCCACCATGCTGCCGTTGCCCGTAGTGGCAGGCTGGCCGTCGAAGGGCTTGCACAGCCACAGCGCCCGTTCCACCCGCCCCTCGTCGGCATAGCGGCCCCAGCCGATTTCATGGCTGGGATCGTCATCTTCCGTCACGCATCGTGCATGGCCCAGCGTGGCCAGCACGGGGTCGTAGAACGCGGCCGCGCGGACGAGATCGTTGGTGCCGAGCATGAGGTAGGTGAACATGGTCATGCTCAGTTGGTTTTCGCCACACCGCGCTTTGCCGCACTACTGCTTGATGTCTTTACGGGATCGGCTGCGCTGTGGCGATCCACATAGGCGTCGAGCAGGTGGCGGATCATGCGCTGATATTGGGAGTGATGGGCCTGCGCTTGATGTTTGAAGAAATCCACACTCTTCTTGCTCAAGGCCAAAGTGACTTTGACGCCCTCTTCGCGAAAGACCAAGGCCTCCGGCGGAGGCAGAAAATCCGCGATGATTTCCACGTCACCGATCGGTTCGTCGGTGTATTTGATTTTCTTGCTCATAGACAGTCCTTCCTTTGCGCCAATAGCCTGCACCGATGATCCGAATGCTGGGGCCCCTGCAAGTAAAGCGCACCGTGAGGACGCCTTCATCCACCTTGCCGAAGCAGAAATAGCGCGCTTCGTTTGTGCTGTGCTCAATGTCGCGTGCGATGCCCCGCTGGGATCGGCAAATGCATACTGGGCCCGGTCGAAACCAACGCCATGCTTTTCACGGTTGGCTGCATCCCACTCGAAGCTCGGCCTCTGCATGGCAGAAGTTTAGATAAAAGCCATACTTTTCGCCATACCGCACTCATGACCTAACGGTGCAGAAACCCCTGTCACGCAAAGATCTTCCCCGGGTTGAGGATGCCCTTCGGATCGAGGGCCCGCTTGATGGCGCGCATCACGTCGAGGGCGTCGTCGCCGGCTTCCTCGCGCAGGAAACCCTGCTTGTGCAGACCGATGCCGTGCTCGCCGCTGCAGGTGCCGCCCAGTTTGAGCGCGCGGCGCACGAGCTGGGCGTTGAGCCGCTCGGCCAGCTCGCGCTCTTCGGGTTGGGCCGGATCGATGAGGTAGCCGATGTGGTAATTGCCGTCGCCCACATGGCCGACGACGAAGTAGGGCAAACCGGCGGCATCGGCTTCAAGAAGGGTGTCGTTGATGCTTTCGGCCAGACGCGAAATGGGTACGCAGGTATCGGTGGTGACGCAGCGGCAGCCGGGTTTCATCTGCAGCGCGGAGAGGTAGGCGTGGTGCCGCGCCTTCCATAGCTTCGTGCGCTCTTCCGGGGTGTCGGCCCAGGCGAAGTCGCTGCCCGCGTGTTCGGCTGCGAGGGCCTGCACGGCTTCGGCCTGCTCGCGCACCCCGGCGGGCGAGCCGTGGAATTCCATCAGCAGCAGGGGCTGCTCGGGCAGGCCGAGATGGTCGTGCGCGTTGACGGCGCGCACCGCGCCGGCATCCATCAATTCCACGCGGGCGATGGGAATGCCGGCCTGGATCACGGCGATGGTGCAGTCCACCGCGTGCGCCACGTCTGGGAAGGAACACACCGCCGCGGCCACGGCTTCGGGCTGCGGATAAAGGCGCACGGTGACTTCGGTGACGATGCCCAGCGTGCCCTCGCTGCCCACCATGAGGCGGGTGAGGTCGTACCCCGCGCTGCTCTTGCGCGCCTGGGTGCCGGTGCGAATGATGCGGCCATCGGCCAGCACCACCGTGAGCGCCAGCACGTTCTCGCGCATGGTGCCGTAGCGCACGGCGTTGGTGCCCGAGGCGCGCGTGGCGGTCATGCCGCCCAGCGTGGCGTCAGCCCCCGGGTCGATGGGGAAGAACAGCCCAGTGTGGCGCAGCTCGTCGTTGAGCTGCATGCGTGTGACGCCAGCCTGAACAGTGACAAGCATGTCGTCGGTGGCAACATCGAGTACCCGGTTCATGCGCGACAGATCGAGGCTGATGCCACCCTGCACCGCCAACAACTGGCCTTCGAGCGACGACCCGGCGCCATAGGCGATGACGGGCACATCGTGCCCGGCGGCCAACGCCACCGCGTCGGCCACGTCCTGCGTGCTGTCGCAGAACACCACGGCCGCGGGCGGCGGCACATCGAAGGGCGATTCATCGCGCCCATGCTGCTCGCGCACGGCCAGCGCGGTGGAAAGCTGAGCACCGAAGCGTGCGGCCAGCGCGGCGAGCAAGGCGGGCGGCGTGGGGCGGGTGAGCACGGTGGGGGTGAGGGGGGCGTTCATGGCGGCAGTCCTCGCGGAGCGCAGGTTTGCGGAATTGGGCAAGAATACGCCGTTCCATTCGACCGAGGATCTCCATGGGCCACCGCCTCACCGCCATTTCCACCCGCACTGGCGACGCGGGCACCACCGGGCTGGGTGACGGCTCGCGCTGTCTGAAATCGGCCGCGCGCATCCAGGCGCTGGGCGATGTCGACGAGCTCAATTCTCACCTCGGCCTGCTGCGCAGCCAGGGGCTGCCCGAGGCCATCGACACGCTGCTGCTGCAGGTGCAGCACGATCTGTTCGATCTCGGCGGGGAGCTTTCGGTGCCCGGCATGGCGCTGCTCAAGCCGGAGCAGGTCGCCGCGCTCGACGAAGCGCTCAAGACCTACAACGCGCAACTGCCGCCGCTGGCCGAGTTCATTCTGCCGGGCGGCACACCGACGGCCTCGCAGGCTCACGTCTGCCGCACCGTGGCGCGCCGCGCCGAGCGGGCGGTGGTGGCGGTCTCCAACGAGGTGGCGCAGTCGGGCGGGGCGGAAGCGCCGCTGCTGCTGCGCGCGGAGTTGCTGCAATACCTCAACCGCCTGTCCGACCTGCTGTTCGTGCTCGCCCGCACGCTCAACCGCGCGGGCGACGCCGCCAGCACCGAGGTGTACTGGAATCACCAGCGCACGCCCAAGGGCTGAGGCGCGGGTCCGCGCCCGTCCCTTCACCGACGGCTTCATATTTCTTCACATGGCCTGCACACGGATTTCACGTCGCGCAGGCAGGATATGGAGACTGTCTGCTTTGATCGCGTCCCGTTTCACCCACCACGCCCCGCTTCGTTCATTCCTGGTCTGCCTCCCATGAACCTGCCTTCTCCTCCCGACCACCCCAAGCGCCCTGCCCCGCCCCCCCACCGCTGGATATGGGGCGGGCTGGGCGCCGCCCTCCTGGCCGCGGGCGGCCTGGCGCTGATGGGCAGCGAGCACCCCGCGCAGGCGCAGATGCGGGGCGGCGGCATGGACAAAGGGCAGATGGCCCCGCAGCCGGTCACCGCGTCCACGGTGAAAACCCAGTCGGTTCCGGTATGGCTGACCGCGCTGGGCACGGTCACGCCGCGCAGCTATGTGAACGTCATGCCGCGGGTGGCCGGGCTGCTGCAGAGCGTGGATTACAAACAGGGGCAGATGGTCAAGGCGGGTCAGTTGCTCGCACAGATCGATCCCCGTCCGTTCCGCATTGCGGTCGAACAGGCGCAGGCGCAGCTGGAGCAGACGCAGGCGCAGATGAACGGCGCGCAGAGCGATCTGCAGCGCTATGAAACCCTGCTCAAACAGGATTCGATTTCGGCGCAGCAGGTCTCCGACCAACGCGCCACCGTGGCCCAGCTCAAGGCCACGCTCGACGCCAACAAGGCCGCGCTCGACAACGCGCGGCTGCAACTGAGCTGGACCCGCATTACCGCGCCGATAGCCGGTCTCGCCGGCCTGCGTCCGGTGGATGCCGGCAATATGGTGACGACTTCCGGCGCCGTGGGCAGCAACACCAGCACCAGCTCCAATTCGGCCTCGCCGATCGCCACCATCGCCCAGGTCCAGCCGGTGGACGTGACCTTCGCCGTGCCGCAGCAGAACATCGCAGAGGTGGTCGGTCCACTCATGGCCGGCAAACACCTGGAAACCCAGGCCTGGGATGCGCGCAATACCCTGTTGCTCGAAACCGGTCAACTGGTCGCCGCCGACAACCAGATCAACAGCACGACGGGCACGCTCAACCTTCGCGCCGAGTTCACCAACAAGAAACTGAGTCTGTTCCCCAACCAGTTCGTCAACGTGCGGCTGCTGGTCAACACGATGGCCAACGCCCTCGTGGTGCCAACCACGGCCGTGGCCGTGGGCGCGCCCGGCACCTATGTGTACGTGATCGGCGCCGACAACAAGGTGAAGATGCGGGTGGTGAAAACCGGGGTCGCCTTCGACAACCTCACGCAGATCGTCAGCGGCGTGAAGGCCGGCGAACGCGTCGTGACCGACGGCCTCGACCGCTTGCGCGACGGCCGTGAAGTCAAGGTGGTGCAACCGCTGTCCGCCAACAACGAAGCCAAAGCCTCACACGCCAAGCCCGGCGCTCCGCATGGCGCCAAGCCTGCAGCCGCCAGCGGAGCGCGCTGACCATGAGCGCGCCGCAAGACGAGCCCACCTCCCCACCCCAACCCTCCCCACGCGTGGGGAGGGAGCAAGACCCTCCGCCGCCCGCGGGCGAGCCTGGCAGGGACGTAGAGGCCGCCCGGCCCAGCCCGTCACGGCTGTTCATCCTGCGGCCCATCGCCACCACGCTGCTGATGATTGCGGTGCTGGTGGCCGGCTTCGTCGGCTACCGGCTTTTGCCGCAGGCCGCGCTGCCGCAGGTGGACTATCCGACCATCCAGGTCACCACGCTCTACCCCGGCGCCAGCCCCGACGTGATGACCTCCTCGGTCACCGCGCCGCTGGAGCGCCAGTTCGGCCAGATGCCCGGCCTGGCGCAGATGTGGTCGGTCAGCTCCGGCGGCGCCTCGGTCATCACCCTGCGCTTTGATCTTTCGCTCTCGCTCGACGTGGCCGAGCAGGAGGTGCAGGCCGCGATCAATGCCGCGAGCAATCTGCTGCCTTCCGACCTGCCGCAGCCCCCCATCTATGCCAAGGTCAACCCCGCCGACGCGCCGGTCATCACTTTGGGGCTGACGTCCAACACCCTGCCGCTCACCACGCTGTACGACCTGGCCGACACGCGCCTGAGCCAGAAGCTCTCGCAGGTGTCGGGCGTGGGCCTGGTCAGCCTGTCGGGCGGCCACAAGCCCGCCATCCGCGTGACGGTGAACGGCCCCGCGCTGGCGGCGCTGGGCCTGAGCATGGACAGCATCCGCACCGCGATCACCGGCGCCAACGTCAACAGCCCGAAGGGCACCATCAACGGCAGCCAGCAATCGTTCAGCATCGACGCCAACGACCAGTTGCAGTCACCGCAGCAATACCGCGACATGATCATCGCCTACTCGGGCGGCGCGCCGGTCCGGCTGGGCGATGTGGCCACCCTCAGCACCGGTGCCGAGAACGCCTGGCAGGCCGCCCTGGTCAACGGCAAGCCGGGCATCGTCATCAACGTGCAGCGCCAGCCGGGCGCCAACGTCATCGCCGTGGTGGACAACATTCACAAGCTGCTGCCCAGTCTGCAGGCGCAGCTGCCGGCCGCGGCCCAGCTCTCGGTGCTGTCCGACCGCACCGTCACCATCCGCGCGGCCATCAGCGACGTGACGTTCGAGCTGCTGCTCTCGGTCGTGCTGGTGGTGCTGGTGATCTTCATCTTCCTGCGCAGCGCAAGGGCCACCTTCATTCCAGCCACCGCAGTGCCGCTGGCCTTGGTGGGCACGTTCGGCGCGATGTATCTGTTCGGTTTTTCGATCAACACCCTCACGCTGATGGCGCTCACCATCGCCACCGGCTTCGTGGTGGACGATGCCATCGTGATGATCGAGAACATCTCGCGCTACATCGAGGCCGGCGAGCGCCCGCTCACCGCCGCGCTCAAGGGCGCGGGTCAGATCGGCTTCACCATCATCACCCTCACCTTCTCGCTCATCGCGGTGCTCATTCCGCTGCTGTTCATGGGCGACGTGGTGGGTCGGCTGTTCCGCGAGTTCGCCATCACCCTGGCGGTGGCCATCGTCATCTCGGCCATCGTCTCGCTGACCTTCACGCCCATGCTGTCGGCGCGCCTGTTGCGCCATACGCCCGAGGCCGAACAAAGCCGTCTGTTCCATGCCACCGGCGCCTTTTTCGAAGGGCTGTCCGCGCGCTACACCCGGGCGCTGCGCTGGGTGCTGCGGCATCAGCCCCTGGTCCTGCTGCTGGCCGTGGGCACGCTGGCACTCACCGTACTCCTGTATGTGCTCATCCCCAAGGGCTTCTTCCCCACCCAGGACACGGGCATGATCCAGGCGACCACGGTGGCGCCGCAGGACGTCTCGTTCCAGTCCATGACCGAGCGCCAGCAAGCGCTGGTGGATGCACTGCTCAAAGATCCCGCGGTGGATTCGGTCTCGTCCGTGGTGGGCATCGACGGCGTGAACACCACGATGAACACCGGGCGGCTGCTGATCAACCTCAAGCCGCTGGACCAGCGCGGCTTGCGCGTGGGGCCGCTCATCACCCGTCTGGACGAGCGCGCCGCCAAGGTCGGCGGCATCCAGGCCTATCTGCAGCCGGTGCAAGACCTCACCATCGACGACATCGCCAGCCGCTACCCCTACCAGTTCAGCCTCTCGGCCACCAGCGCCGAGCAGCTCTCCAGCGCCAATGCCGCGTTGATGGACAGACTCAAGGCCCTGCCGCAGCTCGCCGGCGTGACCAGCGATCTGCAGGACCAGGGTCTGCAGGCCTATGTCGATGTCGACCGCAGCGCCGCCTCGCGACTGGGCATCAGCATGAGCGCCATCGACAGCGCGCTGTACAACGCCTTCGGCCAACGGCTGGTGTCCACCATCTTCACCCAGTCGGCGCAATACCGCGTGGTGCTCGACGTGGAGAACAACAGCCCCCACGCTTCGGCTTCGCCTGCGCTGCCCCCCGAGGGGGCGCCCGCCGCCTTGGGGCGGCCCGGCGGCGGCGGGGGCGGCGGCGCAAGCAACTCCGGCGGGCCGCTGAGCGCCTTCGACAGCGTCTACCTCGCAGGCAGCAGCGGGCAGATGGTGCCGCTGTCGAGCATTGCCACGGTCGAGCAGCGCGCCACGCCCCTGGCCATCGACCACATCGGCCAGTTCCCCGCCGCGCTGGTGTCGTTCCAGCTCGCCTCGGGCGTCTCGCTGGGCGAGGCGGTGGACGCGATCAACCAGGCGGCCCAAAAGGCGCAACTGCCGGCCTCGGTGGTCATTCAGTATCAGGGCTCGGCCAGCGCCTTTCAGTCGGCGCTGAGCAACCAGCTCTGGCTGCTGCTGGCCGCGGTGGCCACGATGTACATCGTGCTGGGCGTGCTGTATGAGAGCTACATCCACCCGGTGACGATTCTGTCCACCCTGCCGTCGGCCGGCATTGGCGCGCTGCTGGCGCTCATGGGCACGGGGCACAACCTCACGGTCATCGCCATCATCGGCATCATTCTGCTCATCGGCATCGTGCAGAAAAACGCCATCCTGATGGTGGACTTCGCCCTCGACGCCGAGCGCCATCAAGGCCTGCCGCCCGAGGAAGCCATGCTGCAGGCCGCGCACCTGCGGCTGCGCCCGATTCTGATGACCACCTTCGCGGCGCTGTTCGGCGCCGTGCCGCTGGTGGTCGGCGGCGGCATGGGGGCTGAACTGCGCCAGCCCCTGGGCATCACGCTGGTGGGCGGCCTGCTGGTGTCGCAGGTGCTCACGCTGTTCACCACGCCGGTGATCTATCTGGCTTTCGACCGGCTGAGCCGCCGGGCGGGGGCATGGCGCAAGCGGCGGTTCCCCCTCCCGGCCTCCCCCACGGGTGGGGGAGGTGAAGTCGCTCCCTCCCCAGGCGTGGGGAGGGATGAGGAGGGAAGGCGGTGAATCCCTCGGCACTGTTCATCCGACGCCCGATCGCGACCAGCCTTCTGGCGCTGGCGATTCTGCTGGCGGGCATCATGGCGTTCCGGCTGCTGCCGGTCTCGCCCCTGCCGCAGGTGGACTTTCCCACCATCGTGGTCAACGCCAGCCTGGCCGGGGCCAGTCCCGACGTGATGGCCGCCACCGTGGCCACGCCGCTGGAGCGCAGCCTGGGCACCATTGCCGGCATTTCGCAGATGACCTCGAGCAGCACGCAGGGCTCCACGCGCATCATCCTGCAGTTCGATCTGTCGAAAGACATCAACAGCGCCGCGCGACAGGTGCAGGCGGCGATCAACGCGGCCATTCCGCTGCTGCCCAGCGGGCTTTCGGGCAATCCGACGTACAAGAAGATGAACCCGGCCGACGCGCCGATCATGATTCTGTCGCTCACCTCCAAGAGCCTGACGCGCGGACAGATGTTCGATGCCGGCTCGACCATCCTGGCGCAGAAGATCTCGCAGATCGCGGGCATCGGCTCGGTCACGGTCGGGGGGGCGGCGCTGCCCGCGGTGCGCGTCGATCTCGATCTGCCGCGCGTCAACGGCATGGGGCTGAGCCTGGAGCAGGTGCGCCAGGCCATCGTCAGCAGCAATGTCGACACGCCCAAGGGCGCCATCGACAGCGGCGCTCATCGCTGGCAGGTCGGCGCCAACGACCAGCTCAGCACCCCCGCGCAATACCAGCACATCGTCGTGGGTTACAAGAACGGTGCGCCCATCGAGCTCGACCAGATCGCGCACGTTTACGAAGGGCTGCAGAACCAGCAGAACATGGGTCTGGCCAACGGCCAGCCTTCGGTCCAGCTCATCATCTACCGGCAGCCCGGCGCCAACATCATCGACGCGGTCGACGCCGTGAAGGCGGCCCTGCCGCAGCTCGAAGCCTCCATCCCGGCGGCGATCGACGTGACCGTCATGTCCGACCGCACCACCACCATCCGCGCTTCGCTCGAAGAGGTGGAGAACACGCTCATCCTCGCCGTGGCGCTGGTGATCGGCGTGGTCTGGCTGTTCCTGCGCGACTGGCGCGCCACGCTCATTCCGGCGCTGGCCGTGCCGCTGTCGCTGGTGGGCACCTTCGCCGCCATGTGGCTGCTCGACTATTCGCTCGACAACCTGTCGCTGATGGCGCTGATCGTGGCCACCGGCTTCGTCGTGGACGACGCCATCGTGGTGCTGGAAAACATCATGCGCCATGTCGAGGAGGGCCTGACGCCGCTGGCCGCCGCGCTCAAGGGCGCGCGCGAAGTGGGCTTCACCGTGCTGTCGATGAGCCTGTCGCTGGTGGCGGTGTTCCTGCCGGTGTTGTTCATGGGCGGCATCGTCGGGCGCCTGTTCCACGAGTTCGCCGTGACGCTGTCGGTGGCCATCGGCATTTCGCTGCTGGTCTCGCTCACGGTCACGCCCATGCTGGCTTCGCGCTGGCTGCGCTTGCTGCCGCAAAAAGACGAGGCCGCGCCGCGACGGCCGTCCCGGCTCGAAGCCGTGTGGGACCACATCCACAACGGCTATGCCCGCAGTCTGAAGTGGGCGCTGCTGCGCCCGGTGCTCATGCTGATCGTGTTCTTCGCCACCATCGGCCTGAGCGTCTATCTCTACAAGATCGTGCCCAAGGGATTCTTCCCGACGCAGGACACCGGGCTGATGATCGGCTCGGTGCAGGCCGATCAGTCGGTGTCGTTCCAGGAGATGAGCAAGAAGCTCGAGCGCATCGTCGCCATCGTGCGCGCGAACAAGGGCGTGCAGAACGTGGTCGCCTTCACCGGCGGGGGCACGACCAACAGCGCCTTCATGTTCATCCAGCTCAAGCCGCTCGACGAACGCGCCGGCGTGCAGACCCTGATCGTGCAGCTGCGCCGCGCGCTGGAACGGGTGCCGGGCACGCAGACCTTCATGTTCCCGGTGCAGGACATCCGCGCCGGCGGACGGCCATCGGCGGCGCTGTATGAGTACACCCTGCAGGCGTCCGATCTGGACACGCTGCGCGAATGGGAGCCCAAGGCGCTCGCAGCGTTCAAGCGCATTCCCGGTCTGAACGACGTCAACAGCGATCAGCAGGCCAACGGTCTGCAGCTCTCGCTGGTGATCGACCGCGCGGCCGCCGCGCGATACGGCATTCCGGTCTCCACCATCGACCAGACCCTGAACGACGCCTTCGGCCAGCGGCTCATCTCCACCATCTACGCTCCGCTCAATCAGTACCGGGTGGTCATGCAGGCCGCGCAGCAGTACCAGGACAACGCCCAGGCACTGAACGACGTGTTCGTGGTGAGCAGCGGCGGGCAGCGCGTGCCGCTGTCGGCGCTGGCGCACTACGAACTGACCAATACGCCGCTGGCGGTGAATCATCAGGGGCTGTTCGTCTCGTCCACCATCTCCTTCAACCTCGACAAGGGCGTGTCGCTGAGCAGCATCCAGGGCAAGATCAACGAGGCCACCGCCGCCATCGGCCTGCCCTCGGCGATTCATGGCGGCTTCCAGGGCACGGCGCAGCTGTTCGCCAGCACGCTGAAAAACCAGCCGCTGTTCATCATGGCCGCCATCTTCGCCATCTACATCGTGCTCGGCATGCTGTACGAGAGCACGCTGCATCCGCTCACCATCCTCTCCACCCTGCCACCGGCCGGCGTGGGCGCGGTGCTGGCGCTGCAGCTCACGCACACCGAGTTTTCCATCATCGCGCTCATCGGCGTGTTCCTGCTCATCGGCATCGTGAAGAAAAACGCCATTCTCATGGTCGATTTCGCCCTCAGCGCCGAACGCGAGCACGGCATGAACCCGCGCGACGCGATCTACCGCGCCGCCACCCTGCGCCTGCGCCCCATCCTCATGACCACCCTGGCCGCGCTGGGCACGGCCCTGCCGCTGGCCTTCATCACCGGCAACGGCGCCGAGCTGCGCCAGCCGCTGGGCATCTCGATCGCCGGGGGGCTGATCGTGAGCCAGGCGCTCACCCTCTACACCACCCCGGTGATCTACCTCGAACTCGACCGCCTGCGCCGCTGGACGCTGCGCAAGTTCGGCCGCAGCGACCGCCCGGCCTCTCTCGACTCTCTGGCCTGAACCCCATGAATCCGACCACCTCGCCCCGTCTTTGGCTCGTCGCGCCGTTGGTGCTCCTGCTCGGCGCCTGCGCCGCCACCCCGCCCGAGCCCGCCGTGAAAATCGCGCTGCCCGCCAGCTACGCCCAGGCCCAGAGCGGCTGGACGCCGGCGCAGCCGCTGGCCGCGGCGCCGCGTGGCGCGTGGTGGAGCGTGTTCAACGACCCGGTGCTGGCCGGACTCGAAGCGCAGGTGGCGCAGCACAACCAAAGCCTGGCCGCCCAGCTCGCCGCCTATGAGCAGGCGCAGGCCGCCGTGTCGCAGGCCCAGGCCGCCTACTACCCCACCCTGACCGCTGGCGCCGCCGCCACGCGGGCGAAAGCCGCCGGCACCGGCGCGGTCGGCAACAGCCTGAGCGCCTCGCTGGGCGCCAGTTGGGAGCCCGATCTGTGGGGCAAGGTGCGCCTGCAGGTACAGGCCGGACAGGCCACGGCCGAGGCCAGCGCGGCCACGCTGCAGAACACCCAGCTCAGCCTGCAGTCCACCCTGGCCACCAGCTATCTGCAACTGCGCACCGTGGACGCGCAGATCGCGCTGGCCCAGGACACCGTGGCCGCCTACCAGCGCGCCCTGCAGCTCACCGACAACCGCTACAAGGCCGGGGTGGATACCGCCGCCGACGTCGCCCAGGCGCGCACCCAGCTGCTGCAGGCGCAGACCAGCCTGACCGATCTCGGGGTGACGCGGGTGCAGTTGCAGAACGCCATCGCCGTGCTCGTGGGCCAGCCTCCGGCCGACTTCACCCTGCCCGCGGGAGACGCCCTGCCCGAGGTGCCCGCCATTCCTGCGGGCATCCCCGCCCAGCTGCTCCAGCGTCGGCCCGACCTGGCCGCGGCCCAGGCGCAGGTGGCCGCGGCGAACGCCCAGATCGGCGTCGCGCAGACCGCGTGGTTCCCCGATCTCACTTTGTCGGCGCAGGGTGGCAGCCAGGCGGCGCGCATCGCGCAACTGTTCTCCGCGCCCTCGCTGTTCTGGTCCATCGGCCCGCAGCTCGCGGCGACGCTGTTCGACGGCGGGCTGCGCCGCGCGCAGGTGCAAAGCAGCCAGGCCGCCTACCGCGAGACCGTCGCCAACTACCGCCAGAGCGTATTGACCGCGCTGCAACAGGTCGAAGACAACCTCGCCGCGCAACGCATCCTGTCGCAAGAGGCCCAGCAGCAGGCCGATGTGGTGCAGGCCGCCGAGGTCTCGCTGCGCCTGGCCGAAAACCAGTACAAGGCCGGCACCGCGCCCTACCTCAACGTACTCACCGCGCAGACCACGGCCACCAGCGCACGCAACGCGCAGCTCACCCTGCTGAACCGTCGCTACGCTGCCAGCGTCGGGTTGATTCAGGCCCTGGGCGGCGGCTGGGGCACCGCCGACACCCCCGCCATCGGCCCCTTGCCCACCGCTTCGGCCGCCTCGCAGAGCCGATAACACGCCGTCGCGCTCAGGTCATCCCCCTCCCAACCTCCCCCACAGGTGGGGGAGGAGAAGACAGCACCGCGTGCGATCTGCGTGTGCCCCTCCCAGCCTCCCCCACAGGTGGGGGAGGAGAAGACAGCACGGCGTGCGATCTGCGCATGCCCCTCCCAGCCTCCCCCACACAGGGCGGGAGGCGTGTTTGCTCCCTCCCCACTCGTGGGGAGGGCCGGGGTGGGGAGGGCGGCCTCGCACTTCAACGCGCCCCATCCACGACGACCTGGGTCGACAGCTCGATTTGCAATTATCTTGCAAATGCGATTACTTCTCATGTAGGATTTGTTGCATCTTCACCGGCGACCGCGCCGTGGCGCTGAGCGTCACGCGCGGTCGCCAAGGCATACGCCAGCCTCATCGCAAGCCGTGCCTGTAACTCCCAAGACCACGCCGGGCCGTTCCCGGAGGTCTTGACCCCTTCGGGGGCGGACGAGGTGTGACCCCGTCCTGGAGATTCACCTACAGGAGCAGCAAACGTGTGGCGTCACAAGATTTTGTGGGTTTCGATGTGCATGGCGTGGGGCGGTTCGGCCACCCCGGCCCTGGCTGACGACAGCAACAAGCCGCAGCCCGGCCCGGCACCCACCGCGAGTGCGGCGGGCTCGGTCACTTCATCGGCGCTTCCCGGCGTCACCATCACCTCCACCCGGACCGCGCGCTCGGTGGACGACGTGCCCGATACTGTCACCGTGCACACGGCGCGGCAGATCGAGTTGTCGGGCGCGCGCAATATCGAAGAGCTGTTCCGCGACGAGCTCGACGTCACCGTCAACCACGATCCGGCACGCTTCACCGCGGCGAGCTCCTCGACCGGGCGGGCCGGCAATGCCGGCATCAACATCCGCGGGCTCGAAGGCAATCAGGTGTTGATGATGACCGACGGCATCCGCCTGCCCTTCGCCTTCGACTTCGGCCCCTTCAGCACCGGCCGCGGTGACTATGTGGACGTCAACGCCTACAAGTCCGTGGAAGTGCTGCGCGGCCCGGCCTCCACCCAATACGGCAGCGACGGCCTGGCCGGCGCGGTGCAGTTTTTCACCCTCGACCCTCAAGACCTGCTCAAGCCCGGCTCGAACGCCAATGGCTTCGCCCGACTGTCGTACTCCAGCGTAGACCGCTCGTGGAACACAGCGGTGGCCGGCGCCGGCCAGAAAGGCCCATGGCAGGGGCTGCTGCTGGGCAGCTTCTCGCGCGGCCACGACCAGGACAACAGGGGCGGCAACGACGCCGCCAACGTCACCCGCACCACGCCCAACCCGATGGACTGGCGCAGCCAGTATGTGCTGGGCAAGGCCATCCTCGCCATCACGCCAAGGCAAAGTCTGGGGCTGACCGTGGAAGCCCTGCGGCGCAAGCAGGACACCGACGTGCTGTCGGCCCTTGCCGTGCCGCCCTACGCCGCCACCAGCACCCGCGGCCTCACCGCGAACGACGCCATAGCCCGCAACCGCCTGTCGTTGCGGCACGACTGGTCGGGCGACGGCTGGCTGCGCGCGGCCCGCACCGAGGTGTACTGGCAGGACGCCGAAGTGCGGCAGCGCACCTGGGAAGACCGCAACACCGCCGCCGACCGCACCCGCGACAACACCTACCGCCAACGCATCCTCGGCCTGTCCACCCAACTGCAGAGCCGCATCGCCACCGACACCTGGCTGCACCGTCTGAGCTGGGGCGCCGATCTCAGCACCTCGCGCATCAGCGCGGTGCGCGACGGCACCGTGCCCGCGGCAGGCGAGACCTTTCCCACCAAGCCCTTCCCGGACACCGACTACCGCCTGATGGGTCTGTTCGTGCAGGACGAGATCGACTCCGAGCGCCTCACCTTCATCCCCGGCCTGCGGCTCGACGGCTACCAGCTCGACCCGAGCACCAGCGGCTACGGCGGCAAGGCCGTCTCGCTCAGCGATCACGCCGTCTCGCCGCGTCTGGGCGCCATCTGGCGGCTGGCGCCGCAGGCCCAGCCCTATGTGCAGTGGGCGCTGGGCTTTCGCGCACCCACGCCCGATCAGGTCAACAACAACTTCGCCAACCCGCTGCAGGGCTACACCAGCGTGGGCAATCCCGATCTGCAGGCCGAGCACGCCAACAGCATCGAGCTGGGGCTGCGCGGCAGCCAGGGCAACGTGAGCTACTCGCTGGCCGCCTATCACAACCGCTACCGCAACTTCATCGAGCAGACCGTGGTGGGCGGCACGGGCACGCCCACCAATCCGCTGGTCTTCCAGTACGTCAACCTGAGCAAGGCCACCATCCGCGGCCTCGAAGCCCGGGCGCGCTGGCAGGCCACCTCGCAATGGTCCTTCAACGCCGGGGCGGCCTACAGCCGCGGCGACTACGAGCAAAACGGCGTGAGCGCGCCGCTGAACTCGGTGCAGCCGCTGCGCCTGCTCGTCGGCGCCCAGTACGACGCAGGCTGGCTGGGCGGCAAGCTCGACGTGCAGCACACCCAGGGCAAGGCGCTCGGCCGCATCGACACCGCCGACTACACCGGCAGCCCCTTCACGCCCAAGGCCTACACCGTGGTCAACGTCGGCCTGTGGTGGAAGCCCACGCCGCGCATCACCGTGTCGGGCAACCTCAACAACCTGTTCGATGAAAAGTACTGGGTCTGGGACGACGTGCGCGGCCTGTCGGCCAGCAGCCCGGTGCTCGACGCCTACACCGAACCCGGACGCAATGTGCAGATCGCGCTGCGCTACGACTTCTGACCCCTCACCGGAGATCGCCATGAGCCATGCCCTATCCCAGCAGTCCATCGACCCCACGCAGGCCTTGCGCGACGCCTACGCCCAGGCGCGCCGCGGCACCCCGCCGCTGCGTCAGCGCGACGTCGCCGCGCAGCTCGGCTGCTCCGAAGGCGAGATCGTCGCCGCGCACGTGGGCGCGCCCGAAGACGGCGCGCTGTCGGCGCTGCGCCTGCAGCCGCGCTGGCGCGACCTGTTCCCTGCCTTCGAGTCGCTCGGCGACGTCATGGCGCTGACCCGCAACGCCTCGTGCGTGCACGAAAAGACCGGCACCTACCGCAACGTCTCGTGCACCGACCGCGGCGGGCTGGTGCTCGACCGACAGATCGACCTGCGGCTGTTCTTCAGCCGCTGGACGCATGGTTTCGCCGTGACCGAGAACGGCAACGGCGGAACGCGCCAGAGCCTGCAGTTCTACGACGCCCAGGGCCAGGCCCTGCACAAGATCCACGCCCGCCCCGCCACCGACCTGAAGGCCTGGCAGGAGCTGATCGCGCAGTTCCGCGCGCCGCAGCAGCAGGCGGGCATGCAGCCCGAGCCGGCGCCCCCCCTGGAGGCCGAACGCGACGACGGCGACATCGACGTGGCCCAACTGCGCGAGGAGTGGGCCGGGCTGCGCGACACCCACGAGTTCTTCGGCCTACTCAAACGCCACGGCCTCACCCGCACCCAGGCGCTGCGGCTGGCCGATCCGCGCTTTGCCATCGAAGTCGAGCGCGACGTGCTGCCCCGCATGCTGCAGGACGCCGCGCGCGATGCCGTGCCCATCATGGTGTTCGTTGGCAACCCCGGCATCATCCAGATCCACTCGGGCACGGTGCAGAAGATCGTGCCGATGGGGCCGTGGATCAACGTGCTCGATCCCGGCTTCAACCTGCATCTGCGGCAAGACCATGTCGCCCGCGCCTGGGTGGTGCGCAAGCCCACGAGCGACGGCCTCGTCACCTCGCTGGAGCTGTTCGATGCCGCGGGCGAGACCATCGCCATGCTGTTCGGCGAACGCAAGCCCGGCACGCAAGAGCTGGCGGCCTGGCAGAACCTGATGAACCACGTCGCCCAGGAAGAAGCGCTATGCGCCGCCTGACCACGGCCCATCCCGCTGCGGCCCGGTTCGACACCTCAGAAGGTGTGAATGAACCCGGCGTGGCCGAGCGGCGTGCCCAAAGGGATCCAATCAAGACGCAAAGCACAGCCGTGCCCAACGGCACGGCGCGCATTTGCAACGCCGAATGGGGCCCTTTGGGCATGATGAGCGGGCATGGCGGATTTGTTCACACCTTCTCAGCGCGCCTGTCGGGCCTTTCGCGCCGCGACGTGCTGACGGGCGGCGCGGCGTCCTTGTTCGGCGTGCTGTGCGGCGGTTCGCTCGCGCAGGCCAGCCCTGGCCCGCGCGTGGTCAGCATCGGCGGCGGCATCACCGAGATCGTCTACGCCCTCGGCGCGCAGAGCCTGCTCGTCGGCGTGGACACCACATCCACCTTTCCCGCCGCGGCAGCCCGGCTGCCCAGCGTCGGCTACGCCCGGCAACTGTCGGCCGAAGGCATTCTCGCGCTCACGCCCTCGCTGGTGCTGGCCACGGCCGAGGCGGGGCCGCCCGCCGTGCTGCAGCAGTTGCGCGGCAGCGGCATCGCCTTGCAGACCCTCGATGCCGATCACCGCTTCGAAGGCCTGATCGCCCGCATCCAGGCTGTCGGCAAGGCCACGGGCCACGCGGACGCCGCGCAGGCCCTCGCCGCGAAAACCACGCGCGACTGGAGCCAGGTGCAGCGCGACATCGCCGCCGCCAGCCAGCGCCCGCGCGTGCTCTTTCTCATGGGCTTCGACATCGCCCGCATGATGGTGGCCGGACAGGGCACGGCGGCGCAGGCCATGCTCGACTATGCCGGTGCGCGCAACGCCGCGCAGGGCTACGGCGGCTACAAGCCGCTCACCCCCGAAGCCCTCATCGCCGCGCGCCCCGACGTGCTGCTGACGACCCGCCAGGCGCTCGATGCGGGCGGCGGCGCGGCAGGCCTGCTGCGCCAGCCCGGCATGGCGCAGACGCCCGCGGGCCAGGCGCGGCGCGTGGTCGCGCTCGACACCATGCTGCTGCTCGGCTTCGGTCCGCGCCTGCCCCTGGCCGTGCAGACCCTGCACCGCGATCTCGTGGCCAGCCTGTCGGCCTGAGCCCAAGGCCCCCGCGCACCATGAATCCCTGCACCGAACTCGCCCCGCCAAGGGCACGCCCGGCCCCACTGCGCTGGCTGCAAGGCCTGCAGCGCCGCCCGGCCCTCGCGCTCGGCGTGGCGCTCGCCGTCTGCCTGGTTCTGGCCGTGCAGGCCGGCGCGGTGGAGGTGCGCCGGGCCGACTGGTTGCAGCCCTTCGCGGCTACCTCGGGCAGTTATGTGCTGTGGGAGATTCGTCTGCCGCGCGCCCTGTTTGCCGCGCTGGTGGGCGCGGTGCTGGGGCTGTCGGGTGCGCTCACGCAGGGTCTGTTCCGCAATCCGCTGGCCGACCCCGGACTGCTCGGCGTGACCACGGGCGCGGCCCTGTTCGCGGCGCTGGTCATCGTGTTCTTCGCCGGCCTTGGCCTGGCGCTGCCGCCACCCCTGCGGCTCTGGCTGCTGCCGGCCGCAGCCTTCACCGGGGCCTTGCTCGTGGTCTTTCTGCTCGACCGCGCCGCGCGCTGGCTCACGCCGGGCTCCATCGCCGGGCTGTTGCTGACCGGCGTGGCGCTCAACGCCCTGGCCGGCTCGGTCATCGGCCTGGCCACCTACGCGGCCAGCGACGAGCAGTTGCGCAGCCTCTCGTTCTGGACCCTGGGATCGCTGGCCGGCGCCAACTGGACGCTGGTGCTCCTGCTCGCCGGCCTGCTGGCGCTCGGGCTGTGGTGGGTGCGCCGCCTGCTGCAGGCCATGAATGCCCTGGCGCTGGGCGAGGCGGTGGCGGCGCATCTGGGCATCGACGTCAACGCGCTGCGCGGCCGGGTCATCGTGGCGGTGGCGCTGCTGTCGGGCTTTGCCGTGGCGTGGACCGGGGTGATCGGCTTCATCGGCCTGATGGCGCCCAATCTGGTGCGGCTGCTCATCGGCCCGGACCAGCGGCAGGTGGCCCCGCTCTCCGCGCTGACCGGCGCCATCGTGCTCACGCTGGCCGACACCCTGGCCCGCACCGTGGCCATTCCCGCCGAGATTCCCGTGGGCATCTTCACCGCCCTGCTCGGCGGCCCGTTTTTCCTGCTCATGCTGCGGCCCGGCTTGAGCCGGGGAGGTTGACCGCCCATGTCTGCCCTGCCGCAAACCCAAGCCGCCGCCCTGCTGCATGTGGAGGGCGCGACGGCACGCCTCGGGCGCCATGTCGTCGGGCCGTTCGACCTGCACCTGCAGGCCGGACAGACCCTGGCCATCCTCGGCCCCAGCGGCGCAGGCAAGTCCACCCTGCTGCGGCTGCTCGCACGCGAGCTGCCTCCCGACTCGGGCACGGTGCGTTTCGAGGGCAAGCCGCTGCGACAGTGGAACGCGCTCGACCTCAGCCACCGCCGCGCCGTGCTGCCGCAGGGCTTCGACGTGGCCTTCGGTCTCGCGGCCGATCTGGTGGTGGCGCTGGGCCGCGTCGGGCGCCGACACGATCCGCAGCGCGACGCCATCGTGCAGGCCGCGCTCGAACTCGCCCGCGTGCCGCAGGTTCGCCACCGGCGCTTTCACACCCTGTCGGGCGGCGAGCAGGCGCGGGTGCAACTGGCCCGCGTGTTCGCGCAGCTCTGGGATGTGCAGGGCGGCCTGGTGCTGGTGGATGAACCCATCGCCGCACTCGATCCCGGCCTGCAGTTCGAGCTGATGCACGGTCTGATCGGCTTCGCCCGCGCGCGTCGTCATGCCCTGGTCGCCGTGCTGCACGACATCAACCACGCGCTGGCCGGCTTCGATCGGCTGCTGCTGGTTCGCGCCGCGCGGCAAATGGCCATCCTGCCCGCCGACCGCGCGGCCCTGCCCCAGCTGCAAACGCTTTACGGCGTGCGGCTGCAGGCCGTGGAACTGGGCGAGGGCCAATGGGCCACGGTGGTGCGGCCCGAGGCTGGCGCCGACATGGTCTCCATGAGCGACCGTGCCGCACCATGAACGGCCCCATCTCCTGGCCACACGCCTTCCGGGTGCAACTGTCGCGGCCGTCCTGGCCCGTGGTGCTGCTCGTCATGGCCGGGCTGCATCTCTGGCTGCTGGTCTGGGCGCGGTCGCTCGCCCCGACGCCCGTCACCGCCGCCGCTGCGTTGCAGAGCCCGCAGGTCCGCTGGATGCAGGCCGCCGTGCTGCCCGCACCCGAACCCGATCCGCAGGCCGCGCCGCGCGTCGATGGCACACGGACCACGCAACCCCGGCTGAAGACCCCCCCGCAGCCCCAACGCCCTCCGCACCCCGCGACCGCGCCCCCCGAGCCGGCCGCCGAACGCGCCCCTCAACGCACGCCCGACCCGGCACCGCTGCCCGTCCCTCTGCCGCGCAACGACGCCCCCGCGCCCACTCTGCAAGCCGCACCGGCCTCGCCACAGACGGCTGCCCCCACCACGGCCAAGGTCAGCCCGGCGCCGCCCAACACGCCAGCGGCCCGCACTGACGGCGATGTGCCACATCCGGCCCACCGCGCTGCGGCCTCAGACCCCACGCCGTCCGCCGCGCCCGCGCGCCCTGTCGATGCCCGCCAGTTCGGATGCGACTTCCCCCGCCCGCCCTACCCGCGTCTGGCCCGGCTGAATGGCGAGAGCGGAACCGCCGTGATGCACCTGACGCTGGCCCCCAGCGGCCAGATCAACGCCGCCGTGGTGGAGCGCAGCAGCGGCTCTGCCACGCTCGACGCCGCCGCGCTGGCCTCGGCCCGCGCCGGGCAGTGCGCCGCCGGTGTCGGCTTGCGGCAGGCCACGGTGCCCTTCCACTTCCAGCTTGACCCTTGAAGGAGACTTCCCCATGCAGACATTCGGTCTGGGCGTTCTATGGCAGCAGGGCGATGCGGTGAGCCGCGCCACGCTGCTGATTCTGTTGGGCATGTCCTGCCTGTCGTGGACCCTCATCCTGATCAAAAGCCTCGACCTGCTGCGCTTCTCCCGCCAGGCCGCGCGGGTGGACACCCATTTCTGGGAATCGCACGATCTCGAATCGGGCGCCCCCATTCTGGGCCAGCCGGGCAGCCCCTTCCATGCCCTGTACCTGGCCGCAACCCAGGCCATGGCGCATCACACCGCCCACCCCCAGCATCTGCACACCCGCCTCGACCTGGGCGACTGGCTGGCCCGCGGCCTGAAGATGGCGCTGGAAGAAACCGCCGCCAGGATGCAGAGCGGGCTGGCCGTGCTGGCCTCCATCGGCAGCACCGCCCCGTTCGTCGGCCTGTTCGGCACGGTGTGGGGGATCTATCACGCCCTCATGGCCATCGGCGCCAGCGGCCAGGCCGGGCTGAACCAGGTGGCCGGCCCCATCGGCGAGGCGCTGGTGATGACGGCACTGGGCCTGTTCGTCGCCATTCCCGCCGTGCTCGGCTACAACGCGCTCACCCGCGCCGCCCGCAGCCAGGTGGCCAAGCTCACCCGTTTTGCCAACGGCCTGCACGCCCTGCTGCTCACCGGCGCCAACCCCGCCGCGCTCAAGCCCGGGCCGCGCCTGCAGGCCGTCGCGGCCCGGAGCGCCTGATGAACGCGCTCGACGCCGCCGCGCTCGACACCCCCATCGACGCGCCGCTGATGGGCGAGATCAACATGACGCCGCTGGTCGATGTGATGCTGGTGCTGCTCATCGTCTTCATGGTCACCCTGCCCGCGCTGGTCGACGCCGCCCAGGTGCGCCTGCCCCAGGCGAGCAGCACGCCCTTGCCGCGCAACCTGCCGCATGTCGATGTGCAACTCGCCGCCGACGGCACGCCGCGCTGGAACGGCGCGGCCGTGACCGCCGAGGCGCTGCAGGCCCGGCTGCGGCAGACCGCGCAGCAGAATCCGCCGCCGCAGATCCGGCTCTACGCCGATCGCGCCACGCCCTACGCCTTCGTGGCCGATCTGCTCGCCGCCGCGCAGCGCGCAGGCGTGCCGGGCGTGGCCTTCGTCACCGCGGCGCCCACGGGTGCGGGCGGGGCGCCTTGAGCCAGCCCTCCCTCCGTCCCTCTCCCTGGGCGTTCTTCTGACTTTTTTCTGAACCCTTTTTCTGACCGATCCGGCAAGTCCCGTATGCCCCCGCCACCCCGTACCGACCTCGCTTGGCTGACCGAGTACCACGCCCTGTGTCGCGCCTACGCCGATGCGCAGCACCACTGCACCGAGCTGATCCGTGGCCAGCAGCGCCGCATCGCCGCCCTCGAATCGCAGCTCATGCTGCTGCAGGGCGAGCTCATCCGCCGCGACACCGCGCTCGCCTGGGCGCAGGCAGACCAGGCCGTGCTCGCTGCGGGCAAGACCCCGGCCACGCCCGAGGCCGACCCGGCCGCGCTGGCCTCCAGCCTGCGCGCCGCCGATCTCGTGATCTGCCAGACCGGCTGCGTCAGCCACGGTGCGTACTGGCGGGTAGAGGACTATTGCCGCCGCACCGGCAAGCCCTGCGTGCTGGTCGATCAGCCCGAGGCGCTGCGCATCGTGCGGCTGCACCGGCCACCGCGCGCCGAATCCATGGCCGCGAGCTTCACGCCCGAGCGCGACGACCCAGCGGCCTGAGCGGACGGGCGAAGGGCCGCTTCAGGCCAGCCCTCCCCCTCCCAACCTCCCCCACCCTGTGGGGGAGGAGTAGGCAGCGCTGCGCGCGATCTGCATACGCCCTCCCAACCTCCCCCACCCTGTGGGGAAGAAGTAGGCAGCGCTGCGCGCGATCGGCGCAAGCGCCTCCCAACCTCTCTTAGCGTTGTAGGGGGACGCCGATTGGCTCCCTCCCCACTCGTGGGGAGGGCTGGGGTGGGGAGGCGCTTCAAACGACGACGCGCCCGATCCATGGGGCCTGTTCACCCTCGGCGCGCACCTGCAGCGCCCAAACCCCGGCCCGCCCTACCATCGCGCCATGTCCGCCACCGCCCTGCTCACTCTGCTTGCCGCCAGCGTCTTGCTGGTTCCCCTGTTCAAACGCTTCGGTCTGGGCTCGGTGCTCGGCTATCTCGTGGCGGGCATCGCGGTCGGGCCTTACGGTCTGGGCGTGGTGAGCCGACCCGAGTCGGTGCTGCACACTGCCGAACTGGGCGTCACGCTGCTGATGTTCCTCATCGGCCTGGAGCTGCAGCCCAGTCGCCTGTGGGCGCTGCGGCGGCAGGTGTTCGGCCTGGGTGCACTGCAGATGGCCGGGGTGGCGTTGCCGGCGGCGGCCCTGGCGGCGGCGCTGGGCATGGGGTGGACGGGCGCGGCGCTGGTCGGCGTGGCGCTGGCGATGTCGTCCACCGCCTACATCCTGCCGCTGCTGGCCGAGCGCCGGGAGCTGACCACGCGCTTCGGCCGCGAGACCTTCGCCATCCTCCTGTTCCAGGACGTGAGCGTCATTCCCATCCTGGCGCTGCTCGCCCTCACCGGCGCCGGGGGACATGCGCCGGGCTGGCCCGCCCTGGCCGCCTTGCTGGCCGTGGCCCTGGCCGGTCGGCCGGTGCTGGCCACCATGTTCCGCTACGTGGCGCGGTTCGGCGGAGGCAACCGCGAGCTGTTCGCCGCCGCCGCGCTGCTGGGTGCCGTGGGCATCGGCGTGGGGCTGAGCAGCGTGGGCCTGTCGGCCTCGCTGGGCGCCTTTCTCGCCGGGGTGCTGCTGGCCGATTCGGAATTCCGCCATGAGTTGGAGGCGGCCATCGAGCCTTTCGAGAGTCTGCTGCTCGGCCTGTTCTTCATCGCGGTGGGCATGGGCATCGCGCTGCCGCTGGTGGTGGCCCAACCCCTGCAGGTGCTCGGCCTGGGGGCGGGCATTCTGCTGCTCAAGGCGCTCACGCTCTACGCGGGGCGGCGGCTCATCGGCGGCGACGACGCGGTCAGCCGCCCCTTGGCCATCGTGCTGGCCTGCGGCGGCGAGTTCGCCTTCGTGCTGTTTGCCAGCGCGCGCGCAAACGGCCTGCTGAGCGGCCCCACCGCCGAGCTGCTGACCGTGGCGGTGGCGGTCTCCATGGCCCTGGCGCCGTTCCTGCTCATCCTCAACGACCGGCTGATCCAGCCGTGGGCGCGCAACCGGCAGGCGCCGCCGTTCAGCACCATCGACGAACCGGGCCAGCCCGTCGTCATTGCGGGTTACGGGCGCGTCGGCCAGGTCGTCGGACGGCTGCTCAACGCTCAGGGCGTGGCCTTCACCGCGCTGGATGCCAGCGCCGAACAGGTGGACTTCGTGCGCCAGTTCGGCAACAAGATCTACTACGGCGACGCCACCCGCCTGTCGCTGCTGCGCGCCGCCCATGTGCAGGACGCCCGGCTGTTCGTCCTCGCCGTCGATGACGTCGAAGCCAGCCTGAAGATCGCCGAGCTGCTGCGCACCCACTTCCCCGACGTGCCGCTGCTGGCGCGGGCGCGCAACCGCACCCATCTCATGCGCCTGCGCGAGCTCGGCGTGAAAGAGGTGCTGCGCGAAACCTGGGGCACCAGCGTGGAGCTGGGACGGCGGGCGCTGCAGACCGTGCAGCCCGACGTCGATGCCGACCGGGTGGCCGCGCTGTTCACCGCGCACGACCTGCGCCTGCTCGACCGCCAGCAGGCCGTCTCGCACGATCAGGCCGCGCTCATCGCCCTGTCGAAAGACGCCCGCGCCGAGCTGGAAGACATCCTCCAGGGCGACGCGCAACTGCACCTCGCCACCGCCCCGGACGTTGGCACTGCCGCATCCAAGGCTGTACCGGACGCGGCACCGTAGCCACCGTTGGGGTTCACCCCCGCTCCCGCGAGACGCTCAACGCTCCGTCGTCGGGCGCCACCATTTCGAGATGCGTTCGGAAATCTCGCGGTCGGGGAACGATTGGTAATGCGAGATGTCGTTGAACAGCTTGAGACGCGGGCGGACCTCGTTCATGAAATCGAGAATGTTCAGCGCCGCGGGGCTTTGATCGAGGCGCTCGCGGTAGCCGCGCGCATCCAGGCCCAGGAGGCTGCTGACGAGCAGGCGATTGGTGCCCTTGTGCGAGACGACCAGCACGGTCTGATGCCGGTGCCGCTCGATGATCTCGCGCAGAAAGGGCAGCGCCCGATGGATGACGCTCAGGCCCGACTCCCCGCCTTCGGGCGCCACCAGCAGGGGGTCTTCCTCCCACAGGCCGTAGGCCTGCGGGAAGCGGTCGATGACTTCATCGCGGGTCAGGCCTTCCCAGTTGCCGTAGTCGATCTCGCGCAGCGCGGCGGCGGTCTGAACCGGCAGACCATGCGGGGCGGCCACGAGCTGCGCGGTTTCCATGGTGCGGGCCATCGGGCTGGCGTAGGCCGCGGCGATGGGCACGCCCGACAGCCGCATGCCCAGGCTGGCGGCCTGCTCGCGCCCTTCGTCGGACAGGGGCTCATCGTTCGATCCGGCAAAGCGATCTTCCAGCGTCAGGCGGGTCTCGCCATGACGGACGAGCAGGATGCGTGTGGGCATCGGGGTCTCCCAGAGAGGTTGTGGGTGGAGGATATGGTGTCGCATCATTTTCGCCGCAGCCGTGGGGCTCTGCACTCACCCTTTTCATCCCTCCGTCTCCAGATCGGGGATGTGGTTGAACGCGATGCGCATGGGGGCTTCCGCTCGGCCCTGGTGGCCGCTGCCGCAATAGACGGTGTGGCGGCCGTAGCGCACGTTGAGGGCATCGACCGCACTCCACAGCGCGGCCTGCTCCGCCCCGGTGCCGGGCACGTCGTCGGCAAACAGGCTGGCGCTGGTCTGGCCGGGCTGGCGCAGATCGTGCAGCAGCATGGCAACCTTCATGGGCGCCCAGCCCGCAGGCACCATGCCGGGCCACAGCCCGCGCAGGGTGTGCAGCAGGGCGCGGGTGTCGGCCGTGGCGGCGAAGCGGGCGCCGTGCTCGGGCCGCAGGCGCTCGCCGTGGCGGCGGGTGAGCTTGAGCATCACGGTCATGGCACCCGCCAGCAGGTGTTCGCGGCGCAGACGCATGGCGGCTTTCTGCGTCAGGCGGTCGAGCACGGCCAGCGCGCCGTCCGCGCTGCGCATCTCGGGCGCGAGCACATGGGAATGGCCGAGCGAGCGCCGCGGATTCGCAGCCTGCACGCCCGACGCCAGCCCGTGCAGGCGATCGAAGAAGGCCTCGCCCGCCATGCCGCCCCACACCACGCGCAGTTGCTCGCGGCGCGCCTGCCAGAGCTGCTCCACGCTGTGGATGCCCTGCGCCTGCAGCCGCGCAAACATGCGCACGTTGATGCCGGTGAGATCGGTGAGCTGCATGCGCAACAGCGGGCCAGGCAGGTCGCCCGCGTCGATCACCACCAGACCGTCGGGCTTTTGCAGATTGGAGGCCTGCTTGGCCAGAAACACATTGGGCGCGATGCCCACCGACACCCGCATGCACTCGCCCAGCGCCTCGCGCAGCGCGGCCTTGAGACGCAGCGCCAGTTGCGTGGCCCGCTCGCGGCTGCTCCAGCCCATGGGCAGGCTGCAGGCCATCTCGTCGATGGACAACACGTTTTCGACCGGGGCAATGGTGTCCACCACGGCCACGGCGCGATGGTGGATCTGCACATACTCGGCATGCCGCGCCACCACGAACACGATGTTCGGGCAAAGCCTGCGCGCTTCGGCCACCTGCGTGCCCGTCTTCACGCCGAAGGCCTTGGCCTCGTAGCTGGCGGCGATGCAGCAGGTGGTGTCGGCCATCATGGGCACCACGCCCACGGGACGCCCTCGCAACTCAGGGCAGAGCTGCTGCTCGACCGAGGCGAAGTAGGAGTTGAAATCGACCAGCAGGCAGCGCAGCGTCATGGCATGTCGTGCCGATGAGGCACGCCCTAATACTGTTTTTATGTTCAGTATTTCACAACGGCGCCGACGGCGCAATGCGGGACACACCAGGGCCTGTTATGGCGACGCTGAACAAATTTTCGTGAAGGCGCGCGCCTGGCCGCGGGAGGGGATGCAAGGCGCAAACCACGGCCCTGGCCCAAGCGATTGATCTGGTCTGGAGAAGGATGAACGGGCATGGGCTCCGCCATGCAGGCGTCTCCCCCTCCCAACCTCCCCCACGCTGTGGGGGAGGAGAAGACTGCGCTGCGCGCAATCTGCGTAAGCCCTCCCAACCTCCCCCACGCTGTGGGGGAGGAGAAGACAGCGCTGCGCGCGATCTGCGTAAGCCCTCCCAACCTCCCCCACGCTGTGGGGGAGGAGAAAACGGCGCTACGCGCGATCTGCGTAAGCCCTCCCAACCTCCTCCCCCTGTGAGGGAAGCGTGTTGGCTCCCTCTCCACTTGTGGGGAGGGTTGGGGTGGGGTGCCGTTTCAAACGTCAACGTGCCGGATCAACAAGTGCGCGGCCGCGCACCCTCGGCGGCATGGGCGTATATTCGCCGGTTTGGTCCATACCGCACGGCCAGTGCGCACAACACCATGGCGATTTCCATTCTGCTCGACCTGATCGGCGGCGTCTCGCTGCTGCTTTGGGGTCTGCACATGGTGCAAAGCGGCATCCTGCGCGCTTTCGGCCCCCGGTTGAAGGCCTGGCTGGGCCGCCTGCTGAAGACCCGGCTGCACGCGCTCGCCGCCGGTGTCGGCGTGACCGCACTCCTGCAGAGCAGCACGGCAACCGGGCTGATGCTGTCGTCCTTCGCCGCGGCGGGCATGATCGACCTGGTTCCGGCGATGGCGGTGATGCTGGGCGCGAACATCGGCACCACGCTGATCGTGCAGTTGCTGTCGTTCGACACCTCGGCGGTCGCGCCCGCCCTGCTCTTCACCGGGCTGGTCGCGTTCAAGCGCGGTGGCCGCACCGTGACCCGCGATCTGGGCCGCGTGGCCATCGGCCTCGGGCTGATGCTGCTGTCGCTGCATCTGCTGCTCACCGACCTGGCCCCCGCGGAGCATGCCCCCCTGGTCGGCCAGATGCTGCAGGCGCTGACCGATCAGCCCCTGCTCACGCTGCTGCTCGGCGCCGTGCTCACCTGGGCCGCGCACTCCAGTGTGGCCACGGTGCTGCTGACCATGTCGCTGGCGTATTCGGGCTTCGTCACCCCCACGGCCGCACTGGCCCTGGTGCTGGGGGCCAATCTGGGCAGCGCCCTCAATCCGCTGCTGGAAGTGGGTGACGGCGGCAACCTGGCCAAGCGCCGCGTGCCCGTCGCCAATCTGGTCAACCGGGTCGTGGGCTGCGTGCTGGTGCTGCCCTTCGTGCACCTGATCGGCAAGACACTGCTCGCACTGGAGCCCAATCCGGTGCGCATGGTGGCCGACTTCCATACCGGCTTCAATGTCGCCCTCGCCCTGCTGTTCATCCTGCCCCTGCCCTGGATGGCCAGACTCCTGGAACGCCTGCTGCCCGAGTCCAAACCGCAGGACGACGTGGGCACTCCCCTCTATCTCGACGACAGCCTGGTGGAGATGCCCTCCGTGGCGCTGGCCAACGCCGCCCGCGAGACCCTGCACATGGGCGATATCGTCGAGACCATGCTGCGCCAGGGCACCCAGGCGCTGCTGGCGGGCGACCGCAAGCTGGCCGACGCCGTGGCCCAGCTCGACGATGCGGTGGACAAGCTGCACGAGGCCATCAAGCTCCATCTCGTGCGCATCACCCAGGAGTCGCTCGACGACGTCGAAAGCCGCCGCGCCATGGAGATCATGACGCTGTCGGTCAACCTCGAACACATCGGCGACATCATCGACAAGAACCTCATGGAACTGGCCCAGAAGAAAATCCGCCGCCAGTTGCAGTTTTCCGCCATGGGGCAGGAAGAAATCGCCGCCTTCGTCCGCCTCATCCAGGAGAGTCTGCAACTGGCGTTCAGCGTCTTCCTGTCAGGCGACGTGAAAGTGGCCAGGCAGCTCGTCGCCCAGAAAACGCGCGTCCGCGAGCTGGAAGCCGCCGCGTCCGAGAATCATCTGGAGCGACTGCGCGACGGTGTGCGCGAAACCCTCGAGACCAGCTCGCTGCACCTCGACGTCTTGCGCGATCTCAAGCGCATCCACTCGCACATCGCCGCGACCGCCTACCCCGCCCTGGAAGCCGCCGGCCAGCTGCGCAACACGCGACTGAAAAGCCGGGACGATTGACCCGCGCGGCAGAGCGCCAGGACGGCCGCACGGGTTCAGGCCCGCAGACCCGCCAGCCGCTTCCACTGCCCGCTCGCCAGCGCCGTGCCCGCCAGAATGATCGCGCAGCCCGCCAGCATGGCGCCGGTCACGGGCTCGTGCAGAAACAGCGCGCCCCACAGCATGCCGAAGGCCGGGATCAGGAAGGTGACCGAGGCGGCGTAGGCCGCGCCCACCTGCGCCACCAGGCGGAAATACAGCACATAGGCCAGCCCGGTGCACAGCACGCCCAGCGCCGCCACGGCGGCCCAGATGTCGCCCCGCACCGCGTGCGCGGGCCAGGCGAACGTGGCGGGCAGGGCAAGCAGCGCCACGGCCGTGAGCTGGCTGCCGAACGCGGTGAGCGCCGGATCGACCCCGGCCAGATGGCGGCGGGCGAAATGCACGGCATAGCCATAGGACATCGGTGCCAGCAGCACCGCGGCGACCGCCCAGTGCGCCGCGCCCTGCGACAGCCCGGGCTGATCGCTGACCAGAACGACCACGCCCACCAGACCGACCCCCAGGCCCACGATCTGCGCCCGGCTGATCGGCGCGCCGAACAGCGTCGCCCCCAGCACGGCCGCCCACAGCGGCGTGGTGGCATTCAGAATGGCCTCGAAGCCCGCGCCCAGGTGCAGCGCGCCCACCGCGAACAAGGTGAACGGCAACGCCGAGTTGGTCACGCCGACGACCAGCAGCGGCCACAACTTGCGGCGGAACTGGGCACGCGCCGCGGCCGTGCGCAGCACCGGCAGCAGCACCAGTGAGGCAATGCCCACGCGCAGCGCGATGAGCGGCACCGGGCCGAATTCGGGCACGGCGATGCGCAGGAACAGAAAAGACGCCCCCCAGATGGCGGCAAGCAGAAACAGTTCGATGAAAGGCATGGGCATGATGAGGCGGATGTGCAGCGCGGGTCGCGGCGCTCAGGCCGCGCGCGGGCGGGTGGTGGCGGGGCTCTTGGTGAATGGGGCGGCGTGTTCGAGATCGAGCAGCGCCCGCTTGCGCGGCAGGCCGGCAGCGTAACCGGTCAAGGCGCCGTCATGGCCGACGACGCGGTGGCAGGGCACGATGATGAGCAGCGGGTTGCGCCCCACCGCCGCGCCCACTGCGCGGGCATGGGTGCCGGGCAGCCCGAGGCGCTGCGCCAGCGTCGCATAGCTGATCGTCTGCCCGGCGGGCACGGTCTGCAGCGTCCGCCAGACCTCCTGCTGAAACGGCGTACCTTCGGGTCGCAAGGGCAGACCGAAGACGACGGCCTCGCCGCGGAAATAGGCCTGCAGTTGCGCCTGCGCTCGCCGCAGCACAGGCGTGGCGGTGGCGATTGCCGCTGCAGGCGATGCCGCGTCGAGAAAGTGCACCCCGACCAGCGCATCGCCATCCGCGGTGAGCTGCAGCGCCCCCAGCGGGCTGTCCATGACCAAGACGTTTTTCACGATCGTTCTCCTTCCGTCGCGCGGCGCCACAGATGCACCGCGGCATAGCCCCGCCACGGCGCCCAGCGCGCGGCATGGGCCAGCACGTCGGCCGGACGGGTCAGGCCGAGCTGTTTGCGCAGCACCAGATCGCCGGCGGGAAAGGCATTCGGCCAGCCCAGACCGCGCAGCGCAATCACCTGCGCCGTCCAGTCGCCGATGCCGGGCAAGGCCTGCAGCGCCGCAAGGGTGGATTCGACCGGGGCAAGCGGCTGCAGCGCCACGCGACCGCTGGCCACGGCTTCGGCCAGCGCGTGCAGGCTGAGGGCGCGGGCGCCCGTCAGGCCGCAGGCGCGAAGCGCCTCGGGCGTGCAGGCGGCCAGCGTGGGCGCGTCGGGCAGGGTGCGGCACAAGCCCTCGGGCGCATCGAGCACGGGAGTGCCGTGACGCTGCGCCAGGCGGGCCAGAATGCCGCATGCCTGCGGCAGACCAATCTGCTGCCCGACCACGGCGCGCAAGGCGATCTCGAACCCGTCGAAAGCGCCGGGTACGCGAAGGCCAGGCACCTCGGCGGCGAACTCGGGCAGATGGGCATCGATCAGATCGGGACGCGCGCCGAGGTCGAACAGCCGCCGCACGCCCGCCAGAATGCGGCCGATGTGCGGCGACAGATGCGGCGGCAGAGTCAGGCGCAGGCCGTGGCGCTCAGGCTCGTGGGTCACCGAGATCCAGCCCGTGACCGTCGCCGCGCCCGGCTCGCCGCGGAAAGCGATGGCGCGGCTGTAGCGGTCGGCGGTGACGCGCTCCACGCCGTCCACCGCGCGGCGCGCCAGAAAATCGATCATCTGGCCCCAGGCATAAGGCGGCCGGTAGCCCAGGGACACGGTGAGCAGATCTTCCTGCCCGGAGCCACCGCCCGTTCGCCGCAGCCGCAGCGGCGTCAGTCCATAGCGGCTGCGAAACAAGTGATTGAACCGCCGCACGCTGCCAAAGCCTGCCGCGCCAGCCACCGCGGCCATGGGCAGCGCCGTGTCGGTGAGCAGGCCCTTGGCCAGCAGCAGCCGCTGCGTCTGCGCATAAGCCACCGGCGAAACGCCGAACTCCGCCTCGAAGATGCGCCGCAAATGCCGCGGCGTCACGCCCACGCGGCTCGCGACGGTGCCCAATCCGTCGTGATCGGTCAGCCCCTGGTCGATCAGCGCGGCCGCGGCGCGGGCGAGCTGGCCCGAGAGATCGAGCACGCCATGGCCCGGCGCCAGTTCGGGGCGGCAGCGCAGGCAAGGCCGATAGCCCGACTGCTCCGCCGCCGCCGCGCTGGGATAGAAGTTGCAGTTGCACCGCAGCGGCGTGCGCACGGCACACACCGGTCGGCAATACACCCCGGTGGACGAGACGCCCACGTAAAACCAGCCATCGAAGCGGCGGTCGCGGGTGAGCAGCGCGCTGTAACAGGTGTCAGGATCGAGTCGCATGCCTTCACTCTAGTCGCCCGGCGCGTCGCCGTCTGGCCGAAAACGGACATCAGTTCCCCTGGCCGTTGCGCGCCGCGTCCCTACTTTTTGCGCAACACAGCTTTGCGTTCGACAAAACGCAAAAAGTCGGGTTACTCCTGCCCCGCTGCAGCGCAGCAAACGGGATAATCTGCCACCCAAGAAAGGGGTTTGAAACCCCTGCACACGACAACGACTTTTTCCGGACGACTCGCGATGAATGCCCCCCTCCAACCCGACCTGGCCGCGCGCGCGGCGCGGCAGGCCGAAGTGGTCGCCGCGCTCGGCGCGGTGGTGCCGCCGCACATCCTGCTCTGGCAGCCGGAGGAGGTCACGCCCTACGAGTGCGACGGCCTTTCGGCCTATCGGCGCAAACCCCTGGTCGTCGTGCTGCCGGAAACCGAGGCCCAGGTCGCGGCCGTGCTCAAGGCGTGCCACAGGCTGAACGTGCCGGTGGTCGCCCGCGGCGCCGGCACGGGCCTGTCGGGCGGCGCCCTGCCCAACGAAGACGGCGTGCTGCTCGCCCTGGCGCGGTTCAACCGCATCAAGCGCGTCGACCCCGTCGCCCGCACCGCCACGGTGGAATGCGGGGTGCGCAACCTGGCCATCTCCGAGGCCGCGGCGCCGCACGGGCTGTTCTACGCGCCCGATCCGAGCAGCCAGATCGCCTGCACCATCGGCGGCAACATCGCCGAAAACTCTGGCGGCGTGCATTGCCTCAAATACGGTCTCACGGTGCACAACGTGCTGCAGGTGCGCGGCTACACCGTCGAAGGCGAGCCGCTGACCGTGGGCGGTCTGGCCTGCGACTGTCCCGGCCCCGATCTGCTCGCCGCGGTGATCGGCAGCGAAGGCATGCTCATGGTCGTCACCGAAGTGACGGTGAAACTGCTGCCCAAACCCGTGCTGGCGCGCTGCATCATGGCCAGCTTCGACGATCTGCGCAAGGCGGGCGACGCGGTGGCAGCCATCATCGCCGCGGGCATCATTCCGGCCGGGCTGGAAATGATGGATCAGCCCATGACCGTGGCGGCCGAGTCTTTCGTGCACGCGGGCTACGACCTCGATGCCCGCGCCATTCTGCTGTGCGAGAGCGACGGCACGCCCGAGGAAGTGGAAGAAGAGATCGGCCGCATGACCGAGGTGCTGTCGCTCTGCGGCGCCACGGCGCTGAAGTGCAGCGAAAGCGAGGCCGAGCGCCTGCGCTTCTGGAGCGGACGCAAGAACGCCTTCCCCGCCACCGGCCGCATCTCGCCCGACTATTACTGCATGGACGGCACCATTCCGCGCAAGCGCGTGGCCGACATGCTCGAAGCCATCCAGGGCATGGAGGGCAAGTACGGGCTGCGCTGCGTGAACGTGTTCCATGCGGGCGACGGCAACCTGCACCCGCTCATCCTGTTCGATGCCAACCAGCCCGGCGAGCTGCACCGCGCCGAAGCCTTCGGCGCCGAGATTCTCGAAACCAGCGTGGCCATGGGCGGCACCGTCACCGGCGAGCACGGCGTGGGCTACGAGAAGATCAACGCCATGTGCGTGCAGTTCAGCCCCGAGGAGCGCGAGCAGTTCTTCGCCTTCCGCCGCGCCTTCGATCCGGGCGAGACGCTCAACCCCGGCAAGCAGATCCCCACCCACGCCCGCTGCGCCGAGTACGGCAAGATGCATGTGCGCGGCGGGCTCCTGCCCTTCCCCGACCTTCCGCGGTTTTAACGCGCCGCATCGTCATCCAGATCCTGGCTGCGGCCCCGCGCCGCGGCGTCCTCCCTCTCCATGCAAGCAGACGTCCTGATCCCACTTTGGCAAGACCTGGTGCGCGAAGCCGCTTCGCGCGGCGAGCGCATCCGCATTCATGGCGGCGGCAGCAAGGCGCCATGGTGGGCCGCGGCACAGCACAGCGGCGCCGACACCGCCGAACACACGCTCGACGCCACGCTGCTGTCGGGCATCAACCACTTCGAGCCGACCGAGCTGGTCATCACCGCGCGAGCGGGCACGCCGCTCACCGAGATCGAAGCGGCGCTGGCCGAACATCATCAGTTCCTGCCGTTCGAGCCGCCGCACTTCGCCCGCGCCAGCGGCGGGCAGGCCACGCTGGGCGGCATGGTGGCCAGCGCGATGAGCGGGCCGGCGCGCATCAGCGCGGGCGGGGTGCGCGACTATGTGCTGGGCGCCAGCCTGCTGAGCGGCCGCGGCGAGGTGCTGCGCTTCGGCGGTGAGGTGATGAAGAACGTCGCCGGCTTCGACGTCTCGCGGCTGCTGTGCGGTTCGCTGGGCTCGCTCGGCGTCATTCTCGACGTGTCGCTCAAGATCCTGCCCGTGGCCCCGGCGGAAACCAGCCTGCGCTTTGCCATGACGCAAGACGAAGCCATCGCCCGCTGCAACGCCTGGGCGGCCCAACCCCTGCCGCTCAACGCCAGCGCCTGGCTGCCCGACCGCAGCGGCAGCTCGGGCAAGGGCGTGCTCACGGTGCGGCTGCGCGGGGCGCGGGCCGCGGTGCAGGCCGCCGGCGCCAAGCTGGGCGGCGAGCGCATGGCCGATACAGACGCCGCGACTTTCTGGACGGCGCTGCGCGAGCAGACGCTGCCGTGGTTCACACCGACCTGGCCGGGCGATTCGCAGGCTGCCCTGTGGCGCCTGTCGCTGCCCACCACCGCGCCGGCGCTCGATCTGTCGGGCACGCAGCTGGTGGAATGGTTCGGCGGCCTGCGCTGGCTGATCAGCGCCGCGCCGGCCTCCATCATTCTCGAAGCCGCGCGCCAGGCCGGCGGCCATGCCACACGCTTTCGCGGCGGCGATGCCAGGGCCCCCGTGTTCGAACCCACGCAAGCCACGCTTCTGCGCATTCAGCGCCAAATCAAGACCGCCTTCGATCCGCACGGCGTGTTTCCCACCCTCTTCTGATCACGATGGAAACCCATCTCAGCCCCGAATTCGCCGACACGCCCGAGGGCCAGCAGGCCGAGGCCATTCTGCGCAACTGCGTGCACTGCGGCTTCTGCACCGCCACCTGTCCCACCTATCAACTGCTGGGCGATGAACTCGACGGTCCGCGCGGCCGCATCTACCAGATCAAACAGGTGCTCGAAGGCGAGGCGCCCACCCGCAACACCCAGCTCCACCTCGACCGCTGTCTCACCTGCCGCAACTGCGAGACCACCTGCCCCTCTGGCGTGGAATACGGCCGCCTGGTGGACATCGGCCGTACCGTGGTCGATGCCAAGGTGGAACGTCCCGCCGGCGAAAAGCTCGCCCGCTGGGTCCTGCGCGAAGGCATGACGTCCAGCCTGTTCGCCCCGGCGCTCAAACTCGGCCAGGCGCTGCGTCCGCTGGTGCCCGCCGCGCTGCGCGACAAGGTGCCGCCCCGGCAGCGCTCGGGCAAGCGCCCGCAGCGCACCCACGCCCGCAAGGTGCTGATGCTGGGGGGCTGCGTGCAGCCTGCACTGATGCCCAATATCGGCGCGGCCACCGCCCGCGTGCTCGATGCCGTGGGGGTGCAGCCGCTGCTGGCCGATGGCGCGGGCTGCTGCGGCGCCATCCGCCAGCATCTGGCCGACCACGGCGGCGCGCTGGCCGACATGAAACGCAATGTCGATGCCTGGTGGCCGCTGGTCGAAAGCGGCACGGTCGAAGCCATCGTGATGGACGCCTCGGGCTGCGGCGCGATGGTCAGTGAATATGGCCACCACCTGCAGCACGACCCCGCCTACGCCGATCGCGCCCAGCGCATCGGCGCGCTGTGCCTCGACATCAGCGAATATCTGCCGCAGTTCGCCGCACCGCTCAAAACCTTGCTGAAGAACAAGCCGGTCGACCACCTCGCCTACCACCCGCCGTGCACCCTGCAGCACGCGCAGCAGGTGCGCGGCAAGGCCGAGACCCTGCTGCGCGACCTGGGCTTCGAGGTCAAGCTGCCGCTGGAAAGCCATCTGTGCTGCGGCTCGGCCGGCACCTACTCGGTGCTGCAGCCCGAGCTGTCGAAGGAGCTGCGCAACCGCAAGCTGCAGCACCTGGCCGAGACCGCGCCGCAGCGCATCGTCAGCAGCAATATCGGCTGCATCCAGCACCTTCAGACGGGCACCACCATCCCCGTGCAACATTGGGTGGAATTGCTCGACGAAGCCCTGCACGGCAAGCCCTGAGCCGCGGCCCCGCCCCGAGCAGGGCTCAGCCGGGCGCCTGCAGCGCCATCTCGATATCGGGACCGATGGATTCCGGCCGCTCCTGCGGCGCATAGCGCTTGAGCACCTGGCCGTCGCGCCCGACCAGAAACTTGGTGAAGTTCCACTTGATGGCATGCGAGCCGAGCAGGCCCGAAGCCTCGCGGGTCAGCCAGCGCCACAGCGCATGCGCATGCTCGCCATTGACCTCGACCTTGGCGAACAAGGGAAACGTCGTGGCATAGCGGCTGGTGCAGAACTGCGCGATTTCCTCCGCGCTGCCCGGCTCCTGCGCGCCGAACTGGTTGCAGGGAAACGCCAGCACCGTGAACCCCTTCAGACCATAGCGTTCCTGCAAGGCCTGGAGTCCGGCGTATTGCGGCGTGAAGCCACAGGCGCTGGCCGTGTTCACGATGAGCAGCACCCGGCCGCGCCACTGCGCCAGCGCTTGCTCGCGGCCCTCGATATCGAGCGCGGAAAAATCGAAAGCGGTGTGAACAGGAGCCGCAGCGGTCATGTCAGGATCTCCCAAAACAGCAGATCAGGCCGTCTGCGGCGCTGCCGCGCGGGGCCAGGCCGCCAGCAGAATGGCCAACAGAATCAGACTACCACCGAACAAGGCCTGTGCGGACAGATGCTCGGCCCCGAGCAGCATGGCGCTGCCGCTGGCAAACACGATTTCCACCGTCATCACCACCGCGGTCATCGTGGACGGCAGACGCTCGGCGCCGTATTGCAGCCCCAGATTCGCCGCCAGAAACGCCAGCGCCATCAGCACCACGGGCACGACCCACGCCGGGGCCAGCGCGGGCACCGGGGAGACGCTGCCCTGCGCCGTCAGCACCGCCGCCACGCCGCCCGCCACGATCACGCCACCGGCGAACATGGCCAGCCCGCGGGCTTCCGGCGGGGTATGCGCATACTTGCGCAACAGCACGTTGTTGAGCGCGAAGAACATGCCGCCGATCACCCCGAGCCAGTCCGCCGGATGTTGCGGCAGCGGCAGGCCGCCGCCTCGCGGCCACAACACCACCATGGCGCCCGCCAGCGCCAGAGCCAGACGCAGGCCGACCAGCCGGGTCAAGCGCTCGTCCAGCAACCAGCGCGCCAGCAGCGTGGCCCACACCGGCATGAGATAGAACAGCAGCACCACCCGCACCACGTCGCCCTCGGTCACCCCCCAGTTGAACGCGGCATTGGTTGCGCCAGACGCGATCAGAATGCCCCAGAGCGGAGGGTGCCGCCACAAGGCCCGCAGGGCCGACGGCCGCGCCACCACGATGATCACGGTGCTCACCGCATACATCAGGGCGGTGGCCCACAGCGGGTTCAGGCCCAGACCGTTGAGATGGCGGAACGGCCACCAGGACACGCCCCAGACGAAGGCATTGAGCATCAGACCGCTGATCGCGGCCAGGGTGAAACGGGAAGGGTGCATGGGAAGAACAGGTTGCCGCCAGCCGGCCGACCGGCATCTCGCGGGCGGAAGGCGATTCGAGGCGGAAGAAAACGGCCACGGGGGCAGACGCCGCAAACCGGCGCCCAGGTGAAGCCGCGGCCCCGCGACGCGCCAGCCCTGCAGGATAACGAAGCCGCCGCCGCCCTGCGTGGCCCGGCATGGACGGCGGCCCGCCGTATGAATACGGCAGTGTCATTCGCATCAGATTTTTGCGACAAAATTCACGCCAAACTTGCGGACAACATCGTAAAGTTGGGTCCATTCAGGGTGATGGCGACGGTTTGGCACCCACCAGCGCTCATCATGCGTGCGCATCCATCAGGCTCAGACATGCAAGAACGGGAGATTGCCCTCCGACTGCTCGACCTGCCCAGCGAAATGCTGCGGGGCCTGGCCGAGGGCCGTCCCGTCGCCGAGCTGGCGGCCATGCTGTGCCGCATGGCCGAAGCGTCTGCGCCGGGGCGCATCGCCAGCGTCCTGCGCATAGGGTCCGATGGCGCACTGCATCCGCTGACGGCGCCCAGCAGCCCGCCCGACATGCTCGCCGCACTCGACGGCCTCAACCCCGGTCCGCATGCCGGGTCCTGTGGCAATGCGGTGTTCCACAACGCCCCCACCTTCATCGAAGACATTCCTTCGGATGACCGCTGGGACGATCTGCGCGCCGTTGCCGAACAATGGCAACTGCGCTCGTGCTGGTCTTGGCCGGTGCGCGATGGCGCCCAGGTGATCGGCAGTTTCGCCCTCACCGGGCTGGAACCCGGCGCCCCCAATGCGGACGAGCGCAGGCTGCTCGAATTCGTCGCCTCCATGGTGGGCGCCCTGCTGCACATGGACCAGTTGCAGCGCGAGCGCGAGTCGGCCGAGCGGCTGCGCCAGGCCATGCTCGACAACGCGCTGGTGGCCATCGCGCTGGTGGGCGGCCGCATCATCCGCAGCGGCAACGCGCGCATGGCCCGCATGTTCGGCTATCCCGACACCGCGTCGCTGCAAGGCCTGCCGGCCCGTGCGCTCTACGCCGACGATGCCGTGTTCGCCTCGGTCGGCGCCGAGTTGTACGCCGCGATGACGCGGGGCGAATCGGTGACGCGCGAAGTCCCCATGCGCCGCAGCGATGGCAGCCTGTTCTGGTGCGAACTTACCGGCCAAGCGGTCACCGGCCAGCCCGGCGTCGATTCCGTGTGGGTGGCGCAAGACGTGAGCGAACGCCATGCCGCCGACGAGCGTATGCGCTGGCAGGCCCGTCATGACGCACTCACGCGTCTGCCCAACCGCTACGCCCTGGACGAATGGCTGCCGAACCGGCTCGCTGAAGCCCGGTTGCGCGGCGCCGTCGTGGCCATCGGCCTGCTCGATCTCGACGACTTCAAGGCCATCAACGATCTGTGGGGTCACGCCGCGGGCGATGCCGTCCTCAAACAGGTGGCGCAGCAACTCGGCGCCAGCCTCGATGCGCGCGATCTGCTCGCGCGCATCGGCGGCGACGAGTTCGTGCTGGTGATCGAAGGCCCCGAAGGCGATGCGGATATCGAGCGCCGTCTGGCGTCCCTGGGCGAGCTGCTCCCGCTTGCGGTGCCCCTGCCCGAAGACAAAGTCAGCCATCTCGGCCTCAGCCTGGGCCTGGCCGTGTTCCCGCATGACGGCGACGATCCCGACACGCTATTGCGCCGCGCCGACGCCGCGCTGCACAGCATCAAGCTGCACAAACGCACCCGCCAGCACTGGTGGCTGCGCTGGGGGCATGAGGTCGAGTCGGACCTGATCGAGGACGGCATCGACCACTGGCTGCCGCAGCCCTACGGCCCGCAGGCCGAGGCCCTGCTGCGCATCGCCGCGCCGCACTACCACGGCGTGGCGGCTGCCTTCATCGACCAGTTCTACGCCCTGGTCGGGCGCGACGCCGAATCCAGCCTGCTGCTCAGCCACCTCACCCCGGAGGAATTCACCCATCTCAAGGCGCGGCAGGTCGATCATTTCCGGCGTCTGCTCGGCCCGGAACTGCTGGAGGCCGAGCATGTGCGCGAAGCCACGCGCATCGGCGAGATCCACGCGCTGGTAGGCGTGCCCACGCGGCTTCTGGTGCAGTCGGCCGGGCTCTATCTGCAGGCCCTGATCGACATGAGTCACGCGATGCCCGCACGCTCGCGCGACCGCCGGCGCATCGTCCAGTTGCTCACCGCGCGCATGCAGTCCGAACTGCAGACCGAGGTGGAAGCCGCGCAGGCGCTGCGCGAGCGCTACCAGCAATGCGTCATCGCCCTGGAGCACGCCCTGCAGGACGGCGCGCCCTGGAGCGAGTTCATGCAGATGGCCCTCGACCGGCTCATCACCCTGCCCGGTTTGAAGGCTGCGGGCATGGGCGCGCCCGACGCCAACGGCGAGTTCGTGGTGGAGCTGTCCTCCGGTCTCGAGCCCTTCGCCCGCGCCATGCAAAAGCACTACGGCGCGCTCAAGGTGCCCAAACTGCAGGGCTCGCACGCCGAAAGCATCGGCCCCACGGCCGCGGCCTGGCAGACCGAGCAGGTCTGCACGCTGGCGAGCTACGCGCTCGACGAAGCCGGCACACCCTGGCGCGAGGCCGCGCTCGAAGCCAGCATCCGCAGCGCCGCGTCCATTCCGCTGACCGACCGCAACGGCCGCGTGGTCGTCGTGCTCAGCCTGTACGGCAGCTACCCCGCCATGTTCGAGCGCAGCGCGGCGCGCAGCTTCCTCGACAACCTGGGCCAGACCCTGAGCCGCGCCTGGCAACGCCTGCATGCCCACAGCCGCCAGCAACCCGTGCCCGTGGCACTGCGCCAGCGCTGGCGCACCAGCCTGTTCGATCATGGGCTGGAGATGCATCTGCAACCCGTCGTCGACCTGCAGACCGGCAAGCCCTACGCCGTCGAGGCCCTCGCCCGCCTGCGCATGGACGACGGCAGCCTCGCCATGCCGGGCCAGTTCCTGCCCTGGTTCGGCCACGCCGAACTCTCGCGCCTGTTCCGCGGCGGGCTTGAGCAAACCCTGGCCCACATCGCCCGCTGGGACACCGAGGGCGTGCGCCTGAACCTGAGCCTGAACCTGCCGCTTGACGTGCTGCTGCAGCCCGACTGCCGCGACCGCGTGGCCGCCGCGCTGCACAGCGCGGGCGTGGCCCCCGAGCGTCTGTCCCTCGAAATGCTCGAAAACGCCGAGTTCGACGATCCGAAGCGCCGCGACGACGCCGTGCGCGAACTCGCCGCCACCGGAGTGCGGCTGGTCATGGACGATCTGGGCAGCGGCTACTCCAGCCTGCTGCGCCTGCGCACCCTGCCCTTCCACACCGTCAAGATCGACCAGAGTCTGGTGCGCGAAGCCGGGCGCGATCCCGAGCAGGCCATCGGTTTCATCGGCGCCCTGGTTCAGCTGGCCCAGAGTCTGGGCCTTTGGGTCGTGGTCGAAGGGCTGGAGACGCCCGATCTGGTCGAGGCCGCGACCCTGCTGGGTGCCGACGCCGGCCAGGGCTATGCCCTGGCGCGGCCCATGCCCGCGGCCGATGTACCCAACTGGGTGCGCCACTTCCATTGCCCGATCGATCCGCGCCACCCCTCGACACAACTGGGCCGTCTGGCGCTGGACTGGATGGCGCAGCACGGCCGCCAGCTCGCCGACGAATCGGCCCGCCGCCTGCTGCACGCCGCCCGGCGCAAAGCCCTGGGTACCCGCGCCTGAGCGGCGCGGCGATGCCCTCTCGATCCTTGGTGGAAAAGGATGAAGGGTTCATGGGCCGCGCCATGCAACGACCTCCCCCTCCCAACCTCCCCCACAGCGTGGGGGAGGAGTAAACAGCGCTGCGCGCAATCTGCATACGCCCTCCCAACCTCCCCCGCGATGTGGATGAGGCGTAAACAGCGCTGCGCGCGATCGGCGCAAGCGCCTCCCAACCTCTCTCAGCGTTGTGGGGGGACGCCGATTGGCTCCCTCCCCACTCGTGGGGAGGGCTGGGGTGGGGAGGTGCAGATCGCCCGCGACCGCGACGCGCGAAGGCCTTGTTCGGCGTGGCCTTATCGCTGCAGCGCGGCAATGCCCTGCTGCAGCGTGGCCGCCGAAAGCTCGCCAATGTGCAACGCCTTCACCTGGCCATCGGCGCCGATGAACAAGGTTGTGGGCAGACCGGGCGACTGGTAGGCCGACAGCAGGCGGCTATCCGGGTCGAGCAGGATCTCGGGCTGGCCCAGCCGCTCGCGCGCCAGATAGCCCGCTACGCGCGAGGCGGTCTCGCCTTCGTTGACCAGCACGATGCGCGCCCCGGTCTGCTGCTGCGCGGCCTGGATCAGCAAGGGCAACTCACGGCGACAAGGCGGACACCAGGTGGCCCAGAGATTGACCACGGCGGGCTGGCCGCGCAGACTGGCCAGAGCCACCGGGCGGCCCTGCAAGGTCTGCAGGGTGAGATCGGGCAGGGGCGGACGCGGCGGCTGGATCAGGCTCAGCGTTGCCAGCCCCGCCAGCACGAGGGCCGCCCCCGCGCCGGCGCTCAGCGGCAGGCTCCGCCGCAGCGCCGGACGCCGCCAGGCGACAAACGCCACGGCAACGACGGCCACACTCCAGCCCGTCCAGGCATCGAAGCCGCGGTCACGGATGTCGATCATCGCCAGCACGCTGGCATAGTCGGCGCCATGCCTCGCCACGAACCCGGCACGGGCCGCCACCAGCGCCAGCACCAGCAGGGGCAGGAGCAGAGGTTCGGCATTGCCGCGCCCGGTCTTCTGCGCCAGGCCCGCCACCCACACGGCCGCGGCGTAGCCCAGCACCAGCAGCAGCGGTGACCAGGGCAGCACCAGCGGACCCAGTCGCAAAGCGTCCATGCTCAGCCGCGCCGACAGGCACTGGTGGCGGTCAGCCGCGAAAACACGGCCATCGTTACTGCGCCTTCCCCACCCAGACCTGCTTGGGCAGGGCGTAGGCAAACCCGGCCTGCGACAGGGCTTCGCGGATCGTGCGGTTGGTGTCGAAATACACCTGCCAATAGTGGGCGTTATTGCAGAACGGAAAGACCGTGAGCACCGGGCCGACGCTGTTGAATTCGAGAATTTCGATCACCGGCGCCGGGTTGGCCAGCACATTGGGAATGGCCTGCACCTGTTTGCGCAGCAAGTCCATGGCGGCGGCGTGATCGGCGTCGCTGGACAACTGGCATTTGAGATCGACGCGGCGGTAGTCGTTGGTCGAGAAATTCTCGATGGTGTTGCCCAGAATCTTGCCGTTGCCTACGAAGGTGAGCACGTTGTCGAGTGTCACCAAGGACGTGACGAACAGCCCGACCTCCTTCACCGTGCCCGTCACCTCGCCCGCCTTGACGAAGTCGCCCACCTTGAAGGGCTTGAGCACCAGCAGGAACGCCCCGGCGGCGAAGTTGCCCAGCAGCCCGCTCCACGCCGCGCCGATAGCCACGCCCGCGCCCGCCACCAGGGCGGCGAAGGTGGTGGTCTGCACGCCGAAGTAACCCAGGATGGCCACCACCAGCACGATATTGAGCGCGATGCTCACGAAGCTGATGATGTAGCGCGTGAGCATGGGGTCGAACCGCTGCCGCTCCAGCATGCCGCGCAGCAGCTTGTCGGCCATGCGGATGAGCCAGCGGCCCAGAATCCAGAGAGCAATCGCCGCGAGAATTTTCATTCCCGCCTCGGTGGCGTATTGCAGGAGGAGATTGCTGTAGTGCTGCACGTCGTTCATGAAGACTCTCCTGGTAAGCAAATCGGACAGGCCGATTCTGCAACGCCTTGCGGGCAGGACGAAGCGGCGAACTGTTAAGAATGCGGCTCGTCGCGATGACGCGGCTCGCCGATGAGCTGCGTCCAGTCGCGCTCGCGCTGGTTGCGGCGATACCAGAGAATGACCAGGAACATGGTCAGGCTGACAAAGGCGCCGAACAGCGCGATCACCCACGGCACCGGGAGATCAAGGCGGATGAGCAGGGCGTAGAACAGCAGCATCAGCAAGACACTGAGGTTCTCGTTGAAGTTCTGCACCGCGATCGAATGCCCTGCCGACAGCAGCACATAGCCGCGGTGTTGCAGCAGGGCGTTCATCGGCACGACAAAGTAGCCGGCAAGCGCCCCGATGAACACCATGACGCTGTAGGCCACCAGCATGTAGAGGGGCAACTGCAGCGTCCACAGATGCAACGTCACATCGGGCAGCAGATCGCGGTGGAAGAAGGCCAGCGCCACCGTGGTCAGTCCCATGCCCACACCCAGCGGCAGCACGCTCAGACTGCGTTTGAGCGGCACGCGCACCGCGGCGCTGATGGCACCGACCGCCACCCCCAGGGCCACGGCCGCCTGCATCACCGAACTCATGGTGAGATCGAGGCCCAGGGCATACTCGGCCCACTTGAGCACGATGAATTGCAGCGTCGCGCCTGCGCCCCAAAACAGCGTGGTCACCGCCAGCGAGATCTGCCCCAGCTTGTCGGTCCACAGCACTTTGGTGCAATGGGCAAAATCCATCAACAGCGCGACCGGCCTGGCCTTCTGCTTTTCGTAGCGGGCGCCGGTATCGGGGATGCGCAGATTGCACAGGGCGGCCACCAGATACACCAGGGTGATGACCAGGATCGCCGACTCGGGCGTGGTGTCGATGCCCAGTGACGCCACGCCGGGCAGCCCAAGCAGAAAGGTCGAGGCCGACTGGCTCACCAGAAACCCGCCCAGCACCGTGCCCAGAATGATGGAGCTGACGGTAGTGCCCTCGATCCAGCCATTGGCCGCGACCAGTTGCTGCGGCGGCAGCAACTCGGTGAGGATGCCGTACTTGGCCGGCGAGTAAGCCGCCGCGCCCAGGCCGACGACGCCGTAAGCCAACAGCGGGTGCACCGAGAACAGCATGAGCACCAGACCGGCCACCTTCACCAGATTGGTGATGAACATCACCTTCCACTTCAGAATGGCGTCGGCGAAGGCGCCCACGAAGGGCGCAAGCACCACATAGGAAATGGTGAAAAAGAACTTGAGCAGCGGCGTCATCCAGTCCGGCGACTGCATCTGCACCAGCAGGGCGATGGCGGCGATGAGCAGCGCGTTGTCGGCCAGCGAAGAAAAAAACTGCGCCGCCATGATCCAGTAAAAGCCTTTTTTCATCGAGTGGCTGCCCGCGCGGCGGGGCCCTGTGTCTGGTCGTGGGGCGAAAACGAAAAGGGGATTGAACGCGCCACATGCGGCTTGTCCCGGCCGCACAGGCTGCCGCAGTTTATCGCACAGACCCTGGGCCATGCCCGACGGCCCGAGCCCTCTGAGCGGCGCCCTTGGCGGGGTGGCGCAGGCCTGGGTCGTCCCGGCGTTTCCTTGCGACAATGGCCCTGTTTCCATCCGACCGTGCCGCCATGCCCCGCCCGATTTCCGCCGTGATCCACACGGCCTCACTCTCCCACAACCTGGCCCGGGTTCGCCGTGCGGCGCCCGGGAGCAAGGTCTGGGCCGTCGTCAAGGCCAATGCCTACGGCCACGGCATCGCCCGAGCCTACGGTGCGCTGCGCGCGGCCGACGGTTTCGCCCTGCTCGATCTGGCCGAGGCCGAACAGTTGCGGGCCCTGGGCTGGGTCGGTCCCATTCTGCTGCTCGAGGGCTGCTTCGCCGCGGAAGACCTGGCGCTGTGCGAGCGGCTCAATCTCTGGCATGTGGTGCATTGCCGCGAACAGATCGACTGGCTCGCCATGCACCGGGGCAGCCGCGCGCATCGCGTGTTTCTCAAACTGAACACGGGCATGAACCGCGTGGGCTTCTCGCCCGAGGCCTACGCCGCCGCGTGGGAGCGGCTGAGCGCTCTGCCGCAGGTGGGCGAAATCACCCATATGACCCACTTCGCCTGTGCCGACGAAACCGGCGGCGTGGACGAAGCGCTGGCACGCTTTGAGCGCGGCGTGGCCGATCTGGGCGGCGAACGCACCCTGGCCAATTCAGCCGCCGTCCTGGTGCACGGTGCCAACCCGCGCGTGGCCGCCGACTGGGTGCGGCCCGGCATCGCGCTCTACGGCAGTTCGCCCACGGGCCTTGCTCCTGGCGCCGCGCACTGGGAACTGCAGCCGGCCATGAGCCTGCGCAGCGAGCTGATCGACCTCCAGTCCATCGCCGCGGGCGAATCCGTCGGTTACGGCGCCCGCTTCACCGCGGCTCGCCCCATGCGCATCGGCGTGGTCGCCTGTGGCTATGCCGACGGCTACCCGCGCGTCGCGCCGAACGGTACGCCCGTGGTGGTGGACGGGGTGCGCACGACCTTGGTCGGCCGGGTGTCGATGGACATGATCACCGTCGATCTCGAACCCGTGTTCGCCGCCGGCGGCCAGCCCATGATCGGCAGCTCCGTGCTGCTGTGGGGCCAGGACGCACAGGCCGAGCTCTGCATCGACGACGTCGCCGCCTCGGCCGGCACCCTGGGCTACGAGCTGATGTGCGCCCTGGCCGCGCGCGTGCCGGTGCGGGTGGAGTAAGGGATAGCCCACCCCGAAAACCTTCGCTGCGCTCGGTTCTCCCCTCAAGGGGCGAGAAACTCTTGGGGCGGCCCGGCGAGTTTCTGGGTCCACCCCGAAGACCTCCGCTACGCTCGGTCCACCCCTCAAGGGGCGAGAAACTCTTGGGGCGGCCCGGCGAGTTTCTGAACCCAACCAACACTATGGCCAAACCCCAAACCGTTTACATCTGCTCCGATTGCGGCGGCAAATCTGCCAAGTGGCAGGGCCAATGCCCGCATTGCCAGGCCTGGAACACCTTGGTGGAGACCGTGGAGCGCGGTGCCGATGCAGCCCGCCCCGGGGCGCGGCACGGCGCGGCGGCGGCGCAGTTCGCCGGGCGCGGCGGCCTCACCGCAGCGAGCGGCCCGGTGCTGCTCACTGAGGTTCAGGCCGAGCGCCACGCGCACCGCACCAGCGGCATCGACGAGCTCGACCGGGTGCTCGGCGGCGGCCTGGTGCCCGGCGGCGTTTTGCTGCTAGGCGGCGATCCGGGCATCGGCAAATCCACCCTGTTGCTGCAGGTGCTGGCCAACCTGTCGGCCGAACTGCCGGTGCTGTATGTCAGCGGCGAGGAGTCCGCCGCGCAGGTCGCCCTGCGCGCGCAACGCCTGGGCCTGAAAGACGCGCCGGTTCGCCTCATGGCCGAAACGCAACTGGAAGTCGTGCTCGACGAACTCGCGCGCGGCCCCGCCGGCGGCTCGCCTGGCGGGCTCCCCCTCCCAACCTCCCCCGCCACGCGGGGGAGGAGCGCACTCTCCCTCCCCACGGGTGGGGAGGGCCGGGGTGGGGAGCCCGCCCTCAGCGGGCAGCAAGCGAACGCGAGCGGGGAGGCCGACCCCGTCGCAGGGCCGCCCCAAGGCGGGGTCCGCCCCCTCGGGGGGCAGCGAGCGAACGCGAGCGTGGGGGCTTATTCCATTGCGGTGATCGACTCCATCCAGACCGTCTACACCGAGGCCCTGTCGTCCGCGCCGGGCTCGGTGTCGCAGGTGCGCGAATGCGCGGCGCAGCTCACCCGCGCCGCCAAGGCCGGCGGCATCACCCTGGTCCTCGTCGGCCACGTCACCAAGGAAGGCGCGCTCGCCGGCCCGCGGGTGCTGGAGCACATGGTCGACACGGTGCTGTATTTCGAGGGTGACACCCAGTCGCGCTTTCGCCTCATTCGTGCCATCAAAAACCGCTTCGGCGCCGTGAACGAACTGGGCGTGTTCGCCATGACCGAGCATGGCCTCAAGGGCGTGTCCAACCCCTCGGCCATCTTCCTCTCCACGCACGCCGAACCCGTGCCCGGCACCTGCGTGCTCGCCACGCTGGAGGGCACCCGTCCGCTGCTGGTGGAGGTGCAGGCCCTGGTGGACAGCGCCGCTGCCCCGAGTCCGCGACGCCTCTCCGTGGGCCTGGACGCCGCCCGCCTGGCCATGCTGCTGGCCGTGCTGCACCGCCATGCCGGCGTGGCCAGCGGCGATCAGGACGTCTTCGTGAACGCCGTGGGCGGCGTGCGCATCACCGAGCCCGCGGCCGACCTGGCCGTGCTGCTGGCCATCCAGAGCTCTTTGCGCAACCGCCCGCTGCCGCGCGGCCTGCTGGCCTTTGGCGAAGTCGGCCTGGCCGGCGAGATCCGCCCCGCGCCGCGCGGGCAGGAGCGCCTGCGCGAAGCCGCCAAGCTCGGCTTCTCAGCGGCCATCATTCCGGCGGCGAATGCGCCGAAGGGCAGCGGGAAAGGCGCCGCCCGCCAGTTCGAAGGCCTGGAGCTGCACCCGGTCTCACGCATCGAAGAAGCGCTGGACGTGGTGCGCGGGCTGGGGTGAATCCGCCCCGCGCAGAACCGTGATTTTTTTCACGGAGTGCCACGTCCGTGACGAAGACTGCGGGTTATCCCGAGTGATGGCGGAAAAACGTAAACGTAGCCTTTACTTTCAATGAATAGACCGCAGGCACGGTTTGCCGAAGCGACTCCTTGAAAGTACAACATGGCTCTTTTGGCGGGCGCGCATGCAGCGCCGCACGATCCCTTTGCCGCTGAGCGGCCCGCGCCCGCGCACGCCATCGAAGCAGTCGATGCGGCGCGTTTTTCCAGTCACCGGATGGGGGCGCTGAAGCACGACTTTCACCAACATCCGCTGATGCAACTGCCGCGGTTGGCCCAGTTGGCGCGTGATCTGATGCCAACCCAGCAATGCCGATTCATTGAGCCGAGCGCGACGCAAACTTCGGCGTTCAAGCACAGTGCCACGACCCCCGATGGAGGCGATATCGATTCGGTTTTTGAACGGATTGAGGAACCTGGTTCGTGGGTCGCGCTCTATGACGTTCAGACCGACCCGCATTACGCAGCCTTTCTCGACGAGGTCGTTGCCAAAGCCCACGACCTGATCGGCCGGGAACAACCCGGGTTGTTCCGTGTTGCAGGCTTCATCTTCATTTCGGCGCCGCCTTCCGTGACCCCGTTTCACATCGACCGTGAGAACAATCTCTGGCTACAAATTCGCGGGCGCAAGACCATGACCGTGTTCGATCACCGCGACCGCGACGTGGTCGCCGCGCGAGAGGTGGAAAACTTCATCGTGGAGGGTTCGCTCGCAAAAGTCCGGCTGGACGAGCGCCTGCGTGACCGAGGCACGGATTTCGAAGTCGCTGCGGGAGATGGGGTCTACTTCCCCGCGACGTCGCCCCACATGACGCGCACGACCACGGACTGGGTTCGCCCCGGAGAGGGTGTGTCGATCTCCATCGGCGTGGTCTTCTACACAGCCGTCACTCGGCATCATGCCCGGGTGCATCAGTGCAACCGCGTGCTGCGCCAGTTGGGTCTGTCTCCCATGGATCCTGGCCTATCGCCCTGGCGCGATGCCGCCAAGGCGCCCGTGGGGCGCGCCATTGCGGCGGCCCGAGCCCGGTGGCGTGGCTATGAGGCGCCACCGGGCTCTTATTGATCGCTTGACGGCATTTCGCCCGCTGCACCTTCGTCTCTGAGGACGCGGTGCGCCGACGTATCGTGTGGCAGCCCGCCTTCGGAATGGTCCTCGCTGTCATCCTTCAACCCCACCCCTGACATCCCCAGCCGCCGCGCCCCCGCGAGCAGCCAGGCGAGTTTGTGCGCGGCCTGGGCGTAGGGCAGGCCGTCGGGACGGACGTTGGAGATGCAGTTGCGCTGGGCGTCGGTCAGGCCGGGGCGTGGGCCGTGGGTGAGGTACAGACCGAGGCTGTCGGGCGCGGTCAGGCCGGGCCGCTCGCCCAGGCACATGACCACTTGCGCGGCCCGCAGCAGCGCGCCGATGTCGTCGCCCAGGGCAACGCGGGCCTGGCGGGCCAGCACCAGCGGCCCCACCCGCCAGCCGGGCGGCAGACGCTGGAGGGTCTGGGCGATCAAGGGCACGGCGTGGGTCTGCGCCGCACGGGCCGACAGCCCATCGGCGATGACGAACACGACGTCGCACGCCTGCGCCTTCGCCTCCACGAGCAGGGCTCGGCTGGCGGCGTCGAGCTGGCGGCCAAGATCGGGGCGCCGCAGATAGGTGGCGCGGTCGGGCGCGGCGCTGTGCACGCGCAAAGACGGGGGCAGACCGGCGGCCTGCGCATCAACGTCGAGGGCCTCGAGGTCGAGCGCGGTATGCACGGCATCGCGGGCCTGGGCATGCGCGAGACCAAAGTCGAGCAGGGCCGCGGTGGGCAGGCTGGCGCCACGGCGGCCAAGGGCGATGCGGGCGCGGGTGTAGCGGCGCAGATGCGTCCAGGGGTCGGCGCCGCTTTCGGGCTGGGGCGAAGCGGCCGCTTCGGGCGCGGAGGCGGAGGTCGGATCGTTCATGCGCTCGCTCACCATTGCTCGGCGAAGGTCAGCAGGGGTTGGCGCGCGCGCGGGGGCGCCAATCGTCCCTGCGCATCCGCCAGGTCCATGCGCTGCAGCCAGGCCTCGAACTCGGGGGCGCGGCGCTTGCCGAGCACCTGCCGCACATAGAGCGCGTCGTGGAAGGAGGTGCTCTGATAGCCGAGCATGATGTCGTCCGCCCCAGGCACGCCCATGATGAAGTGCACCCCGGCCACGCCCAGCAGGGTCAGCAGGTTGTCCATGTCGTCCTGATCGGCCTCGGCATGGTTGGTGTAGCAAATGTCGCAGCCCATGGGCAGGCCGAGCAGCTTGCCGCAGAAATGGTCTTCCAGCCCGGCGCGCAGGATCTGTTTGCCGTCGTACAGATACTCCGGGCCGATGAAGCCGACCACGGTGTTGACCAGCAGCGGCCGGAAGGCGCGGGCCACGGCGTAGGCACGGGCTTCGCAGGTCTGCTGATCCACGCCGTGGTGCGCCCCCGCCGACAGGGCGCTGCCCTGCCCGGTCTCGAAATACATGACGTTGTCGCCCACCGTGCCGCGCCGCAGCGCTTGCGCCGCGGCATGGGCTTCGCGCAGTACCGCCAGATCGATGCCGAAGGCGGCATTGGCCTGCTGCGTGCCGGCCACCGACTGAAACACCAGATCGACCGGCGCCCCCTGCTCGATGGCGCGCAGGGTGTGGGTGACGTGAGTCAGCACGCAGCTCTGGGTGGGCACGTCGTAGCGCAGACGCAGGTCGTCGATCAGCCGCAGCAGGCTGCCGATGGCGGCCAGATTGTCCGACGCGGGATTGATGCCGATGACCGCATCGCCGCAGCCATACATCAGCCCGTCGACGATGGACGCCGCAATGCCCGCGGGGTCGTCCGTCGGGTGGTTGGGCTGCAGACGCACGCCCATGCGTCCGGGCAGACCCAGCGTGGTACGGAAGCGGCTGATCACCGCGCATTTCTGCGCGACCAGAATGAGATCCTGGTTGCGCATGAGCTTGCTCACCGCAGCGACCATCTCCGGCGTGAGGCCAGGCGCCAGCTCAGCAAGCGTCTCGCCATCCACCCCGTCGGACAGCAGCCAGTCGCGAAAACCGCCCACGGTGAGATGTGCGATGGGAGCGAAGGCGGCCGCGTCATGGCCATCGACGATCAGCCGGGTGATTTCGTCGGCCTCGTAGGGGATCACCGCCTCGTTCAGAAATCGTGCCAGCGGCACCTCGGCCAGCGCCAGGCGTGCGGCCATGCGTTCTTCGGCCGATCGTGCGGCCACCCCCGCCAATTCGTCACCGGAGCGCGGCGGCGTGGCCCGCGCCAGCAAGGTCTTGAGATCGGAAAAGACATGGCGCACGGCGCCGATGGTGTGGGTGTAGGGCATGGATCGGTCTCGCGGTCGCAGCGAGCATAACGCCCCATAGCGCCCTATAGCACCCGAGCGCGCGCGTCAGTCGCCGCGCCATCACAGATTCCCCAGTCTCAGCAGGGCGATACCTTTGCTTACCTTGCGCCGCTGCGGCACTCCTATCTTCCAGGCCTCACTTCCTGAAGGAGATCCAAATGCAACGCCGTGAATTTGTCGCAAGTTCCCTGGCTGTCGCCACGGCCGCCGTCGCTCTGCCCAAGGCGGCGCAAGCGGCTCAAGGCAGCGGCGCGATGACGAATGTGGTGTTCACCGAGAACGACCCCGGCCACTGGAAGGACGTGGAAAAACTCCATGTGCCGCTGGTGAAGATCGATGGCCGCAAGATGACCGTCACCACCCCGCATCCGATGAGCGAGGCGCATTACATCGTCAGCCACACCGTAGTGCTCGAAGGTGGCAAGTACCTTGACCGCAAGACCTTCAACTGGAAAGACCAGCCCGTCTCGGAACACATGCTGCCCGAAGGCTACAAGGGCAAGGTGATGGTGACCAGCACCTGCAATCTGCACGATTGGTGGCTGAAAACCATCGACGCCTGAATCCGCACTCAGCGGCTGAAAAGGTTAGGGCAACGCTGCAGACCGCCCGCCGCGGGGACGCGCGAAGGGCTTGTGCAGCATCGACCTATTGATCCGGCATGGAGACGTTTGAACGGATCATGGGCGCGCCAGGCAACAGCGTCTCCCCCTCCCAACCTCCCCCACCCTGTGGGGGAGGAGTAAATAGCGCTGCGCGCGATCTGCGTATGCCCTCCCAACCTCCCCTACCCTGTGGGGGAGGAGTAAATAGCGCTGCGCGCGATCTGCGTATGCCCTCCCAACCTCCTCTACGCCGTGGGGGAGGAGTAGGCAGCGCTGCGCGCGATCTGCGTATGCCGTTCCCACCCTCCCCTACGCCGTGGGGTGGCGTGTTGGCCCCCTCTCCACTCGTGGGGAGGGCTGGGGAGGGGAGTCGGTTCAAACGTCAACCTGCCGGATCAATGACCGCGTTCCCATCGGCCACCCTGCGCATGCCAGCCGCCTCCTTGCGGCACCCAGCGATGCGGCACCCAACGATAGCCGGCGCGGGGGGCATGCCAATAACCCCGGTTCCACACGTAGCGGCCACTCGCCCAGCCCCAGTAGCCGCCGATCCAGACAGCGCCGGGATACGGTGCCACGCCGACCACCTCATATTGCGGTGCTGGCGGCGGCACATTGACCACGTCGTACGCGGGAGCGCCGTAGCCATACTGGGGCGGTGGCACCGGGGCCACCACGCAGCCGCCAAGACCGAATGCCGCGAGGGTCGGCAGGATCATCAGCGCCGTACTTCGTCGAAGCACGGCGCGCCGGAAAAAAGTATCAGGAAAGCGCATGGGGAAAATCCTCGTGTTTGTAGCCCGTATGGCGTCATAACGCGGCCGGCGGCGAATCCGCGACAGGGCCCGTCTCCTGCAACGTCAGGACGCGACTGCCGACGCATCGGCGATCGCGCCCTCGCCCAGCGCCGCTTTGCGCGCCTGTTCGGCATCGCGCCTTTCGATGCGTGCCGGGCCTTGGCGGGTGGGATCGACGTCGATTGCATAGATCTGCGCGTGAAACTCGATCACTCCGACGCGATGCGCCACGCTGACCAGGGTGGCCTCGGGCAAACGCTGCTGCAACAGCGCGTACATCGCACGCTCGGTCGGCGCGTCGAGCGCGCTGGTCGCCTCGTCCATGAACAGCCAGTCGGGCGCGATCAGCAGCGCCCGCGCCACGGCCAGACGCTGCTGCTCGCCGGGCGAGAGCCGCTGCATCCAGGTGTCGGTCTGCTCCAGCGCCGCCTCCAGATAGGGCACGCGGGCGAGTTGCAAGGCCTCGCTGATCTGCGCAGCGCTGAAATCATCGGGGCTTTGGGGATAGGTCAGCGCCTGCTTGAGTGTGCCCAGCGGCAGATAGGGTTTCTGCGGCAGGAACAACGTGCGCCCCGAGGGTGCATGCGCATGCGCCGCATTGAGCGCGTAAGGCCAGATGCCCGCCAGCCAGCGCACCAGCGTGCTCTTGCCGCTGCCCGAGGGTCCGGTGAACAGGGTGTGCTGCCCGCGGCTGATGTGTTCGCCCGCGCACTGCAGCAGCGGACGGCCGTCGGGTGCCAGCAGCAGCAGGTCGCCCAGTGCCACCGACTCTCGCGCGCTGCGCAGCGGCACCACGCCCGCCGTGGTGGGCGGGGTGCCCGATGGCCGTCCGGCAGGCGATGCGGGCGCGGGATCGTGCGGATTCTGCTGAGATTGGTGCATCGCGTCGACAAAGGTCTGCAAACGCTCGACGGTGGCGCGCCAGTCGGCAATGCTGGTGTAGGCGCCGATGAACCACGACAGCGCACCCTGCACCTGGCCGAAAGCCTGCGACGTCTGCGTCAGACCGCCGAGCTGAATCTGCCCCGCGAAGTAACGCGGCGCGGCCACCAGAATGGGGAAGATGATGGCCAGTTGCCCATAGAACGCGCTGTACCAGGTGAACAGCTTCTGCCGCTTCATGATGCCCCACCAGTTGCTCCACACATTGGCGAAGCGGCTGCGGTGCCCGGCCAGCTCGCGCGCCTCGCCGTTGTAGAGCGCGATGCCTTCGTCATGCTCGCGGGTGCGGGCCAGACCGAAACGGAAATCGGCCTCGTAGCGTTGCTGAAAGAAATTCAGCCGGATCAGCGGTTTGCCCACCCAATGCGCCAGCACACTGCCCACGCCGGCGTACAGCAGGGCTACCCACACCATGTAGCCCGGAATGGTGATGCCGAACAGCGTGATCGCCCCGGACAGCACCCAGAGCATGAACAGAAAGGAAAACAGCGTCACCAGCGAAGAGACAAAGCCGAAGAACAGATTCAGGCTGCCGTTGATGAAGCCGCCGATGTCGTCGGCGATGCGCTGGTCCGGGTTGTCGGTGTTGCCCTGCCGCAGCGACATGCGGTAGTGCGTGCCGCCGGCCAGCCAGTCCTTCAGGAACACTTCGGTCATCCAGCGCCGCCAGCTGATCTGCAACATTTGCAAAAAATACTGCGAATACACCGCCAGCGCGATGTAGAGAAAGGCGTAGCCGGTAAAGATCAGCAGCAGTTGCTTGAAGGCGCCAAAGTTCTTGGCCTGAAGGGCATTGAAGAAGTCGCCGTTCCACTGCGTGAGCTTGACGTTGACCCAGACCAGCGCCAGATTCATCGCCAGCACCAGCAGCAACAGCCCCCAGCCTTTCTTCTTTTCTTCCGAAACCAGATAAGGCTTGGCGAGCGCGTAGAAATGCCTGAAAGCGAAGCGATACGACTGCGCAGTAGGTTGGGTCTGCATGGGACAAACGGCTCCTGAAAACAGTGAGGGCTGCGGCATTGTGCCTGTGGGCCTGTGGCCGTTGTCGGCAAGCGGGCTTGCCGACAACGGCCGAAGCCTACGGGCGCTGGCTGAGTGTCGGCTTAAGGCGACGCTGAACGCGTTTTCGCGGCGGCACGCGTCAGTCGCTCGTATGATCCCGGCTTTCGAACGACCGTGCTTTTTTCATGACCGACTCCGCCCCCACCAACGACTTGCAGGCCGCGTTCGACGCCGCCATCGCCCATTCCAAGACCCTGGCCACCCGGCCCGACAACCTCACGCTGCTGCAGCTCTACGCCCTGTACAAGCAAGGCAGCAGCGGCGATGTCGCGGGCGAGCGTCCCGGCATGACCGACTTCGTCGCCCGCGCCAAATGGGATGCCTGGGCCGCGCTGCGCGGCGCCTCGCGCGCGCAGGCCATGCAAGACTACATCGAACGGGTGCGCGGCCTTTGAGTCTCCGATGGCCGCGCGGTCATGGTTTGTCACGCATTCGCCGCCTGATCTAGCGCAGAACAGCCTAAGCTTTTCGCGACCATCATTCGCTCCACGCAAGGAGGCTTTCCATGACAGATACCAACGCCATCATCCATTTCGCCCAGGCCTTCCATCACGGAGAAGCCGAGCAGCACAGCTATGTCGTCGCGATCGGCAGCCGCGCCATCGTCGAGGCTCTTGCAAGAGCCGAGCATGCCCGCCTGCGGGGCGCCTATGGCGTGGCCATCTACCGCACCTCGCCAGACGTGGCCACGCAAGATCACTTTCGGCTCGTCGGCTACCTCTCGTCCGACATGGGCGAGAAATGGACCTGCAGCCAGCCTGACGAATCGCAGCAAGCCGCCTGAAAACCTGCCGCACGCGGGCACCGCGAACGGCTCCGCAATGCGATTGATCCGGCAGGTTGACGTTTGAACCGACTCCCCTCCCCAGCCCTCCCCACGAGTGGGGAGGGAGCCAATCGGCGCCTCCCCCGCCTGCGGTAGGGCTTGAAGGGGATTACGCAGATTGCGCGCGGCGCTGTTGACTCCTCCCCCACAGAGTGGGGGAGGTTGGGAGGGCATACGCAGATCGCGCGCAGCGCTATTTACTCCTCCCCCACAGAGTGGGGGAGGTTGGGAGGGGGAGACGCTGTTGCCTGGCGCGGCCCATGATCCGTTCAAACGCCTCAGTGCCCGATCAAAAGGCTCACGGCACCATACCCAGCCAGCGAGGAAACACCAGGCTGATTGCCGGGATGTAGGTGACCAGGCCGAGAAATACCAGCATGGTCAGCAGCCAGGGCCAGACGGCAAGAGTCAGCTCGGTGATGCCCATCTTGGCAATGCCGCTGGCGACATACAGATTGAGTCCCACCGGCGGCGTGAGCATGCCGATTTCCATGTTCACCACCATGATGATGCCGAAGTGGATGGGATCGATACCCAGGTGCACAGCCACCGGAAACAGAATGGGCGCGAGAATCAGCACGATGCTCGACGGCTCCATGACATTCCCGGCCACCAGCAGCAGCAGATTGACCAGAAGCAAGAACACCACCGGCCCCAAGCCAGCGTCGAGCAGCCACTGGGCAATGCCCTGCGGAACCTGCTCGGAGGTCATCAGAAACGAGAACAGCACCGCGTTGGTGATGATGTAGAGCAGCATCGCACTCATATTGGCCGAAGCCAGAAGCACCCGAGGCACGTCACTGAGCTTGAGGTCTTTGTAGACGAACACGGCGATGATGAAGGCGTAGACCGCGCTCATGGCTGCCGCCTCGGTCGGCGTGAACAGCCCGGTGTAGATCCCCCCGAGCACGATGACGATGAGCAGCAGCCCCCACACACTCTCGCGCAGCGCACGCCCACGCGCCGCCCAGCTCGCGCGGGGCTGACGCGGATAGCGACCACGCCAGGCACGCCACCATGTCGTCGCCCCCAGCATGGCCGCAAGGATCAGCCCCGGCACCACCCCCGCCATGAACAGGGCACCGATCGACGAATTGGTCGAAACCGCATACATCACCATCACGATGGACGGCGGAATGAGAATGCCCAGAGCACCTGAAGAGGTGATCGCCCCGGCGCCGAAGCGAGGCGGAAATCCCGCCTTGACCATCGCCGGGATCAGAATCGAGCCGATGGCCACCACCGTCGCCGGACTCGACCCCGACACCGCGGCAAACAGCGCGCAGGCCATCACCCCCGCCAGCGCCAATCCACCGGGCCAGTGGCCGATCATGCTGGTGGCGAACAAAATCATGCGCCGCGCCACACCGCCATGGGTGAGGAAGTTGCCGGCTAGGATGAAGAACGGAATCGCCATGATCTCGAACTTCTCGATGCCGGTGAACAGCTTGAGCGCCACCGCCTGGATCGGCACGTCGCTGAACGCGAACAGAAAGGTCAACACCGTCAACCCGAGCGCTATGGACACCGGCATGCCGGTGAGCATCAACGCCACGAGTAGCGCAAAAATGATCGTGGCATTCATCGCGCGATCTCCCCGGGAAAGCGTGGGTGCTGGCCGTCGCCCGCAGGATCGTTGGACAGCGGCTCATCCAGCCCTTCGACCTGGCCCGGGTCGTGATGCGGCAGTTCGCCGTCGCGGCGAAAACGCCAGGCCACCTGCAAGAATCGGTAGCACATCAACGACGAACCAAGCGGAATGGCCAGATACACGATCCAGGCGGGCCATTCCAGGTCGGGCGTGGTCTGGTCGGTCTGGCTCAGATGCCAGACGAAGTTGGCGCCAAAAGCCGCGATCACTCCGGTGAACAGCGCCCCGGCAAGCAGACCGAACAGAATCACCGGCTTGCGCCGCGACGGACTCAGCCGGTTGACCATCACATCCACGCCCACATGGATGCCGGTGCGCACGCCGTAGGCCGCGCCAAACTTGGCCATCCACACGAACATGAAAATGGTCAGTTCCTGCGCCCAGCTCAGGTTGATGGACAGCAACCAGTCCTGCAGACCGGGAATGGCCAGACCGGCAAGGTAGCGGTGCACCACCGCGACGAAGATGATCAGCGTGGCGACGGCCATGAGCAACGCGATCAGCATTTCCTCCAGCCGATCGAGCAGGCGATTGAACAGGGCAAGGACAGACATGGCAGTGTGCGCAGCCGCGCGAGAAGAGAGCAACCGCCCCAGCCGGAACGAGCGGGGCGGTTTTTGCCGGAAAGGACGCTCAGAGCTTGGCGGGGTCGAAACCGGTCGCCTTGAACACCTCATCCATCAAGGCCTTGGGCACGCGCGACTCGGCCTGTTTGTAGACCGGCACCATCGCCTTCTTCCAGGCCAGACGTTCAGCCAGCGTGAGCGCGATGACCTCACACTTGCCTGATTTGCGCACCGCCTCGGTGGCGTCATCGTTGTCCTTCTTCGCCACCCTGTTGGCAAACTCGGTGGCCTCGACCATGGCCTGATCGAGCGTCTTGCGGATGTCGGCCGGCAGGCCATCCCAGAACTTCTGGTTGACGATGACCGCGTAACCCAGATAGCCGTGCTGGGTCTGCGTCATGGCCTTCTGCACCTCGAAGAATTTTTGGGTGTAGAAGTTGGAAGGCGGATTCTCGGTGCCGTCGACCACCCCGGTCTGCAGCGCCTGATAGACCTCCGAAAAAGCCAAGACCTGCGGAATGGCGCCGATGGCCCGCATTTCCATGTCGAGAATCTTGCTCGACTGGATGCGCATCTTCAGGCCCTTGGCATCGGCCGGGTTCTTCAGCGGCTTGTTGGCGCTCATGTCCTTGAAGCCGTTGTCCCAATAGGCCAGACCGAGAATGCCCTTGGATTCGAGCTTTTTCAGCAGGCCGTTTCCGATGGGGCCTTGCGTGATCTTGTGCAGCTCATCGTAGTTGTCGAAGATGTAGGGCAGATCGAACAGCTCGAATTCCTTGACGCCCAGAGGCCCGAACTTGGCCAGCGAAGGCGCCAGCATCTGCACCGAGCCGAGCTGCAGCGCCTCCATCTCTTCCTTGTCTTTGTAGAGCTGGCTGTTGGGATAGATCTCGACCTTCACCCGGCCTTTGGTGCGTTCCTCGGCCAGCTTCTTGAAGTACTCGGCGGCCTGACCCTTGGGCGTATTGGGCGCCACCACATGACTGAACTTGATGACGATGGGCTGCTGCGCCCGCGCGAGCGAACCCAGCCCCAGGCCGGCTGCGGCCAAACCCAAACCCATGACTGCCTGACGACGATGCATGCGTGTCTCCGTGAATATGTTGTGTTGTGAAATCAAACGTGCTTTTTTGTAACAGACAAAAGCATACGCCAACCCTCTGCCTGAAAACCGAGGGTTGACCCGATGCGTGTTGGCGTGTGACGGCGACGAAGAACGATGAGGCGCACCGACGATGGCGACGCTGCGCGGGCCGTATCAGGCGTGGCCGTTGGGAGAGGGCGGCTTGCCACCGCCTGCGCGCAGTTCGCGCGCGTGTTCATCGGTACTTTGCTGGATCTTGCGGGTGAAGAACCAGATGAAGAAGACGCCCATGCCGAGCATGAACAAAATGCCGATCAGGCTGAACAATCCATAATCCGTGCCGAACAAGCCTTGCCAAGCTGACCCCATGATGCTTTCCTCCACAAGAGTGATGAATCGACAGAATACTTTTGCTCACTCTTTACCGATTGATACAGAACAAACCCTCCCGTCACCACGCGCCCAGACGCTGCCGGGCGTTGTGGGAGCCCCACCGTGAACGCCCCACGCACCGGCATCGTCAGTGCCATCGCGCAGGAACAGAAGGGTCTGATCGACGCGCTGCTGGACGCTCGTTGCGTGCGCCGCGGCCAACGCGACTACACCCTGGGCACGCTCTGGGGCCGCGAGGTGGTTCTGGTGTTGTGCGGCATCGGCAAGGTCGCGGCGGCCGCCACGACCACCAGTCTGATCGTCGAATTCGGCTGCGACGCCCTGCTGTTCACGGGCGTTGCGGGCGGCTTGGACGGGCGGGTGCGCGTGGGTGACCTCGTGATTGCCGAGACGCTGTTGCAGCACGACCTCGACGCCCGCCCTCTCTATCCGCAATACGAAGTGCCCGACACCGGGCGCAGCCGGTTCGACAGCGATGCTGCACTGACGGCTCGGCTGCACCTGGCAGCAGAGGCGCTGTTCGCCACTGGGGCGCCCTCGCTGATCGAGTCGGCCACGCGGGAAGCCTTCGGCCTGCACGCTCCCCGCGTGCACCGGGGCCTGATCGTCAGCGGCGATCGTTTCATCTCCACCGAAGCCGAAAGCGATCGCCTGCGCCAGGCCCTGCCCGAGGCGCTTGCGGTGGAAATGGAAGGCGCCGCCGTAGCCCAGGTCTGCCACGACTACGACGTGGCCTTTGCCGTGGCCCGCACCATCTCAGACCGCGCCGACGACACCGCCCATCTCGACTTCGGCCGGTTCATCGAGGCCGTCGCCAGCCCCTACAGCCTGGCCTTGCTGGCCGCGCTGTGGCGGGTGCATGAATAGCGTTAACGAACCCTACAGACGCGCGGGCAGATCCAGCCGGTCGGTGAACAGGCCGTCCAGCCCGTCGGCCAGCAGCGACTTCGCCGCCTCGGCGGCATTCACGGTGTAGGCCCGCAGCTTCAGCCCCTTGCCATGCACCGCGGCGATGACCTCGGGCGTCACCTGCGGCCAATCGGTATGCAGGCCCTCGGCGCGCAGGGCCAGCGCCTGCGTCAGCGCCTGCGGTTCGTAAACCTCGACCAGATAGGCCAGGGGCAACTCGACATTCAGGTCGTCCAGCGTCGTGCGCGCCGCCTGCAGCGCGGCGAGCGAAAACGACGACAGCAAAGGCCGGGGCGCCTGCGGATGATCCGCAACCCACTGCGCCACGCGGCGGGCCACGGCGTCGCCGGTACGCGCATCCTGGTCGGGGTTGGGTTTGATCTCGAGATTCAGCCATGCGTCATGGCGCGCGGCGAAATCCAGCACCTCGTCGAGCGAGGGCGGCGGTTCGCCCTTGAAGCGCGCGCTGTGCCACCCCCCGGCATCGACCATCTGCAGCGACGCCCAGCGCCAGGGCGCCGCCAGGCCGCGCGCGTCGGTGGTGCGGTCGAGCGTGTCGTCGTGCAACAGCCAGAGCACACCGTCGGCGCTCAGCTTGACATCGCATTCAAAGGCGCGGAATCCCGCCTTCAGGCCGGTTTCAAACGCAGCCAGGGTGTTTTCGGGCGCGGCGTCGCCGCCGCCCCGGTGCGCAAACCAGCGCCAATCAAAGTGGGCATCAGTCATGTTGATGTGGGGATGCAGTCCTTGCCGGAAACCCGCGCATGATGCAGACGACGTGTGACAGCGCCCGGTCAGGCGGCCGTCTTTTTCGCCGCTGCCTTCTTCGCCGGCGCCTTGGCGGGACGAGGCTCGAACTCGAAGCCGATCTTGCCGCCGGCCTGCTTCACCAGAAACGCCTTGAACTTGCGCTTGGTCCGCGCCGAGACGAAGCCGTCGAGCAGGTCGGTGCGCCCGGTTTCGAGAAGCTTGCGCATCTGCTCCGTCTCGATGGGCTGCTGCAGGATGATCTTGCCGCTGCGGAAGTCGCAGCTCGGCGCCGGGCCCACGCTCTTCTCGCAGACATAGCCGTTGCCCGCTTCAAACACCGCGCTGCCGCACTTGGGACAGGCGCCCAGCGGCTGTTGCGCGCTAAAGTCGGGCGCCTCGCCGCCGTCGCTGCCGGGCGCGCTGTCGCCAAAGTCGAACTCCAGCTTCCACTGGCCCTGGCCACCTTCGCGCGCCAGCTTGAGTTCAGCCGCGAAGGGCCGACCCATCTTGCTGCGGAATCCGGTGAGCGGCCCCAGCTGCTTGTCGCGCAGCAGGTGCTCTACTTCGGCCAGTTCGAAACTGCGGCCGCCCGGATGCTTGCCGATGGAAAAATCGCACTGCGTGCAGGCGAAGCGGTGATAGTTCTCCTTCACCACGCCGCCGCAGTTCGGGCAGGGCGTCTGCAGGGTGGCGTAGTCGCCGGGCACGGTGTCGCGGTCGAACTCCTTGGCGCGGCGCACGATGGTTTCGGTCATGCCCGCGATGTCGCGCATGAACTGCTCGCGCGTGATCTGCCCGCGCTCCATCTGCGCCAGCTTGTGCTCCCAACCGCCGGTGAGCTCGGGCTTGGTGAGTTCTTCGACCTGCAGCCCGCGCAGCAAGGTCATGAGCTGGAAGGCCTTGGCCGTGGGAATCAGCTCGCGGCCCTCGCGCAGCATATAGGCCTCGCCGAGCAAGCCTTCGATGATGGCCGCCCGGGTGGCCGGGGTGCCCAGGCCCTTGCCCGACATGGCCTCGGCCAGTTCCTCGTCCTCCACCAGCTTGCCCGCGTTTTCCATCGCCCCCAGCAGCGTGGCTTCGGAGTAGCGGGCGGGCGGGCGCGTCTTCAGGGCCTTGAGATCCACCGTCTCGGCCGTCACCTCTTCGCCCTCGGCCACGGGCGGCAGATTGGCGTCGTCGCCCTGCTCCTCCTTGCCATAGATTTCCAGCCAGCCGGGCTTGACCAGGATCTTGCCCTCGGTCTTGAACGTGTGCTGCGCCACGGTGCTGATGCGACTGGTCACCAGATACTCCGCCGCCGGAAAGAACACCGCCAGAAAGCGCCGCACCACCAGGTCGTAGATCTTGGCCTCGGCCTCCGACAGCGCCCCAGGCATCTGGGTCGTGGGGATGATGGCAAAGTGATCCGACACCTTGGTGTTGTCGAACACGCGCTTGTTCGGGCGGATGTAGTCGGCCGCAAGCGCGCGACGGGCATGCGGCGCAATGCCGCCGCCCGCATCGCTCAAGGCCTGCGCCGTCTGCTGCGCCACGGCGAGATAGTCTTCCGGCAGATGGCGCGAGTCCGTCCGTGGATAGGTCAGCGCCTTGTGCTTTTCGTACAGCGCCTGCGCCAGCGACAGCGTGGTCTTGGCGGAAAAACCGAAACGGCCGTTGGCCTCGCGCTGCAGCGAAGTGAGGTCGAACAAGGCCGGCGAGAGCTGGGTGGACGGCTTGGATTCGTCGCGCACCACCGCGGGCCGCCCCGCGCACGCGGCCACGATGGCCTCGGCACGCGCCCTGTCCCACAACCGGTCGGCACGGGCGTCGCCGTCTTCCCCTTTTTTGAACCCAGGATCGAACCACTTGCCCGCATAACCGCCGGCCGACGCGGCGAACTGGGCATGCACCTCGAAGTAATCGCGCGCCACATGCTTGCGGATCTGCTCCTCGCGGATCACCACGATGGACAGCGTGGGCGTCTGCACCCGGCCCACCGGCGTGAGGAAAAAGCCGCCGTCCCTGGAGTTGAACGCGGTCATCGCCCGCGTGCCGTTGATGCCCACCAGCCAGTCGGCCTCGCTGCGGCTGCGCGCGGCATCGGCCAGCGGGCGCATGTCGGTGTCGCCCCTCAGGCGCTCGAAACCATCGCGAATGGCCTGCGGCGTCATCGACTGCAGCCACAGCCGCTGCACCGGTTTGTCCAGGGCCTTCTTGCCTTCGGCGTATTGCAGGATCAGACGGAAGATCAGCTCGCCCTCGCGGCCCGCGTCGCAGGCGTTGACCAGGGCCGTCACGTCCTTGCGCTTGATCTGCTTGACCACCGCGCCGAGGCGGCTCTTGGTCTTTTCGATCGGATTGAGATCGAAATGCGGCGGAATCACCGGCAGATGCGCGAAGCTCCATTTGCCGCGCTTGACCTCGAAGTCCTCGGGCGCCTTGATCTCCACCAGATGGCCGACCGCCGAGGTCACGACATACTGCGCGTTCTCGAAATGGTCGTCGTGCTTGTCGAACTTGCCCGACTGCGGCGTCAGCGCCCGCACAATGTCCTGCGCGACGCTGGGCTTCTCGGCGATGACCAGGGTTTTGCTGAAAGCTTCGCTATTGCTCATAAAAGAATGGTGTGATCAAAGATATTTGGCGATGCCCGCAATGTCTTCGGCGAACAGCTCGCCCGAATCGGCCATCTTCACCCGGCCGTCGCGGCCGATGACGATGGTGACCGGCAGACCCGCAGGCTTGGGCAGCACCTTGGCCAGCGCGGGCGAAAGCCACGCCACCGGAAAGGTGTAGTTCTTGGTCTTGAGATACGGGGGAATGTCGGTCGGTTTCTTGTCGATGGACAGGGCCAGCACCTCCAGCCCGCGGCCGTGCTCTTTCTTGTACAGCGCCTCGACGTGCGGCATCTGCCGCGCACAGAACGGACACCAGGTGGCCCAGTACTCCAGCACGATCACCTTGCCCGCCCAGTCGTGGGTGTGCAGCGTCTTGCCATCGATCAGTTCCACCGCGGGCGGCAAGGAGAACCGACTTCCCTCCTTGGGCAGCGGCACGGCCTTCTTGTCTTTCTTCTCCAGCGCGCTGGCCTGCTCGGCCATCGTCTGCGCCCACGTCGGCGTCGCCACCGCGGCCAGCGCGGCAGCCCACCCTTTCAATTGCCAACGACGATGCTGATTCATGATGACGGCTCCCTAGAATGCCTGAACTTCATGCACGACGAACAGGGTTACGGCAGGTTTGTCTCCTCCACCGTCCCGCTTCTCCTTTTTTTACTTTACCCAGTTTCTCCACCACCACGCACGACGCGCCCCCTGCGCTGACGCCCATGCCCCCAAGCCGTTCCGCCCAAACCACCACGCCGACCGCCCCTTCCCGCAGCGCCTCCGCCAGCGCTCCGCCGAATGCCCCCTCGATCGGCCCCTACACGCAGGTGCAGAACTCACCCATCCATGGACGCGGCGTGTTCGCCCGCCGCCCCATCCATGCGGGACAACGCCTGCTCGAATACAAGGGCGAGCGCATCGACTGGCCCGAGGCGCTGCGGCGCCATCCCCGCGATCCGGCACAGCCCAACCACACCTTCTACTTCTCGCTGGGCGACGCCACCGTGATCGACGGCGGCGTGCAAGGCAATAGCGCGCGCTGGATCAACCACGCCTGCGCCCCCAACTGCGAGGCGCAGCAAGTGGGCAGCCGCGTGTTCATCGACGCCCTGCGCGACATCGCCCCCGGCGAAGAACTGTTCTTCGACTACGCCCTCGAACTCGACGCCCGCTACACCGCCAAACTCAAACGCGACTATGCCTGCCGCTGCGGCGCCCCCAACTGCCGCGGCACCCTGCTCGCGCCCAAAACGCGCAAGCGCCGATGAGCGACGAGGCCTGCCCTCTCCCCCTCCCAGCCTCCCCCACGGGTGGGGGAGGTGTGTTCTCTCCCTCCCCACCTGTGGGGAGGGTCGGGGTGGGGAGAGCGCCGTGACTCATCCGCTCACCCTCCGCGCCCGCCGATTGCGGCGCGACATGACCGACGCAGAGCGCCTGCTCTGGAGCCGCGTGCGCAATGAGCAATTGGGCAGCAAATTTCGCCGTCAGGTACCCATCGGCCCTTACATCGCCGACTTCACCTGCGCCTCAGCGCGGCTGGTTGTGGAACTGGACGGAGGACAACACAACGAATCTCCCCACGATGCCCTACGCGATGCGTTTCTCCAGCAAGAGGGCTACAAGGTTTTGCGCTTCTGGAACAACGATGTCTTGGCCCATGTCGAGGGCGTATTGATGTCCATTCAAGCTGCTCTTGAAGAACCCAAGGACCAGACTCCCCCTCCCAACCTCCCCCAGGAGCTGGGGGAGGAGAGAACAGCGCTGCGCAACACAAAACATGCCCCTCCCAACCTCCCCCAGGAGCTGGGGGAGGAGAGAACAGCGCTGCGCAACACAAAACATGCCCCTCCCAACCTCCCCCAGGAGCTGGGGGAGGAGAGAACAGCGCTGCGCAACACAAAACATGCCCCTCCCAACCTCCCCCAGGAGCTGGGGGAGGAGAGAACAGCGCTGCGCAACACAAAACATGCCCCTCCCAACCTCCCCCAGGAGCTGGGGGAGGAGAAATGCGCGGTCACTCCCTCCCCACCCGTGGGGAGGGTTGGGGTGGGGAGATTGACCACCGCCGACCCCCTTGCCCCGCTGCGTACGCGGCTCGCGGCCCGCTATCCGGCCTGCGACGTGCGTTGGATCGCCCGTACCGGCTCGACCAATGCCGATCTGCTGGCCGAGGCCCGCGCGGGGCGGCTCGATGGCCCCACCCTCCTGGCCACGGGCGAGCAGACCGCGGGCCGCGGACGCCAGGGCCGCGTCTGGGCCGACGACGCCCAGAGCAGCGTGCTGTGCTCGCTGGCCTGGCCCGATCCGCGCAAGCGTGAACCCGGCCCGCTGAGCCTGGCCGTGGGCGTGTGGCTGGCGCGGGCGCTCCATGCGCTCGGGGCCAGCCAGGTGCGCCTGAAGTGGCCCAACGACCTGCTCCTGCCCGCGGCCGACGGTGCCGGGGGTTGGCGCAAGCTAGGCGGCATTCTGGTGGAAATGGCCGACACCCCGCAGGCGCGCTGGGCCGTCATCGGCTTCGGGCTCAACCTGCGCGCGCCGGCAGGACAGTCCCAGGCCGCGGGGCTGGACAGCGCCGGGCTCGACCTGCAACGCAGCGCGGTCCTCGCCGTCCTCGTTCCCGCATTGCTCGACGGTCTGCAGCAAGCGGCCCGCGTCTCTCAAGGCAACGCGGGGCCGCCCCAAGTTTCCTTGCCCCCAGGGCCCGCCCGGGAGCGCCCTGAAGGCGCCGCCCCCCTCGCGGCCACGCTGGCGCAGTGGGACGCGCTGCACGCCTGGAACGGCCAGCGCGTGTCGGTGCAGGACCGCGGCCAGACCCTGTTCAGCGGCACGGCCCTGGGCATTGCCCCCGATGGCGCCTTGCGGGTGGGCACCCCCGAGGGCGAGCGCCGCGTGCTCAGCGCCGATGTGTCCTTGCGACTTTCCGAGAAGGTCTGACCCACCCTCCGCGACAGACACGGCAAAATGACGGCGCTTCACTGACGACGGCCTTCGCCCTCACCCCTTTCCCCGGCTTTCCATGCGCACCCTGCTCCTCGCCCTCCTGCTCGCCAACCTCGTGTTCTTCGCCTGGTCACAAGGCTGGATGGCAGGCGCCGGGCTGGGGCCGGTCACACAGCGCGAGCCTCAGCGCCTGGCCCTGCAGATCCATCCCGAGCAGGTGCACATCACGCCGCTGGCCAGCGCCTCGGCCACGCCCGCCAGCGCGCCGCAGCCCGCGTCTTCGGCGCCTGCCAGCGCCCCCGCCGAGCCCGACCCCCCCCCTTCCGCGCCCGCGCCGCAAGACGCCGCCGCCGACGGCGCCCCCACCGTCTGCCGCCAGATCGGGCCGTTCGGTGCCATGGAGTCTGCCGCCCTCGCGCAGGCACAGGCCGCGCTGGCCAGGGCCGGGCTCAAGGCCAAGGCGCACAACACCCCCACGCCGGATCAATGGATGGTGCTGCTCGGCCCCTTCCCCAGCCAGGACGCGATGCGCACCGTGCTCGATCAGATCACCCGGCAAGGCAAGGTCAAAGTGTTCGCGCCCGTGACCGATCGGCCGCGCTATGAGCCGGGCATATCTCTGGGCGTCTTCAGCAACGAGGCCGCGGCGCAGGAGCAGTTGCAGATCGTGAAGAAGCAAGGCGTGCAGGGCGCGAAAGTGGTGCAACGCAACACCGGGCTGAACCGCGTCACCCTGCGGCTCCCCGCGCTCACCCCGCAGCAGATCAAGGCGCTCGGCAGCGTGTCGGGCCAGCTCGGCGGGCAGATCGTCAAGACCTGCGCGACCGAGGCGGCAGCGCCGTAAACTTCAAACGCTCTCTGGAGAAACGCCATGTCCGCCGTTCTGTCCCAGCCCCGTTTCACCTACGCCGACTATCTCGTCTGGGAAGAAGCCCAGCCCGAGCGTCACGAATACCTCGGCGGCGAGGTCTTCGCCATGGCCGGCGGCAGTACCGCGCACAACACCCTCACGGGCAACATGTACATCGCCCTGCGCGCCCAGACGCGCGGCACGCCCTGCAGGGTCTACATGGCCGACGTCAAGCTGCGCGTGGAAGCCGCCAACGCCAGTTTCTACCCCGACGTGTTCGTCACCTGTTCGGCCGCAGACGCCGCGCGCAGCAACCAGCAGCAGGATGCCCTTCTCATCGTCGAGGTGCTCTCGCCTTCGACCGAGGGCCACGACCGGGGCGATAAATTCTCCGCCTACCGCATGCTGCCCAGCTTGCAGGCCGTGGTCTTCGTCGCGCAGGGCCAACCGCACATCGAGGCCTTCATCCGTAGTGCGGACGGAGTCTGGACACTGCATGAGGCCACCGGGCTCGACGCCCAGATCACCTGCGCCACATCCGAGCGCAGCTTCGTCTTCCCGCTGGCTGAGCTTTACGCGGAAGTCGATTTTTCCGCCTCGTCCGCCGAAGCCGCTGCCGAAACCGTCGCGGCCAGCGCTGGCACGTCTGCGTAAATCGCGGCCAGCGGCAGTTCGGCGCCCAGGCGCGACGCTGAATAAATTCCCGCGATGGCGCGCGCCAAGCCGCGGGAGGGGATGCAAGGTCAAACCGCCTTACCCGGCGCGCTGTTTTCACCTCCCCCACCCGTGGGGGAGGCTGGGAGGGGGAGGCTGGAGCCCCTGTGCACTCAGAAACTCCCCTCCCCAGCCCTCCCCACCAGTGGGGAGGGAGCAAACCGCCTTCCCCGGCGCGCTGTTTTCACCTCCCCCACCCCGTGGGGGAGGCTGGGAGGGGGAGGCTGGAGCCCCTGTGTGCTCAGAAACTCCCCTCCCCAACCCTCCCCACCAGTGGGGAGGGAGCAAACCGCCTTACCCCCGCGCCAACCACGCCTGCGCCAGCCTGACCCAGAAGCTGCCGCCCAGTGGGATGAGGTCGTCGTTGAAGTCGTAGTTCGGGTTGTGCAGGGTGCACGGGCCCAGGCCGTGGCCGGGAGCGCGGTGGTCGCCGTCGCCGTTGCCGATGATGAGATAGGCCCCGGGCTTTTCCTGCAGCATGAAAGAAAAATCTTCCGCGCCCATCGACGGCACGAACGTGTGCACCGCTTCAGGCCCCGCCGTCTCCACCATCACCCGCCGGGCGAACTCGGCCTCGGCGGCGTGGTTGATGGTGGGCGGATAGTTGCGCTTGAACGCAAACTCGCACGCCACGCCGAAAGCCGCCGCGGTGTGGGTGGCGATGTCGCGCATGCGGGCCTCGATCAGGTCGAGCGTCTCGGTGGTGAAGCTGCGCGCCGTGCCCTGAATCTCGGCCACTTCGGGAATCACATTGGTCGCCTCGCCGGTATGAATCATGGTGACCGAGATCACCGCCGGGTCAAGAGGTGCGCGGTTGCGGGTGACGATGGTCTGAAACGCCTGCACCATCTGGCAGGCGGCGGGCACCGGGTCGAGGCCCAGATGCGGCATGGCCGCGTGCGCCCCCTTGCCGGTGAGTTTGATGCGGAACTCGTTGCTCGACGCCATCACCGGCCCGGCCTTCACCGCGAAGTGCCCCGCCGGAATGCCCGGCCAGTTGTGCATGCCAAACACCGCCTGCACCGGAAAGCGCTCGAACAGGCCGTCCCTGATCATTTCGCGCGCGCCGCCGCCGCCCTCTTCGGCCGGCTGGAAGATGCAGACCACCGTGCCCTCGAAATCGCGCGTGCGGGCCAGATGCTGCGCCGCCGCCAGCAGCATGGCGGTGTGGCCGTCGTGGCCGCAGGCGTGCATCTTGCCGGGGTGCTGGCTGGCGTGGGCGAAGGTGTTGAATTCGGTCACCGGCAGGGCGTCGAAGTCGGCGCGCAGGCCGATCATGCGGCCCTGCCCTGGGCCCGCCTGCCCGCCGTCGCGCCCGTGAATCACCCCCACCACCCCGGTCTTGCCCAGGCCGCGATGCACCTCCACGCCCCAGGCCGTCAACTGCGCTGCCACCACCTCGGCGGTGCGCAGCTCCTCGAAGCACAGCTCGGGATGCGCGTGCAGATCGCGCCGCAAGGCGGTGAGCGCGGCGGCTTCGGTCACGATGGAATCGATGAGTGGCATGATGGTCTGTCTCCCAGCAAAGCGGGGCAAGGTATCGCCGAGCCCCTGGTGTGCGGCGCGCCTTGGGTCAGGACGATGCCCGATCTTCGGAACAGCCGCGCGGCGCCGACCGCCCGATTGTGCCCCAGTCGGCCCCAACTTGAAGCGCCCACGACAGGCCGCGAAAAACCGTCAACTCAACCGCGCCGAGTGACAAAAGAGGTTCACGGGCGCCACAAACCGTCGCACCGAAACCACCCCGTGCACGCCAAACCGTGAAGCAGTTCACACATTGTCCCGCGCCGTGCCCCCCAACCCGCTGGCCTGCGGTTTGCAGAGCCAGAATGACGATTGTTTACAAATCCTGGACTCAACCCTTCCAAGCACGACCCGACCATGCGCCCCACCCTCCAACGCGGCTTCACCCTCATCGAGCTGATGATCGTGGTGGCCATCATCGGCATCCTGGCGGCCATTGCCATTCCGGCCTATCAGAACTACACCATGCGCGCCCAGGTGGCCGAGGGGCTCACCCTGGCGGGTGGCGCGAAGAATGCCATCTGGGATTACTACGCGCAGCACGGCGCCTTTCCCAACTCCAACCAGTCCGCCGGGCTGGTTTCGCCGGCGTCCATCAGCGGCAATTATGTGAGCAGCGTCACCGTCACCTCGGGCCTCATTCAAATGACCTACGGCAAAAACGCCAACAGCAATCTTCAGAACAAGGTGCTTTACCTCTCGGCCACCAGTTCGGCCGGCACCTTGATATGGAACTGCACCACCCATGCCGCCGCCAACGGCGTATCGCCAGACTATCTACCCACATCCTGCCGCTGACACGGCCCATTCCTCTCACCGCAAGAGGGCGCAGGCTTCAAGCCTGCGCCCTCTTGCTTTGGGGCGATGCCAATTCGCAGGCCGGGCTGACAAAAACGGGCGATGACGACAAAGATTGTCAGCGGCCTGAAGAGTCGCGGGGCTGGATTTCGTGAACCAGTTCACAGAAAAGGCAGGATTTCGGGCTGGCACGGCTTGTGCTCTATGTTCCCTGCCCATCGGGGGGTGATGTCAGTCCACCGCAGCTCGGGGCAGCATCTCCAGGTTCACCTCCGCTCCGGGCTGCGGCGTTTTTTACCCAACCGTTCTTGTTCATTAATTTTCTTACTTTCCACTCTCGGGAGTTTCAGATGAAACGCAATCTCAGCATCAAGCAACAAATGCAGCAAGGCTTCACCCTGATCGAATTGATGATCGTGGTGGCGATTATTGGTATTTTGGCAGCCATCGCGATTCCGGCTTATCAGAATTACACGATTCGGGCGCAGGTTTCGGAAGGTCTTTCGTTGGCTGATGGGGCAAAAACCGCGCTGGCAGAATATTACACCAATAAGGGAACATTCCCATCGCAAAATGCATCTGCTGGACTTGCAGCGGCCAATGCCATTACTGGAAGCTATGTTTCTAATGTTAATGCTGCAGGAGGCAAAATTCTGATTACCTTCAGCAAGGCCTCTCCTCAGAAGGCCAATAGCGCAATTGATGGCAAAATTCTGTCCTTGTCGGCGGTAACAGCCGGTGGCGGATCCATTCGTTGGACTTGCGGTACTACTTCCGCTGGCACTACCGTTCCTACTCAATACCTGCCCAGTTCTTGCAACGGTAGCTAAAAGTGAATGGGGTCAGGTCTAGTTCCATACCCCCCTTCTTCACCCGGAAACCCGCCGCGAGGCGGGTTTTTTCATGGCCTCACAAATACCCTGACGCCTCCATGCCATCGGCCCTGCCTGATTTGGATATGGTGGCCTGATCGTGAACTGCGCTGAACGTCCTGTGCGTGGGTTCCGCCATGGACGCCATCAGGCAGGCCGTGCGCATCCCGCGCGAATTCGAGTTGAAAGGGCGGGAGGCTGTCATGCGCCGCGAGGGAGGCCGGCTTGCAGCCTCTGGCTGATGTGAAGCGGTGACGCCGACTTTGCGTTCTTTGCCCGACACCAACGTGCTGTCGGATTTGCTACGCCATCCGCGACGGCATCGTTGCCCAGGCCATCGCCCGGGTCGGGGATTCGCAGGTGTGCACGTCGATCGTGGTGGGTGCCGAACTGCGCTTCGGCGCTGGAAAGAGCCGGTACGCCCATCGGCCCGAACGACCTGCTCATCGCCGCGCACGCTTTGTGCGAAGACCTCGCTCTGGCAACCACCAAGGTGCGGACGTTGTCACGCATCGAGTCGTTGCGCGTGGAAAATGAGCCGAATGACCCAAGCGTCGGGTCCAGGGCCCGTTATCCAAAGCTAGACTCGCACCATGCTCCATTTTCCGCCTCTCGAATTACCGCATGCGCTCCATCCCGTCACGGCCCGGGGCGACCGGCGAGAGGCCCTCTCTGTCGATGACACGGACCGCCGACTGCTTCTGGAGATCGCGGGCCGTGGGGTGCGCCGCCACGAGGCAAGGCGTATGCGATGAAGCCAGACCTGACCCCGAAGCTCTTTTCGAAGCTGTTTCTGCTGTTCATTCTCGCGCTGGGCTTGCTGGTTTATTGGCCGGGGCTGTCGGGCGGTTATGTGTTCGACGATTTCGGCAATCTGGTGGACAACGCGGCGTTTGCGCAAAGTGCGCTGCAGTCTCATTTCTGGCACGCCATCTGGAGCGCGCATGCCGGGCCGCTGGACCGGCCGCTGTCGATGTTCACCTTTGCCGCGCAGATGGTGTTCACCGGCATGAACCCCTGGCCGCTAAAGCTGGCGAATGTGCTGCTGCATCTGTTCAACGGCGCTCTGGTGTGGTTGCTGTCGGCGCGGGTGCTGGGCTGGCTGGAGCGCCGGGCGCCGAGCCCCTGGCTGGTCGGCGCCCCTGCGTTGGCGCTGCTCGCCACGGCGGCCTGGGTACTGGCCCCGATTCAGCTCACGGCGGTGCTTTACGTGATTCAGCGCGAAGAGTCGCTGGCCTCGGCCTTCGTGCTGCTGGGGCTGCTGGCGTATTGGCATGGCCGCATGCGGCTGATCGCCGGCCGGCGCGGCGCCTTGGCGTGGATCTGGGGCAGTCTGGCGCTGGGCACGGCCCTGGCCGCGCTGGCGAAGGAGACCGGGGTGATGCTGCCGGCCTATGCCTTCGTGCTGGAGTGGGTGGTGCTGCGCGGGGCGCGGGCGGCGACAAGCCTCCCCACCCCTGCCCTCCCCACAGGTGGGGAGGGAGTCTCTTGCTCGTCCTCCAGCAGTGGTGAAGGTCGGGAGGGACATACCCAAAACCGTGACACGCCGTCTTCTCCTCCCCTACGCAGTGGGGGAGGTCGGGAGGGGCATACCCAAAACCGTGACACGCCGTCTTCTCCTCCCCTACGCAGTGGGGGAGGTCGGGAGGGGGAGTCGGCCGCGCCGCCCTCCGGCCTCAACCCGCTGATTCCGGTGTTCGTGGTGCTGCTGCTCATTCCCGGCGTGCTGGGCCTGGCGTGGCTGTTACCCGGGGCGCTCAACGGCTCGGCCTACGCCGCCCGTCCGTTCACCTTGAGCGAGAGGCTGTTCACCGAAGGCCGGGTGCTGGTGGACTATCTGCGCTGGATCGTACTGCCCTCGCCCGATGCGCTTTCGCTCTATCACGACGACATTGCGCTATCCACCGGCTGGCTCTCGCCGTGGACGACGGCGGCAAGCTGGGCGTTTCTGGCGGCGCTGCTGGGTGCGGCGCTGGCCTTGCGCCGCCGCCTGCCGTTGTTCGCGTTCGGTGTGCTGTGGTGGTTCGCCGGGCAGTCGCTGCTGTCTACCTTCGTGCCGCTGGAGCTGGTGTACGAGCATCGCAACTATCTGCCGGACTGGGGGGTGTTTCTGGCGCTGTTCGCGCTGTTGTTCACCTGGAGCCCGCAAGCCGCGAAGCGCCGTGCTCACCTCCCCCACCCCGTGGGGGAGGCCGGGAGGGGGAGCCCGCCCGATGCCGGGCGCCGCGGCACGCTGCGCCTGCTCACCGTGGGCGCCGTGTTGGCGTTGATCACGCTCTACGGTCTTTTCACCACGCTTCGGGCGCAGACCTGGGGCAACCCGTACCGGCTGGCGTATTTCGAGGCGACCACGCATCCGAAGTCGCCGCGCGCCAGTTACGACCTGGGCCGCATGATGCTCATCACCGCGCAAGGCGTGGACAGCCCGCAGTTCCAGATGGGCATGCGGCAGATGGAACAGGGCGCCCTGCTGCCCGGCGCCGATCTGCAGCCTTTGCAGGCCCTGGTATTCATGTCGGCGAAAAACGGCCTGCCGATTCAACCTCGGTGGTGGGCCGAGATGCACCACACCATCGCCACTCAGCCGATGAGCTCCGAAGACGTGGGCGCGCTCTACAGCCTGATCCAGTGCAGCAACAATGGCGTGTGCCACTACACCCCGGAGGACGTGCAGCAACTCGGCCGACTGGTGGCCTTCGCGGTGCAGCGCAACCCGGGCCGGGCCGATCTGGTCACGCTGCAAGCCAACTGGGCCGCCAACCTTGCGCACGACAACCCGCTGGCCTACCAGCTCATGCTGCGCGCCGTGGCGCTCGACCCCGGCAAGTACGACTACTGGAAAAACCTGCTGCTCATGCAGATGGCCGCCGGGCTGTACGCCGATGCGGGCCAGGTGCTTGAGCGCATGCGCGAGCTGAACCGGTTTGGCATTCACGACGCGGAAATCGAGAAGCTGGGCCATGAGTTGCAGCACAAACTCGACTTGGCGGGCAGAAACACTCCCCCTCCCAACCTCCCCCACGGCGTGGGGGAGGAGAAACCCGCGCTGCGCGATACAAAAGCCGCCCCCCCCAACCTCCCCCACGCCGTAGGGGAGGAGTCTGAAGCTCCCTCCCCACAGGTGGGGAGGGCTGGGGTGGGGAGGCCGTAGGCATGCACACTCCAGAGACATCGATGCCTTCTTCCCATCTACGCCGGATGCGGCCCCTTCTGGCTCTCGGTGCCCTGCTGATCGTGGGTTGGCTGGCTTACTGGCCTGGCCGCACCGGACCCTTTCTGTTCGACGACTTCTCCAACCTCGCCCCCTTGGGCGACTACGGACAGATCGACACCTGGTGGAAGGCGGTGGCCTTTCTCACCTCGGGCTTTGCCGGGCCGACGGGGCGGCCGCTGGCCCTGGCGACCTTTCTGCTCGACGCCCGCAACTGGCCGGCGGCGCCCGAGGCTTTCAAGCTCACCAATGTGGCGATTCATCTGCTCAACGGCGCGCTGCTCGCGGGGCTGTGCGCGGCGCTGGCGCGGGCGCTGGGCCTGGCGCGGCGGCCTGCCGCCTGGGCCGGCGTGCTGGCCGCAGGGCTGTGGCTGCTCGACCCGTTCTGGGTGAGCACCACGCTGTATGTGGTGCAGCGCATGGCCATGCTTGCCGCCACGTTCGTGTTTGCGGGTCTGTGGGGCTACGCGCATGGCCGCGCCTTGCTGGCGCAGGGGCGCAGGCGCTCGGCCTACGCGTGGATGAGCGTGTCGCTCGCGCTGGGCACGCTGCTGGCGGTGCTCTCCAAGGAGAACGGCGCGCTGCTGCCGCTGCTGGCCTGGGTGCTGGAGGCCTTGGTGTTCGACCGGCAGCACACCGCCGTGGCGCAAGGCGGGCGCGCTTTTCTCGCCTGGCGCTGGGTGTTCGTGCGGCTGCCCGCGCTAGTGGTGTTGGGCTATCTCGCCACGTTTCTGCCGGGGCTGTGGACGGGGGCAATGGCCGGGCGCGACTTCACGCCGCTGCAACGGCTGCTCACCGAGTGCCGCATCGTCTGGACGTATCTGGGCGATATCTGGCTGGCGCGCACGCACGACGGCGGCCTGTTCCATGACGACATCGTGCTCTCGACCGGGCTGCTGCAACCGCTGTCCACGCTGTTTGCGGTGTTCGGCATCCTGGCGCTCATCGTCTTTGCCGCGATGTCGCGCTGGGCGCGGCACCCCGTGGTGGCCGCGGCCGGCGTGGCCGTGGGTTTCTATCTGGCGGGGCAGGTGATGGAGAGCACCTGGCTGCAGCTCGAACTCGCCTTCGAACATCGCAACTACCTGCCCGCGGGGCTGATGTTTCTGCCCTTGGCGATCGCGCTGGTCAATGGCCTGAATGGGGTCAGGCCTGGTCTTGTAGCCCAGGCATCGGGGCTAGACCAGACCCCGCCCCGGCGCCGCTGGGCGGTGTGGTTTGCCGTTGCGCTGCTGGCCCTGTTGGCGCTGCAGACGGCACGTCGGGCGGACGTCTGGGGCAAACCATTCCAGCAGGCTCTGGTGTGGGCGCGTGAGCACCCGGATTCACCGCGCGCGCAAGGCTATCTGGCCAATTTCTGGAGCAACACCGGCAACACGCCCGAGGCCGCCCGCCTGCTCGATGCCGCACTGCGCCAGCACCCGCGCAGCCTGATTTTGCTGATCAATCGCGCCGGCGTGGCTTGCGCCCTGGGCGAGGCGCCAGCGGGTTTGCGCGCCAGGCTGCTGCATGCTGCCCGCACGGCCGATCTGGCGGACAACGTCACCCAATATCAGTTCGGCAAATTGCTCGATGGCCTGGGTACCTGCTCCGCGCTGGGTGCAGACTTCGGGCAAGACCTGATCGCCGCGGCGCTGGCCAACCCCCATGCCGATCAGACCGCGGTACAGCGCGATCTTCTGCACCGCAAAGCCCTGGCCGCGCTGAGCGCCGGGCATGCCCAGGCTGCCTATGCACTCGATCTGCAGGCGCTGCGATTACCCGATTTGCCGGTGGGCGCACGGTTGCGCTTCGCCGTGGAGCTTGCCAGCGCGGGGCATCAGCAGGAGGCGCTCGACCTGCTCAATGCGGTGCCCTCGCCCCTTGCGCACCTTCACGGCTGGAGCATGCCGGCGCTGCATCAGCGCTGGCTGCGGCATGTCGGCTTCTATCAGGACAGCGAGGCCCATCTGCGCAAGGTGCTGATGCGTGAAATCGCCGAGAAATCGACCCAGGGCACTGCACAATGAGCCTCACGCAAGCATCCACCCGCTCCGCCATGACGACCCACCCGCCCCGGCTTTCCATCGTTCTCCCCGCACGCAACGAAGCGGGCGCCGTGGGGCAGACGGTGGCGCGCATCCGGGGCCTCTACCCCGAAGCCGAAATCATCGTGGTGAACGACGGCTCGACCGATGCCACCGCGGCCGTGGCCGCGCAGGCCGGAGCGCAAGTCATCAGCAAGCCCTACGGCATGGGCAATGGCGCCGCCATCAAGACGGGCGCTCGCGCTGCGCAAGGCGAGGTCTTGGTGTTCATGGACGCGGACGGGCAGCACGACCCCGCCGACATCCCCCGCCTTCTCGCCAAGCTGGACGAAGGCTACGACATGGCCGTGGGCGCGCGGGGCGATGGCTCTCAGGCCAGCGTGGGCCGGGGCCTGGCCAACGGCCTGTACAACCGCCTGGCAAGCTGGATGACCAATCACCCCGTGCGCGATCTGACCAGCGGCTTCCGCGCCGCGCGCGCCGACAAGTTTCTGGAGTTCATTCATCTGCTGCCCAACGGGTTTTCCTACCCGACGACCAGCACCATGGCGTTTTTCCGCAGCGCGTATCCGGTGGCCTATGTGCCCATCGTGGCGGCCAGGCGCGTGGGGACCAGCCACATCCGCCCCTTGCGCGACGGGGTGCGCTTCCTGCTCATCATTTTCAAGATTGCCACGCTGTATTCGCCGCTCAAGCTGTTCGCGCCGGTGGCGGCGGGGTTCACACTGCTCGGCCTGGGCTGGTACGGCTACACCTACGCCACCGAAGGACGTTTCACCAATATGAGCGCCCTGCTGCTCAGCGCCGGCGTGATCGTTTTTCTCATCGGGCTGATCTCGGAGCAGATCACCAATCTGACGTACAAGCGTGATGGTTGAGCGGCTAAAATCGAGCTAGCCATCTCACGCAGCGAGCGCCCCATGAAAATCGTCCCAGTCTATGAAGCCAAAAACCGGTTCTCTGAACTGCTGGTGGCTGCTGAGCAGGGGGAGGTCGTCTCCATCACCCGGCGCGGAACCGCTGTCGCCCGGCTCATCGCCGAGCCGGTGGTCAAACAAGGCAAGGCGGAGGCCAGGCGCCGCATCGCCGCCAGCTTTTCGCGTTTGCGCACCTGGCGCGACGAGGTTCGACTCGAAGGCGACATCAAGGCGCTATCCCGCGAAGGCGCACGCTGATGCCTTTCGTCATCGACAACTCGGTCGTCTGCGGTTGGTTTCTCTCCAATCAGGCCACGCCCTACACCGAAGTCGTGGCGCAGCGCCTGCTCGACGACACGGCTTTTGCGCCAGGGCTGTGGCCCTTGGAACTCGCCAATGTGCTGCGCACGGCATGCAAGCGCGGCGCTATCGTGGCACAACGGGCGCAGGAAATCAGCGCGGAAATCAACACGCTGCCCATCACGATTGACACGGCGCCGTCATCATCTTCGGCGCTCCTCGCGCTCGCTCTGCGATTCGATCTCACCAGCTATGACGCCGCTTACCTCGAACTCGCCTTGCGGCTGCAACTACCCATCGCGACGCAAGACGACGCGTTGATGCAGGCGGCCATGGCCGCGGGCGTGGGTGTGGTGCGCTGAAAAAACATCGAATGACCAGGCTGACGGAGACAAAATCGCTGCGCTGCCGGTCACGTGGAGACGATCAAATCAGAACAGATGCCCCGCGAGAAATGGCACCCGATGAGTGAAACACGCCAAAAACTGCTGCTTGTGACCCGCAATTTCCCTCCCCTTTGGGGAGGTATGGAGCGGTTGAACTGGCATATGGCGGCAGAGTTGTCCAAAAGCCTCGACGTGCGGATCGTGGCGCCTGTCGGTGCGGCGCAACACGCCCCACACGGCGTAGCCGTTCGAGAGGCGCCCCTCAAGCCGCTATGGCTCTTTCTGCTCAGGACAGCCACCTTGGCCCGGCATGAAGCGCGCGAATGGAAGCCCGACATCGTGCTCGCTGGCAGCGGCCTCACTGCGCCCCTGGTCTGGTGGGCGGCCCGTGCCTGCAAGGCGCGTAGGGCCGTGTACGTGCACGGGCTGGACCTCACCGTGCCGCATCCGGTGTACCGCGCGCTGTGGCGGCCAGCGCTGCGATGCATGGACGTGATCATCGCCAACAGCCGCCCCACGGCGCGACTGGCCGAAGGCATCGGCATCACCCCGGCGCGCATCCACGTCGTCCACCCCGGCGTGGAGATTCCGCCGCCCGATCCGCAGGCGCGGGCGCGCTTTCGCGCCCAGCACCAGCTCGGCGATGCGCCAGTGCTGCTGTCCGTAGGCCGACTAACCGCGCGCAAGGGCCTGCGCGAATTCGTGCGCGACGTGCTGCCACGCATCGCCGCCGTACGGCCCGATGTGCAACTGCTCATCGTCGGCGACGTGCCAGCCAATGCTCTCTACGCCGAAGCGCAAACCCCGCAAAGCATCCAGTCCGCCGCCGATGCGGCCGGCGTGGGCGGGAGGGTGCGGTTTCTGGGCACATTGTTCGGCCGCGATCTGGCCGATGCCTACGCCGGTGCCGATGTGCATGTGTTTCCGGTGCGCGACATCCCCAACGACCCCGAAGGCTTCGGGATGGTCGCCGTCGAGGCGGCTGCGCATGGCTTACCCACCGCGGGATACGCCACAGGCGGGGTGGTGGATGCCGTGGCCGAGGGCGTCAGCGGAACGACCGTCAGCCCCAATGACGGGAACGCGCTGGCGGCTGCGGTCTTGCACCTCACCGATCGACCGATGGCCCAAAACGTGATTCGCAACTTCGCGGCCCCGTTTGCTTGGGATGTGTTTGGGCGGCGAGTCGTTGCAGCCCTGATCAGGGGAAAACGCTGATGCGGGTGCTATTCATTGGCAAGCGCTTCTACACCAACCGCGATACGCTGCTGGACCACTATGGTCGCATCTATCAGCTTCCTCGCCACTGGGCACAGCAGGGTATCGATACACGGCTCTGGTTGATCGATTACCACAGCAAACAACGTGTCCAGCAGACGCAAGGCGCTTTGCCTATCGACAGCACCCCACTGCGCGGACCTGCTTGGTTCGCGGCCACCTTGAGCACCCTCGCAAGCCGTCTGCGCGGCAGTGAGCGCCCCACGCACATCGTCGCCAGTGGCGATGCTTACATTGGCCTGCTCGGCTGGCTACTTGCCCGATCGATTGGCGCTCATTTCGTGTTTGATGTGTACGACAAGTACGACGAATTCACGGGCTATCGCAAACCCCTCGGCTGGAACCTGTTCGGTTTTCTCCTTCAGCATGCAGACCGTTGCTGGTTTGCCAGCCGCCGATTATTGGGACAACTCGGCAATCCCAACCGAGGTGATGCACTCATCATGAACGGGATCGACTTAGATCACTTCACTGCGCACAAGATGGGCGCGGCACGCCAATGCTTCGATCTACCCACAGCGACGCCATTGGTAGGCTATTTCGGAGCGCTCAATCGCGAACGTGGGCTGCCCGATCTCATCGAGGCAATGCGAATCGTGCGAAGCATCGACAGCTCCGTTGAACTGATACTTGCCGGAAAAGCTGACGCCGAAATCACATTCGATGCGCCCGGTGTTCACTACCTGGGCAACCTGGACCACGAGCAAATTCCTTGGGCCTTGGCAGCGGTTGATGTTGTCGCCGTTCCCTACCGGCGCTCGCCCTTTCTCGACGCCGCATCATCTATCAAATTTGGGGAGATCATGGCCTGCAGGCGCCCACTGGTCGCCACTCGAACACCGAATCTGCTCGATAACTTTCCCGCGCAAGCCGCTGAACTGGATCCCTACCTTGCTCCGCCGCAAAATCCGGCAGCGCTTGCAGACGCCATCGTCAGACAACTGCGCGATCAAAAGCGGGTCGATCCGCCAGCAGGGATGGAGTGGGCCGCAATTGCTAGCGAAGCCCTGTCGTCTCTGGCCGCAGCCTGCGAAAATCAGGCCCTCAACACCTTGCCACGCACAAGGCTCTGAGTGCGCAGATCAGACATGCCATGAAAATTCTGTTTGTCCTGCCGCGCATGGTAGGTGGTGGTGTCGAGCGGGTGACGCTCAACTTAGCCACTGCACTGCGGCAGCGCGGTGCCGAGTGTCGGCTGGCCTTGCGCCGCGCCGAAGGCGAAATGCTGGCCGAGGCACAACAGGTTTTTGCCTCAGTGGATATTTTGACCGACGTAAGCCTGTGGCAATTCATCCCCCGGCTCACGGCGCTGATCGATACCGCCCAGCCCACACACATCATCACCGCCTTCACCGACATTGGGCTGCTGACTTGGATCGCACGGCGCCGGGGAAAGGCTAAGGTGCCGATCATTCATGGCATCCACAACACACATGCTTTCGCCAATCGCCGTCCAGGCATGATCGGCCTTTTGCGCTACCTGCTGAACCGGCAGCTCGACCGCCTGCTGTATCCCCGGGTGGATGCCATTGTTTGCGTTTCAAAGGGCATTGAAGCCGAAGTGAAAGCATGCTGCCCGAGTGCGGCAAGCTACACACGCACGATCTACAACCCAGTAGCGACCAAGGTACAAATTGCCCACTGCTTGCAGAACCCACGGCAGCGCGAGCGCCATGCCGGGCCATGGCGGATCGTCGGGCTGGGCCGGTTGACTGAGCAAAAGGGATTCGATGTTTTGATCAAGGCCGCAGGCCTGTTGCCTGCTTCGCCCCCTTGGCAAATCGACATTTACGGTGACGGCCCGCTGCGCGCTGTGTTGCAGCAAAGCATTCAGCGGCATGGTCTGCAGGATCGCATCACACTGCACGGCTACACCACTGATCCGGCCTCCGCTCTTGACCATGCGGATGTGTTCGTTCTTCCCTCGCGTCATGAAGGGTTTGGCCTCGTGCTTGTCGAAGCCATGCTGCATGGCGCGCAGGTCATCGCTACTGATTGCCCGCAAGGGCCGCGCGAAATTCTTCAGAGCGGGCGCATTGGTCAATTGGTACCGGTGGAGAACACCCGCGCTCTTGCAGAAGCGCTACAAGGAACAATGAGACGCAAATTTTGGATTGACTCGGCCGAATTGCAGAATCGCGCTTCATGCTTTTCGACCGAGGAAAGTACTGAGCAATGGGCCAATGTGTTGAATGAACTCAATCATAGTCCTAAGAATTTATTGGGCGGTAGGCAATTATAACAGTTTCTTCAGACCATCGCGGCGTAAATACAGAAAGAAAATCGCTTATCCAACGAACCACATATCGAATCTGAGCATGCGGGATAGCCAGACTATATTTTTTGGATATCTTAAGACTATCCCGCCAGTGCACCCTCGCGTGAAAGCCGCGCCGGATCACCCGAACCCCATCAAAGCCAGCTCGATGCATCGCATCGCGCAGCGATCTCTGACTATACAAACACAAATGATATGGTGGATGCAATGCGCTGAAAGCAGCACCAAACATCTTTAATCCAAGACCATTTGGATTTGGCAAAGCTATCCACAACAATCCACCAGGACGAAGCAAAGCAAATGATTTGATCATTATGTGATCAAGGTTGGCAGCATGCTCAATAACATGATTCATGGTCAGAACATCGTAAACACCTTGACGATCATCCATTTCATCGATGAAGCCACAACGCACATCCAGCCCTTTTTCCGCACATAAGTTAGCCGCTACAGGATCAGGCTCGACCCCTTCAGCTTTCCAGCCCATTTTTTCCGCGAACGCTAAAAATGCGCCATTGCCACAACCAACATCCAATAATCTACCAAAGCCCCGCAATCTATTCAGATTTAAATTCCGGCAAAAGCGATCCAATTTCTGTCTCGCTGGCGGGAATGACCTGATTATTAAATATCCCCACTTACAAGAACTATCAAAATCAATATTAAAGCCCCCCCTCAAGTAACCTCGAACTAAAGTCCAAAAAATACCAGTTCTAGAATAAATTTCCTCATATGTATTTTGTTCTACATGCGTTAGATAATCTTCGTACGCCGCAGGAAGAGACGTTGCATCAGGGCGTGGATTTAAATAAATCGAATGGCAGTTTTCGCAATAATGCATTGTCCAGACATCAGGCATCTTGCCGTCGTCATCGCGGCGCTTATACGTTCGTCCTTCATCTCTAATTGTTACCCCGCATGCAGGACAGGATTTTATTGATTCAAGCGCACCTCGCGACCAACCCATTATAGATCTCCTGAATTTTTAATATCATTTATTCAATAATTTTAGAAATCTGCATTTTGTGCAGACAAAGCACATTCTGGATCGCTGACAGATCATTCGCAGCAATAGCATGGGGGCGCGCATTTCCCGTCTTATAGAACTGGTAGCCGAGACCTGTGAGGAAATCAAGAATCTGCCGCTGCTCATAGCCTGCGGCAGCGCTGGTCTGGGATTGCACCTCGACGATCAACCAGGGTTGATAACTACGCAGCGTAGCTTCCGCGCCGCGCAAACATTCGAGTTCTGCCCCTTCGATATCGATTTTGATGCCATCGAGTGCTCTGATCGGATGTTCGAGAAAGTAGTGATCAAGAGTGTCAAGGCGCACCTGTTGCACTGGAGCGCGACTTTGATCGATGTTGTGCAGGCTGGCCAGCCCGTCGTGCGGGTCCCAGGTGCCATTGTTACCCGTCGAGGCGAAAATTTCGGCGCTTCCTTGATGGTCCGATAACGCCAGGCGCTCCAGCGTGCACCAGGTTAAATCGTTCCAGAGAAGATGCTGTGCGAGCTTGCCGGCTATGGAATCGACCGGCTCGAAAGCCGTGACCGACCCATAGGCCCCCACGATTTTCCCGGCTGTGAGCGTGATTTCACCGATGTTTGCGCCGATATCGACAAAGTGCATGCCAGGCTGCAGGAGCCATTGCAATGTGGCGACCACATCCCGACTGTAATGTCCCATCCAGAAAATGCGCCGCTGCATGTGTTCGGACAGATCGAGCCGCATCCGCTGTGAGCCGTTGAAATCGCCGATCTCGACTTCGGCTTTGACGCGTGCAAACAGACGGCGACAAAGCGTGTGCGGAAGTTTCGAGTGGCTAGCGGCGGCAACCGCGTTCGCCGCCGCACGAATGCGGAGATAGTGTTCAGGCTGCACGGGACATTCTCTCAGTCGTTCGTTGTTGAAACATGATGATCATGATGAGCCCTGTCAGGGCCATGATGGATTCCGCGCAAGCAAGCGCCAGCGGCATGGCGTGGGGCTGGGCGTATGTGGTGAAGATAAACGCCGCAAGCGTCAACACGGCCAGCCCACCCAACTCGAAGCCCACGCGCATCCACGGTTTGCCCAGGGCCATCAGGGCGCTGCCTGCGGTGATGCGCAGGGCCATGCCGGGCACGGCCAGGGTCAGCCACCGCAGGGTGTCGCCCAGTCCCGCGTAGCGGGCGCCGAACAGTACATCGAACAGCGGCGCGGCCAGCCACAGCGCGGCGGCCAGCAGCACGCTGTAGCCGAAGGCGCTGGCAAACACCCAGCGCAGCAGGCGGCCGGAGCGGGCGTGGTCGGTTTCGGCCTCTCGGAACAGGCGCGGCAGGGTGGCGAGCATCATGGCGATCACGGGCAGGGTGATTGCGCCGATGACCCGAGCCCCTGCGGCGTACACGCCAGCCGCGGCCAGCGGCAGCAATGCGGCGGCCAGGGTCTTGTCGAGTTCGGCCGGTCCGCTGGCGGTAAGGTTGAGCGCGGCATAGCCAGCGGCGTCACGCAGGTCGGCGCGACGCGGCAGCCGCCAGGTACGCCATGCGGGCCAGGCTTCCTGAAGTGTGCGCGTGGCCAGGAGCAGCGTCAGCGCCGAAGCGGCAAGGTAGCCCCAGGCGTAGGCCGCCAGCGGGTCGGTCGGCTGCAGCGCCCCCACGGCCAGCGCGGCCCCCAGGCGCAGGATCAGCGGCAGCGTGCTGAGCATCTGCGCGGTGGCGATGCGCCCATGCCCCTGCAGTTCGGCGCTGGGCTGGTTGAGCAGGGGTTGCAGCAGCAGTTCGGTGATGCCGAGCGCAAGCAGCACGGTGAAAGCGATGTCGGCTTGGGCGAACAGGGTAAGGGTGAGCAGGAGGTACAACATCAGCAGCGCGCTGCCACACAGCAGCGTCGTGCCAAGCGCAAATGGCAGGACTGCGGCGCGACGCCGCGGCTCGCGTGACACCTCGCGCAGTAACACCAGATGCGTGCCAAAGGTGGACAGCGAACCCATCAACACCGCCAGCGCGGCCACACCGGCGAATGCGCCGTAGGCATGCGGCCCGAGTAGCCGCGCCACCACCAGCAGCGTGCCCGCCTGCGCCAGCAGCCGCAGGCCGAATACGGCGCTGGTGCGCACGGTGGCGCGGGCGATGGGGCCGCGCATGGGTCTCAGTGGACGCGGCCTTGGATCAGGCCGCGGCGGGCCAAGGCGCTGTCAGCTCGCATAAGCATTGCGCCTTGGCCTAGCCCTGCGCCCAATCCACATCCGCATACACCTGCTCGACCGCCAGTTCGGCATCGAGGCAGTCCAGGTGCAGGCTGCCTTGGTCGCCGCGTTCGACTTTCCAGCCGTTGGCGCGGCGATGGAGTTCGAGCAGGGGCTGGTCTTGCGCCACCAGCAGCACCTCTTGCACGCTGGGCAGGCTGATGTAGGACAGCAGTTTTTCGCGGCGGTCGATGCGCTCGGTGCCGGGGCTGAGCACTTCGGCGACGAGGCAGGGGCGGGTGAGGTAGTAAGAGGCGCGGTCTTCCGAGTCGCGGGCGATCATGAGGTCGGGGTAGTAGAAGATGGTTGCGCCGGCCACTTCAAGGCGCAGCTTCATGTCGTTGGTGAAGAGCTGGCAGCGGCGCTGGCGGGCATGCGGGGTGAGCGCGAAGGTCATTGCGGTGACGATCAGGGCATGGCGGCGGCTGGCTCCGCTCATGGCGTAGACCTCGCCGTCGAGGTATTCGTGGCGGGTTTCGGCGTCGCGCTCGCCGGCGAGGTAGTCGTCGATGCTGAGGCGGGTTCTTTTCGCGGCTTGGGGCGGCATGGCACACTGTCCTTTGCATTCATCACGGCGGGCGGCGTTTTGGTGCGCGCCGAGGCAGACGCCGCAAGCATAGAGCACGGACGCTTCGCTGATGAAATGCTGCCGCAAACGGGCTCGGGCGAGCACTTCGCCCCACCCCAACCCTCCCCACGTCTGGGGAGGGAGAGAACACTCCTCTCCCACTGCGTGGGGGAGGCTGGGAGGGGGAGGGGACGTCGGATTGTCTTGCCCATGCGCCGATCATCCTTGTCCATACCGGATCAATGGCCCTGCCGGGGCCGCTTTCTACAATCGCACGCACACGAGCAAGGAGTATGGCCATGACCGCGGTTCCTCAACCCAAGTTCAGCGCAGAAGACTACCTGGCCTGGGAGGTCACGCAGACGGAAAAGCATGAGTTCGTCGGCGGTGAAGCGTTCGCCATGGCGGGTGCGAGCGATGCGCATGTGACAGTCGCTGGAAATCTGTTTGTCGCCTTGCGCGCCCATCTGCGCGGCACGCCCTGCCGCACTTACATTGCCGACATGAAACTGCACATGGCTGCAGCCGATGCGTATTTCTACCCTGATGTGTTCGTCACCTGCTCGACGGCCGATGCGCTGCGGCCGCAGGACAAGGCCGAGCCGGTGCTGGTGGCCGAAGTGCTGTCGCCAACGACGGCCGCGTATGACCGAGGCGCGAAGTTTGCGGCCTACCGCAGCCTGCCGAGCTTGCAGGAGTATGTGCTGATCGACCCCGAAAGCCCTGGCGTCGAGGTGTACCGGCGCGATGCGAGCAACCACTGGGTGCTCTACCCCTACGGCCCGCAGGACGCAGCGGAGTTCGCCAGCGTGGGCCTGACGCTGCCAGTCGCACAGGTGTTCGAGGACGTGCCCCCACCCGGCGCGGCAGCAGCGGCTTGAATGCGGGCATGGCGACGCAGACGGCATACATCGTCTTGTACATCGCATGAAACTTTCCCGCAAACGCGCCCGGGCGCAGACGATCAAGCTGCCCGCTACTTCGCCACGCAACCCGCTGGTGGCGGCAGCGCTGCAGCGCAAGGCGGGGGCGCATCGCAAGAGCAACAAGGCGTTGCGGCGTGGGCAGCGCTCGGGGCGCAAATCGGCATTGGAGTGAACAGGGCCAGGCTACCCAGTGTGATGACGGCGCAACACTGGCTGGCGGCGGCATCGCCGGAACGGCGTTGTTTCAGCCGCGAAACGTAAACTCCGAAACATCCCGTTTCAACCGGCCCCGTCCATGATTACCTCCCTCGTCGTCATTGCCCTGCTCGTCGCGCTGCTGTTTTACGGCGTGATGATTTACAACAATCTGGTGAATCTCAAGCATGCCATCACGCAGGCTTGGGCGAATATCGATGTGCTGCTCAAGCAGCGCCACGATGAGCTGCCCAAGCTGGTGGAGGTGTGCCGGCAGTCGATGCATTTTGAGCAGGAGACGCTGGAGCGCGTGGTGCGCGCGCGGTCGCAGGTGCAGCAGGCGCGCGAGGCGGGCGATGTGCGCAGCCTGGGCCGCGCCGAGGGGGCGCTGCGCAGCGGGCTGGGGGCCTTGTTCGCGGTGGCGGAGGCCTACCCCGATCTGAAAACCAACGAGGCTTTCCAGCATCTGCAGGCACGCATCAGCGGTCTGGAAGAGAACATTGCCGACCGGCGCGAGTTCTACAACGCGGCGGTCAATGCGAACAATGTGCGCATCGACCAGTTCCCCGATCTGATCGTGGCGCGGCTGCTGGCCTTCGGCCCGGCGGAGCTGTTCAAGGTGGCGTCGGGCGAGCGGGCCGATGTGGATCTGAAGGGTCTGTTCGCGGCTTCGTGATGCTGAGCGGTCTGTCGCCCGGCGGGGCGCCCGGGCAGGTGCTGGCGTTTGCCCTCGTGCTGGGGGCGGGCGGCGTGGTGCAGTTTTTCCGCCTGCAGCGCCGCCGCCGGGCGATGGAAGACATGCCTACGGCGCGCATCCGCTCGGCGTCGCAGGGCTATGCGGAATTGATCGGACAGGCGCTGCCGCCCGATGCGCCGCTGTTCTCGCCCCTCTCCCGCACGCCCTGCTGCTGGTATCGCTTCAAGATCGAAAAGCGCGACCGCGACAGCAACCGCAATTGGTCGGTCGAGCAGCAGGGCGTCAGCACGACCCAGTTCTGGCTCGACGACGATACGGGGCGCTGCATCATCGACCCCGAAGGCGCCGAGGTGCGCGCCCTCACCCGGCGCACCTGGACGGGCTCCACCGCGCAGGTCATTCCCGGCACCAGCGAGGTGATGATGACTGGCGACAACGACCATCGCTACACCGAGCATCTCATCCTGCCCGGGCAGACGCTGTATGCCCTGGGCTGGTTTGCCAGCCTCTCGCCCTTGCAGGTCTCAAGCCACGCCGAGGTGCGCGAGCGCATCGCCGCGTGGAAGGCCGACCCGCAACAGCGCCGCGCCTTCGACTCCAACGGGGACGGCGCGCTGGACATGGCCGAGTTTGAGCAGCTGCGCCAGCAGGCCGCAGCAGCCGTCGAGGCCGAGCGCCGCGAACGCGCCGTGCAGCCGCAGACGCATGTGCTCAGAAGGCCGAAGGACAAGCGCCTGTTTCTGCTCACCACCGAACCGCACGACGACCTGACGCGCACTCTGCGCTGGCAAGCCTGGGCGTGGCTGACCGTCGGCGTGCTGGGCCTGGCTTACGGTGGCGCGGGTTTGCTCATGCTGGGTTGACGGGCGGCCACCGACTCCCCACCCCAACCCTCCCCACCCATGGGGAGGGAGAGAACACGCCTCCCCCACAAAGTGGGGAAGGCTGAGAGAGCGATGCCCACCCCAACCCTCCCCACCCATGGGGAGGGAGAGAACACGCCTCCCCGACGTCGCGGGGAAGCCGGGAGGGGCTTACGCAGATCACGCACAGCGCCTTCTACTCCTCCCCCACAGCGTGGGGGAGGTTGGGAGGGCTTACGCCGATCGCGCGCAGCGCCTTCTACTCCTCCCCCACAGGGTGGGGGAGGTTGGGAGGGGGAGTCTGACCGCCGCAGGCCATACGATGGCGACATGCAATCGCCCTATTCCTCTGTCTACAAAAAGCGCCGGGAAAGCGGGAGTGGGAACCGGTCGGGCTCAGCCGCCCAGGCCTCGAACCCCGACCTGACTCCCCAAAATCTCGGCACCTTTGATTTTTTTCTGCCCTGCCCGCGTGGCCTCGAAACGGCGCTGGCCGATGAGGTCAAGGCGCTGGCCGCGCACAGCCCTACCTTGCGGATGGGCGCGCCCGCGCCTGGCGGCCTGCCGGTGCAGGGCACGCTGACGGACGCGATGCGGCTGAATCTGCATTGCCGTCTGACCAGCCGCGTCTTGCTGCTGGGCGGCCGTTGCGGCTATGCCGATGCCGAAGACATCTATCACTTGGCCCGCGATCTGGCCTGGGAAAAATGGTTCGGCGTCACCCAGGCCTTGCGCGTGGACGTGACGGCCGAGCGCAGCCCCCTGGAAAGCATCAAGTTCGCCGCGCTGCGGGTGAAGGACGGCATCTGCGACCGCTTCCGCGCGCTGACGGGCGAGCGCCCGGATGTGGACACCGCCCACCCGGATGTGCGCATCCATCTGCACTTGCGCGAAGCCGACGCCCTGCTCTATCTGGACACCAGCGGCGAGCCGCTGTTCAAGCGCGGCTGGCGCAGCGAGCATGGCGCGGCGCCGCTGAAGGAGCATCTGGCCGCCGGGCTGCTCATGCTCTCGGGCTGGACGCCGGCCGATGTGCTGTTCGATCCGCTGTGCGGCTCGGGCACCCTGGTCATCGAGGCTGCCCAGATGGCGGCCCACCGGGCGCCGGGACTGGATCGCACCTTCGGTTTCGAAGTTCTTCAGGGCTTCGACGCCGACGCCTGGACCGCCCTGCGCGAGCAGGCCCGCCAGGCGGTGCGGCCGGTGGCGCCGGGTCAGTTCTTCGCGGCCGACATCGATCCGGCGAATGTACGCATGACCCTGGACAACGCCCGCCGCGCCGGGGTGGAGGGCGCGATCGCCGCCCAGGCAGGCGACGTGATCGCCGCCGCACCCCCGGTGGACGCCGCCGCCCTGCCCTCCGGGCAACAGGCCTGGCTCATCAGCAATCCTCCGTACAACGAACGCATCGCGCCCGAAGGCGTTGCCGCCACGGACTTCGCCCCCCAGCTCGCGCACACGCTGAAGCAGCGCTTCGCCGGCTGGCATGTAGGACTGCTCGCGGCCGATCTGCACTGGGACCGGGCGCTGCGCCTCAAACCGCGCCGCCGCATCGTGCTGTTCAACGGCACGATCGAGTGCCGACTGATGTTGTTCGACATGGTGGCGGGCAGCGCACGGGGCTGAGTCTGCGGGGCTATTGATCCGCGGCCTGGAGAAGGATGAACGGGTCATGGGGCCCGCCATGCAGGCGTCTCCCCCTCCCAACCTCCCCCACCCTGTGGGGGAGGAGTAAACAGCGCTACGCGCGATCTGCGTACGCCCTCCCAACCTCCCCCACCCTGTGGGGAAGGAGTAGAAGGCGCTGTGCGTGATCTGCGTAAGCCCATCCCTGCCTCCCCCTATGAGGGAGGCGTGTTCCCTCCCTCTCCACTTGTGGGGAGGGTTGGGGTGGGGCGCCGTTTCAAACGTCAACGCGCCGGATCAATAAGACCGGCCCGTGGCGCTTACTTCGCCTTGAACGCGATGTCTTCCGCCTGCTCGGCGCGTGTACCCAGGGGCGATTTGGACGAGGCGGTCACCTGGGGCGGGGCGGCTGGCGGCGCCGCGTCCGGCTCGGCCGTCTTCTCCGCGGGCGCGTCGGCTTCTTTCATGCCGTCCTTGAAGCCGCGCACGGCCTGACCGAGGTCGCTGCCCATGTTTTTGAGCTTTTTGGTGCCGAAGATCATGATCACGATCAGCAGCACGATGAGCCAATGCCAGATACTGAATTCACCCATGGTGGTTCTCCTGTGCGTCCGCCGCGCAGCGGGCACGTCTTGTTCTACTGAGATCGAAATTGTCCACCCGGGTTCGCCCGTTCAGGTGAAAGCAAACGCAACATCTGCGCCACGCCGCAGAACGGCGGGGCACGGGCTGGTCGATCGTCAGGCGTCGTCGGCCTGGTCGTCGGCCTAGTCGTCGGCCCAATCGCGGGCGCGATCCACGGCGCGGCGCCAGCGGGCCATTCGCGCCTCGCGCTCGTCGGCGCGCATCGCGGGGTCGAAACGGCGCTCGGGGGTCCAGAGCGCGGCGAGGGTTTGCGCATCGGGCCATAGCCCCACGCCCAGCCCGGCCAGATAGGCCGCGCCCAGCGCCGTGCTCTCGGCCTGGACCGGACGCACCACGGGCACGCCGAGCAGGTCGGCCTGGAACTGCATCAGCGCGTCGTTGACGGCGGCGCCGCCGTCCACCCGCAACTCACACAGCGGCTCTCCGCCCTGCGCGGCAACATCGGCCTGCATGGCGGCGAAGAGTTCGGCGCTCTGGTAGGCCATGCTGTCGATGGTGGCCCGCGCCACCTGCGCCGCCGTGGTGCCCCGGGTGATGCCGATGAGCAGACCGCGGGCCTGGGCATCCCAGTGAGGGGCGCCCAGGCCGGTGAAGGCCGGCACCAGCAGCACGCCGCCGCTGTCAGGCACGCTGTCGGCGAGTTGCTGGGCTTCTTGTGCACTGCGCACCAGCCCGAGACCGTCGCGCAGCCATTGCACGGCGGCCCCTGCGATGAACACGCCACCTTCGAGGGCGTAGTGCAGCGGCTGGTCGGCGCCGAGCTTCCACGCCACGGTGCTCAGCAGCCGCTGCTGCGAGCGCACGGCCTGCGTGCCGGTGTGCTGCAGCGCGAAGCAGCCGGTGCCATAGGTGTTTTTGGCCATGCCAGGTTGCAGGCAGGCCTGGCCGAACAGCGCCGCCTGCTGGTCGCCCGCCATGCCGGTGATGGGAATCTCCACCCCGCCGAGACGGGCGAGGGCCAGCGGGCCGCAGTTGGGCACGATGGCGGGCAGCACGGCGCGGGGCACGCGCAGCAGGGCAAGCAGGGTGTCGTCCCAATCGCCGGTGTGGAGATTGCACAGCAGGGTGCGGCTGGCGTTGCTGACATCGGTGAGGTGCACCGCGCCGCCGCTCAGTTTCCAGACCAGCCAGCTGTCGATGGTGCCTGCGGCCAGTTCGCCTTTCTCGGCGCGGGCGCGGGCGCCGGGAATGTGGTCGAGCAGCCAGGCGAGCTTGGTGGCGGAGAAATAGGCGTCGGGCAGCAGGCCAGTGCGCTCCTGCAGCAGGGGGGCGTGGCCGTCTGCCGCGAGCTGGGCGCAGACCTGCGCGGTGCGGCGGTCTTGCCAGACGATGGCGTTCGCCAGCGGCCTGCCCGAGGCGCGCTCCCATAGCACCACGGTTTCGCGCTGGTTGGTGAGTCCGATGGCGGCCAGATCGCGCAGGCCAGCCCCGGCGCGGGCCAGGGCTTCGGTGAGGGTGGCGCTCTGGGTGGCCCAGATGTCGAGCGGGTCGTGCTCCACCCAGCCGGGCTGCGGGTAGTGCTGGGCAAACTCGCGCTGCGCGCTGGCGCGCACCCGGCCGTGTTCGTCGATGATCAGGGCGCGCGAGCTGGAGGTGCCTTGATCGAGGGCGGCGATCAGTGCCAAGGGGGCATCCTCAAGGGTCGATCACGTCGGCGCACACATCGGTCGGCGCCGCGGCGACATGGCCGACCACGGGCACCATCTTCAGCCCGGCCGAAGCCACGCGGCAGGGCGCGGCAACGACACCGCAACCGGAAAGAGCCGAGCAGGCCAGCAGCCAGGCGATCCATCGTCGGGACATGGGGGTTATCTCAAAATGGGGAGCGGCCATTATGCGGGGAACTGAAACCAGACTGAAGAAACCCGCCCGGCAGTGAACCCTTGCCAGACCCGCGACACTGACAATGGACCCGGCATGATGAAGTTTGAGGCTGCGGCTGCGGCTCCCCACCCCGGCCCTCCCCACCCGTGGGGAGGGTGCGAACACGCTTCCCCCACCTTGTGGGAGAGACTCGGAGGTGCTTACGCAGATCACGCGCAGCGCCTTCTACTCCTCCTCCACGCTGTGGGGGAGGTTGGGAGGGCATACGCAGATCGCGCGCAGCGCTGTTTTCTCCTCCCCCACAGGGTGGGGGAGGTTGGGAGGGCGTACGCAGATCACGCGCAGCGCAGTCTTCTCCTCCCCCACAGGGTGGGGGAGGTTGGGAGGGCGTACGCAGATCACGCGCAGCGCAGTCTTCTCCTCCCCCACAGGGTGGGGGAGGTTGGGAGGGCGTACGCAGATCACGCGCAGCGCAGTCTTCTCCTCCCCCACAGGGTGGGGGAGGTTGGGAGGGGGAGCCGCTTGCATGGCGGGCCCCATGACCCGTTCATCCTTTTCCATGCCGGATCATCATCATTGCCACCGTGAAAGGACACCCCATGAAAGCCGCCGATGTCGCCCAATCCGCCTTCTCCATGCCCCTGAGCAGCCCGGCCTATCCGCCCGGCCCCTACCGTTTCATCGACCGCGAGTTTTTCGTGGTGACGTACCGCACCGATGCCCAAGCCTTGCGCGCCATGATTCCCGAGCCGCTGGAGCCCGCGGGCGACCTGGTGAAGTTCGAGTTCATCCGCATGCCCGATTCCACCGGATTCGGCGCCTACACCGAATCGGGCCAGGTCGTTCCCGTGCGCTACAAGGGCAAGCCCGCCACCTTCCAGATTGCGATGTATCTCGACGACGAGGCGCCCATTGCCGGCGGGCGGGAAATTTGGGGTTTTCCCAAAAAGCTCGCCAAGCCGCAACTGAGCGTGGCCGCCGACACGCTGGTGGGCACGCTGGATTACGGCCCGGTGCGCATCGCCACAGGCACCATGGGCTACAAGCACCGGGCGCTCGACACGGCCCAGGTGCTCGCCTCGCTGCGGCAGCCCAACTTCCTGCTCAAGATCATTCCGCATGTGGACTGCACGCCGCGCATCTGCGAACTGGTGCAGTACGACCTCGAAGACCTCGTGGTGAAAGGCGCCTGGGAAGGCCCCGCCGCACTGGAACTGCATGCGCACGCGCTGGCCCCGGTGTCGGCGCTGCCGGTGCTGGAGGTGGTGTCCGGCGTGCACATCCTCACCGATCTCACCCTGGGGCTGGGACGGGTGGCGCACGACTATCTCGCCAAACCATGAGATGACGGGGCGCACCCGTTACATGGCCCGGCGGTACCGTCTCGAAGTGAAGGCGACGCTGAATAAGTGCTCGTGATGGCGGGCACTTTTACGCCATCGTCCCGTTCCGTTCGCCTGGGCGCGGGGATGGGCGGTGCATTTCATCAGCACCGGAATCGATCGATGCATTCCATCGATTCACCGGCAATAATGCCTTTTTTGCGCGATTCATCCCCCATAGACCCGGGTGTTTGTCAGGCAATTGTCACTAGACTACGACTTGCATGACACTGATGCGCTAAATTCAAACTTCGACTAATACAACCGTTCACCACAAGCCCATGAAGAACTCTCTGTTGTTCCAAGCACGGTCTCCCGCCATCCTCCAGGAGACCTGCCATGAGTGAAAAAATCGGCGGCATCGACCGCATCGACCGTCGTCTGCTCAATCTGCTGCAGGAAGATGGCCGCATCGCCAATCTGCGTCTGGCCCAACTGGTCAATCTTTCGCCCACGGCGGTGCTCGAGCGCGTCAAACGCCTCACGCGCGACGGCTTCATCCTCGGCTACGAAGGTCGGCTCAACCCGAACCTGCTCGGCGCGGGGCTGATGGTGTTCGTCGAAGTGCAGCTCGACCGCACGGTGCCCGATACGTTCGAGAAATTCCAGTCGGCCATCAAGGTCCGGTCCGAAATTCTCGAATGCCACATGGTGGCCGGCAACTTCGACTATCTGCTCAAGGTGCGCGTGGCCGACATGGCCGCCTATCGCACCTTCGTGGCCAACGTCATCGCCAATCTGCCGGGTGTGCGCGAAACCCGCTCTTTCGCCGTGATCGACGAAGTGAAAGACACGACCCGCCTGCAAGTCGAACTCTGATCGGCTTGCCGCCGCCCGGGGCGCGCGTGAATCTGACCGATTCGCGCGCGCCTTTTTTTTGGGCTTACTTGCTGGTCTTCGGCGTCAGCAGCACCAGCACGGCGCACAGCACCATGAATCCGGCCAGCACCAGAATGCCGCCGTTGGTGCTCTGGGTGGTCTGCTTGACCCAGCCGATGATGGATGGGCCGAAGAACCCGGCCAGATTACCCAGGGCATTGATGAGCGCAATGCCGGCCGCGGCCGCGGTGCCCGCGAGGAAGGCGTTGGGCAGCGCCCAGAACAGCGGCAGCACCACCATGATGCCCACGGTGGCCAGCGTCAGCGCCACCATGGCCAGGGTCGTGTCGGTACTCCAGAACGTGGACAGCACCAGGCCGATGGCACCGATGAGCGCCGGTATGGCCACGTGCCAGCGTCGTTCGTGGCGTTTGTCCGAGCTGCGGCCCACCAGAATCATCGCTACCACCGACACGCCGTAAGGCAGGGCGACCAGCCAGCCGATGGTCAGCGGATCGGTCACGCCGGTGGACTTGATCAGCAGCGGCAGCCAGAAGCTCAGGCCGTACAGGCCGATGACCACGGAAAAATAGATCAGTGCCATCAGCCACACCCGCGGCTGCGCCAGGCCCTCCAGGGCCGAATGCGAAGGCTTGGTCTGCGCCTCCTGATCGAGCGCATATTGCAGCGCGTTTTTCTCGTCCGCGCTCAGCCACTTGGCGTGCTTGATGCCGTTGTCGAGATAGAACAGGGTGACGATGCCCAGGATCACGGCCGGCAGGCCTTCGAGGACGAACAGCCATTGCCAGCCGGCCCAGCCGTGGTGGCCGTGGAAGTGGTGCAGGATCCAGCCCGACACTGGCCCGCCGACCAGCCCCGAAAGCGGCACCGCGCTCATGAACCAGGCGGTCATCTGGCTGCGCCGCGCCGCCGGATACCAATAGGTGAGATAGAGGATGATGCCCGGGAAGAAGCCGGCCTCGGCCACGCCGAGCAGAAAGCGCATCACGTAGAACTGCGTCGGCGTGGTGACGAACAGCGTCGCCGCGGAGATCAGGCCCCAGGTGATCATGATGCGGGCGATCCACACCCGCGCGCCGACGCGGTGAAGAATGAGGTTGCTGGGCACCTCGAACACGAAGTAGCCGAGGAAAAAGATGCCCGCGCCCAGCCCGTACACCGCATCGGAAAAGCCCAGATCGCCCTTCATCTGCAACTGGGCGAAGCCGATGTTCACCCGGTCGAGATAGGCGACGAAGTAGCACAGGATGAGGAAGGGAATGATGCGCCAGCCGATGCGGCGATAGACCTGCTCCGAAGGCGGCGCCGCCGCTGTTGCCTCTGAGGTGAGTGATGCCATGTTGCGTCTCCTTGTCGTTATGAAAAATGCGGGGGTTGTGTCACCCCCGGTACGGCCAGCCGGAACGCCCCCGTGAGCCCGGGGCCGTTGCCGGATTTCAACGCCGCACGTCGGGCGCGTCGGGCGCGGCGCCGGGCGGCAAGGCGTAGTACTTTTGCACGGCCAGAGCCTCGTACAGCGGTGGCGTGAAGAAGTTCGCCACCCGGCTGCTGATCAGCGCGGTGGCCATGAGAGGAATGACCAGTCCGCCGCCATTGATCATCTCCATGACGATGACGAACGAGGTCAGCGGCGACTGGGTGACCGCCGCAAGGTAGCCGACCATGCAGATGGCCACCAGCGCCGACTGCGGATACTGCCCGAACCACTGGCTGACCCACTGGCCGAACCCCGCGCCGATCGACAGCGAAGGCGAGAACAGTCCGCCGGGCAGTCCCGTGATGTAGGACAGCACCATGGAAAGCCACTTCACCAGCGGGTAATACCAGCTCACCTGCTCACCGTGATTCATCAGCAGGTGCCGCGCCTGGTCGTAGCCGCTGCCCCAGGTCTGCCCGCCGGTGGCGATGCCGATCACGGCGACCAGCAGGCCCAGCCCCGCGCCCCAGAGCAGCGGAGAGCGGTCGCGCCAGGCCAGCACACCGCGCGGAATCCAGCGGGCCTGCCTGAGAAGTGCCAGGTTGAAGGCCGCCCCCGCCAGCCCGCACAGCACGGCGGCGATCACCACCGGCAGGATGAAGGCGATGGGGAAGATGTCAGGCGCCGTGATCTGGCCGAAATACAGATAGTTGCCCGCCAGGGCCAGCGACACCAGGCCGGAGAACACGATGCTGGTGATCAGCACGCCGTTGGTGCGCACCTCGAAGCTGCGGGTGAGTTCCTCGATGGCGAACAGAATGCCCGCCAGCGGCGTGTTGAACGCGCCCGACAGGCCGGCCGCCGAGCCCGCCAGCAAAAGCATGCGCTCCATGCGCAGCGATACGCGCGGATAGAAACGCCGCATCTCGTACATGATCGAGGCGCCGATGTGCACCGTCGGCCCCTCGCGGCCCAGCGTCAGGCCGCCGAGCATGCCCATCAGGCCAAGACCGAGCTTGCCGATGAGGATGCGTAGGCCGAACAGCCGGGGAATGCGGGTGTCATCGCGCTTGCCGTGCAGCGCGGCGATCACCTGCGGTATGCCGCTGCCTTCGCTGCCGTTGAACCATCGGCGGGTCATCCACACCGCGCCGCCGCTGAGCGCCGGTGTGATGATCAGGGCCAGCCACGGCCGCCCCTCGATCCAGCCCAGAAAGATGTTCAGCGCATCGTTGGCCCAGTTGGCGAACAGCACCGCGGCCAGCCCCACCAGCACCGCCCCCACCCACAGCACGCCGAAGTTCAGCCAGGATTTGCGCAGTTCTTTGCGGGTCAGGCGCCAAAGCGCGGCGGGACGATAGCGGGGGTGCATGGGCATGGAGGATAAGGGGCGTCCACGGCCACCGGAGAGGTCCGAACGTCAGCGAAGCAGGGGGATGGGTCACAGCGTAACGGCGCCATGCCCCTCAACATACTGCAGGGGGTAAATCTCAATAGAAACAAAACGTTGCCCGTGTCCATGCTTGCAACTCAGGCATTGCACTTAAGGGTTTTTACGCACTAGGATAACCCGGCATTTTTGACAAAAGTTAAAACACAGGCGCGTTCACAACCGCTGACACTTAGCGAGGAAGCCTCACCACCATGCGTTCCCTTCATCAACTCACCGTGCCGGAGAAACTGCTGCATACCGGCTTCATCTTCCTGGTCTGCATCGGCCTGCTCTGCGCCGAAGCCTATCTCTACGTCACCCACGCGGGGCTGGACGGCAAGACCGGCGTGACCCTCAGGGACATCCAGATTTCGTACTACGGCAACCGCGACAGCAGCAAGCTGCAGACCGTGCTGCCCACGATGTTCACCAACGCGGGCATTCCCAAAGAGCAATGGCCGCAACTGCAGAAGACCATCGACACCTGGGTGGTCGGCGGCCAGACCAAGGCCGAGTACGACAGCCAGATCAAGCCCATCATCGACCAGCACTGCATGATGTGCCACAGCGTGGCCATGAGCAAACAGCTGCACAACCCGCCCCTGGCAAGCTATGACGACGTGAAGGCCGTGGCCAAGGTCGACACCGGCATGTCGTACAACGCGATGCTGATGACCGGCATGGTGCACCTGACCATGCTCGGCCTGATCTTCTGGGTGGCGGGCTGGCTGTTCCTGCAGACGCGGGTGCACAGCCAGATCAAGGCCATTTCGGTCATCACACCGTTCATCGCCATGCTGCTCGACTTCTCCGGCTGGTTCCTCACCAAGCAGAACCCCGACTTCGCCTGGTTCGTGCTCATCGGTGGGGCGCTCTCCTGCCCGATTGCCATGCTCGAAATGGGCGTGGCCCTGCTCGACATGTGGATCGGCCTGCCCAAGTTCCTGCTGCAGCGCCTCGTCACCGAGGTACCCAAGAGCGTGGTGCGCACTGCAGCAGCCTGACCACACGCTGAAGCGCCGCCGACCCCGCCGATGCGGGGTTTTTTTCAGGCCGTCACCAGGGCCATGCCGCCATTCCCGCTCCTTAGAATGCGCGACATGACTACCGCCCCAACCCCATCCCCCGCCCTTTCCGTCGTCGTCCTGGCCGCTGGCAAGGGCACGCGCATGCGCTCCGACCTACCCAAGGTGCTGCAGCCTCTGGCGGGCCAGCCGCTGCTGGGCCATGTGCTGGGCACCGTGCATCAGTTGGCGGCCGAGCGCGCGGTGGTGGTCACCGGCTTCGGCGCGCAGCGGGTGCGGGAGGCGTTCGCGCATCGGCCTAATCTGCCGCATTTACGTTTTGCGCTGCAGGAACCGCAGCTCGGCACCGGCCATGCGGTGCAGCAGGCGCTGCCCGAGCTGCCCGATACCGGCGTCTGCCTGGTGCTCTATGGCGATGTGCCGCTGGCGCCCGCCACCAGCCTGCTGCCGCTGGTAGCCGAGGCGCAGGCCGGGGCGCTGGCGCTGCTCACCGTCGAGCTGGACGACCCGACCGGTTATGGCCGCATCCTGCGCGATGCCGACGGCGCGGTGCAGGGCATCGTCGAACATAAAGACGCCACGCCTGCGCAGCGCGCGGTGCGCGAGTGCAACACCGGCATTCTGTGCGCGCCGGTCGCGCATTTGCGCCGCTGGCTGGGCCAGTTGCGCAACGACAACGCGCAAGGCGAGTACTACCTCACCGATGTGGTGGCGCTGGCCGTGGCCGACGGCGTGCCGGTGCGCGCCGCCACCGTGGCCGATGCCGACGACGTGCTCGGCGTGAACGACCGCAGCCAGCTCGCGCACCTGGAGCGCGTGGTGCAACGGCGCACGGCGCGCCGCCTGCTCGACGCCGGCGTCACCCTGGCCGACCCGGCACGGCTGGACGTGCGCGGCGCCCTGCACTGCGGGCGCGACGTGTTCATCGACGTGGGCTGCGTGTTCGAGGGCGAGGTGCATCTGGCCGATGGCGCCCGCGTGGGGCCGTACGCCGTGTTGCGCGACGTGCGCGTGGGCGCGGGCACGGTCGTGCACCCCTTCTGCCATCTCGACGGCGCCAGCATCGGCGCTGGTGCCCTGATCGGGCCTTTCGCCCGCCTGCGGCCCACCACGGCGCTGGCAGATGGCGTGCACATCGGCAACTTCGTCGAAGTGAAGAACGGCACGTTGGGCCAGGGCTCCAAGGCCAATCACCTCAGCTATGTGGGCGACGCCACGGTGGGCGCGCGGGTCAACATCGGCGCGGGCACCATCGTGGCCAATTACGACGGCGCCAACAAGCACCGCACCGTCATCGAGGACGACGCGCACACCGGTTCCAACTCCGTGCTGGTCGCCCCCATCACGGTCGGCGCAGGCGCCACCGTAGGGGCGGGCTCCACTGTCACCAAGGCGGTACCCGCCGGCGCCCTCACCGTGGCCCGCGCCCGCGCCGTGACCCTGCAGGGCTGGACACGCCCGGAGAAGAATAAATAAGGAAAGACACTAGGGGCCCAGACTGGAGACCCACGGGCGAGTCGTGGGCCACGCCCTGCGACGGACTCCCCCTCCCAGCCTCCCCCACGCTGTGGGGGAGGAGAAGACTGCGCTGCGCGCGATCTGCGTAAGCCCTCCCAGCCTCCCCCACGCTGTGGGGGAGGAGAAGACTGCGCTACGCGCGATCTGCGTAAGCCCTCCCAGCCTTCTCCACGCTGTGGGGGAGGAGAAAGCAGCGCGGCGCGCAATCTGCGTAATCCCATCCCAGCCTCCCCACTCTGTGGGGAATCGTGGTCACTCCCTCTCCACTTGTGGGGAGGGCCGGGGTGGGGAGCCGTTTCAACCGCCAGCATTCCGACCCCATCAGGCCTGGAATCGCCAGGGCAACCTCAATCGGGCAGAGGCACCCGCGGCACGAACTTGCTGCGATGCACCGAAAAAAAGGCCCGCACATTGCGCACCTGATGGGCCGCGGTGAACAGCCGGTGCACCAGGGCGTGGTAGGCGGGCATGTCGGCCACCAACAGCATCAGCACGAAATCGGGGCCGGGTGAAACGCGGTAGCACTGCTGCACTTCGGGCACGTCGGCCACCAGGGTCTCGAACGCCGTCATGCGCTCGGCGGCCTGTTCGGCCAGCGTGATTTCGACAATCGCGGTCAGCCCCGCGCCGACGCGCTCGGCATTGAGCACCGCGATGCGCCGCTCGATCACGCCCGAGTCGACCAGACGGCGCACCCGCCGCAAACACGTGGGCGGCGTGAGGTGGGCGCGCTGGGCCAGCTCCTGATTGCTCAGAGAGCAATCTTGTTGCAGCACCTCCAGCAGGCGGCGATCAGCCTCGTCCAGTTCAATGGCATCCATCCTGATTCCATAAATTGTTTGGTTTTGGAATTTTATTCCGACATGCCAATGACATGGAATCCATCTTCATTTTTCGTGAAATATTGCCAGCCCATTTCATGCCCGCCTGCCTATCATGGCGCCCAATCCAACCGTAGGAGTCTGTTCATGTGTGGCATCGTCGGCGCCGTGGCTCAACGCAATATCGTTCCCATCCTGATCGAGGGCCTGCGCCGTCTCGAATATCGCGGCTATGACTCTTGCGGCGTCGCCGTCTATGCCGACGGCCAGTTGCAGCGCGCCCGCAGCGTGTCGCGCGTGGCCGAGCTCGACGCGCAGACGCAGTCGCTCCAGGCCTTCACCGGCATCGCCCACACCCGCTGGGCCACGCACGGCGCGCCCACCACGAGCAACGCGCACCCGCATTTCTCCGGCGGCCCGAACAGCAAGGCGCAGTCGGCGCACATCGCCGTGGTGCACAACGGCATCATCGAGAACTACGAGGCGCTGCGCGCCATGCTGCAGTCGGACGGCTACCAGTTCGAGAGCCAGACCGATACCGAGGTCATCGCCCACCTGATCGACCACCTCTACGCCGGCGATCTGCTCGAGGCGGTGCAGGCCGCCACGCGGCAGTTGCACGGGGCCTACGCCATCGCCGTGTTCAGCCGCGAGGAGCCGCACCGCATCGTCGGCGCGCGCGACGGCTCGCCGCTGGTCGTCGGCCTGGGGCAGAACGAGAACTTCCTCGCCTCGGACGCCCTGGCGCTGGCCGGCACCACCGACCAGTTCATTTACCTCGAAGACGGCGACGTGGCCGATCTGCAGCTCGGCAAGGTCTGGGTGACCGACCGCGACGGCAAGCCGGTCGAACGCGAGGTGCGCACCATCACCGCCTACACCGCCGCCGTGGAGCTCGGCCCCTACCGCCACTTCATGCAGAAAGAGATCTTCGAGCAGCCGCGCGCCATCGCCGACACGCTCGACGGCATCCAGTCCATCACCCCCGCACTGTTCGGCGCGCAGGCCGCCGAGGTCATGCCGGCCATCAGCGGCGTGCGCATCCTGGCCTGCGGCACCAGCTTCTACGCCGGGCTCACCGCCAAGTACTGGATCGAATCGATCGCCCGCGTGCCCGTCGAAGTGGAGGTCGCCAGCGAATACCGCTACCGCGACTCGGTGCCCGACCCGAGCGCGCTGGTCGTCGTCATCTCGCAGTCGGGCGAAACCGCCGACACCCTGGCCGCGCTCAAACACGCCAAGCGCCTGGGCCATACCCACACCCTGGCCGTCGTCAACGTCGCCACCAGCGCCATGGCGCGCGAAACCGCCATGCAGTTCTTCACCCGCGCCGGCGCCGAAATCGGCGTGGCCTCGACCAAGGCCTTCACCACCCAGCTCGTCGCGCTCTACCTGCTGGCCGGCGCACTTGCGCGCGCCAAAGGCAGGCTCAGCGACGAAGCGGAGGCCACGATGCTGGCCGACCTGCGCCACCTGCCCGCCGCCGTGCAGAGCGTGCTGGCCCTTGAGCCGCAGATCATCGCCTGGGCCGAGCAGTTCGCCCGCCGCGAAAACGCCCTGTTCCTCGGCCGCGGCCTGCACTACCCCATCGCGCTCGAAGGCGCGCTCAAGCTCAAGGAAATCACCTACATCCACGCCGAGGCTTACCCCGCGGGCGAGCTCAAACACGGCCCGCTGGCCCTGGTGACCGAAGCCATGCCCGTGGTGGCGGTCGCCCCCAACGACGCCCTGCTCGACAAGCTCAAGAGCAATCTGCAGGAAGTGCGCGCCCGCGGCGGCGAGCTCTACGTCTTCGCCGACGCCGACGGCCAGATCGAAGCCAGCGACGGCGTGCACCTCATCCGCCTGCCCGAACACTACGGTGCGCTCTCCCCCATCCTCCACGTCGCCCCCCTGCAGCTCCTCGCCTACCACACCGCCACCGCCCGCGGCACCGATGTCGACAAACCCCGCAATCTAGCCAAAAGTGTGACGGTGGAGTGAGGCTGGGCGGCAGGCGATGAATTTTGTTCCCGATAAAAATAGTCGAAAACAGATTATTAAAGTCGAAAACGCGGCAATAAAGTCGAAAACGATCTGAAGGTCAGAAACTTCTGGCCAAGATTGGGGTCTCGTCAGTGTGGCGGCCTGGTGGCATGGCCACCGCACAGGGGGTAGCCTGCCTTGGTGGGGTCGTGCGTAGCTCGCCCATGCACTGAGGGCAAGTGGTGCCAGTGGAATTTCAGTTAAACGCCGTCCCGCGCCATCACGAGAGCCTGTTCAGCGTTGCCCTAAGCCACTTCGGCCTGCAGGCTCAGGCGTTGTGCTGTCGCGCGGACCTCCCGCATGCGGCCATGTCCGGGCAGGACTTTCTCGTCCACGGTCACCATGCCTGCGGCCTGCAGGATGTCCACGTCGCGCTTGACTGCGCTGCGATCCCTGTGCAGCCGTTCGGCGATGGCGGTGATCGAGCCAGGTTCGTCTTTCACGGCACGGAACAGAGCCAGACGTGCTTCTGTGATGAGCCGCATCATGTCCGATGGGTCCTCAAAGCTCAAGACGTGTTCATCCGCCATCGTCTCGCCTTGGTCGGCCGCCTGGGCAACGCGCCGCCCCCGCTTGAAAAAGTCTGCGTCGTTGCCCGTGGTGATGATGAGCTTGGTCATGGTGCCTTCCTCAATGCTGTCCAGTCCTGTTCGAAACGTGCTTCGATGTCCTCGAACGATACGAAAGCCACCGGCTCAACGCGCCCGAAGGAATGCCTGTGGTGACCATCGTGCGCATTGTCGTAGCCGATGACGCGACCGTTGTCTCCTCTGTGGAGCGTATGGTTGATGTAGGCCAGGTTGTAGCGTGTGATGCGACCGTTGGCATCGACCCAGATTTCCCGGCGCAGCAATCCATTGCCACGCTTGTCGGAAATCTTGTGCGTTTCGTCGTACCGCTTTTGATCAGCCATGACATATTTTATCACTGCTGAGATCACGACGGGGTACGCCCGGAAGTGCGCTGCGCGCAAGCCTCCACCCATGCGGAAGTCTGCTCAAAAGGGAGTACCGGTGGCATTGAACAGCGAGGCAATCAGTGACGAGAACCGGGCGCGCTACGGCACTGACATCGATCGGATCGGCCCCATGCTCTACGCATCAAGTCGGTCGAACAGCAGGCCCTGCAGGGCCCGCATTGCACCCGCTCGTTGTGGATGAGCACCCGCACCAGCAGCATCAGGAGCGGCCTACGCGTTGCCGCACTTGAAGGTACGAGGTGCATTGCGCGCGTCGCCGCAAAGCTCGCCCTTTGGCTGGCCAAGTCCGTCATCAGAAACAGATCCGATGTGACCGTAAATAATGCTAAATCGGTCGAATAAAGGCGTTCTGTTGATACCGCCGACCGGGCGTCCAAGCCCTTGATGAGCGGGCGCGACGTTGGGGATCGGGGCAAGCAGATTTCGTCAGGCTGCCTCCCCCATGTGGATTTCCAGCGATGCGTCCGGCGAACCGTTGGCGTTGGACGAATCCGTTCGCGACTTTATTGATGCGTTTTGCTCGGCACGTTGCCTTTGAGCGGCGTCTGTCTTCGACTTCGGAACGGACCGCGGCTGCAACGGTGTGGCGCCGGTCCGCGTCACGAAGGCCCGGCGTTTTCGACTCTATTTGCCAGGAAAAGCCCAGCTCTACGGCTTCATCGACGCTATTCGATTGTGGGCGTCCAGGAGCGCGATGCGAGGACGAAAGGTGCGCGCCGTGGCGTCGTCCATCGGTGCATAGGTGCAAATGATGAGCAAATCGCCCAGGGCCGCATGACGTGCAGCGGAGCCGTTGAGTGTGATGCGACCGCTGCCATGCGGCTCGACGATGGCGTAGGTGCTCAGTCGCGCCCCGTTGGTCACGTTGTAGATCTCGATCTGCTCACCCGGCAGAATGTCGCAGGCCTCCAGCAAGGCTTGATCGATTCCGCACGACCCCTCGTAATGCAGGTCGGCGCCCGTCAGCGTGGCGCGGTGCAGTTTGGCGCGCAACATGATGCGGTCTGCAGGCCGCGTGTCGGAAGTCTTTGACATGGTTTCGGCCCAGGTTCTCTGGGCATGCAAGATTCGTAGAGCCGCTTACTTTATCGCGACCATGGCGGCGCTTCCGGCCATGCTCGCGGCGAGCGGCCCGCTGCACGGCCCCTGATCTGCAGCTCCCGTGCCTTCGGCGCCCGTTGCGAGCGCCGAAGGCACGGATATTCCGATACTCTTGGGGACCGGACGGACGCCCTCGCGATCACCCGCTCCACCGCACCCCAGCCCCCTCGTCGCCCCATGAGCCGCCCTGCCTCCGATCTCGCCCCCACGCTCGATGCCCTATGGCACATCGAGTCGGCGAAGATCGTGGCGCAGGTGGCGCGCATCACCCGCGATCTCGCCCTGGCGGAAGACTGCGCGCAGGACGCGTTGCTTGCGGCGCTGCAGACCTGGCCCCGCGACGGCATGCCCGAAAAGCCCGGCGCCTGGTTGCTGACCGCCGCACGCCGCCACGCCCTCGACCGCCTGCGGCACACGGCCACGGCGGCGCCGCTGCACGCCAGGCTAGGCGCGGAGACCGACCTTCAACACGCCATTCGCGAGGCCGATCACGCCGATGCGGTGGACCGCGCGATCGACGACGACATTGGCGACGAGATGCTGGCCCTGGTCTTCACCGCCGTCCATCCCCGCCTGCCTCCCGAGGCCCGCGCCGCGCTCACCCTCAAGGTGGTTGGCGGTCTGTCAGTGGCCGAGATTGCGCGCGCCTACCTCAAGTCCGAGCCGACCATCGCGCAGCGCATCGTGCGCGCCAAGCGCCTGCTCGCCGAGGCGCATCTGCCCTTCGCAGTGCCACGTGGCACCGAACTGGCCGAGCGTCTTCCCGTGGTGCTCGAAGTGCTCTACCTGATGTTCAACGAAGGTTACGCCGCCAGCGCCGGTGCGCACTGGACGCGCCCGGCGCTGTGCGAAGAAGCGCTGCGCTTGGCGCGGGTGCTCGCCGGTCTGCTGCCGCACGAGCCCGAGGTGCATGGCCTTACGGCCTTGATGGAATTGCAGACCTCGCGTCTGGACGCACGCGTGGACGACGCAGGCAGACCGATCCTGCTTGCCGAGCAGGATCGCAGGCTTTGGGATGCGTTGCTGATTCACCGCGGCATCGCCGCATTGGCCCGCGCCGAAGCCGCCGACGGCGCGCGTGGCTTCTACACCCTTCAGGCCGCCATCGCCGCCTGCCATGCCCGCGCGCCCCGCTTTGCCGACACCGACTGGAGCCGCATCGCGTCGCTCTACGGCGCGTTGTTGCGCGTTGCGCCTTCGCCCGTCGTGGCGCTCAACCGCGCGGTTGCCGTAGGCATGGCCGAAGGCCCGGCGGCCGGGCTGGCGCTGGTCGAAACCCTGAGCGACGTTCGCGAATTGCTCGACTACCCGCTGCTTCACGCGGCACGCGGCGACCTGCTCGACAGGCTTGGCCAGAGGACTGAGGCCCACGCCGCCTTCACGCGCGCCGCCGAGCTCGCGGGCAACGAGGCCGAACGCGGGCTGATGCGCGAGCGCGCCGCACGCTGCGGACCGACGAAGTTGTCGTAATGGGGCGCGAAGGTCCGGCCCCATAAGCCTCGGCACCGGCGCCTTGGGTCGAAATCCCACGCGCTGGCGCGTCGTGCAGATAGCTTGGGCTGTCTTGACGACCCCGGGAGACCTCGATGCGTTACCTTTTCTTCATCCCATCCAGCCCGGCGTGCGAAGCAGAAACCGGCTCGGTGACTGAGCCATGGCTCGACCGGGCGGCGACCATGGCGGTCTTTCACCAGGAACTGGCGCAGGCCGGGGTGCTGCTCGACGCCGGCACACTCAGACCCAGTTGCGACGGCTGGCGCGTGCATTTCGGAGCCCATGGCGGGCGCCACATCGTGAGCGGCCCCTTCCCCGATGCCAGCACGCTCGCTGCGCGCTACATCCTGATTCAGGTTGCCTCGCGTGCGGAAGCCCTTGAATGGTCGCGTCGCCTGCCGAATCTGGCGGCCGACGGTCAGCCCGCTGTGGCCGAGGTCAGGCTTCTCAGAGCGTTCGGCGACCCCGGGTTGCCGTCCCGGCCAGGCACGGCGTAAGGTTGTGACGCTCACACCAATGTCGATTCCAGCCGCCTTCGCGCGTCGTATCGATATCAACCCTTCAAGGGCCACCCCACCGAGGAGATTCTCATGAACCCCAACGTCCCCGCCATTCCGCCCGGCATGCACAGCCTCACGCCCCATCTCGTCTGCCGCAACGCCCCTGCGGCGATGGACTTCTATATCAACGCCTTTGGTGCGCGCGACAGCGGCCGCCTGCTCAGCCCGGACGGCAAGCTCATGCACGGCATGATGTTCATCGGCGACTCGGCGCTGATGCTTGTTGAAGAAAGTCCGCAGTGGGGCATGCAGAGTCCGCTCGGCTTGAACGGCACGCCGGTCATCGTCCACCTCTATGTGGAGGACGTCGACGCCACCATGGCGCAGGCGGTGCAAGCTGGCGCGACCATGGTGCTGCCGGCGGCCGACATGTTCTGGGGCGACCGCTACGGCCAGGTGCGCGACCCGTTCGGCCATCTTTGGTCGGTGGCGACGCATATCCGCGATATGCGCCCGGAAGAGATCATCGCCGCCTCGAAACAAGACTGCGGCAGCTCGAACTGATCGTCCGTGCACGAATGCCGTCAACGCCTAGTGAGCGCCCCCAGTGCCGGGCTGCGCCCAGCCCGCCCCCCGTGGGGGTCAAGGGAACTTGGGGCGGCCGGGCGTTTCCTTGAGAGAACGAACCAGGAGCCTTGAATGCGTTACATGCTGATGATTCTCGAACCGCGCGGTCAGCGCACCACCCGGTCGGAGGACGAAGGCCGCGCGCTGTACGCCGAGATGATCGCCTTCGGCCAGGATCTTGCGGCGCAGGGTCAGCTGGTGGCGACTGAATCGCTGCGTCCGGACAGCCATGCCGTGCGCGTGCAGCGCCGCGGCGACAAGTCCACGCTGACCGACGGCCCGTTCGCCGAAACCCGCGAAATGGTCGGCGGCTTTTTCCTCATCGAATGTCCGAGCCGAGACGAGGCGGTGCGCCTCGCCGAAACCTGCCCGGCCGCCCGTTTCGCCACGGTTGAAGTCCGCGAGTGCGCGCCCTGCTACGTGCCGTGATGCAGACGCGCGGTCGCGTCGGCTCGCGTGCGGCTAGTCCTTCTCTCCCTTCCAAGGAAAAACATGAGCAAAGTCTTCGTCAATATCGGCCTTAGTCTCGACGGCTATCTGGCCCCCGACGGCATGACCATGGCCAATCCAGGGTACAGAAACTGGGGCGTCAAATGGGGAAAGCTGATGGGCTGGCTGCTGAATCAGCAGTCCTTCCGCGAGGCGCATCATTTCGGCACCGGCGGCGAGACCGGCGCGGTGAACGATCTGGTACGCCACACAAGCGAGCGCATCGGCGCCAACATCATGGGCAAACGCATGTTCGACCAGGGCGAGCAGGCTTGGCCGGAAGAGGCCCCGTTTCACACCCCCGTCTACGTCCTGACCAACGAGAAGCGCGAGCCCTGGGTGCGCCCGGGCGGCACGACCTTCCATTTCATCCATGACGGCCCCGAACACGCCCTGGCCTTGGCGCGGGAGGCCGCGGGAGGCCGCGACGTGCGAATCGCGGGCGGGGCCGATGTGATCCAGCAATACCTGAACCTCGGCCTCGTCGATGAACTGGAGATCGCCCTGGCCCCGGTGTTGTTCGGCGGCGGCAGGCGGCTCTTCGACCATCTGAGCGAGCCCTTGCCGCAGTTCCGCATCGACAGGGTTCTCGATAGCCCCGGCGCAACGCATCTGCGCTACGTTCGCCAATGAGCATGGCTTCGGCCAATAGCGCAAGGAGACACAAGATGAATGGCGTCAGGGTTCTCGTCGGCACGCGCAAAGGCGCGTTCATCCTCACCTCTCAAGCCGCGCGGCGCGACTGGCAGGTCGCCGGGCCGTTCTTCGGCGGCTGGGAGGTCTATCACATCGCCGGTTCGCAGGCCCATCCGGACCGGCTCTACGCCTCGCAGTCGTCGGACTGGTTCGGCCAGGTGATCCAGCGCTCCGACGACGGTGGTGCAAGCTGGAACGCCGTCGGCAACGACTTCACCTACAGCGGCGATGCGGGCACGCATCTGTATTACGACGGCACGTCCAAGCCCTGGGCCTTCAAGCGGGTGTGGCATCTCGAGCCCTCTCCGACCGACGCGGATACGGTTTACGCCGGGGTGGAAGATGCCGCGCTGTTCCGCTCCACCGACGGCGGCCAGACGTGGAGCGAACTCCCGGCGCTGCGCGAACAGCAGGGCGCGCAATGGATGCCGGGCGCAGGCGGCCTGTGCCTGCACACCATCCTGCTCGATCCGACGAATCCGCAGCGCATGTACGCGGCGATCTCGGCGGCCGGCGCGTTCCGCAGCGACGACGGCGGCGCCTCGTGGCGGCCGATCAACCGCGGCCTGCACTCGCCGTACATCCCCGACCCGGAGGCCGAGATCGGCCACTGCGTGCACCGCATCGCCATGCACCCGGCTCGGCCCGACACGCTGTTCATGCAGAAGCACTGGGACGTGATGCGCAGCGACGACGCCGGCGGCCACTGGCGCGAAGTGAGCGGCAATCTGCCCAGCGATTTCGGCTTTGCCATGGCGGTGCATGCGCACGACCCGGACACGGTGTATGTGGTGCCGATCCTGAGCGACTCCGAGCACTACCCGCCCGAAGGCAAACTGCGCGTGTACCGCAGCAAGGACGGCGGCGGCGCGTGGGAGGCGCTGACCCACGGCCTGCCGCAGGAGCACTGCTACGTCAACATCCTGCGCGGCGCCATGGCGGTCGATCGCCTGCCCGAGTGCGGCGTGTATTTCGGCACCACTGGCGGCCAGGTCTATGTCTCGGCGGATAGCGGCAACCACTGGCAGGCCATCGTGCGCGACCTGCCGCCCGTGCTCTCGATCTCGGTGCAGACCCTGAGGTGACGGAGGCTTAGCGCTCATGCCCGCGATACGCGTCCAGCTGCCCCACCACCTCTACAGCCTCGCGCGCTGCACGCGAGAACTCGCGCTCGACATTCAGGGGCCCGCCACGCTCGCCGCGGTGCTCGATGCCATCGACGCCGCGCATCCCGACCTCGTCGGCCTCATACGGGACCGCGCCACACGGCAGCGCCGACCGCTGATCCGCTTCTACGCCTGCCAGACCGACCTCTCCAACACCGCGCTGGACGCACCGCTGCCCGACGAAGTCACCCGCGGACGCGAGCCGCTGCTCGTGGTCGGCGCCATTGCGGGCGGCTGAACCTCAACGAGACGCCGCGCCGTTCATCGGCCTGATCTGCGCCGATCGAGACCTTCGCTTGACCGGCCCTGCTTGACCGGCCCTTTCTGGACCAAGAGACGCCGCCTTGCCGATACCGCCCGGCAATGGGGCAGGTCGCTCCCTCCACTGATCTCAGTCTTTCCACTGACGCTCATTGTTGAACGGCCGCCCGGCAAGGCATTTCTTCAGCTCGTCTCGGGCTTTAAGACCATCATGCCATTCGATATTGGCGATCGATTGGCCTTCGTAACTGACCTCGAAACTCCATTGATCTTCCATGCCCCCCATCAGCGCCTCGATGCTCGGCACGGCGAAGACGATCAGCGGCGGCGCGCTGGGGCTCACTTCCATGTAGATCGCATTCAGCGTCACCGGGGCGACATCGCCTTGTTTCAAGGTGACCTTGACCGGCTGCCGGTTCTTTAATTTCGGGAAGGCGTGGTCCTTGCCCAGTGGCGAGAACCCGAGGAGCGCGCCTCGATAATTCCCCCCGGGACCGAACAGGGTGACCATCATGCCGTCGGAAATGCCATCCCCCCTTTCGTGTTTGACGCGCTTGGCGCGCAGGAACGTCGCCGCACAGTACTCGCCCGGCCTGGCTTTCGAATTGGCCTGCATGAACTCCCACCAGCCAGCGATGATTTTCTCGCGGTACCGGATCGCCGCCTCCTTGTTAGACGTCAGGATGTCCCCGGCATCGATCTCCTTCGCATTGGTCTCCATCACGGAGGCGAGCACATCGAAAGATTCCCCCTGGACTTCGGTCTTGGCGTGGCAGGGAACGGTCGCAACCATGAGCGTGGTAGCCAGAATCACTGTTTTCATCATTTTCCAGTTACCTTTCATTTTTCGAAACTGCAGTGACTGGCATGGATGGTCACTGCATCCGGGACCACATGGTGTTGGGTTGTATCAGTGCTTGGGCCTGATGGCGTCGTCGCAAACGAGCCGGATTTCGCGCGACCCCGTTCCCTCGTAGTCGCCACGGACGACGATATCGTCCACCCGCCATTCGCCGCTGGCGTCGGGCCGCACGCTGAATTCGGCGAAGCATTCGGCATAACCGCCCGGGTCCCCGCCGATGACGCCCTGCGCACCGTAAACCGTGACGCCCTGCTGTTCCCACCAGGCGCTGTAGCGCAGGAAGCGCGCGTCGGCGGTCTGGTTGAAATCATCGGGGTTGCCCATGGTCGCGATCACTTCCCGCTCGGGCCGGCCGCCGAACACGGCCATGAGCTTGGCCTCGCGCTTGTTCATCTTCGATCCATCCGGATGCTTGCCGGCATTCTTGGCCACTTCCAGATCGGCCTTCATTTCCGCATTGGTCTTCTTGATGCGCTCCAGAAGACCAGCTCGAATCGATGCGGTGCCGGACTCCAGTTCCTGCTGCTTCCGCTTCAGCTTTTCTATCGCCGCCTGCCTATCGGCTTCGGAAAGCGGCTGGGCCCATTTCCCGCTGGGGTCGGGGCGTTTTCCGGCCAGAACCTTGTCCCACCAGAAGTTCTCCCAGGCGAAGTCCAGAAACTCCGACGGCAGCGTTGCGCCGATCAGCGGCATATCCTCGGGCAAGCCCAGCTTGCCGATGCGCTTGCCGAAGCCGTCGAAATCGAAGGTGTTGCCCTTGATGGCAGCGTGCAAGGCCTTATCGAATTCGATGTCGTTGCAGGCGATCGTCCCGGCCTTCGAAAGCATCGGCGCATTCGACGTTTTCCAGTCGCTGACCGCCACGGGTTCGGTTTTCAGGTCGGAACGCCTTAACTTGTAGCTGCCCGGTCCGATGCGAAAAGTAACGGCATCGCCAGCCCGGCCCTTGGTCTTGTTTTCGGTGATCTTGCGGTTCGTCATGTCCATCGAAAAAGTATTCGAACATTGGAACTGCAGTTTCATACGGACGAACTCCGGCTTGTTCGCGTTTTCGTAGACGGCGGTCACGTCGATCTCGCGGATTTCCGTCGGTCCCATGATCTGGTCTGGCGGGGTTCGATTGGCAATCGTTCTGACATCGGCAAAGTAAGCCACCCGATCATCGACATCGCCTTCATATTGCAGGATCGCGCCAAAGGCAAAAGCCTCTACAGGCAAGAGGAGGGATCCCGCGCACACCATTAAAAGCCGCTGTAGCGTAGACATTGGGTATACCCAAGAATTTTGAACTCCATAACGAACCCCTCGTGTAGGGACTCACTCTTCGGATTATCTGGCGATAGCACCAGCCGGCGCAGCCCTACCGAAGTAGGGTTGAAAGATCGCGGCAGTTTTGGGACATTCCCACTACCCATCAGCAACCCTAAAAAGGAACGCACCCATGAAGAAGACGCTTGTGCTGGCCGCGGTAGCCGGATTCGTTGCCTTGAGCTCGGGCTGCGCTTCATTTGCTGTCAGCAATGAGGCCATCGAGCGAAACACTGCCCAGGCCCTCGGCCTGGCCAAAGGCTCATTCACCATCGCCGATCGCGTCGATGACGGCGTAAAAGCGAGCTACATGGTCAAGACCAACACCGGCAAGCAATTCGCCTGCTACGTCACCGGCTCGGTATCACAGTTCGGGCGCGCCGTGTCCGATGCGATTTGCTCCGAGATCGGCAAGGGCAGCAAGCCTACAGCGGGTGGGTCGTGCAATGCACTGCTGAAGGCGGCGGGCAAGTGCTGAGGCTGGGCGCTTCCGAGCCATCGTGCAAAGATTGATTGCTCATAAAGAGGTCAACGTTGAGACCGCCCTTGAGGCGGTCGCCCCGACAAGTCTTGCGCTCGGTCACCACCCGATTCGGGTCGACCTCAGGAAGGAAAAGGGCATAGGCGCGACCCATCTTGAGACAATAACCAGTGTCCAAGCACGGCCTGCAGTTCCGTTGGCTCCACCGGTTTGCGCAGCACGAGATAGCCTTGCTCTTCAGCCTCCGCCAGTTCCGGGGAATCCAGTTCGCCGCTGATCATGGCTCCGCTCGCATCGGGCAGGCGTTCAAGCAATTCACACAACAGCTCGAAACCGCTCTCGCCCGAGCGCAGCCGCTGGTCGCAGAATACGACATCCGGTTTGAAGCCGGATTTAAGAAGGCGCATCGCCTGTCCACCCGATTCGACGCAGGCGACCTGCAGACCCCAGGTTTGCATCATGGTTTGCCAAGCACTACGTACCAACGGGTCGTCATCGACCACGAGGCAAGCACCCGACCAATGCGGCACCGTCTGGGGCAAGGTCGAGGCGGCCGGTCCAGCGAGGGCGGGATGCCCCACTTCCTTCGCCGCATCGAGACGAAGCCAGAAGCACGAACCCTTGCCCTCGCGGGAGCGGAATCCGTGCGTCGCACCCATCATGGCGCAGCAGCGGGCGACGACGGCCAGCCCCAGTCCGTGGCCGGCACTGTCGATATCCCAGGCATGCTCGTTGCGGAAAAACGGCGAAAAGATCTCGGCGCCGTCGCGCGTTGCGATTCCGATACCGGTGTCCCAGACTTCGCATTGCCAGCCCTCGCCTCGTCGGCGAACGGCCAGCAGAATGCCTCCTTGGCGCGTATAGCGCAGGGCGTTGTGCAGCAGGTTGCTCAGCGACTGGCGCAGTAGCGTCCTGTCGGCGACGGCCATCGCCCCGTCCGCCGGTAGATGGACGCGCAAGACCAGTCCCCGATTGCGCGCCTCCTCGCGGAAGATGGTCGCGACGTTGGCGATCATCTCGGTCAGATCGACGGCTTCGGTCTTGATTTGAACCCGGCCGCTCTCGATCCGGGACAGGTCGAGCAGCGCGTTGAACATCTGCGTGGCCGAACGCACGCTTTCCCGCAGATCGGCTAGGGCGGCGTCGAGCGCCGGGTCGCGATTGCTTCGCAAAATCGACTCGACCAGGAAGCCCATGGCATGCACCGGCTGGCGCAGGTCGTGGCTGGCCGTGGTCAGAAACAGGTTCTTGTCGTACAGGGCCTTTTCCGCCTCTTCCTTGGCCCGGCGGAAGTTCTCGGCCAGTCGCGCGCCTTTTTCCTGCAGCACGATGTTTTGCACGAAGAAGCGATGCGATATGGCTGAGTGCTTGAGCATCGTGCGGATATAGATCAGGGTCAGCGGCATCACGTAATACCAGTAACCCGGAAAGCTGTAAGGCACCAGCAGCGTCACGCCGCCCCAACCCGTCAGGAAAAAGCTGCGGAATACCGATAACACCGGCGATGAATGCACGGAATTGCCAGCGACGATGGCTGCAACAGTCACCAGATAGAGCAGTTGGAATTCGAACGTGGCGTGATGGGCCGTCAGTAACGGAGGAACGGCCATGCTGCTGCCGTAAACCAGTGCCATGCCGTGAATTCGCGGCGACCAGCGGCGCAGGATCGCCTCGGGCTCGCCTTCGGCGCGCTCGAGGTGGTAGCGCCGATACTGCCAGCGAACCACCAGAAGCCCGATGAAATACCAAACCGACCACAGCACGAGCCCGAGTGGATTCTGGCCGAGATGGATATACCAGGCTATGAAGGGTAGGCTGACAACGACCATCGCCCCGAAGCCGTAGTTGATCCGGGCGAAAGCCACGTCGAGCAGCCCCACCCTGCCAGACGGGCTTATATCGTCGTAACCGAGTTCCTTGCCAACGTCGGCCAGCTGCGCTTTGTCTTGATCAGACATCGCTCCGCCTTCCGAGTAGCCGGGCAATCAACTCGACACGACTGCGTGCCCCAAGCCGTTCCAAGATACCGCTCACATGTTCCTTGACGGTTTGTTCGGTCAGCGAAAGCTGTTGCGCAACCCGCTTGTTGGGCAAGCCCTTGAGCATCAGGGCGAGAACCTCTCCTTGGCGCGGCGTCAAGCCGAGCTCGGCGTGGCTCAACGGCAGACCGCGCGCTTCGTTGGCTGCCGGGGCGGCAACCGACGTATCGTCGAACCATGCATCGCCACGCAGTACCGCAGCGACGGCCAGGGCAAAAACAGCCGGATCCGCATGTTTCAGCACAAAACCATCGGCGGCCAAGCGGCGTACCTTGTCACGGATCATGGGATCGCCGTCCCCGCTGATGACCAGCAGTCGAGTGGCTGGATAATCGTCCCGAAACCGTCCCAGCATCGACAGCGCCGTACCCTCCGGCAGCCAAAAATCGATCAGAGCCAGTGTCGGCGCCCCGAATTGGGCGATGTGCATCCAAAGGTCGGCAACCCGGCAAATCGCATCGGTACGCGCAAACTCGCAGTGCGTGCGCAGAAAATCCGCAATGCCGCGCGCGACCAGTGGATGGTCATCGACAACCAGGGCTGAGCGCTCGTTGATCATGATCATCACGACAGATCGTCATATTTGGAAATGTTTTGTTTCTAGAGACGCTTCGTCGCGAGATTATCAAACGATTCATTCGACATACCCCCCTTTCATCGCAGAAATTTTTCCATCCCACCTCGCCAAAAAATCGCCCAGACTGGCTTGGCCTGAGCAGCGGTCGGCTGGGCTGAGGTGGTTTGTCGGCGCACGACCAGCAATGCGCCGACTTCTGGACATCATTTCTTGAAGTAACAGCCATGACCCTGGTTGACCAGATCGGCATGCCCTTCAACATCGGCGACTGTCGGGAAAGCGCTGGGATTCGTATCAGCGAAGAGGCAAAGGATGGTTTCGCCCTTCTTCGCCCATACTGAATAAGCCTGCCCGCTCGGGTAAGTCCAGAGGCCCCAGTTTGCTGCGAGCGTTGATGTGGCTTCCGTTCGAAAAAGGGTCACATCGCCCATGGGCGTTGGCGTATCCAAAGGCGCTCCGGTCCCCGAGCAGTCCGTGGCTGCATAGGTCATGACCCCGCGATCGAACGAGATACTCGCATCTCCTGTCTTCGTGACTCGCATCCACAGGCGATTTCCTGTTCCGCTTGATGCCTGTACGCACAGGCTTTGGAGCCACTCCCCCACCAAGCCATCCACGCCCATCGTTGGCGTCGATGGTGTCGTTGGCGGTTGCCCTGAGCCTGAAGCGCAGGAAACGTTGACATCGGCCACTTCGCCTGTCACCGTACCGCTTCCATTGGTGACGCTACAGGTTTGTCCGTTTGGCTGTGTCTTCACGGTCACCCGATAGTTCGAGCCACCGGGCACAGGAGTCGCAAAACGGAATGATCCGTTTGAACTGATCGACACATCATCGCCGTCGTTTTGTTGCAGCACTACGGCGGCACCAGAGCCAAGGCCCGAGACTGAACCCCCGATCGCGTATGCGCCCGTCCCACCCCCTCCACCTCCTCCTCCACAAGCTGACATCAAAACTGCGACGAATACGCCACCACTCAGACCTTTCACTACCCGATACACGCGCATGGCTCCTCCGTTGATTGCCGCTGTACTTGGCAGAATTCTGGGCCCTGCCTGAAGTTCGGGGAACCCTACCTTCGTCGGGTTACGACCTTGGCAGGGTTGGGGAGTGTTTTGTCCCACTGATACGTGAGCAAAGTCGATGCAGCTTCTCAAGGATCGAGTCTGCGGCGACAGGACATGGCAGCCCTTTGAAGCGACTGCCGCCAAGGATAGATAGAGGAGTCTCGCGTCAATTGTGAAACGGTTCAGTAAGCGCCACGCACCGGAATGGAGTTCCTCGCCACCCGCATCACGCTGAACAGCGCGCCCAGTGCCGCCATGCTGGTGGCCACGATCAGACCCGCCTGAGGCGCATGGGCCCCGGCCGCCAGATGAAACACCAGCGAGCTGGCCACCGCGCCGGCGGTCTGGCCTGAGAGCCGCGCGGTGGCCTGCATGCCGCCGGCCGCCGCGCTGCGTGCACGGGGGGCGGCCAGCAACATGTTGCGGTTGTTCGGCACCTGGAAGAAACCGAAGCCCAGGCCGCACAGCACGGTACTGGCCACGAGGGGCAACAGGCGCTGCTCCTGCGTCATCCAGGCGGCCAGCAGGAGGCCCGCGGCCAGGCAGACGGCGCCGAAGGTGCACAGGGCCGCAGTGGACACGCGATCGGCAAGCCGACCGGCGAGCGGTGCGGCCACCGCGACCGTCAAGGGCCACGGAGTCAAGGCCAGTCCGGTGACCAGGGCGCTTTCGCCAAGGCGGTTCTGGAAGTCGAAAACCAGGGCGACGATGCCGGCGATCTGCGCCCCGAAGCAGCAGATCGAGGCAAGCACCGACAGCCGGAACGCGGGCACACGCAAGAGATCGAGCGGGATGAGCGGTGCCTCGACCCGCCATTCGCGCACGACCAGCGCGACGAACGCCGCAGCTGCCACCGCCATCAGCACGACGCCCTGAGCGGGCGCGGCCGCAAGCCGGTCGACCCCGAGCACGAGCGTGGCGAAGCCCAGGGCGTTCAAACCCATGCTGGGCAGATCGAGGGGGCGCTGCGTGGGCGTGCCCTGCGGCAGTCGCCTCAGCGCCAGCAGCGTGACCAGGCCGACGGGAAGGTTGACGGCAAACAGCCAGCGCCAGTCGGCCAGCGAAAGAATCACGGCGCCGAGGGTGGGCCCGGCCGCCGAGGACAGGGCCACGGTCAACGCGCTCCAGCCGATGGCTCGGCCCAGCATGCGCTGAGGCACTATGGCCCGCAGGAGAGCCGCGTTGAGCGCCATGATGCAGGCGCCACCCAGGCCCTGGATGAAGCGCGCGGTCACCAGCCAGTCGAAGCTCGGCGCCATGACGCACAAGGCTGAAGCCAGGGTGAACAGCGCCACACCGCCTCCATATAGCGCGCGGTGTCCGACCTTGTCGCCAATGGCCGCGCAGGGAAACAGGGCCATCACCAGGGCCATCTGGTACGCCGTGACCACCCAGATCGCCTGCGAGGCGCTGACCCGCAACTCGGTGGAGATGGTGGGCAGGGCAACATTGACGATGGTGCCGTCGAGCACGACCAGCACCGTCGCGAGAAGCACGCCGACCAGGGCCCAGAGCTGCCCCGGTTCGAGGGAGTCGCTGGCGCCAGTCTGTGCTTGAGGCGCTGCGTCGCTGCGAGGCCGCGTCGGTTTGGGGGAAGAAGAAGGTTGCATGAAAGGTCTGGGGATGCCGCTGAGATGCAGAGCACTCTATCAGTCGGGAATCCATGGCGGAAGGCGCAACGCCTGCAAGTTATAGTTGCATGAAACGCCATAGATGCGCGACCTGCCGCCCGCCCCGATGGACCTCAACCTGCTCCCCGTGCTCGATGCGCTGCTGAGTGAATGCAGCGTGACGGCGGCCGCGCGGCGGCTAAACCTCAGCCCCTCGGCCATGAGTCGGGCACTCACACGCCTGCGCACGCTCACGGGCGACCCCCTGCTGGTGCGGGCCGGGCGCGGTCTGGTGCTCACACCCCATGGCGAACGGCTGCGCGCCCAGGTACCCGGGCTGGCCCGCCAGATCGAGGGCCTGCTCAGACCCGCGCCGCACACGCTCGATCTGGCTCGACTCGACCGCGCTTTCACGCTGCGCGCCAACGACGGGTTCATCGACGTGTTCGGCGGCCCGCTCGCCGCGGCCCTGGCGCTGCGGGCGCCGCAGGCGCGGGTGCGCTTCATGCTCAAGGCCGACAAGGAGGCGCACCATCTGCGCGAAGGTGTCGCCGATCTGGAGATCGGCGTGATGGGCCGCGACGCCGGGCCCGAGGTGCGGGTCCAGGCGCTCTTTCGCGACCGCTTCGTCGGCGTGGTGCGCACCGGCCATCCGCTGTTGGCGGGTCCGGTCACGCCGCAGCGCTATGTGGCCTTTGGCCATGTCGTAGCCTCGCGGCGCGGACGGGCGCAAGGGCCCGTCGATGCGGCGCTTGCCAGCCTCGGTCTGCAGCGCAACATCCAGGTGATGGTGCCCGGTTTCCTCGCGGCGCTGGGCATCGCGCGCGATTCGGATCTGGTCGCGCTGGTGCCGAAGTCGTTTCTGCGCGGGTCGACGGGGGTTGGCGCCCAGGCCATCGCTGGCGTGCAGACCTTCGCCCTCCCCGTGGAAACCCCGGCCATCACCATCTCGCAGATGTGGCATCCAAGCCAGGACGCCGATCCCGCCCATCGCTGGCTGCGCGCGCTGACCCGCGAGATCTGCCATCAGGAGCCGCTCCATGATTGATCACCTCGCCCCCCGCCCTCACCACAGCGCGCCCGCAGGCCTGCATCGACTTCTACACCCGGGTGCTTGGCCTGCAGCTGGAACGTTTCATCGGCGGCACGCCGCCCGTCGAACGCCTCGCCTTTCGCTTTGGCCACCAGAAAATCAACGTGCATGTGCAGGGCGCGGAGTTCGAGCCGAAGGCGCACCTGCCCGTGCCCGGCGCGCTGGACCTGTGCTTCCTGGCCTCGGTTCCGCTGGAGACGGTGATCGAGCGGCTGGACCAGGCGGGCTGGCCCATCGTCGAAGGCCCGGGGCGACGCAGCCGATCCGCTCGGTCTATGCGCGCGACCCCGACTTCAATCTCATCAAGCTTGCCGAGGCGGCATGAACCCGGCTCTTACCCTGCAGCAGCATCCCGCCAGACAGCCCGACTCGCTCGCACGCCGTGCGAATAGGCCCATGCACTGCGCTTCGGCCGACGCGCCCTAAAATGCTCCGCATGTTCTCCGTGCTGCGTCCCGTTCTGATTCTTCTGCTCGTGCTGCTGCCCTTGCGCGGCTGGGCGCAGGCGAACATGACGGTGGCCGATTGCCACGAGCCGGTGGCCACAGCGGAGCGGGTTCAAGCGCCGCAGCACGACGACTCGATGTCGATGGACGCCTGCCACACCCCGACGGACGGCGAATGTACCGGCTCCGGCCACCTCCATTGTGTCATTTGCCAACTCGCCGTTGGCCAACCCGCCACCTTCGTGCTGCGGCTGACCCAAGCCGTGCCGCACGCCTGCCCGCTGGCCACCCATCTCGCCTGGCACGACGCAGACCCGCACCTTCTCCAGCGCCCTCCCAGAGCCTGACCCTCGTTTGAAGCCCTGATGCAGCGCTCCCGCAAGGGCGGCGCTGTTGTGTGCATGGCCGCGTCTCGGCGCGGCTCGAATGAGGAATGTCCCGTGAACATCGTTTTCAAGACCCGGCGGCGCTGGCGTCTGGCACCGCTCGCGCCGCTGGCCGCTGCGCTGCTCGCCGCCTGCGCCCCGCTGCAAACCCGGCAATCGTTGCAGGCCACCAATGCCCTCGTCCAACCCCACACCGGCCAGCCGGTGCAACTGCTGCGCGACGCCGCCGAGCAGCAGCAAGCGCAAACGCAGATCGACGCGCTGCTACGCCAGCCGCTGTCGGCCGATGACGCCGTGCGCGTGGCGCTGCTCGGCAGCCCGGCGCTGCAGGCGCTGATCGCGCAGGCGCAGGCCGACTCAGCTGCGTCCACCCAGAGCGCGCGGCTAAGTAATCCGCAATTCAGCTTCGAGCGCCTGCTCATTGGCGGCGGCGGGGTGGAAATCACCCGCAGCCTGAGCATCGGCCTGCTCGATCTGCTCACCCTGCCCGTCCGCTCGCGGCTGGACGACGCCCGCCAGCAGCGGCTGCGCCTGAACCTGGCGCGCGAGGTGCTGCGCACTGCGGCACAGGCACGCATGGCCTGGCTGCGCGCCGTCGCGGCGCAGCAAGCCGCCGCCTACGACCGCGACGTGGTGGACGCCGCGCAAGCCACCGCCACGCTGGCCGCGCGCATGCAGGCCGCAGGCAACTTCACCAAGCTCGACGCCGCGCGCCAGGGCCTGTTCGCCGCCGACAGCCAGTTGCGCCTGCAGCGTGCCGCGCTGGCCGCCGCACAAAGCCACGAAGCATTGGTGCGCGTGCTGGGCCTGAGCGCCGCGCAAGCCATCGCGCTTTCCCTCCCCGCGCAACTGCCCGCTGCGCCGCCGCAGCCTCCCGCCGCCAGCGCCGCGCCGCTGCAGGCCGCGCTGACCCAGCGACTCGACGTGCAGCTCGCCCGCGCCGACCTCGACGAGCAGGCGCAGGCCGCCGGGCTGGCGCGCAACACCAGCGTGATCGAGCATGTGGAGCTGGGCGGGGTGCGCAAGACCTATAGCGACGCACCGCCGCAAAACGGCTTCGACCTCAGCCTGCCGCTGCCGCTGTTCAACTTTGGCGACGCCACCCGCAGCGCTGCTGCCGACCGCGTGCTAGCCGCCCGCGCCCGCGCCCTGGCCACCGCACAGGAAGCCGCCTCGCAACTGCGCGAAGCCGACGCCCTGCGCCGCAGCGCCTGGCAGCAGCAGCACTTGAGCCGCACCCAAGTGCTGCCGCTGGCGCAGACCGTGCTCGACGAAAGCCAGCTTCGCTACAACGGCATGCTCATCGGCACCTTCGAGCTGGTCGCCACGGCTCAGACCCAGGCGCAGGTCGTGCGTGCCGCGATTGCTGCGCAGCGCGACTACTGGCTGGCCGACGCCGCCTGGCAAGCCGCGCAACTCGGTGTGGGTGCGGGCAGCTCTACGCCAACGCCCGACGGCAGCGCCACGGCCTCCACTCCTTCCGCCGCCGGCCATTGAGCGCCGCCCCGTACGGAATATTCCAAGGACACCCTATGAACACCCGCCGCAACTTCCTCGCCGCCGCCGGTCTACTCGCCGCCGGTACGGCCAGCCGCAACGCCCTGGCCACCGCCCCCGAGCCGCACCACCACACCAGCGCCGACACCGCGCCGCTGCTGCACCCCGGCGCTGGCCGCCCCTACAACCCCGTCATCACCTTGAACGGCTGGAGCCTGCCTTTCCGCATGAAAGGCGGGGTGAAGGAATTCCACCTCGTCGCCGAGCCGGTGCTGCGCGAAATCTCGCCCGGCATGACCGCCAAGCTGTGGGGCTACAACGGCTCCAGCCCCGGCCCCACCATCGAAGCGGTGGAAGGTGACCGCGTGCGCATCTTCGTCACCAACAAACTGCCCGAACACACCACGGTGCACTGGCACGGCATCGTGCTTCCCAACGGCATGGACGGCGTGGGCGGCCTCACCCAGCCGCAAATCAAGCCCGGGCAGACCTACGTCTACGAGTTCGTGCTGCACCAGAGCGGTACCTTCATGTACCACCCCCACGCCGACGAAATGGTGCAGATGGCCATGGGTGCGATGGGCCTGTTCATCGTCCACCCGAAGAACCCGCGCCAGCACGCCGCCGACCGCGACTACGCCTTCCTCATCAACGCCTACGACATCGACCCTGGGGCAAGCAGGCCCAAGGTCAACACCATGCTCGATTTCAACCTCTGGACCTGGAACAGCCGCGCCTTCCCCGGCATCGCTCCGCTGGTGGCCCAGACCGGCGAGCGCGTACGCATCCGCTTCGGCAACCTCACCATGACCAACCATCCCATCCACCTGCACGGCCATGTGTTCGAGGTGGTCGGCACCGATGGCGGCTGGGTGCCCAAGGCCGCGCGCTGGCCCGAAGTGACGGTGGACGTGGCCGTCGGGCAGATGCGCGCCATCGAGTTCATCGCCGACAACCCCGGCGACTGGGCCTTCCACTGCCACAAGGCGCACCACACCATGAACGCCATGGGCCACGCCGTGCCCACCATGATCGGCGTACAGCAGGACGACCTCACCCCCGCGCTGCAAAAGCTGCTGCCCGACTACATGGCCATGGGCTCAAGCGGCATGGCCGAAATGAGCGAAATGGACATGCCCCTGCCCGACAACACCCTGCCGATGATGACCGGCCGCGGCCCCTACGGCTCGGTGGAAATGGGCGGCATGTTCAGTGTGCTCAAGGTGCGCGACCGACTCCCCGACGCCCGCCCCGAACAACTCGCCTGGGCCGGGCTCGATGCCTTCGGCTGGGCCAGTCACCCAGCCGGCACCCAGACTCAGGCCGTCGAGTTGCCCGCCGACCTGCCCGCCCCGTGCGACCCGCGGGCGCCAAAGCCGGATGCAGCCGCTACGACGCAGACCCTGCAGGTGCAGAAGCCGATGCATCAGCACGGCCACTGAACCGCTGCGTTCCAGCCACTCCCCGTTTCCTTTTCAACTCTCTTTCAACCCACAGGAGCCTCTGATGAACACCCTTCACCAACCCCTCGCCGCCCTTGCTCTCAGCCTCGCCCTCGCCGCCCCGGCCTTCGCCGCCGACAGCCATGCCGACCACGATCACTCCACCGCGTCGGGCATGGCGCAGCACATGCAAATGATGCAAAGCCATCAGGCGGCAAGCGGCACTCATCAATCGCAAGGTCTGGTGCGCAAGATCGATCTGGCCAACGGCAAGATCACCCTGCGCCACGGCGCCACGGCCGACATGGGCGCGATGACCATGAACTACCGCGTGAAAGACCCGGCGCTGTTCGACGGGCTCAAGGTCGGCGACACGGTGTTGTTCAGCGCCGAGAAAATCGACGGTGCCTACACCGTCACCAGCCTGTCGCGCAAACCTTGAGAGCCTGTGAACATTTCAGCCATGCCCGCCTTGCACGCCAAAACGTCCCCGCGAATTCAAGCAAAGGCTCGCCATAGCCCGCGCTATAGGTGAATTGACGCGCCTTTCGGACAGGCCCGAAAAATTCACAAACTCTGACGACCGCCGACGCTCAAATGCGCGGCGGTTCCTGCATCAACGCGACTTGCTCGCGCAGTTCGAGAATGCGGTCCTGCCAGTAACGCATGCTGCCGAACCAGGGAAACGCTGCGGGAAACGCGGGGTCGGTCCAGCGGCTGGCGATCCAGGCGCTGTGATGCAGCAGGCGCAGGGTGCGCAGGGCTTCGACAAGGTGCTTCTCGCGATCATCGAACTCGCGGAACATCTCGTAGCCGCGTAGCAGCGCGGCGAACTGGCGTCGCATGTCGGCCTCGTCGCCGGAGAGCAGCATCCACAGATCCTGAATCGCAGGCCCGCTGCGGCTGTCGTCGAAGTCGACGAAGTGCGGACCGCCGTCGGTCCAGAGCAGATTGCCCGGGTGGCAATCGCCATGCAGCCGGATCAGCGCCACCTCCCCGGCCCGCGCATAGGCCTGGCGCACGGCGTCGAGCGCCTGATCGACGATGGCAATCCAGGCGTCTCGCAGATCCGGGGGCAGCCATTCGCCGTCGAGCAGGAAGGTGCGCGACGCCACGCCGAAGGTCTGCACATCCAGCGTGGGGCGGGCCTGGTAGACACGCGCGGCGCCGACGGCATGGAGCCTGCCGAGATAGCGACCCAGCCATTCCAGCGTCTGCTCCTGCTCGATCTCGGGGGTGCGCCCGCCCTGGCGCGCGAACAGGGCCAGGCGGTGCCCGACGACGGCATGAAGGGTGCGGTCGCCCAAGAGCATGGGCGGCACGACCGGCACCTCGCGCTCGGCGAGTTCCAGGGTGAAGGCGTGCTCTTCCAGAATGGCCGCATCGCTCCAGCGGCCCGGGCGGTAGAACTTGGCGATGCGCTGGCTGCCGTCTTCCAGCCCCACCTGAAAAACCCGGTTCTCGTAACTGTTGAGCTGCAGCAGCGTGCCGTCGCAGCGCAGGCCCAGGCTGTCGATGGCGTCGAGCACGCCGTCGGGGCTGAGGTCGGCGTAGGTGGATGGGGCGGGGGCGTTCACGCTGGCGGCCTCGTTCACGCGGCGGTTTGCAGCGGTTCGAGTTCGATCGCCACGCTGGCGGCGGCGCTGCTGAGCGACACCGCGCCATCCTGCACCAGACACTGCAGTTGCATGGTGCGCTCGGTGAGACCGGCCATCGCCTGGCTGGTCTCGGGCGGCAGCCGCAGCACGCTCAGGTTCTTCAGCCGGGCGAGCTTGCCCGCGTTCTGCTTCCACCACACCGGGCAGCTGCTGGCATGGCAGACCACGACGACCTGCTCCGCGCGCCCGCAGGCTTTGCGCACACGGCTTTCATCGGGTTGGCCGATGTCGATCCACAGCTTGATCGCGCCGGTCAGGTCCTTCACCCAGATGTCGGGTTCGTCCACGTCGAACAGGCCCTTGGTCAGGGCGATGCCCTCCTGCGCGTACAGCGCATAGAGCAGCACCCGCACCATCATGCGCTCTTCGGTCTCGGAGGGGTGGCAGGCCAGGGTCAGGGCATGGTCGGCGTAGTAATGCCGGTCCATGTCGGCCACCTGCAGGTCGGCTTTGTAAATCGTCGCTTTCAACGCCATGACGTGAATCACTCAAGAGGTAAACCCGGCATTGTGCGCTGCCCCTCACTCGTTCCGCCGGGGCGTCGCCGCATGCCCGCTCACGATGGCGCCATCGCCGACCTGCAGGCGAACGAAAGCCGGCAAGGCGAGCACGGGCAGGACTGCCAGCAGCACGAAAGTGAGGTGAAAGGTCTGCAGCGTCGGCACGGCATGATGGGGCGTGAGCAGGCCCAGCCAGGCGGCCCCCATGGACACGCCGAAGCTCACGGTGAGTTGCTGCAGCAGCCCGCCGAGACTGGTGGCCCGGCTCAGGCGCGGCGCGGAGATGTCGGCATAGGCCAGGGTGTTGGAGGTCATGAACTGGGTCGATCGCACCAGTCCGTAAAACACGATGGCCGCGGCGATCCAGGAGTGGGCGGTGTCGGGTCCGATGAGCGCGAAACTCGACAGCGTGGCGGTGCAGGCCAGGGCGCTGATCAGCAGCAGCTTGCGAAACCCCAGGCGCCGCAACGCTCCGCCCACGAACACCCGAACGACCGGCGAGGCCACGGCCGACAGAAAGGTGAGCGCACCGGATTGCACCGGGCTCATCCCCAGTCCGAGCTGCAGCATGAGCGGCAGCAAATAGACCGGCCCGTTCATCGCAACGCGGCACAAACCGCCGCCGAGCGTGGCAATGCCGAAGGCGCGTTCGCGCAGCAGGCTCAGATCGACAGCCGGGTGCTCCCGTGAGCGGCTGTGCCGCGAAAACAGGGCCAGCAGCGCCACCGCACCGAGCACCAGCGCGGCCAGGAAGGCTCCGGGCAGGTGGGCGGCGCCCTCCATGGTGAATTGCAGCAGACCGACGGCCAGGCCGAACAGCACGAAGCCGCGCAGATCGAAGGTCGGCGGCGGCGCGGTTTCATCCTCCTGGAGGTAACGCGCGGCCAGCACCATGCCCAGCAGCCCGAAGGGCAGGTTGACGTAGAAAATCCAGCGCCACGACAGCGAGGTCGTGAGATAGCCGCCAAGTAAGGGCCCGATGACCGGGCCGATGATCGCGGGCAGGGTTGCATAGGTCATGGCACGAACCAGCTGCGAACGCGGAAAGCTGCGCAGCAGGATGAGGCGGCCGACCGGCGTCATCATCGCCCCGCCCAGACCCTGCAGCACCCGCATGGCCACGAGCATCGGAAAGCTGTCGGCCACGCCGCACAGCACCGAACCGGCGGTGAACAGACCGAGCGCGGCGACGAACACGCGGCGGCCACCGAAGCGGTCGGCGCACCAGCCGCTGAGCGGGATGAAGACCGCCAGGGTCAGCACATAGGCGCTCACCGCCAGGCTCATCTGCACCACGCTCGCCTGCAGCGAGCGCGCCATGTCGGGAATCGCGGTGGTGACGATGGTGGCGTCGAGCTGCTCCATCAGGAAGGCGATCGCCACGATGATCGCCACCAGGGGCCGCCCCTGCACAGGCGTCTCGTCGGGCGTGGAAGAAGAGGGCGCGGCGCGCACGCGTGGCGGCTCAGACGGGTTCGGGTTCGGCGCGCAGCAGGGCGATGATGGATTGCGTGCGGTCGGTCTCGCCCAGGCGGGGGAAGATGTGCGCGATGCTGTTGTCGTGGGCCTGGGCGTGGCGGTCGGTCATGGCGTCGACCGCAAGCGTGACGTTGAAGCCCAGCTCATAGGCCTGGCGCGCGGTGGATTCGACGCCGATGCTGGTCGCCACACCGGCGAGCACGACCTGGGTCACCTGGGCCGCGCGCAACTGCTTTTCGAGATCGGTGTGGGCGAAAGCGCCCCAGGTGCGCTTGGTCACACGCAGATCGGTGGGCTGAACCCCCAGCTCCGGCAGCAGCGCGGCCCAGTCGGCCGGCAAGGCGCCGGAGCGTCCGGGCTGCTCGGTTCGCCCTGGGGCGAAGCCGTTCACGTTGACGAACACGACCGGCAGCCCCCGGGCCCGAAAGGCCTCGGCAAGCTGTCTGGACTGGCGAACCACGTCCGTCATGGGGTGGGCGGCGGGCATCGCGGCGATGCCGTGCTGCAGGTCGATGACGACGAGGGCGGTGCGGGGATCGAGACAGGTGGCGGGCATGGGAGGCATCCTTCGAGGTATGGGGGGGGTGACGCGCAAAGGCGGTGTCAGCCTTCGCTCAGTTGGCGGATCAGGGGAATGGCGGCCACCAGCGCCGAGCGCTCCTGAGGTGACAGCCGTGTCATCGCCGCCAGCAGCCAGGCGCGTTTGGCCAGACCGCGCTGACGGCGTTCGTCGAGGCCGTGGGGAGTGAGCGCAAACAGAATCTGCCGGCCGTCGGTTGGATGGGGACGGCGTTCGACCAGACCCTCCTGCTCCAGACTGGCGAGCACGGCCCCCATGGATTGCGGCTTCATGGAATCGGCCCGCGCCAGATCGGCCGTGGTCATCGCGCCCTGCTGCTCCAGCCGCGCGAGCGCACTGAGCTGCGAAAGCGATAGCGCATTGGGATTGCCTTGCGCGCGCAGACGCCGCACCAGCTGGCCGACGGCCAGGGTCAGGTCGTCGACGGTGGCGTCGAGATCGGGCGGGGGGACGGGAGGTGAATCCATGGCGTAAATGTAAATCTAAAATGGAAAACTTGCCAGTTTGACTTTCAATATCACCCGACTGATGCGGGGACATGACGCCTGCGCCGGGCCCGACCCTGAAAAACAGCCACAAGACCCTGATGTTTCAGCCGAATTTACAGTGCGCACCAGGCCGAGTCCCTACACTCTTTGGCGTTTTTCTTCGCCCCGCGCGCAGGCCAGCATCGCCCCCCATGGATCAAGCCCATCCCTCCAATCAATCGCGTCGACCGCAGAAAGCGATCTTGGCGCTGAATCTGGCGGGCTACGGTGTGGGCGCGCTCACGATTCTGGGTTACGCCTGGATCGGCCTGTTGCAGCCCATCGTCGCCGCGGCGTATTTCGGCATCGGGGCGCTGGTCAACATCGGGCTGTATGCCTGGATTCAGCGCCTGAGCGACGAAGCGGTTCGCGCCAAGAGCTTTCCCACCTACGTCTTTCTGTTGCTCAATGTCGGCGTGCAGCTGGGCTTCGCGGTCTGGCAGCCGCAGATCGCCTTCTTCGCCATGCTGATCCTGATCGGCATCGTGCCCATCGAGGTGCTGCGCTTCCGTCGCCGCCAGATTGCATTCATGTATGGCCTGATCGCGGTGATGACGCTGATCGCCCTGCTGCTCAGCGACGGGCGCTGGAGCATTCCGAGCGAGGGCTGGCCCCAGAAGGCGCTGCTCTGGGTGGCCTTCACCGAGGCGCTGGCCTTCAGCCTGGCGACGCAGATCGTCAAGGAGCGCTACAGCCGCAAGCTCGTGCAGCACACCGAGAAGATTCGCGACGAGTTCAAGACCTTCCGCACCATCGCGTTTCGAGACGATCTCACCGGGCTGGCCAATCGCCGCGCTTTCATGCAGCAACTCGCCGCCACGCTGGTCAGGCATCCGAGCCAGGCGCTGGCCGTGGGCATGATCGACCTCGACCGCTTCAAGATCGTCAACGACCGGCTGGGGCATGCGGTGGGCGATCAGCTGCTGGCCGAAGTCGGCAAGCGCCTGCGCGGCGTGTTGCGGCAGCACGACTTGTTGGCCCGACTGGGCGGCGACGAGTTCGTGGTGATGCTCACGCACTACACCTCGCTCGACCAGCTCCGCACCGTGGCCGACCGGCTGGTCAAGAGCATGGAGCAGGAGTTCGTGGTGCAGGGCCATGCGCTGCAGATCGGGCTGTCGCTGGGCATCGTCATTCAGCAGCAGGCGCAGCCGGTGGACGCGCTGACCTTGATGCGGCGCGCCGACCTCGCCATGTACGCCGCCAAGGAAAACGGCCGCCAGCAGTTCCGCTTCTTCGATCAGCACATGGAAGACGCGCTGCAGGAGCGCGATCGCAAGCTGAACTGGGTGCTCGAGGCGCTGCGCGACAGGCGCCTGGAGCTGCACTATCAGCCCATACTCTCGTTCGAGCACCGTTCAGCGCCGGACGATGTCGGCATTCGTGGCGCCGAAGCCCTGCTGCGCCTGCGAGACGAGAACGGCGTGCACAGCGCCGCCGCCTTCGAATCCGTGCTCGACGACGAGTTGATCGGCGTGCCGGTCGGGCGCTTCGTGCTGTCGGCAGCCCTGGAGCAGGCGCAGCGCTGGCATGCGCAGGGCCGCGACATCCCGATCAGCATCAACATCAGTCCGCGGCATTTTCTCGATCCGCAATTTCTGTCGGACCTGCGCTCGGCGCTGGAGCGGCACCCGCAGTGTCCGCCCGACCGGCTGATTCTCGAAGTCACCGAGCACGGCTCAGAGCTCGACAGCCGCATGGCCGGCTTTGTCGTCAGCCGCTGCCGCCATCTGGGCGTGCGGGTGGCGCTCGACGACTTCGGCACGGGCAGCGCCAGCCTCACACATCTGCAGCAACTCGAAGTCTCGGCCGTGAAGATCGACCGCAGCTTCACCCGCGACCTGTTCACCAGCGGCGCGGGCCTGAGCATCACCTACGGCCTGCTGCGCACCGCCGCGCTGATGGGGCTGAGCGTCGTCGCCGAGGGCGTGAGCACCCCGCAGCACGCCCTGGCGCTGGCCTCCATGTCGTGCCGGCGCTTTCAGGGCTATGCCATCGCCCGCCCGATGACGGCCGAGGCGATGGAAGCCTGGCTTGCCGATTGGCGCCGCCATCTGCCCTGGGCCGAGCTGCTGGGCCAGCAGGCGCAGCTCTCGCCCGACGCCATCCACGCCCTGGTGCAGCACAACAACACCGCGCTGCACGCCGAACGCGGCACCCTCAACACCGCCGAACGCCGCCAGCTGATGATGACCGACGCCCAGGCCCTGTGCGCACTGGGCCGCTGGTGCCATCACAGCGCCGGCCAGTACAGCAACCGCCCCGGCTTTCTGCGCCTGGTGCGCGAGCATCACGTGTTCCACACCCGGCTGCGCGAAGAACTGGCCGACGCCGGCCCGGACGCCGAGCCGGTCAAGATCAAGACCCTGGGCGAACAGAGCCGCCTCATCCGCCACCAGTTCTGGAACCTCATTCTTCTGGGCGTCGATGCCGCAGCCGACGCCGCGACGGCCTTCGACAGCGCCTTCGACCCCACGCCGACCGAATCCGGCGAGACGGCCTCCGGTCCGACGGCCCTCACCTTGGTGCGCTGAGACCGGCCCCCAGGCCCGGCCGCTTGCAAACAAACGGCGCAACATGGACACTTCGTGCCGACAAGACGCTCCCGCGGCGGCGCCATGCCGCCCAGGCCGAACATGACACAGCGCGCCCCCGATCCCGCACCCGATCCTGCTTCCGCACCGCCAACCTCCCTGCTCACGCGCACCCTTGCAGGCTATGTGCTGTACACAGGGCTGCTGCTCGCCTATGCGGGAATGGGGCTGCTGCCCTGGCTGGCCGCGGTCGGCTACGGCCTGCTCGGCGCGACGGTGAATCTGGCCCTACTCAACGGGATGCTCTACTTCCCCCGGGGTCGCAGCGGCGCCGATGCCTTTCCGGCCACGCTCTACCTCTTGCTCAACGTGGGGCTTCAAGCGCTGTTCTTCGCTTTGCTGCCGCGGGTGGGGGGCCTGTTCGTGCTGCCTTTGATCGCGCTGGTGCCGGTGGCCGCGCTGCATGTGCGGCGCATGCAGATTGCCGCGAGCCTGCTGCTGATGTTGGGTCTCACCGGCGCAGCCATCATGCTGACGCCCGGCCACATCGAATTGCCCATGGACGGCGACGCGCAGCGTGCCCTGGCGTGGGCGGCCCTGCTGGCGGCGCTGGCCTTCGGCGCCACGCTGATGATGACCATCGAGGGCTTCAACCGCCTGCTGATCCAGGACAACCTGCGGCTGAGCAAAGCCTTCAAGGCCCTGCGCCGCTACGCCCTGCGCGACGAGCTCACCGGGCTGGCCAATCGCCGCATCTTTCTCGATCACCTCAACGACCTGATGCGGCGCCACCCCGGCCAGGCCTTGAGCATCGGCCTGATGGACCTCGACCGTTTCAAGTCGGTCAACGATCGTCTCGGCCACGTGATCGGCGACCAGCTGCTCATCGCCGTGGGCCAGCGCCTGCGCGGCGTGCTGCGCGAAGGCGACCTGCTCGCACGCTTCGGTGGCGACGAGTTCGTGGTGCTGCTGCCCGGCTACAGCACCGAGCAGCAGCTCAGTTTCATCGCCAAGCGGCTGGTCGACTGCATCGAGGAGCCGTTCCACATCCAGGGCAACAGTCTGCAGATCGGCCTGTCGCTCGGTCTGGTGGTGCAACAGCACGACGCTCCCGTCGACGCCGAAACCCTGGTACGGCGCGCCGACATGGCCATGTACGCGGCGAAGAAGAACGGGCGGCAGCAATACCGCCTCTTCGACCAGCAGATGGAAGATGCCATGCAGGAGCGGCACCGCAAACTGCAGTGGGTGCAGGCCGCGCTGCGCGACAACCGGCTGGAGCTGCAGTACCAGCCCATCCTCTCCTTCGGATCGGGCGCGGTGCGGATCGACGGCGCCGAAGCGCTGCTGCGCCTGCGCGATAGCGCGGGCCTGCACCGTGCGGCCACCTTCGAGGCCGTGCTCGACGACGACACGCTCAGCGTCGCCGTCGGGCGCTTCGTGCTCGCGACGGCCATGCGCCAGGCCGATGCCTGGTTCGGCGCGGGGCGGCCGCTGCAGATCAGCGTGAACATCAGCCCGCGGCACTTCCTCGATCCACAGTTCCTCTCCGACCTGCGCAGCGTGCTCGCCCAGCACCCGCAGTGCCCGCCCAAGCTGCTCGCCCTGGAGCTGACCGAGCATGGCTCGGAGCTCGACGGCGCGATGGCGCGCTTCATGGTCGCGCAATGCCGCCAGCTTGGCGTGCAGGTCATCCTCGACGATTTCGGCACCGGCAGCGCCAGCCTCATCCACCTGCAGCAGCTCGAAATCACCTCGGTGAAGATCGACCGCAGCTTCACCCACGACCTGTTCACCAGCGGTGCGGGCTTGAGCATTTCCTATGGCCTGCTGCGCATCGCCGAGCTGATGGCGCTGGAGGTGATCGGCGAGGGCGTGAGCTCGGCGCAGCACGCGCTGGCGCTGGCCTCCATGGGATGCCGCCGCTTTCAGGGCTATGCCATCTCGCCGCCGCTGTCGCTTTCCGATTTCGAGATCTGGCTCGCGCATTGGCCCGAGCTCATACCCTGGACTGCCTCGATCGGTCAACAGCCCTCACTGCCGGCCGAGGCGATTCAGGCCCTGGTCTGGCACAACGCCGTGGCCCTGCGCGCGCAGCAAGACACTCTGAGCGACAGCGAGCGGCAACTGCTGCTCAAGCCCAACGCCGCGCTGCATAGCGAACTCGGATTGTGGTGCCAGGCGCACCAATCCTTGTACGGCGACCGTCCCGCCTTCCTGCGACTGATCCGCGAGCTGCACATTTTTCACACCCGCCTGCGCGAACAGCTGTCGACCAAGTCCCCCATCGACCCCGCCCAGGCCGCGCAACTCAAGGCGCATAGCCGGGTCGTGCGGCATCAGTTCTGGAATCTGGTGTTGGTGAGCATTCCATCGGTGGCAGCCAGCGATGGGCGATCCGCCGATCCCACCACGCCAGAGCATGGCGACACGGCCTCGCAGCGGCCCACCGTGCCGGAATGAGGCCCTATTGCCCTATTGATCCGGCACGTTGAAGTTTGAAACGGCACCTCCCCACCCCGACCCTCCCCACAAGTGGAGAGGGAGCAAACACTCCTCCCCCACGGAGTGGGGGAGGCTGGGAGGGGGAGGCCCTTGCATGGCGGGGCCCATGACCCGTTCATATTTCTCCATGCCGGATCAATCGGCCGCCACCACCCGCACCAGCTGCGCCGCGCGTTTGGCCTTCTGCCGCGCGTCGTCGGTCGATTCGGCACGGGCCAGCGCCACGCCCATGCGGCGCTTGACGAAGCTCTCGGGCTTGCCGAACAGGCGAAGATCGGTGCCCGGAATGGCCAAAGCGGCTTCCACGCCTTCATAGCGCACGCCCCGCGCCTCGACGCCGCCGTAGATCACGGCGCTGGCGCCCGCGGTCTTGAGCGACGGGTCCACCGGCAGTCCGAGAATGGCCCTGGCGTGCAGCTCGAACTCGCTCTGCCACTGGGTCATGAGGGTGACCAGTCCGGTGTCGTGCGGGCGCGGGCTGACCTCGCTGAACCAGACCTGATCCCCCTTCACGAAGAGTTCCACGCCGAAAATGCCGCGTCCACCCAGCGCTTCGGTGATGCGGCGAGCCATGTCGCGGCTGCGCTGCAGCGCCACCGGATGCATGGGATGCGGCTGCCAGCTCTCCACATAGTCACCGGCCACCTGCACATGCCCGATGGGCTCGCAGAAGTCGGTGCGCACAGCGCCGTCGCCCCCCACGCTTCTCACCGTGAGCTGGGTGATTTCATAGTCGAAGTTGATGAAACCCTCGACGATCACGCGGCTCTGCGCCACGCGGCCGCCCGACATCGCCGCCTCCCAGGCCGGGCGCACGTCGGCGGGTCCGTCGAGTTTGCTCTGCCCCTTGCCCGAAGAACTCATCACCGGCTTGACCACGCAGGGATAGCCGATGCCGCCGTCGATGGCGGCCTGCAGCTCCTCCAGCGAATCGGCGAAGGCGTAGGGTGAAGTGGCCAGGCCCAGTTCTTCGGCGGCCAGTCGGCGGATGCCTTCTCGGTTCATCGTCAATCGCGCCGCGCGCGCGGTCGGAATGACCGTCACCACGCCCGCGGCCTCCAGCTCTTCGAGTACCGGCGTGGCGATGGCCTCGATCTCCGGCACCACCAGGTGCGGCTTCTCCTGAAGGATGAGCGCGCGCAAGGCCTCGGGGTCGGTCATGCTGAGGGTGCGGGCGTGATGGGCTACCTGCTGCCCCGGCGCGTGGTCGTAGCGATCCACGGCGATGGTTTCCACGCCCAGGCGCTGCAGCGCGATGAGCACTTCCTTGCCCAGTTCGCCCGCGCCCAGCAGCAGCACGCGGGTGGCCGCGCGGGAAAGCGGGGTGCCGATCGTCGTCATCTCAGAAATCTCCCTATCTCTATCCAGAAGGCTAAAAGGCGCTGGCCAGGGCGTTGACCGTCAACGCCAGAATGACCACATTGAAAAAGAACGCTGCCACGCTGTGCAGCAGAACCAGGCGGCGCACATGCCGCCCGGTGATGTTCACGTCCGAGGTCTGAAAGGTCATGCTCAGCACCACGGAGAAATAGAGATAGTCCCAATAATCCGGCACCTGATCGCCCGGAAACTGCAGCGCCGGGTGGCCCGCGCAGCGGGCGGCGTAGTCGCTGTGGGCATACTGCAGCGCGAAAATGACCGAAAAGAACAGCCAGGCCAGCACGATGCTGCTCCCGGCCAGCGCCAGTTCACCCGGGTGGCCGCGCACCGAATGCAGCTCGACCGACAGGGCCGCGAACACGGTGCCCGAGAGCGCGAGGCTGAACAGCAGCACCGTCCAGCGGCCCTCGGTTTCCAGTTCGGTACGGCGCTTGAGGGTTTCGTTCGTGGCATGCACCATCATCCACGCCGTACTGGCTAGAAACATCAGCACACTGGCGTTGAAGGCCCACAGCAGGGCGACGGCCGACGGCTGACTCAGGCGCACGGCCCACCACAACACCACCCCCAGCCCCAGAGCGGCACTCAACCGGGGTCGGTTGCGCAGCGTGCGATAGAGGCTGGTGAGCGGATTGACCATGGCCCCGAATTTTAGGGCGATGATGTGCCCGGCTTTCGGACCCGCCCGGCACATGAGGCCAAACCCATGGCTCCGGTGGCCCGCGCACCCGCAGGCGCGACAGACTCCTAGAATTGCGCGGCGCAGCACAACCTCCGCTTCCATGCCACCCCTTTGAACCGACATCCATGAGCGCCGACACCCCTCTCGCCCCTCCCGACCTGTCGCACATCGCCCCCCGTGAGCAGGCCGAAATCCTCGCTCAGGCCCTGCCCTATATCCGCAAGTTCCACGGCAAGACCCTGGTCATCAAGTACGGCGGCAACGCCATGACCGATCCGGCCCTGCAACAGGATTTCGCCGAAGACGTGGTCCTGCTCAAACTCGTGGGCATGAACCCAGTCGTGGTACATGGCGGCGGTCCGCAGATCGACGAGGCGTTGAACCGCGTGGGCAAGAAGGGCACGTTTGTGCAGGGCATGCGCGTCACCGATGACGAGACCATGGAAGTGGTGGAGTGGGTACTGGCCGGCCAGGTGCAGCAGGACATCGTCGGTCTGATCAACCACGCGGGGGGCAAGGCCGTGGGCCTCACCGGGCGCGACGGCGGCCTCATTCGGGCGCGGAAGCTGCGCATGCGCGACCGGGAAAATCCCGACACCGAAATCGACGTCGGCCAGGTGGGTGAAGTGGCGTCGATCGACCCGTCCGTGGTCAAGGCGCTGCAGGACGATCAGTTCATCCCGGTCATTTCTCCCATCGGCTTCGGCGAGGACAACGCGTCGTTCAACATCAACGCCGATGTGGTGGCCGGCAAACTGGCCGAAGTGCTGTGCGCCGAAAAGCTGCTGCTTCTCACCAATATCCCCGGCGTGATGAACAAAAAGGGTGAGTTGCTCACCGATCTCACCGCGCATGAAATCGACGAGATGTTCGCCGACGGCACCATTTCAGGTGGCATGCTGCCCAAGATTTCCTCGGCGCTCGACGCCGCGAAGTCAGGCGTCAACTCGGTGCACATCGTCGATGGACGCATTCCGCACGCCATCCTGCTGGAAGTGTTGACCGAGCAGGCCTTCGGCACCATGATCCGGTCGCACTGAAGCCCTGCGGGCGCAGGCACCGGGAGGGTCCCCGAGCCGTCCACAGACTATCTTTCCTTCCTGCAAAAAGGCCGCATTCTTTGCGGCTTTTTTCGTTTCAGGCCGCCTAGAATCGATCGAATTTACAAATTTAGGCACATCGACCTGTATTTCCGAGTCATTTGGTCGATTGTTCTAAAGTGCATCGATTATTTGGTTAATGATTTATTGATTAATCTGTCATATTTATATATAATATAACATCTTTTACAGGGAAAATTATAAAGATGACAGATAATCCACAAACCCATCCTAAAATAAGCATTCAATCCGTCAGCAAAATCTTTGGCAAACATGCCAATAAGGCCATCGATCTCCTCCAGGGTGGCCTTGGAAAATCCAGAGTTCAGTCGGAAACCGGGGTGGTTGTGGGTGTTCATGATGTCAGCCTGGAGATCTATCCCGGTGAAATCTTCGTGATCATGGGCTTGTCAGGAAGCGGGAAATCCACCCTGCTTCGACTCATCAATCGCCTCCAGGACCCGACGACGGGCCGAATTCTGGTGGACGGCGAAGACGCCACGGCCATGAACACCCAGGCCCTGCGCGCGCTGCGGCGCCAGAAGTTCGGCATGGTGTTCCAGAGCTTCGCCCTGTTGCCCCATCGCACCGTGCTGGGCAATGTGGAGTTCGGCCTGGAAATCCAGGGCCTGCCCAAGGCGCAGCGGCAGGAGCGCGCCATGCAGGTCATCGAGACCGTCGGTCTGAAAAGCTACGAGAACCGCTACGCCTCGGAGTTGTCCGGTGGCATGCAACAGCGTGTCGGTTTGGCCCGCGCGCTGGCGGCCGACCCGGAGATCCTGCTGATGGACGAGGCCTTCAGCGCGCTCGACCCGCTGATCCGCAGCCAGCTTCAGGATGATCTGCTCGAGATTCAGGAGCGGCTGGGCAAGACCATCGTCTTCGTCTCGCATGATCTGGACGAGGCCATCAAGATCGGCACACGAATTGCCATTCTGCGGGACGGCCGCCTCGTGCAGATCGGCACGCCACAGGAAATCCTGTCGGCCCCCGCCGACGACTATGTCTCGGCCTTCGTCGAAGGCGCAGACCGCACCAAGGTGCTCACCGCGGAGCAGATCATGCAGCCCCTGCGCGTGGCGGCCAACACCCGTGACTCGGCCCGCACCGTGCTGCGCAAGATGGAACGCAGCGGCTTCAGCGGACTCATCGTGATCGACAGCGCGCGCAACCTCAAGGGCTTTATCGAACTGGCCCAGGTCACGGCCCAGCGTGACGCCGAACGCATCAGCCTGGCGCAGGTGCGCCCGCTGCCCACCGCGACACCCGACGCCAAGCTGGCCGATCTGATTCAGCGCGTCAATACCGAAGGCTCTCCGCTGTGCATCGTCGATGCGCGCAACCGCGTGATCGGCGTGGTGGACAAGAGCAGCCTGATCGCAGCGCTGGCGCAGGGCGATCTGGGCACGGAAAGCGGCGCACCGGGCGACGCGGCACCGTCGGCGCCCACCACGCCCGCCGAACGGACCGACGCAGAGACGCCAGCCAGCCCGACCAAGGAGGCCGCCGATGCCGCTCAAACCTGAACGTGGTCCTGCGCCCGATGTGACTCGCCGCCGCGCGGCGCAACTCGCTGCAGGCAGTCTGCTGCTGCCATGGACGCTGGCCCAGGCCGCGCCCGAGCCCCTGCGTCTGGGTTATGTGAAGGCCTGGCCCAGCAGCAACATTCCCTCGCACCTGGTGGCGGCCTATGTGCGCAAGCGTTTTGGCCTCCCTGTGGAACTGGTGTCGAGCGAGCCGGGGCCGATGTGGGAAGCCGTGGCCAGCGGACGCACCGATCTCACCCTCACGGTCTGGCTACCCGGCACCAGCGAGGTGTATTACCGCAAGCTGAGAAGCAAGCTCGTGCATCTGGGCGCTTATTACCAAGGCACGCGACTGGGTCTGACCGTACCGGACTATGTGCCGCTGAAAAGCATCACCGAACTCCAGGCGCATCACGCCCGCTTTCAAGACAAGATCTACGGCGTCGAGTCTGGGTCCGTGGTCAACATGATGGCCAACCAGGCGATCAAGACCTACCACCTTGCGCCGATGTCGCTGGTCACCAGCTCGACGGCGGCGATGACGGTGCAGCTCAAGCGCGCCATCCAGCGCAAGGACTGGATCGTCGTCACGGGCTGGCAGCCGCTGTGGATCTGGGCTGGTTTCAAGCTGCACTTCCTGGAAGATCCGTCGGCGGTCTTCGGCGGCATCGGCCACATGGACACGGTGATCAACCCGCAACTGCAACGCCGCGCGCCTCAGGTCGTGGACTGGCTGCGCACCTTTCACCTATCGCAGGCCGAGCTGGCCAGCATGCTGCTGCAACTCTCGAACGGCATGACGGTGGATCAGATCGCGGCGCAGTGGCTGGCCCGCCAGCCTGAGACCCGCACGGCCTGAGCCGGCCCACTTCGGGTCTTCGGGCCCTGCTGCCCGGCGCCTGAGCCGGCCATGCGCCGTCGTGCGGCGAGGCGAAGCCTTGTCTCGAACAACCTTTTCTAGGAGAACGCTTTCATGTCAATTGGACAACCGATACCCATTGGGGACTGGGTCAGCAACGGGGTCAATACTCTGACCGACCGTTACGCGGCCGCCTTCGACTCCATCACCCACGCCGTCCACTTTCTCATCGCCGGACTGCAGACTGGACTGGCCTGGATTCCCGTGCCGGTCTTCATCGCGCTGGTGGCCGTACTCGCCCTGGTGGCCATGGGATGGAAACGTCCGGGCGGCTGGTCTCTGGCGATCTTCAGCATCCTGGGACTGGGTCTGGTGTGGAACCTCGGCTACTGGGACGATCTGATCAAGACCCTGGCGCTGGTCCTGGCCGCCGAGGTGCTGGTCATCCTCATCGGCGTGCCCACCGGCATCCTGAGCGCCAAGAGCCGGCTGCTCGAAAAGACGCTGCGGCCCGTGCTCGACATCATGCAGACCATGCCGGCCTTCGTGTACCTGGTGCCCGCCGTCATTTTCTTCGGTCTGGGCCTGGTGCCCGGGGTGATCTCCACCACCATCTTCGCGCTGCCGCCCCTCATCCGCCTGACCACGCTGGGCATCCGGCAGGTTCCGCACGAGTTGGTCGAAGCCACCCAGTCTTTCGGCGCCACATGGTGGCAACTGCTGACCAAGGTTCAGATCCCCTCGGCCCTGCCCTCCATCATGGCCGGGGTCAATCAAAGCATCATGCTCGGGCTTTCGATGGTGGTCATCTCCGCGATGATCGGTGCCGGCGGCCTGGGCAATGTGGTGCTCGAAGGCATCACGCAACTCGACGTCGGCAAGGGTTTTGTCGGCGGTCTGTGCGTGGTGATTCTGGCGATCATCCTCGATCGCCTGACCCAGTCCCTGGGTCGTCTCAACAAGGAGAAACACTAATGCAACGACGTCAATTCCTCTCCCTCGGCGCAGTCGCTGCCGCCACGGCCGTTACGGGCATGCCCGCTTTCGCGGCCGACAAGGCCCCGATCCGCATGACCTATGTGGCCGCCTGGCCGAGCAGCAACCTCACCACCCATATTGCCGCGAGCATCATCGAGAAAAAGCTGGGGCATGCCACGCATCTGACCTCCACCGATGCCGGCCCGATGTGGGCCTCGGTGGCCTCCGGCCGGTCCGACGCCATGCTGACGGCCTGGCTCCCCACCACGCATCAGGTGTACTGGGACAAATACAAGAAGGACGTGGTCGATCTGGGCGCCGTGACCGATGGCACCTGGCTGGGCCTGGCCGTGCCGACCTATGTGCCGGTGAACACCATCGCCGAACTCGAAGCCCACCATGCCCAGTTCAAGAACCGCATCACCGGCATCGAAGCGGGTGCGGGCATCATGCTCAACACGCGCAAGGCCATCAAGGCCTACGACCTCAAGGACATGGAGCTGCTGACCAGTTCCACCGCCGCCATGGAGGCCCAGCTCAAGCGCGCGGTGGCCCGCAAGGACTGGATCGTGGTCACGGCCTGGAAGCCCCTGGGCATCTGGGCCCAGTTCCCGCTCAAGGCGCTCGACGATCCCCAGCACGTCTACGGCGTGAGCGGCCATATCGATGCCATCGTCAACCCCAAGCTGGAGAAGAGCGCGCCTCGCGTGGTGCAGTTCCTGCGCGACTTCAAGCTGCCGCTCGACGATATTCAGGCCATGATGGTCGAGCTCAACAGTGGCAAGAGCCTGCCCGACGTCACCGCAAAATGGATCGCCGACCATCAGACCCAGGTCAACACCTGGACCCAGGCCTGATCCTCTCCTCGATCCGTCACGATCGGTTCCAATGCAAACCGCCGCGCCCTCGCGGCGGTTTTTTCGTGCTGCTCGCCCATGCCCTCTCTCACGCCTCCGTCACGCCCGCAGACCGTCTGGCTGCTCGATCTCGACAACACCCTGCACGATGCGTCCTGGCGCGTGTTTCCACTGATGAACGCGGAGATGACGGCCTTCATCGAACGGCATCTGGGCGTGGACCGCGAAGAGGCCAACCGCATCCGCGCCCGGTTCTGGCAGCGCTACGGCGCCACGCTGCTCGGGCTGATGCAGGAGCATGGTGTGAACGTCGCCCAGTTTCTGCGCGAAACCCATGACTTTCCCCATCTGTCGCGCATGCTGCGCTGCGACGGCAGCGAGCGCGCGGCCCTGGCCCGTCTGCCGGGCCGCAAGATCGTGCTCACCAACGCCCCGCGCGATTACGCCCGGCGCGTGCTGAAGGCTCTGAAGCTCTGGCCGCTGATCGATGGCCTGCTCGCCGTCGAAGATATGTGGATGTTCCGCAAACTGCGCCCCAAGCCTGACGCGCGCATGCTGCGCCATGTCCTCTCACGTCAGCGGCTGCGCCCCGCGCAATGCGTGTTCGTCGAAGACACGCCCGGGCATCTGAAGGCCGCCCGCCGCATCGGCCTGCGCGGCGCCTGGATGGTGCGCTACGCCAGGCGCGCCGCGCAACGCCGACGCGATCTGCCCATGGAGCGCACCGGCCTGCACGGCAGGCCCGATTTCGTCGCCGCGCGCATCCGCAGCCTGAATGAGCTGGGGCGGCTGGTCTGAGACAGCGCCCAAGCGCTCAGGCAAATGCCGAGCCGCCCCGGATTTTCTCATTCCCATCGGGAGACGGGCTGGGCAAAGCGCGGGCCTGGGGGCGATCAGCTCGCGTCCAGCGCGTCGCCCAGCTCCTTGGCGCGCTGGTCGGCCGCGTGCAGGGCACGCACGATCGTGGTCTGCATCTCGGCCGCATCGAACACGGCCAGCGCCGCTGCCGTCGTGCCGCCCTTGCTGGTCACATTGGCCCGCAGCGTCCCCAAGGACTCGCTGCTGCCCTGTGCCAACGCGGCCGCACCCGCCAAGGTGGCCAGGGCAAGCTCGCGCGCCTGATCTTCAGTCAGGCCGAGCTCGGCCCCGGCGCGGGTCATGGCTTCAGCCAGGTAGAACGCATAGGCCGGGCCAGACCCCGAGACGGCCGTGACGGCGTCGAGCAAGTCTTCACGCGCCACCCAAACCCGCCGACCCGCAGGGGCCAGCAAGGCATCGGCCAGAGCGCGGTCGGCCTCGGTGGCCTGGGCGCTGGCAAACAGCCCTGTGATGCCCTGGCCGATCAACGCCGGCGTGTTGGGCATGGTGCGCACCAGTCGCTGCGCTGCGGTCTGGCGCGCCAGCGCGCTGCACCGCACCCCGGCCATGATGCTGACGTGCAGCGCATCGGCGAGATGGGGCCGGCATTCGGCTGCGGCCTGCGCGAATTGCTGCGGTTTCACGGCCCAGACCACGGCCTGCGCGTCATGCAGCTCGGCGGAGGGCGCCTCCAGCACGCGGACGCCGGGGAAGCGCTGCTGCAGACGCGCACGCTGCTCGGCAAAGGGCTCGACCACACGCAGGTTTGCGGGCGCCGCGCCCGAAGCCAGCAGTCCGCCCAAGAGGGCGCTGCTCATATTGCCCCCGCCAATGAAGGCGACGACGGGCAGGGAAGCGGAAGGTTCGGCCGGGAGAGTCTGAGTCGTGTTCATGCGCACATTGTCCCAGCTTGTCGGACAAGTCCCCATCCCCACCCCAACCCTCCCCACGAGTGGGGAGGGAGTGATCTCACCTCCCCCACCCCGCGGGGGAGGCCGGGAGGGAATGCCCACCCCAACCCTCCCCACGAGTGGAGAGGGAGTGATCTCACCTCCCCCACCCCGTGGGGGAGGCCGGGAGGGGGATGCTCGATCCGCACGCCATGCTTCCTCCCCCCGATGCACAGCCTGGAGCGATGCCCACAAGCCGATGCCCGCAATTCACCGATAATTCCGGCTCCATGCGCGTCCTTGCCCTCGACACCAGCACCGAAGCCCTGAGCGTCGCGCTCAGCGTGGACGGCCACTGCCGCACCATCGATGAAGCCGGTGGCCCCCGCGCCTCGCAGCGCCTGCTGCCCTTGTGCGCCGAACTGCTGCAGGCCGCCGGGCTTCAGTTCTCCGATCTTCACCTGATCGGCATGGGCGCGGGACCGGGGGCCTTCACCGGCCTGCGCACCGCGGCCTCGGCCGCGCAGGGTCTGGCCTATGCCCTGGCCATTCCGGTGGCCCGGGTCGATACGCTCCAAGCCCAGGCAGAAACCGCCTTCGCCCTTCACGATGGCCTGGGCTCGGTACTGGCCGACCCGATGGAGGCCGAATCCGGCACTGTGGTTCTGGTGGCGAACGATGCCCGCATGGGCGAGTTGTACTGGGAGTTGTTCCGCGCGCAGCCAGCGGGTTGGCAGAGCCTGCACCCGCCGGCCGTGCAAAGGCCCGAACACGCGGTGCTGGCCTGGGCCGAAGTGCTGGCCGACCTCCCCGAACAGCTCGATTCCGGCGCACTCCCCAGGCTGTTGGCCTGTGGCAATGCCTGGAGCGAACACGCCAACGCTCTGTCAGCAGTCTTTGCCAGCCATGCCGGTGACAATCCTCGCCTGGCGGCACTGCGGCGGGCGATGCTGCGCGCGGTGGCGTGCACTCCGTCGGCCGCCGCGGTGGCCCGGCTGGCCCTGCAGCAGCATGCCGCAGGGCTGAGCGTGTCTGCAGCGCATGCGCAGCCCATCTATGTGCGAGACAAGGTGGCCCTGACCACGGCGGAGCGCGAACTGGCACGCGCCGCCCCATGAACGCCCGCCTGCGCCCAGACGACATGGCGACACCGGCCGGTCAACTTGCCTATGCCCTGCGGCCGATGACCGCAGCCGATCTCGACGCCGTGGAGCGGATCGAGAACGCCATCTACGACTTCCCCTGGAGCCGGGGCAATTTCGCCGATTCACTGACCGCGCAGTACCACGCGCAAGTCCTCACCGATGCCGCCGATACGGTCTGCGGCTATTTCGTGGCGATGCCCGGTGTCGAGGAGATGCACCTGCTCAATATCTCGGTGGCCCCGCCGGTTCAGGGCCAGGGGTTGAGCCTGCTGATGCTTGATGCCGTGGCCCTGCTCAGCCGGGCCGACAGTGCGCTACTGCTGTGGCTGGAGGTGCGTCCGAGCAATGTCCATGCGGTGCGCATCTACGAACGCTACGGCTTCTATCCCATCACACGCCGACGCGACTACTACCCCGCGGCCGATGCCCAGGGCCGCCCCTGCCGCGAAGATGCTCTGGTGATGTCGGCGCAAGTGGGCGATCTCCTGGCGCGCCGTGGCCTGCGCCCAGCCTGATCAGCCCCACCATGACAGCCTCCAAAGACACCACCCCCCTCACGCCGCAGATGCTGAGCTGGATGCAGGCGCTCGGTCTGGGGCCGCTGTATGTGCGCCGGGATGCGCTGCAAACGCCCGCCGTCTCCGATAGCCCGGAGCCGTCGCCCTCCCTGGCTGCCGCCACGACATCGCCAGGAGCACAACCGGCTGATCTCCCCGGAGCCACGGAGCGCCACCCGCGCGCAGCCACCCGGGTCGACGCACCTGTCGCTTTGCCGAGCACCCCTCGGGATCAGGCAATCGCCCACATGAACTGGGCGGAGCTGGAAGCTGGCGCCCAGGCCTGCCGGGCCTGCAAACTCGGCAACAGTCGGCACCAGGCCGTGTTCGACGGCGGCTCCACCCAAGCCCGCTGGATGATCGTCGGCGAAGCCCCAGGTGCGGAAGAAGACCGGCAAGGCCAGCCCTTCGTCGGCGCTGCCGGCCAGTTGCTCGACGCCATGCTGCAGTCCATCGGACTCGACCGCCAGACCGACGATCCGCGGCGCGCGGTGTACGTTGCCAATGTGCTCAAGTGTCGACCGCCAGGCAACCGCAACCCACAGCCGGAAGAGGTGGCCCAGTGCGTACCGTGGCTGCAGCGCCAGGTCGCCCTGCTGCGTCCGACACTCATTCTGGCCCTGGGGCGATTCGCCGCACACAGCCTATTGGGCAGTCAGGCCCCCATCAGCCAGCTTCGCGGCCAGGTCCATGCTTTCGGTGGCATTCCGGTCATCGTGAGCTATCACCCGGCCTACCTGCTGCGCAACCCGGCCGACAAGGCACGGGTCTGGCGGGATTTGTGTTTCGCCCGCGAGACTTTCGCAGAGAGGGACGCGATACCCGCCGCCGCTGCGGCAACCCACCCGAACTGAGACTTTTTTCACGAATGGGGTGGCTGCGTGGCGCAGCATGGGGGTTGACCCTGAGCGCCGAATCCGCCGCAGTTCCGAACAATGTAAAACATGTCCCAAAGGGCGCAGAGCAGCGTTTTGCACCGCACGACCATACAGGGGGTATGGCACGCCTAGCCCACAAACCAGGAGAGAGACATGCAGATCGACACCGCTTTTTTCATCAATGCCGTGGGCATTGCCATCATGATTTACGGACTGGTCGATGTGCTGCTTCTACGCAGCAAGATTCCTGGCGGGCAGGTGGGCAAGGCCTGGAAGGCGCTGACCATCCTGATCGCGCTGTTCACCCTGGGCTACCTCGTCTCGCCCTTCTTCAGCAGCCTGCCGGAAGACTCCATCCGCATCATCGTGTCGCTGATCTTCCTGTTCGGTGCGGTGTACGTGATCCTGACCGTTCGTCTGCTGTACCGCATCATCGCGGAACTCTCGGCCTGATCGCCACGGCCTTGGCGCCCACAAAAAAGCCCGGTGTGCGCACCGGGCTTTTTGCTGCATGCATCGGTCGGCACCTTGCCGCCATGCACCGTGGTTCACGCCATCAATGCATTTCGTCGCGGATGTACAGATCGCCCTTGAGGCTGGCGATGTAGGCAGCGATGTCCTGCAGATCCTGCGTGTTGTACTGCGCCACCATACCGCTCATGATGGCATTGTTGCGGCCATACAGCGGCGTCTGGTGCTTGGCCTGGTATTGCTGCAGGGCGTGGAACAGATAGCTCTGGTATTGACCCGCCAGCTTGGGGTAGTTGGGGGCGATGGGCTTGTCCATCCCGGCACCGTGGCAGGCAATACAGCCACCCTTGTTGACCAGATCTTCACCCTTCTTGATGTCGGCTGCGTGAGCAAACTGCGCCAGGGTCAGGCTGGCCACTGCCAGCAGAACGAATTTTTTCATCGGGGATCTCCGCGCTTGTTATTTGATCGGCTGGCCTTTAGGCACGGCGTAATAGGCCGCGATGTCGGCCATCTGCTGGTCGGTCAGCGACGCGGCGACGGCGCGCATGGTAGGAAAGCGGCGGTTGCCGTTCTTGTATTCCTTCAGCGCATCGACGATGTATTGCGCGCTCTGGCCGTTGATCATGGGCACGGCAAACATTTCGGGGAAGGAGGAGCGGTAGCCACCTCCCATGTTGTGGCAACCTTGGCAGGTGGCCACCAGCTTGGCGCCTACAGCGGCATTGCCAACCACGTCCTGCGCGTGGGCGGAGGCCGCAAGCATCAGGGAAGCGAGAAAGAGGACTTTTTTCATTGCAGGCGCGAGAGTCTTGAGAGCCATCAAACAAGCGCCCCATTATAGGGAGACACCACGCTTCATCGCGTCATTTTGTCGCAGTCAAGACTTAACGCGTTCCTGAATTGACAAAACGCAGACTCCATGTTTTTGAATCAAAATGTAACTTTACTGCGTTGGCCCACCGCATGTGGACGGCTGGCGCCCCGCTCCGCCGAGGGCCGCGGCAAGGGTAAAAAAGCGCAACAAAACGTGGCGACTCAGCAGAAACTAAGCCGCGGTCTGTCAGAATCTTCGCCGCAAAAATCAAAACGACACCACCACCCTCATGCACCTCTACCTCCTGGCCATCGCCGCCCTTCAAGGCGTGACCGAACTGTTCCCCATCTCCAGCCTGGGTCACAGCATTCTCATTCCCGCGCTGTTTCATTGGCCCATCGACCGCACGGCGGACTGGTTCCTGCCTTTCATCGTGGTGCTCCATCTGGGCACGGCCACCGCGCTGCTGATCTATTTCTGGCGCGACTGGGCACGCCTGATCGGCGGCTGGCTGCGCGCGGGCGGCAAGGCCTCCAACGCCGATGCCCGGCTGCTCTGGCTGATTGTGGTCGGCACGATACCGGCAGGACTTCTGGGACTGCTGCTGTCGCACAAGATCAAGGCACTCTTCGGCGGTTTTGCCTTCGCCGCCATCGCATTGATGCTCAACGGACTGTTGCTGCTGGGCGGAGATGCGTTGAAGCAGCGGCGCGGCCTCATCGCCCTGCCCCGGCTCGGCTGGATGCGCGCCTTTCTGATCGGGCTGGCGCAGGCGCTGGCCTTGATCCCCGGATTCTCCCGCTCGGGAGCCACGCTGGTCGCCGGTCTGGGCCTGGGGCTGAGCTATGCCGATTCGGCCCGCTTCTCTTTTCTGCTTGCCACGCCCATCATCGCCGCAGCGGGTTTGCTGGAAGTGCCCAAGCTGCTGCATGCGGGCGTCCCCCATGCGCTGCTGGGAACGATCGCGGCGGCCGGGCTTTTGGCGGGTGTTTTCGCCTGGCTGTCCACCTGGTTCCTGATGCGCTGGTTTTCCGACCACGAGATGAAGGCGCTACGGCCTTTCGGCATCTATTGTCTGCTGCTGGGTGCCGTGGCGCTACTTCTGGGGTGAGGGTGGCGTGCGCATCAGGGCCTGAACGGCAGCCACCCGCCGTCGGCTGACGGGCAGGGTATCAGGCACACCGTGCAGATGCAGCGTCCAGGCGCCGCTGTCGGCATCGGCGCTTGCAGACTCTTGCTCCAGCGCGAGACCCTCCACGGCCGATGCCGGCCGCTCCAGGCTGCGGATGGCCTGGGCCGCGACCAGGGCGCTGCGGTGGATGCGAACGAAGTGCTCGGCGTAGCGCTGCTCCAGATCGACCAGCGAGGTATCGACGAGATAGTGCTGATGCAGGGTGCGCAGCGTGGTGTATTTGGTGTCGGCGCGGCAATACAGAATGTCGGCAAGGGGCAGGCGCTTGAGGGCGCCGCGATCCTGCACGGTGAGATAGACGGTCTCCACCCCCGTCGGGGTTGACGCCACGGCGCCCTGGGCGCGCAGCCACAGGGTGGCCTTGCCCATGGCCAGTGCCAGGCGCTCACGGCGTACCGGCTTGGTGAGATAGTCCACGGCAGAAACACCGAACGCGTCGAGGGCGTGTTCCTCATGCGCCGTCACGAACACGATGGCCGGATGGTGAACGCCGGGATCGCCCGCCAGTCGCCTGGCCAGGTCCATGCCCGTCTGCCCCGGCATCTGGATGTCGAGCAGCAGCACGTCGACACGCAGTCTGCGCAGCAGCGCCCAGGCCTCGGCAGCGTCGGCCGCCTCGTCCACCACGGCCTGCGTGGTCTCGGGCAGTTCGGCGAGCAGACGCCGCAATCGACTGCGGGCCAGCGGTTCGTCGTCAACGATGAGCACGTTCATAGCGGCAAGCGTAACCGCGCCCGCCAGCGGGCCGTCCCTTCTTCGACCACCTCGCCCTGGTCCACCTCGGCGGCGATGTCGTACAAGAGATGCAGACGCTGGCGGATATTGCGCAGCGCCGTGCCCGTGCCGTGCCGACGTTGCGGCGGCGTATCGCTCAGGGCGGGCAGATCGTTGCGCACGCTCACTTCGATCTGGCCCAGCCTGCGCGCCACGTCGATGTCGATCTGCACCGTGCGGCTGCTGCGCTCCACCCCGTGCCGCACCGCGTTCTCCACCAGCGGCTGCAGGGTCAATGCGGGAATGCGGATCTGCAGCAGGGTTTCATCGACATGCCATTGCACCCGCATGCGCTCGCCGAAACGCACCGACTCGATGTCGAGATAGCGCCGGGCCAGATCCATTTCCTGCTCCAGCGTGACCAGCGTGCCCGGCTTGCCCACACTGGCGCGGAACAGTTCGGCCAGATCGTCGAGCACCGCCTCGGCGCGCTCGGGCTGTTCGCGCACCAGGGCGCTGGCGGCGTTGAGGGTGTTGAACAAAAAGTGAGGACGGATGCGCGATTGCAGCTCATTGAGCCGTGCCTGCATGTCGATCGGCGTGAAGGCCCGGGCGCGGAGCTGCAGATAGTGCACGAAGACCAGCGCCAGCGCGGCGCCTGCCAGCATCGCCTGCCACGGCCGCTGCGCACTGTGGGGCGCGAGGGCGTCGAAGAGCGGTTGCACCAGCAGGTTCAGCCCCAGGGCCGAGAGGCCACCCAGCACCAGCGCCACGGCAAGCACGGCAGCCGCAGCACGCAGTCGCCACAGCCTCTGGGTCATGCACATCAGCGCAAGCCAGAGCAGCGCAGCCGGTTCGACCCAGGAAAGCAGCAACAAGGCGCCGATGCGTCCCTCGCCTTCGGGCCATTGCAACAAAACGATCAGGGCCAGCAGCAGGTTGAGTGCGACAAGCGCACGCACCAGACTGCCCGCGCCGCAGATATCGAGGCGCACGGCGGCTTCGTTGGCGGTGACCGGTTCTCCCGACATTGGCATGCTCGGCGCTTGTTCCTGAAGGCTTCTCTAAAATTGAGGGTTTCCACCTTGGCGCCGCAACGCCGTCCCGCGAGATCAACCCATGCACGATCAATTCGAACACAAGCAGCAAGCCTGGTCCGCGCGTTTTTCCGAGCCAGTCAGTGCTCTGGTGCAGCGCTATACCGCCTCGGTCGATTTCGACCAGCGGCTGGCGCTGTTCGACATCGCCGGATCGATCGCACATGCCACCATGCTGAGCGAACAGGGCATCCTCAGCGCGGACGACCTCGCGGCCATCGAGCGCGGCATGGCGCAGATCCGTGGCGAGATCGAGTCCGGCGCATTCGACTGGAAACTCGAACTGGAAGACGTCCACCTCAACATCGAAGCCCGTCTGACCCAACTCGTGGGCGATGCCGGCAAGCGATTGCACACGGGGCGCAGCCGCAACGATCAGGTGGCCACCGACATCCGCCTGTGGCTGCGGGACAGCATCGACCAGACCCTCACGCAGTTGCGCGCGCTGCAACGGGCCCTGGTGCAACTCGCCTCGCAGCATGCCGACACCATCATGCCGGGCTTCACCCATCTGCAGGTGGCTCAGCCAGTGAGCTTCGGCCACCATCTGCTGGCCTATGTGGAAATGTTCGGCCGCGATGCCGAACGCCTGCGCGACTGCCGTGCCCGCGTGAATCGCCTGCCCTTGGGCGCCGCCGCGCTGGCCGGCACCACCTTTCCGATCAACCGTCTGCGCGTGGCCCAACTGCTGGGTTTCGACGACGTGTGCCAGAACTCGCTCGACGCCGTGAGCGACCGCGACTTTGCCATCGAATACAACGCCGCCGCGGCCCTGATCATGGTGCACATCAGCCGCTTCAGCGAAGAGCTGGTGCTGTGGATGAGCCCGGCGTTCGGCTTCATCGACCTGGCCGACCGCTTCTGCACCGGATCGAGCATCATGCCGCAGAAGAAAAATCCCGATGTCCCCGAACTCGCGCGCGGCAAGACCGGACGGGTCGCTGGCCATCTGATGAGTCTGCTGATGTTGATGAAGGGGCAGCCCCTGGCCTACAACAAGGACAACCAGGAAGACAAGGAGCCGCTGTTCGATACCGCCGATACGGTGATCGACACCCTGCGCATCTTCACCGACATGGTGGGTGGCATCCGCGTCAAGGCCGAGGCGATGGAGCGCACCGCGCTCCAGGGCTACTCCACCGCGACCGACCTGGCTGACTATCTGGTGAAGAAAGGTCTGCCCTTCCGCGACGCGCACGAGGCGGTTGCCCAGGCGGTGCGATTCGCCGTGGAGCGTGGCGTTGGACTCGAAGACATCGGCCTGAACGATCTGCGCCGGTTCTCGTCGCGCATCGGAGAAGACGCGCCCGAGGCGCTCAAGCTGCAGGGCTCATTGGCCGCCCGCGATCATCTCGGCGGTACCGCGCCCAACCAGGTGCGCGCCCAGGTGGCGCGGTGGCAGGCCGCGCTCGACGCGGCGTGACCCGGCGCGTCCGGGGCGCCGCATCCCCCGACCTGCCGACCGCCGCGATCAGGCGCGCGGCAGCGTGACGCCGTGCTGGCCCTGATACTTGCCGCCACGATCCTTGTAGCTGACTTCGCAGACCTCGTCGCTCTCGAAGAACAGCACCTGCGCGCAGCCCTCGCCCGCGTAGATCTTCGCGGGCAGCGGGGTCGTGTTGGAGAACTCCAGGGTCACATAGCCCTCCCACTCGGGCTCGAACGGCGTGACGTTGACGATGATGCCGCAGCGCGCATAAGTGCTCTTGCCCAGGCAGATGGTGAGCACGTTGCGCGGGATGCGGAAGTATTCCATCGTGCGCGCCAGCGCGAAGCTGTTGGGCGGAATGATGCACACGTCGCCGCGAAAATCGACGAAGGACTTCTCATCGAAGTTCTTCGGATCGACGATGGTGCTGTTGATGTTGGTGAAGATCTTGAATTCGTTGGCGCAACGGATGTCGTAGCCATAGCTCGACGTGCCATAGCTGATGATGCGGTGCCCATCGACCTCGCGCACCTGCGCAGGCTCGAAGGGTTCGATCATCGCCGTGCTTTGGGCCATGCGGCGGATCCATTGATCGGATTTGATACTCATGATGTCGGCGCGGGCTGGCTCAAGCAGGCCGCTGCAATAGGGCAGATAGGCGCAACCATACCGCATCGGCAGGCGCATCGGCCTGCACCTGCTTGCACCGCGAGGACTGTCCCCGCTTGATCTTCACGGCGCGACGCGGCAGATCGCAGCACGCTGCCAGGTAGTCGGTCAATGCCCGGTTGGCCTGGCCCTCCACCGGCGGCGCGGCCAGCCGCACGCGGAGCATCCCGTCCTGCACGCCATCGAGTTCGGTACGGCGCGCATGGGGCACGACACGCACCACGAGCAATGCGAACCCATCCTCTTGTCGAAGCCAGTCGGGATAGGGTTCCATCAAGGTGATGTACGAAGCGGCCATAAAAAACCCGGGCCACCGGCCCGGGCTCGAACGCTTTGAAAACTCAGGGCTTGCTGGTCGGAAACGGCCAGGCTGCCTGCGGATTCAACTTGGTTTGCGCGGGCGCGGCCTTTTTGGCGGGCGCAGGCGCAGCCTTCTTCGCCGGTGCGGCCTTCTTCGCCGGAGCAGCCTTCTTCGCCGGAGCGGCCTTCTTCGCCGGAGCGGCCTTCTTCGCCGGAGCAGCCTTCTTCGCCGGAGCAGCCTTCTTCGCCGGAGCGGCTTTCTTCGCCGGGGCGGCCTTCTTCGCCGGGGCGGCCTTCTTCGCCGGGGCGGCCTTCTCCGCCGGAGCGGCTTTCTTCGCCGGAGCGGCTTTCTTCGCCGGGGCGGCCTTCTTCGCCGGAGCGGCCTTCTTCGCCGGAGCGGCTTTCTTCGCCGGAGCGGCCTTCTTCGCCGGGGCGGCTTTCTTCGCCGGGGCGGCTTTCTTCGCCGGGGCGGCTTTCTTCGCCGGGGCGGCCTTCTTCGCCGGGGCGGCCTTCTTCGCCGGGGCGGCCTTCTTCGCAGGAGCTGCGGCTTTCTTTGCCGGTGCAGCTTTTTTCGCAGTTGCCATGGTGATTCTCCTTGATCAAGTCTTTTGAAGTTGAGCCGGTCGCCAAATCGCGTCCGAGCGCCTCACGGCCCCGCCTCCCGGCGGTTTCCTGTACGGGACATCGGCACGGCGTTCAGCCGGCACCACCTGCGATCGGCTCAGCGCTGATCCGTGCAGGGGATTCACTTCCGTCGGCGACAAAGCCTCTACGGGAAGGAATGCGTGAGGGCATGCCTTCGCCCCGGCCCGGGACATCCCGAACTCGAGACGTTTGCAGACACGCCGAAATGAAGGGAACAGGGAGTTGGACATCACCATGGATGCCTCTTGAGACCACGCCATGCCCACCCCGTTCTTGCCAACCAAGGCAGGCCGCAAAGCCGAGCCCCTGCCTTGCGGGAACCCCGACCCTGCGCGCTCGAGAAAATGCGAAGGAGACACCACCCGCCGGCCCTGCTCGGCCGGATCTGACGGGGTGGATTGGACTCGTTGAACGCTCACTCTGTGGGGCTATGGGTCGTTAGGGCATGGCGTTGTGCGCGAAGGGGTCACCTCATTCGAGGATCATTCCCAGGACAACGCTCCGCCAGATTGGTACTCGATCACACGGGTCTCGAAGAAGTTGCGCTCTTTCTTCAAGTCGATCATCTCGCTCATCCAGGGGAAGGGATTCTCTTCGTTGGGGAAGATGGCATCGAGGCCAATCTGTACGGCACGGCGGTTGGCGATGAAACGCAGATAGCCCTTGAACATCGATGCGTTCAGACCCAGAACGCCGCGCGGCATGGTGTCTTCGGCGTAGCGGTACTCGAGCTCGACCGCCTGATGGAACAGGCCGGTGAGCTCGCGCTTGAACTCGGGCGTCCAGAGGTGCGGATTCTCCAGCTTGATCTGGTTGACCAGATCGATGCCGAAGTTGGTGTGCATGGACTCGTCGCGCAGGATGTACTGGTACTGCTCGGCCGCGCCGGTCATCTTGTTCTGCCGCCCCATCGACAGGATCTGCGTGAAGCCGACATAGAAGAACAACCCTTCCATGAGGCAGGCGAACACGATGATGGAGCGCAGCAATTCCTGATCGTTGCGCTCCGATCCGCCGAAGGCCGAGGTACGGAATTCGGGGTTGGTCAGCGTGTCAATAAAGGGAATGAGGAACTCGTCCTTCTCGCGGATGGAGGCGATCTCGTGATACGAGTTGAAGATCTCGCTTTCATCGAGGCCGATGCTTTCCACGATGTACTGATAGGCGTGGGTGTGAATGGCCTCCTCGAAGGCCTGGCGCAACAGGTACTGGCGGCACTCGGGGTTGGTGATGTGACGATAGGTGCCCAGCACGATGTTGTTGGCGGCCAGCGAATCGGCCGTGGTGAAGAAGCCGAGATTGCGCTTGATGATGAGCCGCTCGTCATCGGTCAGGCCATGGGGATCCTTCCACATCGCGATGTCGCGCGACATGTTCACTTCCTGCGGCATCCAGTGATTGGCACAGGAAGCCAGGTACTTGTCCCAGGCCCACTTGTACTTGAACGGCACGAGTTGGTTGACGTCGGCGCGACAGTTGATGATGCGCTTGTCTTCGGCACGCACACGCTCGTTGGATGCGGCACGCTGGCTGTAGACCTCTGCCGCAAGTCCCAACGCCGAAGCGGGGGAGTGAGGAGGAGGAGAGGCAGACGCCTGATGCGCCCCGGCCGAGGCTTCCATCGATGGATGCGCGGCTGAGAATGAGCGCTCCGCCAGCGCAGCTTGCGCGGGGTTTGCAGAGGTCGGTTGTGGATCGTCCCAGGTCAGCATATGGTCGTTACCTTCCGTGAATTATCAAGTGTTCAGCACAAACGCTCAACACAGATGAAGTGGTGATGCAGGGTTTGCCGTGCGCGTGTTGTGCAGGCGCATCGTTGAAGGCCTTCGAAGACCTCCAACGATCACACTGCGATGGCATGCATGACAAGCCCGGCCTTACTGGCAGGCTTCGCATTCAGGGTTGTCGATGGCGCAGAAGCGGATGTCGCCGGACTGCACCACGGCTTGCGCCGACGCTGCTGCAGCCTCGCTTGGCGCATGGGGCACCGCATTGAGCTGGCCGGCCTTGACCGTCGATTTCTCGGCATGCGTGGCGCCGATGGTGCGCAGGTAGTACGTGGTCTTGAGGCCGCGCAGCCAGGCCAGCTTGTACGTCTCGTCCAGCAACTTGCCCGAGGCATTGGCCATGTAGATGTTGAGTGACTGCGCCTGGTCGATCCACTTCTGGCGGCGTGCTGCGGCTTCGATGATCCACTTGGTGTCGGTCTCGAAGGCGGTGGCATACAGCGCCTTGAGGTCTGCCGGGATGCGATCGATGCGCTGCGTGCTGCCGTCGAAATATTTGAGATCGGCCACCATCACCGCATCCCACAACCCGCGCGCCTTGAGGTCTCGCACCAGATATTGGTTGATGACGGTGAACTCACCCGACAGATTCGACTTGACGTACAGGTTCTGGAAGGTCGGCTCGATGCACGCGTCCACGCCGACGATGTTCGAAATGGTGGCCGTCGGCGCAATGGCCACGCAGTTGGAGTTGCGCATGCCGTGCTGTGCGATCTGGGCGCGCAAGGCGTTCCAGTCGAGGGTGCTGGAGGTGTCGGCTTCGACATAGCCCCCACGTTGCTCGGCCAGCAGCTTCAGGCTGTCCATGGGCAGGATGCCCTGGTCCCACAGCGAGCCGCCATAGCTGCTGTAACGACCACGTTCGCGTGCCAACTCGCTCGATGCCCAATAGGCCTCGAAGCAGACGGCCTCCATGGATTGGTCGGCAAACGCCACGGCCTCTTGCGAACCGTAGGGAATGCGAAGTTGATACAGACAGTCCTGAAAACCCATGATGCCCAGCCCCACCGGCCGGTGCTTCATGTTGGCATTGCGCGCCTTGGCCACGGCGTAGTAGTTGATGTCGATGACGTTGTCGAGCATGCGCATCGCGATCTGCACGGTGCGCTTGAGCTTGGCCTGGTCGATGACCTTGGTGCCGCTTTCCCCCTCCTTGAGATGCGCGACCAGGTTGACTGATCCGAGGTTGCACACCGCGATCTCGTTCTCGTTGGTATTGAGCGTGATCTCGGTGCAGAGGTTGCTCGAGTGCACCACGCCCACATGCTGCTGCGGGCTGCGCACATTGCACGCGTCCTTGAAGGTGATCCAGGGATGGCCGGTTTCGAACAGCATCGACAACATCTTGCGCCACAGCTGCACCGCGGGCACGGTCTTGAACAGCTTGAGTTCGCCCAATGCGGCCTTCTGTTCGTAGCGGGTGTAGGCCTGTTCGAAATCCTGGCCGAACTTGTCGTGCAGATCCGGCGTGTCGGAGGGACTGAACAGCGTCCAGTCTCCGCCTTCCATCACCCGCTTCATGAACAGATCGGGCACCCAGTTCGCGGTGTTCATGTCGTGCGTGCGGCGGCGATCGTCGCCGGTGTTCTTGCGCAGTTCCAGAAACTCTTCGATATCCAGATGCCAGGTCTCCAGATAGGCGCAGACCGCGCCCTTGCGCTTGCCGCCCTGGTTCACCGCCACCGCGGTATCGTTGACCACCTTGAGGAAGGGCACGACGCCCTGGCTCTTGCCATTGGTGCCTTTGATGTGGCTGCCCAGGGCGCGCACGCGCGTCCAGTCGTTGCCCAGACCGCCGGCGAACTTGGACAACAGCGCGTTCTCCTTGATGGCCTCGTAGATGCCGTCCAGATCGTCGGCCACGGTGGTGAGGTAGCAGCTCGACAGTTGCGAGCGACGGGTACCTGCGTTGAACAGCGTGGGCGTGCTCGACATGAAGTCGAAGCTCGATAGCAGCTCGTAGAACTCGATGGCGCGCGCCTCGCGGTCGATCTCGCCCAGCGACAAGCCCATCGCCACGCGCATGAAAAAAGCCTGCGGCAGCTCGATGCGGCGCCCATCCTTGTTAACCCGGGTGTCGGCACGATTGGCAAGGAAGTAGCGGTCGTACAGGGTTTGCAGACCGAGGTAATCGAACTGCAGATCGCGCTCGGCCTTGATGGCGGCACCGAGGCGGACGAGATCGAACTGCCCGAGCCGCTCGTCGAGCAGCTCAAGTTCAACGCCCTCCTTGATGCACAGCGGAAAATAGTCTGCATAGCGCTGTGCCATCTGTGAAGGCGCGACATCCTCCTTCAGCGTTTCGCGGCGCATGGTGTGCAGCAGCAGACGCGCCGTGACCTTGGAGTAATCGGGGTCGCGCTCGATCAGGGTGCGCGAAGCCAGGATGGAGGCCTTGTAGACCTCGATCATCGGCACGCCGTCGTACAGATTGCGCAGGGTTTCCGCCACGATGGGCGCCGCCTTCACATCCCCACTCAGGTTGGCGCAGGCCGACTCGATCAGCGCGACCAGCGCGGCTTGATCGAGGGGTTTGCGCACGCCGTCGTCGATGACATGCAACACGGGCGCCGCGGTTTGCTCGACGGCTGTCGCCTTCTGTTTGGCGCGCTCCTGGGCGCGACGCTCGCGGTACAGCACATAGGCTCGCGCCACCTCATGCTGACCGGTGCGCATCAGCGACAACTCAACCTGGTCCTGAATGTCCTCGATATGAAAAGTGCCGCCACTGGGTCGGCTACGCAACAGCGCGCGCACGACGTTTTCGGTCAGCGCATTCACAGTCTCGCGCATGCTCGCCGAGGCCGCCCCCTGTCCCCCTTGCACAGCGAGGAAGGCCTTGGTCATCGCCACGGCAATCTTGCCAGGCTCGAACCCCACGACCGCGCCATTGCGCCGAATGATTTTGTAATCCGAAAAATCACCCAATGCGGCCTGCTTCTGCGTGTCCACGTCGAGATGGGAGAGGTGTTGCGCGGCAGGGATTGGTTCGGTCGTGGTGGCTGTCTGGGACATCGGGTACTCCTCGGGGCAGATGGTCCCGCGCTTCAAATCCGGCGACGCATGAAGGCGCACGGACTCGGCACGGATGAGCGATAGGCTGAGTCGGAAAGTGGCTCGCGGCAAGGCCAGGTTCAGGCACTGACCGGCTGCGCATTTCCAAGCCTCAGGACACTATATCTAGTGCTCGTTTGAAATTCAACCACTATTTATAGTGTCGAGGAAATTGACAGCCCACCCACAGCTTATGCACAGGTTCATGCACAGAGACGTCTCCGGGAAGACCCGGAAGGCTCTCAAAACGCCTGGAAAGGAAAGGCTCGTACAGGCAAGGCCAGGCCGTCTTTCAGGCGCCGCCAGTCGAAGCCTGTGCCGGGGTCGGTCTTGCGCCCGGGCGCAATGTCGCTGTGGCCCGCGACGGCGCGCAGGGGATAGCGTGCGAACAGTTCGGAGCCCAGGGCCATCAGGGTCTCGTACTGCTCGGGCTCGAACGGTTCGTCATCGCTGCCTTCGATCTCGATGCCGATGCTGAAGTCATTGCAACGGTCGCGTCCGGCGAAGTGCGAGACGCCGGCATGCCAGGCCCGCTGGGCGCAAGACACATACTGCGTCAGCACCCCATCGCGCTGAACCACGAAATGCGCCGACACCTTGAGACCTTCGAGTGCGGCAAAGGCTGGATGCGCCCCAGGATCGAGACGATTGCAAAACAGGCGCTCGATCGCATCGCCACCATACTGGCGCGGTGGGAGCGCGATGCAATGGATCACCAGCAAATCGATCGGCATGCCGGGAGGTCGATCATCCTGGTTGGGCGACGGCACATGACGAGCGTGGCGCATCCAGCCTTGTCTCACCGCGTCGGCATCAGGGGCGACCGACATGATCAGACGAGGCCATCCGCCGGATCGCGAATGTCCAGACGTTCCATGCGGTAGCGGATCTGGCGAAGATTCAGACCCAGCAATTGCGCGGCCGCGGTGCGATTGAAACGCGTGCGCCGCAGTGCCTCGCAAAGAATGCTGCGCTCGACCTGATCGAGGTAGTCGCCCAGATCGGGGGGCAGTGGTGTCTGGGCAACGAACTGCGCCATCGGAATCTGCGTTGCCTGCGCGCTGTTGTGAGCTGTCGCATCGGGCTTCGGGATCGAAGGCGCCGCTACGGTCGACAAGGTCGCATCGAGGCTCGCCGAAGCGAGAGGCGCTATGCCGATGGAGCCGCCGCCGCTCTGCAATTCGAGATCGCCCGGACCCAGCAGATCCTGCGCCGCCAGGGCCGCAGCGCGATGCAGCAGGTTCTCGAGCTCACGGACATTGCCCGAGAAGCGATGCTGACGCAGGTGCTGCAGCGCCGCGGGGCTCAGTCGCAAGCCAGGCCGGGCGTTGTCGCGGCGGATGTCGGCCAGCAGGGCCTCGACCAGGACCGGAAGATCGTCCAGACGCTCGCGCAACGGGGGCAGCGCCACGGCAATGACGTTGAGACGATAAAACAAATCCTGCCGGAATTGGCCCTGCTCGACCATCCGTTCGAGATGACGGTGGGTGGCGCTGACCAGCCGCACATCCACGGCGACTTCGGCGGTCTCGCCCACTGGGCGCACTCGCCGCTCCTGCACGGCACGAAGCAGCTTGGCCTGCATGGCCAGCGGCAGCTCACCGATCTCATCGAGAAACAGCGTGCCCCCCTGCGCCGCGGCGAAAAAGCCGGCATGGTCGCCCATCGCCCCGGTGAAGGCACCTTTGCGATAGCCAAAAAACTCGGCCTCCAGCAACTGTTCGGGAATGGCGCTGCAGTTCACCGGAACGAAGGGGCCGCCGGCACGGGCACTGCACTCGTGCACGGCCCGCGCGGCCAGCTCCTTGCCCGTGCCCGACTCGCCGTGAATCAACACCGGCGCCATGCTGCGCGCCACGCGCTGCAGTGTCTGTTTGAGCGCAAGCATCACGCCGGAACCGCCCACCATGCGCTGCAGCGCGCTGCTGGTCGGCGCCTGGACTTCCCCATCAGCCGCGGCGATGGCCGCATGCACGGTGCGGCGCAGCGCGGCCAGATCGACCGGCTTGCTCAGATACTCGAACGCCCCCGCCTTGAGCGCGGCCACCGCGTTTCCGGCACTGCCGTAGGCGGTGATGACGATGGACTTCTCGTGCCGATCGGGCTGGGTCTCCAGCCAGCGCAGCAACTCCAGGCCCTCGCCATCGGGAAGACGCATATCGGTGAGCATGAGCGCGTACTGCCGCCGCGACAGGTGATCTCGCGCCTGAGCAATGCTCGCCGCCACATCGATCTGCCAGCCCTCGTGCACCAGGCTCAAGGTGTAGAGCTCGCGCAAGTCGGGTTCGTCGTCGACGATGAGAATGCGCACATCCGCTGAATTCATGCTTCGGGGCCCGGTGCGATCTGAATGACAAAGGCGCCGCGCGCCTGGGGCGTGCCTTCGCGCTCGATGCGATAGACCAGGCGCGCGCCATTGCGCAGACACAGTTCGTGAGAAATATACAAGCCCAGCCCCACGCCCCGGCTGCTGGTGGTGCGAAACGGCTCGAACAACTGCGCGCGCAGTTCCGCGTCGATCAGCGGGCCATCATTGGAAACCTGGATTTCACGCACCCGCCCGGCACCCAGTTGCCGGATCTCGATCGATCGCGGCTGGTTGCTGGCGTAGCGCCGAGCATTGCTCAACAGATTGACCAGAACCCGGCGCAGATGCAGGGCGTCGAAGCGGATCTGCGCGGCATCGTCCTGAATGAACAGGCCCACGCGCCCTTGGTCCGGCTGGTCGAATTCGGCATGGAGTTCGCGCATCAACGGGGCGCAGTGCATCAGGCCGATGTCGCGCGGTGCGGTGCGCCCGAGCTCCAGTACGTCCTCCACGGTCCGGTTGATGCGTTCCACGTTCTGACCGATGAGATGATGCAGTCGCTCGAGCTGCACCGGGTCGGCCGCGTACTCGCGGGCCAGCTGGTTGGCCTGACCGATTGCACCCAGCGGATTGCGGATCTCATGCGCCACGCTGGCCACCAGCCGACCCATCGCAGCCAGCTTCTCCTGCTGAATGCGTGCATCGATCTCGCGCAGATCCTGCAGCACGATGAGGTAGCCCGCGCCGCCCGGCAGATCTTCCAGCTTCGACAAACGCAGCAGCAGCTTGCGCTCCGACGGCGTGCGCACCTGGACCTCCAGCTCATCCTCGCCGTCGATGGCCATGCGCTCCACCTCTTTGCGCACGATCTCGGCGGCCGGCAGATCGCGCAGCGCCTTGCGCCCCCCCAGCCAGCGCGCGGTGACCGCATCGCTCCAAGGCAGATCGAGCAGATGCTGCGCCGCCGGATTGAGCGCCTCCAGCACCATGTTCTGATCGACGACCATGACCCCGTCGCGCTGCGCCTCGATGACCCGCTGGTTCAGCGCCATCTGGCGCCGCGCGATGGATTCGCTGGCCGCCGCTCTCGCCTCCTGGCGTGCGAGACGTTGCGACAACTGCCAGGTCAACACCGCCACGGCGAAGTAGGCTATGCCGACAAAGGCGGCGTTGAGCATGCGCTGTTCGGCCGCCGCCACCCCGCCCATCATGGCCCATGCGGCACCGCTCAGCAGGATCAGCGTGACCAGAGCCGCGACGAACAGGGTGAGCGACAAGGTGCCGTAGATCCCCGCGGCCAAGACCGGCAAGGCATAGATCAGAGAAAACTCGCGCGCTGGATAGCCTGCGGTGAATTGAAGGGTGCTGAACGCCAGCAGATCGACGGCAATCGCAATCAGCACCTGCCAGGCCAGGCCGTCCGCGCGGAAGAAACTCCACCACAGACTCAAGGCGGTCAACACCACGTAGAGCAGCGCGACCCAATACCCGAGATCGTGGGTGGGCTCGCCTACATCGTGCGGTCTGGCCTGCAGCATGGGCAGCAATACCAGCCAACCCAGCAGCATTAACGCCATGAGCACCCGTGCCGCGGCCAATACACGGTAGGTCCGCAGACGTTCACGGCCGAGGCGGGACGAAGGCACGAAAGCCGTGCCGGACGACGTGGCTGTCGGCGCGAACATGGACCGCGCGAAGGCACTTTCAGCGGCGACCGCCGCCTGCGATTTACGACCCCAGACGGGCATGCTCGTCGCAGCAGAACGGCTTGCCATCGCGCCAGACACAGCGGCTGGCGGGAGAGTGCACCCCACAGTGCGCGCAGGGGAGCATCGCTTCCGGAATCTGTGGCTTGGGGGTCGGTTGAGGGGGGCGGACGGTACGGGGTTGCTGGGCCCTCTTGATGAGCATCAGCCCGACGATCACCACCACGAACAGAACGAGGTACTTCATCGTTGCAAAATCACCTGCAGCACAAAGCGCGAGCCGACATAGGTGAGCAACAGCAACACAGTGCCGCCGAACAGCCAGCCCAGGGCCCGCGTGCCGCGCCAACCCAGAAATACCCGGCCCATCATCAGCACGGCGAAAATGAGCCAGGCGGCGATGCCGAACACCGCCTGATGATTGAACTCGAAGGGCTTGCCGAACAGCTTCTCGCTGAACGTGGCAGCAAACACGAGCGACGCCGTCAGCAGGGCGAAGCCCACACCCGCGAGCCGGTAAGTGAGCTTTTCCAGGGTGAGCAGAGGAAGGCTGCGTGAGACCCCAGACACCGCGCCCTTGCGCCGGTGCAGCGAGCGTTCGGCAGTCCATAGCAAGATGCCATGCAGCACCGCGGCACCAAACAGTCCGTAGGCCGCGATGCCCATCGCCCAGTGCAAGGCGAAGGTGGGGCCGGCGCCGTAAGGCGGCGTAAAGGTGCCCGGAAACACCCAGCTCAACAGGATGGACATGGCCGCCAGCAGGCAGATCCAGCTCCTGAGCATCTGCAAGGGGTAATAGAGGCTTTCCACCCAATAGACCGCCGCGACCAACCAGAAGGTGACCGAGAGCGCCTGAGCGAAGCCGAAATGCGGCTGCAACTCGCCATGCAGCACCATGGCGAACGTGATGGTCTGGGCGATCCAGGCCAGCGCCATCACCCAGGTCGACCAGCGCTCGGAGCGTTGCGTCGTCCCTTGGTTGCCGCTTTCCGCATGACCCAGCGCCAAAGCGGGCGTGGGGCGCGACAACACCGCAGCCAGCATATAGAAGGCAAAGGCGAGGCTATTCACTAAAATCGACATGTTTCAAGTTTAACCGACCCCCCTGCGGCAGCCCTAGGCCGCGAGCGGCAAACACCAGACTGGCAACAGGCCCCGCGCCTGCCGGTCCACCCAACGCCCGAATCCTCCACGCCTCATGCTCAACAACCTCACCCAACGTCTGTCCCGCGTGGTCAAGACCCTCAAGGGCGAAGCACGCATCACCGAGTCCAATATCCAGGACATGCTGCGCGAAGTGCGGCTCGCGCTTCTCGAAGCCGATGTGGCGCTTCCGGTCGTGAGGGAGTTCACCGCCCGCGTCAAGGAAAAAGCCCTGGGCCAGGAAGTCGTCGGTTCGCTCTCCCCGGGCCAGGCGCTGGTGGGTGTGGTGCAGCGCGAACTTGCCGACCTCATGGGCGGCGATGCCGTACCGCTCAACCTCGCCACCCAGCCGCCGGCCATCGTGCTCATGGCCGGTCTGCAGGGCGCAGGCAAGACCACGACCACCGCCAAGCTGGCGCGGCTGCTGACCGAACGGCAGAAGAAGAAGGTGCTTACCGTCTCGTGCGACGTCTACCGGCCAGCGGCCATCGCCCAGTTGCAGACCGTGACGGCCCAGGCGGGTGCGGAGTTCTTTCCTTCCGAGCCCACCGACAAGCCGCTGGACATCGCGCACCGCGCGGTCGACTATGCGCGCAGCCACCACTTCGACGTACTGCTCGTGGACACAGCGGGTCGTCTCGCGGTGGATGAGGCCATGATGCGCGAGATCCGGGAGCTGCACGGCGCGCTCAAACCCATCGAAACCCTGTTCGTGGTCGATGCCATGCAGGGCCAGGATGCGGTGAACACCGCACGCGCCTTCCACGACACCCTGCCGCTGACCGGCATCGTGCTCACCAAGCTCGATGGCGATGCCCGCGGGGGTGCGGCGCTCTCGGTGCGCCAGGTCACCGGAGCGCCGATCAAGTTCGCCGGGGTGTCGGAGAAGATCGACGGCCTGGAGCCCTTCGATCCGCGTCGCATGGCCGACCGCATTCTGGGCATGGGCGACATCCTCGCGCTGGTGGAGCAGGCGCAGCGCCAGGTCGACATCGACGCCGCCCAGCAGCTCGCCGCCAAGGTGAAGTCGGGCGCCCAATTCGACCTCAACGACTTTCTCATGCAACTGCAGCAGATGAACAAGATGGGCGGCCTGCAGGGCATGCTCGACAAGCTGCCGGCCGAGATGCAGGCCAAGGCCGGGCAGGCCGACATGAGCCGCGCCGAACGCGATATGCGCCGCATGCAGGGCATCATCCACAGCATGACGCCGCAGGAACGCCACAAGCCCGATGTCATCAAGGCCACGCGCAAGCGCCGCATCGCCCAAGGCGCGGGCGTTCAGGTGCAGGAGGTAAACCGGCTGCTCAAACAATATGAGCAGATGCGCGACATGATGAAAAAGATGAAGGGCGGCAAGATGTTCAAGATGATGCAGCGCATGGGCGGCATGATGCCGCGCTGAACCTTCAGCCCGAACCGCCCGCGACCAGCCAGCGCTGTCGCGCGGCGAGTACCGCATCCGGATAGGCCGCCCGCCCGCGCGAGCCGTTGTAGCGGCCGAGGGCGTAGAACAGGTTGCCGTTTTCGAGGTTCAGATAGTGACGCAGGATGACGCAGCCGTAACGCAGATTCACCTGCATGTGCAGCAGACTGGCCACCTCGCCATTGCCGATCTGCCGCGTCCAGAACGGCATGACCTGCATATAACCCATCGCACCGGCCGATGAGATGGCGTATTTTTTGAAGCCGCTTTCCACCTGGATCAACCCCAGCACCAGCGCGGGCTCCAGTCCGGCGCGGTGCGATTCGTACCAGACGGTCTGCAGAAAATCGCGGCGCACAGAAAACCCGGGGATGCGGTTCTGCAGCCGCGCCGACTCGGTCGCCAGCCACACCCAATACTGGGCGAAGTGGTTGGCATCGCGAAAATGCGGCTGCGGCGGGGGTGCCTCGGCGATCTGCGCAGCCAGCACGGTGCGCACCGCGTCGCTGAGCTGCTCTTCCTTCTGCGCCCCCGCCCAGGCGTAGGTCGCGGGCAGGCCCCAGCCCGCGCCGATGGCGGCGCCGAGCCCAGCCATCCGCACCAGGCAATGGCGGCGCGATAGACGCCTCATACGCTCGCGGGCCGTGTCGAAAACAGGCTCAGTGCTTGAGGCGGGACTGCAGTTGCGCAGACGCCTCGGCCAGTGGCAGCACGGTAGGCGCGGCATCGCGGCGATGCTGGTATTCCACCGTGCCCGCGGCGATGCCGCGATCGGAAACCACCAATCGATGCGGCACGCCAATCAGCTCCCAATCGCCGAGCATCACGCCCGGGCGCTCGCCGCGGTCGTCCAGCGCCACATCCACACCGGCCCCCAGAAGCTCGTCGTAGAGCGCGTCGGCCGCTTGGCGAACGGCCTCGCTGCGGTCATAGCCGATGGGACAGATCACGGCGGTGAACGGCGCGATCGCATCCGGCCAGATCATGCCCTTGGCGTCATGGTTCTGCTCGATGCAGGCCCCGAGAATGCGGGTGATGCCGATGCCGTAGCACCCCATTTCCAGCGTTTGCGATTTGCCCTTGTCGTCCAGGAAGGTCGCGCCCATCGCGGCCGAATACTTGGTGCCCAGATAGAACACATGGCCCACTTCGATGCCACGGCAGATCGAGAGCGTGCCCTGGCCATCCGGGCTGGGGTCGCCCGCCAGCACGTTGCGGATGTCCGCCACCTCGGGCTCGGGAAGGTCGCGCCCCCAATTGACGCCGGTGTAGTGGAAGTCCTCGGCGTTCGCGCCGACGACGAAGTCGTGCATCTGGGCCACCGTGCGGTCGGCAATCACGCGAACGGGAAGGCGGGTGCCCAGCGGCCCCAGATAGCCCGGGGGCGTGCCGAAGGTGGCCACAATCTCGGCCTCGGTCGCCATGCGAGTGTTGGACAGGCCGGCAAGCTTGCCCACCTTGACCTCGTTCACCGCATGATCGCCACGCACCAGCAGCAGCACCACCGTGGCCGGCTGTCCGGCCTTCTCGGCGTCGACCGCAAGCACGACCGATTTGATCGTCTGCTGCAGTGCGATGCCCAACAGGGCCGCCACGTCCTCGCATTTCGCCGCGCCCGGCGTGGGCGTCTTCTGCAGGGCTTGTGAGGGCTCTGCGCGCGTGGCGATCAGGGAAAGCGCTTCGGCCTTCTCGATGTTGGCGGCAAAGTCCGAACCCTCACAGTAGGCGATGGCGTCTTCTCCGGTGTCGGCAATGACGTGGAATTCATGGCTGAGCGATCCGCCGATGGCGCCGGAATCCGCCGCAACGGCACGGAACTCGAAGCCAAAGCGCTGGAAGATCCGCACATAGGCATCGAACATCGCTCGGTAGCTGGCCTGCGCCGACTCGAAATCGCGATCGAAGGAATAGGCATCCTTCATGGTGAACTCGCGGGCCCGCATCACGCCAAATCGCGGACGTCGTTCGTCGCGGAACTTGGTCTGGATGTGATAGAAGTTGAGCGGCAGCTGACGCCAGCTCCGCACCTCGCTGCGCACCAGGTCGGTCACGACCTCCTCGGACGTCGGCTGGACCACGAAGTCGCGGTCGTGGCGGTCTTTGATGCGCAGCAGCTCGGGCCCGAACTTGTCCAGGCGGCCCGTCTCCTGCCAGAGTTCGGCGGGCTGCACGACGGGCATGAGCAACTCGATCGCACCCGCGCGATTCATTTCCTCGCGCACGATGGCCTCGACCTTGCGGATGCTGCGCAAGCCCAGCGGCAGATAGCTGTAAAGCCCGGCGGCGTGCTTCTTGATCATGCCTGCGCGCAGCATCAGCGCCTGGCTGCGAACATCGGCATCAGCCGGATCGTCTTTCTGAGTGGAGATGAAAAATCGGGAAATTTTCATGCGTAGCGGCGCGGGGCCGACATTGAGGAGAAGGGGTGAGAAGGACAGCGGGATCGGCTGCGTCAGCCGTCAAGGGCCTTCCACGGGCCCCTTCGCCCTGTGGAGATACCCCCTGCAACGACGGCGTCGCTGCCTATAATCAAGCGGAGAATTCTAAAAGATCGAGGATCAGGCGATGTTGGATCGCGAAGGCTACCGTCCCAACGTGGGCATCATCCTGCTCAACGCCAGAAATCAGGTGTTCTGGGGCAAGCGCGTCCGGGCGCATTCCTGGCAGTTTCCCCAGGGTGGCATCAACCCGGGCGAAACGCCCGAACAGGCGATGTACCGTGAGTTGCACGAAGAGGTCGGCCTCAACCCTTGTCATGTCCGCATCATCGCCCGTACCCGGCACTGGCTGCGCTACGACGTGCCCAGTCACTTCGTTCGCCGCGACAGCCGCGGCATCTACAAGGGCCAGAAGCAGATCTGGTATCTGCTGCGCCTGACGGGACGCGATTGTGATGTCTGCCTGCGCGCCACCGAGCACCCCGAATTCGACGCCTGGCGCTGGAACGAATACTGGATCCCGCTCGACAGCGTGATCGAGTTCAAACGCGAGGTCTATCAGATGGCGCTTACCGAGCTGGCGCACTTCCTGCCCAAAGCCGAACCTCGTACGCGATTCCTGCGCGCCAATCTGCGCCATCGGCACGAAGGGCCGGGGACGGTTGCCGAGCCTGGCGCTACGTCCTCCCATCTCACCAACCCGGATCCCGCATGATGTTTTCCCGATCGGCGCCTGTGCGCGCCGCACTGCTGGCCTGTCTGTGGCCCGCACTCGTCCTGGCGCCCTGCGCCCACGCGCAGTCCACCAGCGACGAAGGCTGGTTCGGCGCCAAAACGACGACAGCCGAAGCCCCAGTGACCTTTCCCCGCGCACCCCAAGACCTCGTGCACGTGCACATCACCGCGAGTGGGTCGCTTCAGTTTTATGTCGATCGGGGGTCGGTCTCGGTAGAACCCGGACAGACCGTGCGCTACACCCTGGTCGGAAAAACGCCTGACGGTCCGAGCAACATCACCTACGAGGGCATCAATTGCGCCAAGCGGCAGTGGAAACTCTATGCCCTCTGGAACGACGCCAGCAAGCAGTGGGTGGCGGCAGCCGGAAGTGACTGGCAGCCCATTCCCGAAAACGGCGCCGCTCGTGTGCACTCCACGCTGTTCCGCGATGATTTCTGCCGCAACCAGTCGGTCCGAGGCCCTGCGGCCGACCTGGTGCGCCGCATCGAACTGGGGCTGCACGCCCCTTCGGATTGATAGCGGCGGAATCCGCCTACAGAAACACCATATTGTCGCGGTGGATCAGCTCGGGTTCCTCGCTGAATCCAAGAATGGCCTCGATGTCCGAAGACGGACGGCGCATGATGCGCCGGGCCTGGGATGCCGCGTAATTGCTCAATCCACGGGCGATTTCCGCGCCACTGGCGTCACGTACTGCAATGACGTCGCCCCGCTCGAAGTCCCCGTGCACCTCGATCACGCCGACGGGCAGCAAACTCGCGCCCTGGGCGCGAAGCCGACGGGCCGCGCCTTCATCCACCGTCACCCAGCCCCGCAGCTGCAGGTGATCGGCCATCCACTGTTTGCGTGCGGCCAGCTTGGCGTGTCCGGCCAAAAGTTGGGTGCCGACGATTTCACCCCGTGCGAGCCGCGCCAAGACCTCGGGCTCGCGGCCGCTTGCAATCACCGTATGTGCGCCACTGCGCGCTGCGCGCCGCGCTGCCGTGACCTTGGTGGCCATCCCGCCGGTGCCGATTCCGGTGCCGGCGCCGCCCGCCATCGCCTGCAGCGTGGCATCCTCGGCGTCAGCCTGCGCGATCAGCGTGGCGTCGGCATGCTTGCGTGGATCGGCGCTGTACAGACCGGACTGGTCGGTGAGAATAATGAGCACATCGCCTTCCACCAGATTGGTGACCAGGGCGCCCAGGGTGTCGTTGTCACCGAATTTGATCTCGTCGGTGACCACCGTGTCGTTCTCGTTGATGACCGGCACGACACCCTGCTCCAAAAGGGTCAGCAAGGTCGTGCGGGCATTGAGGTAGCGCTGGCGATCGGCCAGATCGGCGTGGGTCAACAAGACCTGGGCGGCGATCATGCCGCGCTCGCGGAACGCCGTTTCGTAGGCTTGCGCAAGCCCCATCTGGCCCACGGCCGCCGCGGCCTGCAATTGATGCATCTCACGCGGACGCTGCGACCAGCCCAGGCGGCGCATGCCCTCGGCGATGGCACCGCTGGAAACCAGAATCACGTCCTTGCCCGCCGAGCGCAGCCCCGCAATCTGTCCGGCCCAGCGCGAGACGGCTTCGAGATCGACGCCGCGCCCTTCATTGGTCACCAGACTGGAGCCGGCCTTGATGATGATGCGCCGCGCGGATTGCACGACGGAACTCGACAACAGCTGCATTTCAGGGGCGGACATCGTCAAAAGAATCGTCACGAAAGCGGGGATCGGGTTCGACGGTTTCGACCGGCCTGCTCTGGCCGATATGTTCGGCAATCGCGTGCAGCAAGGGGTCAAGTCCCTCGCGCGCCAGTGCCGAAATCGGGAATACCGGGCCTTTGTAGCGCAGTCGGCGCAGCAGATTCTTCACCGCGGCCTCGCGCTCGCCTTCAGGCAGAAGATCGAGTTTGTTGAGCACCAGCCAACGAGGTTTGGCGGCCAGGTCCGCGTCGTATTTTTTCAGCTCGGCCACGATGGCGCGAACATCCTTGACAGGATCTGCGCCCTCTTCCACAGGCGCCATGTCCACGATGTGCAGCAGCAGCTTGGTCCGCTGCAAATGGCGCAGAAACTGGTGTCCGAGCCCCTGCCCTTCAGCCGCACCCTCGATCAGCCCGGGAATATCGGCAATGACGAAGCTCCGGCCTGGCCCCAGACGCACGACGCCGAGATTGGGATACAGCGTGGTGAACGGGTAGTCGGCGATCTTGGGCCGGGCGTTCGACACGGCGGCAATCAAGGTGCTCTTTCCCGCATTGGGCATGCCCAGCAAACCCACATCGGCCAGCACCTTCAATTCGAGGCGCAGTTTGCGGTGTTCCCCCTCTTGCCCCTTGGTCGATTCGCGCGGAGCACGATTCACGCTGGACTTGAAGTGCAGGTTGCCCAGCCCGCCCTGGCCACCCCGGGCGATGATGATCTCCTGGCCATCCTGCACCAGATCGGCGATCAGCGCATTCGTTTCCGCGTCGTAGATCAGGGTGCCGACCGGCATGCGCAGCACCTTGTCGTCACCCCCCGCGCCATACTGATCCGCACCGCGCCCATGCTCGCCATTGCGTCCGCGGTGCAATTTCGAAAATCGGAAATCCACCAGCGTGTTCAGATTGACGTCGGCACGCGCAATGACATGCCCGCCGCGACCACCGTCGCCGCCGTTCGGGCCACCAAAGGGAATGAATTTTTCGCGGCGAAACGACACGCAGCCGTTGCCGCCGTTTCCGGCGTGCGCTTCGATCACGACTTCATCGACAAATTTCACGGGGGGCTCGTTTCGCAGAAAAAACAGAAAACCCCGGCTGGTGAAACAGGCACACGCGTCGTGTGCCTTGCGTCACCATGCCGGGGCGTTGGTGGGGCTTTCACCCCGATCCGGCCACTGAGGTGCCGGATCTGCCGATCAGTTGGCTACGACGGAAACCGTCTGCCGATTGAACGCGCTCTTCACTTCAAATTCAACGCGGCCGTCGACCAGCGCGAACAAGGTGTGGTCTTTGCCGATGCCGACATTGTGACCGGCGTGGAACTTGGTGCCACGCTGGCGCACGATGATGCCGCCAGCCGAAATGCCCTGGCCGCCATACACCTTCACGCCAAGCCGTTTGGCTTCTGAGTCGCGACCATTACGCGTCGAGCCGCCGCCCTTTTTCTGTGCCATGTCTGATACTCCTTAGGCCGAGATCGTTTCGATCTGAAGCTCGGTGTAATTCTGCCGATGCCCCTGATGCTTCTGATAGTGCTTGCGGCGACGCATCTTGAAAATGCGCACCTTGTCGTGCCGCCCGTGCGACAGCACCTTGGCCGTCACCTTTGCACCGCTGACCAGGGGAGTACCGAATTTGGCGTCTTCACCGTTGACCACGGCAAGCACCTCTTCCAGCACAATATCCTGACCTACGTCTGCCGGCATCTGTTCTACCTTGATTTTTTCGCCAGCCGCAACACGGTACTGCTTGCCGCCGGTTTTTATGACCGCATACATAAGTTCACCTCTGAGAAATCGTGCGTGTGGCCGACCGATCAATTCGATCAGATCCATCAGCCCCTGCACGGACCACCGGGCACCCTCAGCGCCTGACTGGAGCCCAGCCATCGCAAAGCACCATTCCATTCAACACTCAGGACCGCCCGGAAAAAGCTGCATATTCTAGCATTGCTTGCGATTTTCGCCAGCCCCAGGCCGGCATCGTTGCCCCTGCACCATCGCACAGAGTCCGAACACGGCGCCCTCCGCCCACACCTTCTTAGAATGGTCGCTTGCAGCGAAAGATCAAAAATTGTCAACCAGCACACGATTCGCAACGGATTCACCCATGCCGCTTCCCTCCACGCAAGCGCCTGACACATCCGGCACGCCGACGATTCATGCCGTCTTTGCACCGATCAAAGAGGACATGGCTTGCGTCGACCAGGCCATTCATGCCCATCTGGCCTCCGAAGTTGCACTGATCAACACCATTGGCGGCTATATCGTCGCTGGTGGTGGCAAGCGGCTGCGCCCAGCGCTGCTGCTGCTCGTGGCGCAGGCACTGGGCTTTCGCGGCGGCCAACAGCACGTCATGGCCGCCGTGGTGGAATTGATCCATACCGCCACGCTGCTGCATGACGATGTGGTGGATGAGTCGTCCATGCGGCGTGGCCGGGAAACGTCCAACGCTCTTTTCGGCAACTCGGCCAGCGTGCTGGTCGGAGATTTTCTGTATTCGCGCGCATTCCAGATGATGGTGTCCGTCGGCAACATGCGCATTCTCGACATCTTGGCCGACGCGACCAATGTGATCGCTGAAGGCGAAGTCCTGCAGCTCCTCAACATGCATGATCCGGAGGTCGACGACCAGCGCTACCTGCAGGTCATTCGATTCAAGACGGCGAAACTCTTCGAGGCCGCCGCGCGCATTGGGGCTGTGCTTGCCGGCGCGACTGCGCAGACGCAGGAACAAATGGCTTTGGCTGGTCGCAGTTTCGGCACCGCCTTCCAATTGATCGACGATCTGCTGGATTACAACGGCAACTCCGCAGAACTGGGCAAGAACATTGGCGACGACCTGCGCGAAGGCAAGCCCACGCTGCCGCTCATCATCGCCATGCGACAGGGCACTGCCGCGCAACGCTCCCTCCTTGAAAACGCCATCCGCCAGGGCGACACCACCGCCCTCGACGACGTGATGGACATCGTTCAGAGCTGCGGCGCGATGGAGGCTGTGCGCCAAGCCGCACAGGAAGAATTACGCGTCGCAGAACAGGCGCTCCGCCCCCTTCTTGCTAGCCCAGCCCGGCAGGCTCTGCTAGACTTATGCGCTTACTCTTTGGGACGCACGGTTTGAACTCGTTGGTACAAGATGAGATCCTCTGCGCGGAATCCGATGAGATCGGGGTGTAGCTTAGCCTGGTAGAGCGCTACGTTCGGGACGTAGAGGCCGGAGGTTCGAATCCTCTCACCCCGACCAGAATCCAGAAAACGGCCGCCATCGTGAACACGATGGCGGCCGTTTTTCTTGGCTAAGTGGCCCGCACCGTCAAGACCGCCACAATCGTGCCGTAACACCTCTAAACTGTGGATTTTTCACGCCACCAACCCACCAGGTGCGGCGTGAAGGATTTACAAACCCTCTCGGTCGCCCGCATCATGGGCGGCCTAATCTCTGCAGCATCATGTCCGCCACCTCGATCGCCGCATCCGCCTCACCGCCATCCAAGGCCCTGCCTGGCCTCGCGCATGCTTTGGTGCAGGCTGAACTGCTGCCGCGCACCCTGGTTGAGCAGATCCATCAGCGCAGTCAGGAAACGCGCAGCAGCTTCATCGCCACGCTCATTGGCAGTGGCTCCATGAATGCGCCCGATCTGGCGCATTGGGTGAGCAAGACCTTTTCCTTGCCGCTTCTCGACCTGGACGCCTATGACCCGACCCGTCTGGCAACCGGTGCGATCGACTCCAAAATCATTCAGAGCTACAAGGTGCTGCCGCTGCTCAAGCGCGGCAATCGCCTGGTCGTGGCCACCGCAGATCCCGCCGATCACGAGGCAGAGGACAAGATCAAGTTTCAGTCGCAGGCACAGATCGAGCTGGTCGTCGTCGAGTATGACAAGCTGACGCGCATCATCGAGCAGGCTGGGCAGTCGGCCAACAGCCAGATTTCGGCGCTGGTCGGCGAAGATTTCGATCTGGGCGACCTTAGCGATGGCAGCGAGGCCCCGGAGGCCAAGGAACAGGCCAACGAGGTTGACGATGCTCCCGTGGTGCGCTTTCTGCAGAAGATGCTGATTGATGCCATCAATATGCGGGCATCCGACCTGCATTTCGAGCCTTTCGAGCACTTCTACCGGATCCGGTTTCGCGTCGACGGCGAACTACGCGAAATTGCCCAGCCGCCAGCCTCGATCAAAGAGAAGCTCGCCTCGCGCATCAAGGTGATTTCCAAGCTCGACATTGCCGAGCGCCGGGTGCCCCAGGATGGGCGCATGAAGCTGCGAATCAGCCCCGAGAAATCCATCGACTTTCGCGTCAGCACGCTACCCACCCTTTACGGCGAGAAGATCGTGATGCGGATTCTCGACTCGTCCGCAGCCAAGCTCGGCATCGACGCGCTGGGTTACGAGCCCGAGGAACGCGAAAAGCTTCTGCGGGCAATTCGGCGCCCCTACGGCATGATTCTGGTCACCGGGCCGACGGGCAGCGGCAAGACCGTTTCGCTCTACACCTGTCTGAATCTGCTCAACCAACCCGGGGTCAACATCGCCACGGCTGAAGATCCCGCAGAAATCAACCTGCCCGGCGTCAACCAGGTCAACGTCAATGAGAAGGCCGGCCTGACCTTCGCCAACGCGCTGCGCGCCTTCCTTCGCCAGGATCCGGACATCATCATGGTCGGGGAAATCCGCGATCTGGAAACCGCCGACATCTCGATCAAGGCAGCGCAAACCGGCCACCTGGTGCTGTCCACGGTGCACACCAACGACGCACCCACCACGCTGACCCGCTTGATGAACATGGGCGTTCCCGCCTTCAACATCGCCTCCAGCGTCATCCTCATCACGGCGCAGCGGTTGGCACGCAAGCTCTGCAATCAGTGCAAGACACCGGTTGACCTGCCTGCCGAAACCCTGCTTGAGGCGGGCTTCCAGGAAGAAGATCTCGACGGCAGCTGGAAGCCTTACAAGGCCGGAAAATGCAACGCCTGCGGCGGCTCGGGCTACAAGGGACGTGTCGGCATCTATCAGGTCATGCCGATTTCCGAGGAAATACAACGCATCATCCTTAATCACGGCACAGCCATGGACATCGCAGAGCAGGCGCGCAAGGAAGGCGTGCGCTCGCTGCGCGAGTCCGGGTTGATCAAGGTGAAACAGGGGGTCACCTCCCTGGAAGAAATCATCGCCGTGTCCAACGAGTAAACGGGGGAAGCACCATGGCTACAGCGACGGCGCGAACGGCGAAGGAAGCGCTTTTCGAGTGGGAAGGCAAGGACCGGCAGGGCAAGCTCCAACGCGGCGAACTGCGCGCGGGCAGCGAAGCCATCGTTTCCGCCTCACTGCGGCGCCAGGGCATTCTGGTCACCAAGGTCAAGAAGCGCCGGCTGACCAGCGGCAAGGCCATCAAGGCCAAGGACATTTCCACCTTCACGCGGCAGATGTCCACCATGATCAAGGCTGGCGTGCCGCTGCTGCAGTCTTTTGACATCGTCGGACGCGGACACCCCAACCCGAACATGGCCCGGCTGATCATGGACATCCGCGGCGACGTGGAAACCGGCACCAGCCTGTCCAACGCCTTTCGCAAGCATCCCAAATACTTCGACGCGCTCTACTGCAACCTGGTCGAAGCGGGCGAGACGGCCGGTATGCTCGAACTGGTGCTCGACCGTCTGGCCACGTATCAGGAAAAGTCGCTGGCCATCCGCAGCAAGATCAAAAGCGCGCTCACCTACCCGATTGCGGTGATGGTCGTGGCCTTCGTGGTCGTGTCCATCATCATGCTGTTCGTCGTGCCCGTGTTCACCGACGTGTTCTCGCAGTTCGGCGCGAGTCTGCCCGCCCCCACGCTGATGGTGGTGGCCATGTCCAATTTCTTCGTGCATTACTGGTACATCCTGTTCGGCACCATTTTTCTCGGCGGCTATTTCTTTCTGCAGTCGTGGAAGAAATCGATCAAGATGCAGGAAAGCATGGATCGCTTGCTGCTGCGCGTCCCCGTTTTCGGCAAACTGGTCCGGCTGGGCGCCCTGGCGCGCTGGACCCGCACGCTGGCCACGATGTTCGGCGCCGGGGTGCCGCTGGTCGAGGCGCTCGACGCCGTGGGCGGTGCCGCGGGCAATATCGTCTATCTCCGCGCCACCGAAAAGATTCAGCAAGATGTGTCGACAGGCACCAGTCTGACCACGTCGATGCAGACTCAGGGCGTGTTTCCGCCGCTGGTCATCCAGCTGACATCCATCGGTGAAGAGTCCGGCTCGCTCGATTCGATGTTGAGCAAGGCCGCCGACATCTACGAAGCCGAAGTGGACGAGCTGGTGAAAAACCTCTCCGCCCTGCTCGAGCCCATCATCATCGTGTTTCTGGGCGTGATCATCGGCGGATTGGTGGTGGCGATGTATCTGCCGATCTTCAACCTGGGCAAGGTCGTAGGCTGATGCCCGATTTCAGCGCAGCGCCCCTGAGCTTCTGGATCGTGGCTGCCGGGCTGATCGGCCTGGCGGTGGGCAGCTTTCTGAACGTGGTCATCTATCGCCTGCCGGTGATGATGGAGCGGCAGTGGCAGGCCGATGCCCACGCCACCCTCCATCCCGATGACGAAGCCCCACCCGCCGAGCGCTTCGACCTTGCGGCACCGCGCTCGCGCTGCCCCTCCTGCGGCCATGCCATCACCTGGTGGGAAAACATTCCGGTTCTGAGTTTCCTGTTTTTGCGCGGCAAGTGTTCGGCCTGCGGCACGGCGATTTCGTGGCGCTATCCGCTGGTGGAGTTGATGACCGCCTTGCTCAGCGCCGCCGTGGTGGTTCGGTGGGGCGCAAGCTGGGACAGCGTGGCCTACATCGCCCTGCTCTGGGCGCTCATCGCCCTGGCCCTGATCGACTTCGACACCACCTTGCTGCCCGACAGCATCACCCTGCCCCTGCTTTGGCTCGGGCTACTGTGGCATGCGGTCCTGCATCCAGCGCAACTCTCCAGTGCGGTGTGGGGTGCGGTGGTCGGGTACCTGGCGCTGTGGATCGTGTACCAGGGATTCAAGCTGCTGACGGGCAAGGAGGGCATGGGCTTTGGTGACTTCAAGCTGCTGGCGGCGCTCGGCGCCTGGTTTGGCGTCGCGGCACTCCTGCCGATCATTCTGCTGTCCAGCATTTGCGGCGCCGTAATCGGCATTGCGCTGCAGGCGCTCAAGCTGACCGAGCGCGGACGGCCGATTCCCTTTGGCCCCTTCCTGGCCGCCGCCGGCATTCTTCTGCTGTTGATCGGGCCGGACACCCTGGTGGCGATGCTGCTGCCCAGCGCAGGGGCATGAAGGGCGCAGCGCGTCTGCGCGTCGGCCTCACCGGAGGCATAGGTTCGGGCAAATCGGCAGCGGCGGATCTCTTTGCCGCGCATGGGGCCGTCATCGTCGATGCCGACGTCATCGCTCACGAACTCACCTCCTCAGGCGGCGCGGCCATGCCCGCGCTGGTCGAAGCGTTCGGCCCCGACATCCGAGACAACACCGGCGCCCTGGATCGCGCGGCGATGCGCCAGCGCGCGTTTGCCGATCCCGAAGCGCGCGCCCTCCTGGAATCCATCCTCCACCCCCGCATCGGGTCAGTCATGCGGCAAGCCGCAGCCGAACGGCCCGGCGACTATCTCGTGCTCGTCGTGCCCTTGCTGGTGGAACATCTGGATCGTTGGCGGCCGCAGATCGACCGGCTCTGCGTAGTCGACTGCCCGCCCGAGGTTCAACTTGCGCGGGTGCAGGCGCGCTCCGGCCTGGCGGCCGAAATGATCGAGGCCATCATGTCCACGCAGGCCACGCGAGCGCAGCGCCTGGCGGTGGCAGACGACGTGCTCGACAACCGCGGTGATCGGGAACACCTGTCCCGACAAGTCGATGCGCTGCATGCGCGCTATCGTTCATTCGTCCACAAAAATTGAGTTCAGGCGCGGCTTGCATGACAATGCAGGCAGCCGCCGTCGCCCCGCCGGGCGGCATGCCAACCTCCCCGCGCTTCGCCGTGCGCCAAGCTGCCCCAACCGGATCGGCCCGTGATTCTGTACGAATATCCCTTGCACGAACGTGTGCGCACGCTGCTCAGGCTGGAACATCTGTTCCGCCGCGTCGATGTGCTGCAGCAAAGCGCGCTGCCGGAGCATCATCATTTCGCACTGATCACCCTGTTCGAAATCATGGACGTCGCAGCGCGCCAGGATCTCAAATCGGAAATTCTCAAAGAGCTCGAACGCCAGCGGCAGACCTTCATCGCCTATCGGGGCAACCCGGCCGTGGCCGAGTCGGCCCTAGACGCCATTCTTGGCGAACTCGATCAGGCCTTTCAGTCCCTCAGTCAGCAGCAGGGCCGGGTTGGCCAGAGTCTGCAGGACAACGAATGGCTGATGGCGATCCGCAGCCGCGCCAACATTCCTGGTGGCACCTGCGAGTTCGATCTGCCGGCGTATTACGCCTGGCAACACCTGCCGCAGCAACAGCGCCAAAGCGATCTGGCACGCTGGCTTCAATGTTTCGCTCCACTTGCCAGCAGCGTGGAGCTGTTGTTGCGCCTGCTGCGCGACGCCGGCAGTACGCGCAAGATTCAGGCCGTCCACGGCAGCTATCAGCAGCAGCTCGCCGGCAAGACCTACCAGTTGCTGCGACTGCGCATCGATGGTGCCCTGGGCGTGGTTCCCGAAATCACGGGACACCGCCTCATGGTCTCGGTGCGCTTCATGCAGCCCGATGCCGAATGGCACATGACGCCCAGTGCCGATGAAGTGCCCTTCGACATGACCCTCTGCCCCTGAATCAGCATGGCCTCGCCCTCTCGAACGCCGTCAGCGGCGACCCAGCGCAAGGTGCCCTGCCCGCACTGCGGCACGCCCACGGTCTACAGCCTGGACAATCCCTGGCGCCCCTTTTGCAGCGAACGCTGCAAGTCCCTCGATTTCGGCGCCTGGGCCAGTGAGAGCTACCGCGTGCAGGCCAAACCTGATGCGGCCGACATCGAGGCCATGGAGCAAGACCTGGAGCGCCGCGCCCAGAGCCCGGGCCAACGCCACTGAACAGGCCTCAGCGCCGGGCCAGGCTCAGCCTGGGTCTTCGGCCAGCCATTCCAGCACGGGCAGAGCACCCGGCAGCACAGGGCTGAGCGTGACCGGCAGCGTCTGCCATGACAACTGCTGGCCCTCACGGCCCTGAGGCTCGCCCTCCCAGGCCGTGATGCGGCAGAACTGCAGGTCGACCAGCGCATGGGGATAGTCGACTCGCAAGCTCCTCCAGAACTGGGCCTCGCGCACGCGTACCCCGAGCTCTTCCTCAAATTCCCGGGCCAACGCGTCCCTCAGCGATTCACCCGCTTCGAGCTTGCCGCCTGGAAATTCCCAGTAGCCCGCATACGGCTTGCCCTGCGGACGCGACGCCATCAGAAAGGCCCCGTCCTCCCGCATCATCAGCCCGACCGCCACGGCAACGGGCTGGCGCTGCGTCTTCTGGCGATCGGTCACTTTCCGCCGCGTCCTGCCCAGTCGCGGGCGAACTGCCAGGCCACGCGGCCCGAACGGGAACCACGCTCCAGTGCCCAAACCAGCGACTCCTGCAAGGCCTTGTCCATCTGCCTGTCGGTCACGCCGAACGCGCGCAGCCAGTGCGCGGCGATGCGCAGATAGTCGTCCTGACTGTAGGGATAGAAACTCACCCAGAGCCCGAAGCGTTCGGACAGGGAAATCTTCTCCTCCACCACCTCTCCCGGGTGGATCTCGCCGTTCTCGAGATGCTTGTAGCTCAGGTTTTCCTGCAGATACTCGGGCATGAGATGCCGCCGATTGGAGGTTGCGTAGATCAGCACGTTGTCCGCCGTGGCGCTGACCGAGCCGTCGAGCACCGATTTGAGCGCCTTGTAACCCGGCTCGCCTTCCTCGAATGAAAGGTCGTCGCTGAAGACGATGAAACGCTCGGGCCTGGCCGCGAGCAGATCGGTGAGTTCGGGCAGGTCGACCAGATCGGCCTTGTCCACCTCGATCAGACGCAGCCCCTGGCGCGCGAATTTGTTCAGACTGGCCTTCACCAGAGACGATTTGCCGGTGCCGCGCGAGCCGGTGATGAGCACATTGTTGGCCGGCTTGCCCTGGACGAACTGCCGCGTATTGCGCTCGACCTTGCGACGCTGGTCTTCGATGCCGATCAGATCGTCGTACGCGATGGGCGAGAGCTTGTGCACCGGCACCAACTGCTTGCGCCCACCCTTGCTGACCCAGCGGAACGCGACCGAGGCATGCCAGTCCGGCTCAGACATGGGCGCAGGCAGCAGGGTCTCCAGACGGTCGAGCAAGCCGTGGGCCCGCTGGAACAGCGCGAGAAGCGGGCCGCTCAGATCGACGGACGCTGGGGTCTCAACGGCCGCCTTGGACGCAGGTGATCGGGGAGGCGAGGTACGTCGGTTCGTTCCGGGCATGGTCTTCTTCGGGTTCAGGAGCGGTAATCGGCATTGATGGACACATAGTCGTGCGACAGGTCGCAGGTCCACACCGTCGCCGCTGCGGCGCCACGGCCGAGCACGATGCGCACGGTGATCTCGGCCTGCTGCATCACGCGCTGTCCGTCTGCCTCGCGGTAATCGGGATGGCGGCCGCCGCGCGTGGCGACATGCACGTCGTCGAGATAGAGATCGACGCCATCCACGTCCAGATCGTGCACGCCGGCATAACCCACGGCGGCCAGAATGCGCCCCAGATTCGGGTCGCTGGCGAAAAAGGCGGTCTTCACCAGCGGCGAGTGCGCCACGGCATAGGCCACCTGCCGTGCCTCGTCCCGGCTCAGGGCGCCCTCGACTCGGACACTGATGAACTTGGTCGCGCCTTCGCCGTCGCGCACGATGGCCTGGGCAAGCCGCTGCGCCAGCGCGGTGAGCGCGGTCTGCAGCGCCTTGGCCTGCGCGCTGTCGGCGCGCGTGATCGGGGGCAAAGAGGTCTTGCCCGTGGCGATGACGATGAGCGAATCGTTGGTCGAGGTGTCGCCGTCGATGGTGATGCTGTTGAACGAGTCGTCTGCCGCGGCGCGGGTGAGCTGCTGCAGAACCTCGGGGCTGACGGCGCAATCGGTGGCGATGAAGCCAAGCATGGTCGCCATATTGGGGCGAATCATGCCCGCCCCCTTGCTGATGCCGCTCAGCGTCACCGTGACCCCATCGATCACCACCCGCAGGCTGGCCGCTTTGGGCAGCGTGTCGGTGGTCATGATGGCGGTCGCCGCATCGGCCCAGCCTTCGCTGCGGGCGGCGGCCATCGCCCCCGGCAGGCCCGCGAGCAGGCGTTGCATGGGCAGCAGCTCGAGAATCACTCCGGTGGAAAACGGCAGCACCTGCTCCGGCCGTACGTCAAGCAGGCTGGCCAGTTCCACGCAGGTCTGCCGCGCGTCGGCCAGGCCCTGGGCGCCGGTTCCCGCATTGGCACAGCCGGTATTGATGACCAGGGCACGCACGTCGTGACCGCCCGTGCTTTGAAGATGCTCCCGGCAGACCTGCACCGGGGCGGCGCAGAATCGATTCTGAGTGAACACGCCGGCCACGCTCGCACCGGGCGCGATCTGCACCACGGTGAGGTCTTTGCGCCCAGGCTTGCGGATCTGCGCCTCACTGACGCCCAACAGAACGCCCTCGATGGCCAGTAGCTGGGTGGGATCAGGGGCTTGAAGGTTCACGGCCATGACAGACTCTCCACAACGTGACGGAAGGTAGGGTGCGCGGGGCGTGCGTGCCCCCGCAGCCCGGCAGTCGGCTTCAGCTCAGCTTGCCGTGGCAATGCTTGTACTTCTTGCCGCTGCCGCAGGGGCAGGGGTCGTTGCGCCCGACCTTGGGGTAGGGATTCTCCTGCGGAGTCGCCAACGCCGCCGAAGCGGTCGCGGCCATCCCGGCCAAGGCAGCCTCGGTGCTGTCGAGCACGGAAATGCCCGATCCGGCATCCGCGTGCTGGAAGTTGACCTGGATGCGCTGGGCCTTCTCCTCGATGATTTCGGCGGCCTCTTCTGCCTGCTCCGGGCTCTGGACCTGGACCGTCATCAGCACGCGGGTGACTTCGGACTTCACCGAGTCGAGCATCAGACCGAACAACTCGAACGCCTCGCGCTTGTACTCCTGCTTGGGCTGCTTTTGCGCATAGCCCCGCAGGTGAATGCCCTGGCGCAGATGATCCAGCGACGACAGATGCTCACGCCATTGCTGGTCGAGCGTCTGCAGCAGCACCACACGCTCGAACTGGGCGAAGTTGTCGCGCCCGACCAGATCGACCTTGGTCGCGTAGGCGGTGTCAGCGGCTTCGAGCACGCGCTCGAGCACGTCTTCGTCGGTCATGTTCTCGTCGGATTCCAGCCATGCCTTGAGCGGCAATTCGATCTGCCAGTCGTCGCGCAGCACCGTTTCAAGGCCCGGAATGTCCCACTGCTCTTCCATGCTCTGCTCGGGCACATAGGCCCGCACCAGATCGGCAAACGCCCCCTGGCGCAGCGAAGTGATCTGCTCGCCGACTTCTGTGGAGTCAAGCAATTCATTGCGCTGCTGGTAGATGATCTTGCGCTGCTCGTTGGAGACGTCGTCATACTCCAGCAGTTGCTTGCGGATGTCGAAGTTGCGGGCCTCGACCTTGCGCTGCGCCGACTCGATCGAACGCGTCACCATGCCGGCCTCGATGGCTTCGCCCTCGGGCATCTTCAGGCGTTCCATGATGGCTTTGACGCGGTCGCCCGCGAAAATGCGCATCAACGCATCGTCGAGAGACAGGTAGAACCGCGTCGAACCCGGGTCACCCTGGCGACCGGACCGGCCGCGCAACTGGTTGTCGATACGGCGACTCTCGTGGCGCTCGGTACCGATGATGTGCAGCCCCCCCGCAGCGATCACTTTGTCGTGCAGCGACTGCCATTCGCTCTTGACGGTGTGAACCTTCTCGGCCTTTTCCTCGTCGGACAGATTGGGATCGGCCTCCAGAATCTCGCACTGCTTCTCCACATTGCCGCCGAGCACGATGTCAGTGCCTCGACCCGCCATATTCGTGGCGATGGTGATCATGCCGGGCCGTCCGGCCTGGGCCACGATCTCGGCTTCGCGTGCATGCTGCTTGGCATTGAGCACCTGGTGCGAGAGTTTTTTCTCGTGCAGCAACGCCGACAGCTTTTCGCTGCTCTCGATCGAGGTGGTGCCCACCAGAACTGGCTGGCCGCGCTCAAAACAGTCGCGAATGTCTTCCACCACCGCCAGGTCGCGCTCATGCGCGGTCTTGTAGACCTTGTCCTGCGCGTCCTTGCGGCGGATGGGCTTGTTCGTCGGGATGACCACCGTTTCCAGCTTGTAGATTTCCTGGAACTCGAAGGCCTCGGTGTCGGCGGTGCCCGTCATGCCGCCGAGCTTGGCGTACATGCGGAAATAGTTCTGGAAGGTGATCGAGGCCAGCGTCTGGTTCTCGCTCTGGATGTCCACGCCCTCCTTGGCTTCCACCGCCTGATGCAGCCCGTCGGACCAGCGGCGGCCGGCCATGATTCGGCCGGTGAACTCGTCGACGATGATGACCTCGCCGTTCTGCACCACATAGTGCTGGTCGCGGTGATAGAGGTGATGCGCGCGCAGTGCGGCGTACACATGGTGCATCAGCGCAATATTGGCCGCGTCATAAAGCGTGGTGCCCTGCGGGATCAGCTCCAGCTCCGTCAGGATGGCCTCGGCCTTCTCGTGACCCGCCTCGGTCAGGAAGACCTGATGCGCCTTCTCGTCCACGGTGAAATCGCCCGGCTTCTCCACGCCCTTGCCGGTGATCGGATCTTCTTCACCGATCTGACGCACCAGACGCGGGACGATCACATTGATCTTTTTGTAAAGCTCGGTGTTGTCGTCGGCCTGGCCCGAGATGATCAGCGGCGTGCGGGCCTCGTCGATGAGAATGGAGTCGACCTCGTCGATCAACGCATAGTTCAAGCCGCGCTGCACCCGCTCGGCAGGCTCGTACACCATGTTGTCGCGCAGGTAATCGAAGCCGTACTCGTTGTTGGTACCGTAGGTGACATCGGAGGCGTAGGCAGCCTGCTTCTCCGGCTTGGTCATATTGGGCAGGTTGATGCCCACGGTCAGGCCCAGGAAGTTGTAGAGCCGGCTCATCCATTCAGCGTCGCGCCGGGCCAGGTAGTCGTTCACCGTGACCACATGCACGCCCTTGCCCGAAAGCGCATTGAGATAGACAGGCAGCGTGCCCACCAGGGTCTTGCCCTCGCCGGTGCGCATTTCGCCAATCTTGCCGTGATGCAGCGCCATGCCGCCGATCATCTGCACGTCGAAATGGCGCATCTTCAACGCGCGCTTGCCCCCCTCGCGAACCACGGCAAACGCTTCGGGCAGAAGATCGTCGAGGCTGCGGCCTCCTGCGACCTGCTGGCGAAACTCGGCGGTCTTGGCCCTCAGTTCATCGTCGCTGAGTTTCTCGAATTGCGGTTCCAGGGCGTTGATGCGCTCGACCACGCGCCGGTATTGGCGCAACAGACGCTCGTTGCGGCTGCCGAACAGACTGGTGAGGAATTTGACTGGCATGGGAAGGCGGACTCCAGGTCCGCGGTCTTGAGTGTGTTTGATGGAACACCGCAGCAACTGGCACACGCCCGGTCTTCCGAGAACATTTCATTGTATGCGTGCGGTTTTGCCGCGCACTGGCAGGCACAATGGGGATGGATCCGACGATTTCCAGTCCGTTCCCTCTGCTCCATGCCCACCCATCGCCCCCGCACCGCCTCGCCGACCCCGACTTTCGCCCCGAAGGGCGTCGGATCCCTGTCGGCCTGGGCCCGGGTGACGCAGCCCATCGCGGCCCTGCAGGACGCCGCGAGTCAGTCGCACCAGATGTGGCTGTGCGTCCGACCTTTGCTGCCTCAGGCCCTCTTGGAAGGGGTCAGGGCGGGGCGGTGGCATGACGGGGTGTGGAGTCTGACGGCCAGTTCCAGCGCGGTGGCGGCCAAGCTCAGCCAGTTCAAGCCGACGCTGCTGCACCAACTCAGGGCCCAAGGCCACGACGTTCGCGACATTCGCATCCGGGTGCAGCCCCAGGGCGCTCAGGCGGCCCCCATGGCCGCCGCAGCCACGCTGGAGCCGCTTTGCCCGCCCGCGGTCAAGGCTCGCTTGCAAGCCCTTCTGCGTCGCGGCGACTGAACGAGCCCTTCAGAACGCGAAGGTGGGAATGGCGCGAAACCCCGCCGGCGCGCGGTTTGCGTCGTCGAAGCTGACGATCTCGTAACTGGATTCGTCGGCGAAGAGCTCGCGCAGCAGCAGGTTGTTGACCGCATGGCCGCTGCGAAAGGCGCTGTAGGCCCCGATCAGGGCTTTGCCCGCCACGTAGAGATCGCCGATGGCATCGAGGGTCTTGTGCTTCACGAACTCGTCGTCGAAGCGCAGGCCCTCCTGGTTGAGGACGCGGTACTCGTCCATCACGATGGCGTTTTCCATGCTGCCGCCCAGGGCAAGTCCGCGCTCGCGCAGGGTTTCGACGTCGCGCATGAACCCGAAAGTGCGGGCGCGCGCGATGTCTTTCACATACGAATCGCGCCCCAGATCGAACACTGTGGACTGCGCCGTCTGATCGACGGCGGGATGGTCGAAATCGATGTCGAAGCTCAGCTTGAAACCGTCGTAGGGCTCCAGCCGTGCCCACTTCTGGTCGGCGCCCTGCCCCAATCTCAACTCCACCGGCTTGCGCACGCGGATGAATCGCTTGGGCGCGTTCTGCAGCGCGATGCCCGCGGACTGCAGCAGATAAACGAACGACGACGCCGAGCCGTCGAGGATGGGAATTTCCTCCGCGGTGACGTCGATATACAGATTGTCGATGCCCAGACCGGAGCAGGCCGAAAGCAGGTGCTCGACGGTATGGATCTTCACATTGTCACGGCCCAGCGTCGTGGCCATGCGGGTATCGACCACGGCGAACGGATTGAGTGGGATCTCGACGGGCTCGCTCAGATCGGTGCGGGTGAACACGATGCCCGTATCGGGCGGAGCCGGACGCAGGGCGAGTTCCACTCGTTCGCTGCTGTGCAGGCCGACGCCGACGGCGCGATTGACGGATTGAATGGTGCGTTGCGCCAACATGACGATAAATTATCGAAACCCTGTTTTTGATTGCGAGATGCTATGCATTTTAGACACTCTGGCCAGACCCTGCAGCCAGCCCGGCGAAGACGACGCTGCGGCGCCCTGACAGGGAGGTGATCTGTCAGGGCGCCGCAGCGCGCCGCTTCTGGCGCAGCGGCGACAGCGCCACGCGGAGTCGGGTCACTCCGTGAGGGGCGGGTCGGCCCTGCGGCACGGCTCATGCCGCCGCAGTGCGTCGCCGCGTCCGTTCGCGGCCGCGTCTGGGAAAAAACTCAGAGCTTGTGAATTTTTCGGGCATGTCCGAAAGGCGCGGCAAAACGCGCCCGATCGAGGCGCAAAGCACAGCCATAGCGCGGGCTATGGCGAGCATTTGCAACAAAGAGCGGGGGTGTTTTGGCGTGCAAGGCGGGCATGGCTGAAAGGTTCACAAGCTCTCAGTCGGCCTGCTTGCGCAGGAAGGCCGGGATTTCCATTTCTTCCATACCGCTTTGCATCAACGCGTTCACATGGGCCGAAGGCGCGCCGCGGCCGCTGCGCCAGATCGCCGGGATCTGGTGCGTGTCGGCGCCAGTCGGCATGCCGTAGCCCTGCCCCATCACCGGCATATTGTCGGTTCCCGTGCGGATGATGGTCAGCTCGGGAGCCGCCTTTTCCGCCTTGCCGCACAGGCCCGTGGCCAGCACGGTGACGCGCAGCGAGTCGCCCATGGTCGGATCGTTGACGGTGCCGAAGATGATGTTCGCATCCGGCGAGGCATAGGCACGGATGGCGTTCATGGCCTCGCGCGTTTCGCCCAGGCGCAGCGAGTCGTCGGCGGTGATGTTGACCAGCACGCCCTTGGCCCCCGAGAGATCGACGCCGTCGAGCAGCGGGCAGACCACGGCCTGCTCGGCAGCCAGCCGGGCACGGTCGGGGCCGCTGGCCACGGCGGTGCCCATCATGGCCTTGCCCGGCTCGCCCATCACGCTCTTCACGTCCTCGAAGTCGGCGTTGATCAGGCCTGGCACATTGATGATCTCGGCAATGCCGCCCGTGGCGTTCTTCAGCACGTCGTTGGCCTTGCCGAAGGCCTCTTTCTGGCTGATGTCGTCACCGTAAACCTCCAGCAGCTTCTCGTTGAGCACGACGATGAGTGAATCGACGTTGGCCTCCAGCTCGGCCAGGCCTTGCTCGGCGTTGGACATGCGCTTGGAACCCTCGAAGTCGAACGGTCGCGTCACCACAGCCACCGTCAGAATGCCCATCTCGCGGGCGATCTTGGCGATCACCGGTGCAGCACCCGTGCCGGTGCCGCCGCCCATGCCGGCCGTGATGAACAGCATGTGCGCGCCCTCGAGCGCATCGCGGATCTGGCCGCGCGCCTGGTCGGCCGACTCGCGCCCGACCACCGGCTTGCCGCCGGCGCCCAGGCCCGTCTTGCCCAGCTGCAGAAACTGATGCGCGCTGGACGTCTTGAGCGCCTGGGCATCGGTGTTGGCGCAGATGAACTCCACCCCACGCACGCCCGAGGCGATCATGTGTTCGACGGCGTTGCCGCCGCCACCGCCAACACCGATCACCTTGATGTTGGTTCCCTGGTTGAACGCGCTGTGGGCGTCGTTCTCGATCATTTCAAAAGCCATGTCACACCTCCGTTGAAAACCGGCTGACGCACCCTACGTCCGCCGAACACACTCTGCGCACCCGTCTGCGGACCCTTCCGCAGACGGGTGCGCAGAACTCAAAAATTCCCAGCAAACCACTCGCGCAGACGTCCCAGCGAGCCCTTGACCGAACTGCTCTTCTGCGCGATGCGCGCGCCGCGTTGACGCTGGTGCAAGGCTTCGGCCAACAGTCCCATGACCGTGGCCATGCGCGGATTGCGCACCATGTCGGCCAGCGGACCGCTGTAGCTCGGCGTACCCACGCGTACCGGCTTGAGGAAGATGTCTTCCGCCAGCTCGACCATGCCGGGCATCTGCGCCGAACCGCCACAAAGCACCACGCCGGAAGACAGCACATCCTCGAAGTGAGATTCGCGAATGACCTGCTGCGCCAGCGCGAAGATTTCCTCGGTGCGCGGCTCGATCACGCTGGCGAGCACCTGACGCGACAACATGCGCGGCCCACGGTCGCCCAGCCCCGGCACCTCCAGCGTCTCTTCGGGATTGGCCAGAACCTGCTTGGCGATGCCATGCTCGATCTTGATGTCCTCGGCATCTCGCGTGGGCGTGCGCAGCGCCATGGCGATGTCGCTGGTGATCAGCTCGCCCGCCACCGGGATGATGGCCGTATGGCGGATGGCGCCTCCGGTGTAGATGGCGATGTCGGTCACGCCGGCGCCGATGTCCACCACGGCCACGCCGAGCTCCTTTTCATCGTCGGTGAGCACGGCGTGGCTGGAAGCCAGCGGGTGCAGCACCAGTTGCTCGACTTCCAGGCCGCAGCGGCGCACGCACTTGATCACGTTCTCGGCCGCGGTCTGGGCCCCGGTGACGATGTGCACGTTCACCTCCAGGCGAACCCCGCTCATGCCCACCGGCTCTTTCACTTCCTGGCCGTCGATGATGAACTCCTGCGGCTCGACCAGCAGCAGGCGCTGATCCGCCGGAATGTTCACCGCCTTGGCGGTTTCGATCACCCGGGTGACGTCGGCCTGCGTGACCTCACGGTCCTTGATGGCCACCATGCCGTGCGAGTTCTGCCCGCGGATGTGGCTGCCGGTGATGCCGGTGATGACATGGGTGATCTTGCAATCGGCCATCAGCTCGGCTTCTTTCAGCGCCGCCTGGATGGACTGCACCGTCGCCTCGATGTCCACCACCACCCCGCGGCGCATGCCCGCGGTCGGGGCCTGGCCCATGCCGACGATCTTGAAACCCGCCGCCGGATTGTCGCGATCGGCCAGCATCTCGGCCACCACCACCAGCACTTTGGACGTGCCGATGTCCAGCGCAACCACCAGATCCTTGTAGTCCTTGGCCATGTCAATCATTCCTCCCCGCGGGTTGCGGTGTCGTCGTCTTGTTCGTTGTCTTGTTCATGCCCGGCAGATCCACGCCCTGCAGATGCACCGCGAAGCCATTGGGATAGCGCAGATCGACGCTGTCGATGGCACGCCCGTAGCGCGATTCGAGTTGCGGCATCAGGGTCATGAACTGCTTGAGGCGGGTCTGGGTGGCGGTGCTGTCGGGGGCGCTGCCCAGATCGATATGCAGGCCCGATCGGGTCTGCACGCTCCAATTGCCGCCGCTGCCCAGCGCCAGCGCCACCACGTTCTGCTGGAAGGCACGCATCAGCGGCTGCAAGGTCTGGCTCATCTGCAGCACCTGCGCGCTCGTTCCCACCGGCCCGCTGAACAGAGGCAGGCCCAGACCCTGGACTTCGCCGAGGTTCGCCGTGAAGGCCTGTCCCTGCGCATTGACCAGTTGCGGCGCGCTGCCCGGCTCGCGCCAGAGGGCCACGGGCTGCTGCGCCTGCAGGGTGACGCCCAACTGCATCGGCCACAGACGCTGCACCACCGCCGTGCGTACCCAGGGCAGGTTCTCGAACACGCGCTGCGCCTGGGCGAGGTTGATGGTGAGGAAGTTGCCCTGCAACTGCGGCAAGGCCTCGGCACGCACCGTCACCGGACTGATGCGCTGCAGGTCGCCCTGAAGCCGCACCGCGCGGATGTCCCACCAGCTGCGCTGCATCATCCAGTGCGCCACGACGAACACGCAACCGAGCGCCACCAGCCAGTACAAGGCACGGGACGTGCCCTGCATCAGGCGGACGTCGAGCGGCAGTTCGCGCGGCGCGTAGCGACTCATCGACTGTTCTCCCCGTCCACGGCCGGGGGCAGCGCAGGCGAAGCCGAAGCGTGGGGGCCAGCACCTCCGTCGCCGGGCCGCCCCAAGACGGAGGCAGCCCCCTCGGGGGGCAGCGCAGGCGAAGCCGAAGCGTGGGGGCTCACACTCTCCCCGTGCGATTGATCGAGCGCGGCCATGCTGAGAATGAGCAGGCACAGCTCGGCATACTCCAGCCCCGCCACGCGCGCGGCCATGGGCACCAGCGAGTGGCCAGTCATGCCGGGCGAGGTGTTGATTTCGAGCAGAAAGGGCTGACGGTCGGTGGCGCGGATCATGACATCGGCCCGCGCCCAGCCGCGGCAGCCCAGCGTGCGATAGCTGCGCAGCACCAGGTCCTGAATGCGCGCCTCTTCCTCGGCGGGCAGTTCGCTCGGACAGATATAGCGCGTGTCGTCGCTGAAATACTTGTGTTCGTAGTCGTAGTTGCCGCCCGGCGCGACGATGCGGATGAGCGGCAGCGCCCGGGCCTGGACGCCGGTGCCGATCACCGCGCAGGTGACCTCGTCGCCCTCGATGAACTGCTCGACCAGCACGCGGGAGTCGAAGCGTGCTGCCTCGCGGTAGGCCTCATCCACGCCGTCGGCGCCGTCGGCCCGCTTCAGACCCAGGGTCGAGCCCTCGTGCGTCGCCTTGAAGATCAGCGGAAAACCCAGGGCCTGCGCCGCTTCGCGGGCCTCTTCGAGCGTGCCCACCTCGCGCCATTGCGGCGTCGAGAGGCCTTCGCATTGCCACAGCCGTTTGGTCATGCCCTTGTCGATCGCCAGCGCCGAGGCCAGCACGCCGGGCCCGGTGTAGGGGATGCCCAGCAGTTCCAGCGCGCCCTGCACCGTGCCGTCTTCACCCCAGCGGCCGTGCAGATTGATGAACGCCCGTTGCGCACCGAACGACCGCAGCGCCCCCAGATCATCCACCGAAGGATCGAAGGCGAAGGCATCGACGCCGCGCGACTGCAGCGCCGCGAGCACACCCTTGCCCGACATCAGCGACACCTCGCGCTCGGCCGACAGCCCTCCCATGAGCACTGCGACGCGGCCCAGGCCGCGCGGATCGATCTTGGGCCATGTCGTCATGTCGCGTCTCCCTCTGTGCCGGCCGCCAGCGCCACCACCTGCGCGGCGACGGCGCCTATCGAACCCGCGCCCATGCAGATCACCACATCGCCGTCTCGGGTCATGTCCAGAATGGCCTGGGGCATGTCGCCGATGGCTTCGACAAACACCGGCTCGGTCTTGCCGGCCACGCGCACCGCGCGCGCCAGGCTGCGCCCGTCGGCCGCCACCAGCGGCGCCTCGCCCGCGGCGTAGACCTCGGCCAGCAGCACCGCGTCGGCATCGCCCAACACCTTGACGAAGTCTTCAAACAGATCGCGGGTGCGGGTGTAGCGGTGCGGCTGGAAGGCCAACACCAGCCGACGCCCCGGAAACGCGCCGCGCGCGGCCGCCAGCGTGGCGGCCATCTCGGCGGGGTGGTGGCCATAGTCGTCGATGAGCGTGAACGGGCCGCCATGGGCCGCGCGAACTTCGCCGTAGCGCTGAAAGCGCCGACCCACGCCGGTGAAGCCCGCCAGCGCGCGCTGGATCGCGGCGTCGTCCACATTCAGCTCGGTGGCGATGGCGATGGCCGCCAGCGCGTTCTGCACGTTGTGACGCCCCGGCAGGTTCAGCGTCATGGCCAGGGGCGGCAGTTCCACGCCATTGCGACGCAGCACGGTGAAGCGCATCTGGGCGCCGTCGGCCCGCACGTCGATGGCGCGCACCTGCGCATCCTCGGCAAAGCCGTAGCTGGTGATGGGCTTGGAGATGAACGGCATGATGCCGCGTACCGCCGCGTCGTCCACGCACAACACCGCGGCGCCATAGAAAGGCAGCCGGGCGATGAAATCGACGAAGGCGTGGCGCAGCCGGGCCGGGTCGTGGCCGTAGGTGTCCATGTGGTCGGCGTCGATATTGGTGACCACGGCCATCACTGGCAGCAGATTGAGGAAGGACGCGTCGGATTCGTCCGCCTCGACCACGATGTATTCGCCCTGCCCAAGCTTGGCATGGACGCCCGCGCTGTTGAGCCTGCCGCCGATCACGAAGGTCGGATCGAGCCCGCCCTCGGCCAGCACACTGGCGACCAGACTGGTCGTGGTGGTCTTGCCATGCGTGCCCGCAATCGCGATGCCGCGCTTCAGACGCATCAGCTCCGCCAGCATGACAGCGCGTGGCACGACCGGAATATGGCGTGCGCGCGCCGCGAGCACCTCGGGGTTGTCGGCGCGCACCGCGGTGGAAATCACCACGGCATCGGCGTCCTGCACCTGCGCAGCGTCGTGCCCGATGGCCACGCGCAAACCCAGATCACGCAGTCGGCGCACCGTGGCACTCTCGTTCAGATCCGAGCCGCTGACGCCGTAGCCCAGGTTGTGCAGCACCTCGGCGATACCGCTCATGCCGGCGCCGCCGATGCCGACGAAATGAATCGTGCGAATGGCGTGTTTCATCGCCCCTGTCCCAGCCTTCCTTGTCCTTGCCTTGTTGCGCCACCCGGCAGCAGGGCGATGCAGCCCGCCACCACCGCCTGCACCGCGTCGGGCTGTGCCAGGCCGCGTGCCGCCTGCGCCAGTTGCAGCAGCCGCGCGCGGTCCAGGCTTTGCAGCAGTTCTGCAAGCCTCTGTGCGCTCAGGTCGCGTTGTTGAATCAGCAGCGCCGCATCGCGGCCTGCGAGAAATTGCGCGTTCACCGTCTGGTGATCGTCGACTGCGTGGGGAAACGGCACGAACAGCGCGGCCACGCCCGCGCAGGCCACTTCGGTCACGGTGGAGGCCCCTGCACGGCAGATCACCAGATCAGCCTGCGCATAGGCCGCGGCCATGTCGTCGATGAAGGCCACGCAATCGGCCTGGACACCCGCCTGCGCGTAGGCCTGCTGCAAGGCCGGCAACTGCTTGGCCCCGCTTTGATGGCGCACCTGCGGTCGCGTCTGTTCGGACAGCAGCGCCAGCGCCTGCGGCACCAGCGTATTGAGCGCCTGCGCCCCCAGGCTGCCGCCGACCACGAGCACCTGCAGCGGCCCGCTACGCCCGGCGTAGCGCTGCTCGGGCGCAGGCAAGGCGCAGATCTCGGCGCGAACCGGATTGCCCACCCAGGCGGCACCCGGCAAGGCCTCCGGGAAGGCGCTGTAGCTGCGATCGGCCAGACGCGCCAGCACCTTGTTGGCCAGACCGGCCACCGCGTTCTGCTCATGCACCACCAGCCTGGCCCCGGCCCACACGCTCATCAGTCCGCCGGGAAAGGCGATGTAGCCACCCATGCTGACCACCACATCGGCACCCACCCGCCGCAGGGCGCGCCAAGCCTGCCAGAACGCACGCAGCAGATTCAGCGGCAGCAGCAGCTTGGTCAGCAGCCCCTTGCCACGCAGACCACCGAAGCGCACCCAGAGCATGTCAAAGCCGTGACGCGGCACGAGCTGCGCCTCCATGCCCGTGGGTGCGCCCATCCAGTACACCGTCCAGCCCGCGGCGCGCAGCCCCTCGCCCACGGCCATGCCGGGGAAGATATGACCGCCGGTGCCTCCGGCCATGATGACGGCGACGGGAGCGGTCTGGCTCATACATGACCTCCGCGCATCAGAACCCGGTTCTCGAAATCGACGCGCAGCAGCACGGCGATGGCCATGCAGTTGAGCAGCAGCGCCGAGCCGCCATAGCTCATCAGCGGCAGCGTCAGCCCCTTGGTGGGCAGCAGGCCGAGATTCACGCCGATATTGATGAAGGCCTGGCCGCCGATCCACACACCGATGCCCTGTGCCACCAGGGCGCTGTACATGCGGTCGAGCACCAGCGCCTGGCGGCCGATGTCGAAGGCGCGGCGCACGATCCAGTAGAACGCGAAGATCACCACGCCGACGCCCACCAGCCCGAGTTCCTCACCGATGATGGCCAGCAGAAAGTCGGTATGCGCCTCGGGCAGGTAGTGCAGTTTTTCGATGCTGCCCCCCAGGCCGACGCCGAACCACTCGCCGCGCCCCATGGCAATGAGCGCGTGCGAGAGCTGATAGGCGCTGCCCAGCGCGTTCGACTCCGCCCACGGGTTGAGGTAAGCGAAGATGCGGTCGCGCCGCCACGGCGAGAGCACGATCATCAGCACGAAGGCGCCGATCACGGCCACGCTGGACAGCGCGAACAGCTTCCCGTTGGCCCCGCCCAGAAAGAGGATGGCCAGGGTGATGGACGCGATCACCAGGAAGGCGCCCATGTCCGGCTCGGCCAGCAGCAGCACGCCCACGATCATCATCACCGCCATCATCGGCAGGAAAGTCTTGAAGAAACTCTGCTTCACCTCCTGCTTGCGCGACATGAAATCGGCGGTGTAGATCAGCGCGGTGAGCTTGACCAGCTCGGAGGGCTGGAAGTTCAGCCCGCCGGGCAGCACCACCCAGCGCTTGGAGCCGTTCACATCCTTGCCGATATGCGGCAGCAGCACGAGCACCAGCCCGATCAGCGACAGGAAGAAGAAACGCATCGACCACTTCTGCAGCTCGGCCATCGGAATCTGCACCACGATCCAGCTCGCCAGCAGTGCCGCGGCGATCGAGAACAGATCGCGCATGAAATAGTGATAGGGCGACCACTGCGCGTAGCGCGGCGAATCGTGAAAGGAAATCGTGGCCGAATACACCATGACCAGGCCGTAGGCAAGCAGCAGCAGCGTGACCCAGACCAGGTTCTGGTCGTACTCCAGCATGCGCGAGTTGCGTGGCGCCATGTGGCCCACGCGCACCGGCAGGTCAGCGGACGCCTTGTTGCGCTTGCGGCCGAGGAAGGGCAGCATGCGGTCAAGCATGATCGGCCCCTTCGTTCCAGACCTGTCCACGGCTTTCTGCGAGTGCTCGGACGGCGGCAACGAACACCTCGGCACGGTGGGCGTAGTTGCGGAACATGTCGAGACTGGCGCAGGCGGGTGACAACAACGCCACGTCGCCGGTCTGGGCCAGCGTGGCGGCGCGTTGCACGGCCTGCTCCAGGGACTGTGTCAGTTCGACGGGCGCCAGGTCGCCAAGCTGATCGGCGATGGCCTGGGCATCACGGCCGATGAGGACGGCAGCGCGCAAGCGGGCTGCCTGAGCGCGCAGAGGCGAGAAATCCTGTCCCTTGCCGTCGCCTCCGGCGATGAGCACGACCGGACTCTGCATACCGGCCAGCGCCGCAACCGTGGCGCCGACATTGGTGCCCTTGCTGTCGTCGATCCAGCGCACGTCGTCGATCACGGCCACGGTCTGCATGCGGTGCGGTTCGCCCCGGTAGTCGCGCAGCGCGTGCAGCATGGGCGCCAGGGGCGCGCCGGCCGCGTCGCCCAACGCGAGGGCTGCGAGTGCATTGGCAATGTTGTGCCCGCCCTGGATGCGCAGGGCCTCCGTGGGCATGAGACGCTGCAGGCTCAGCTCGGTGGCGGGTTGCACGGCCGACTTGCCGCGGCGCGCGACGGGCGGTGAAGCCAGTGCGCGCTCGGCCTCGACATCGGGAAGCGCGCGCACCAGCCAGTCGAGGCCGCCCTCACGCGTCACGCCCCAATCGCCAGGCTGTTGCGGCGCCGAAAGACCGAAGCGCCGCAAACGGCGCCCCGGGCGCCGCATCGCCAGCACGGCGGGATCGTCGCGGTTGAGCACCGTGACCCCAGCCGCAGCCTCGCCACCGAAGATGTTGGCCTTGTCGGCGGCATAGGCCGCCATGTCGCCGTGCCAGTCGAGATGATCCTGGGTGAGATTGAGCACCGTGGCGGCGTCCGCGGCGAAGGTCTCCATGCCATGAAGCTGAAAACTGGACAGTTCCAGCACCCACGCGTCCGGAAGATCACCCGCCTGGAGGCTGGCCTGCAGCACGTCGAGCATCGACGGAGAGATGTTCCCCGCCACCGCGACGCTCCAGCCCGCGCGTTCGAGCATCAGCCCGGTCAGGCGGGTCACCGTGGTCTTGCCGTTCGTCCCGGTGATGGCCACGACCTTGGGCGCATAGCCGCGCTCGGCGCGCAAGGCGTCGAGCGCCCACTGGAACAGATGCAGTTCGCCGGCGATGGGCACGCCACGCTCGTTGGCCGCCTGCACGAGGGCGGAAAACGCCGTCGCATGCGGCGCGATGCCCGGGCTGCGCAGCACCAGCTGCACGCCGTCCAGCAGCGCAACATCCAGGCTGCCGCCGTGCACTGGCACCGAGGGCAAATCGCGCTGCAGTACGGCCAGGCCCGGCGGCTCCGACCGGCTGTCGGCCACGCGCACCCTCGCGCCCTGCGCGGAGCACCAGCGTGCCATGGCCAGGCCCGATTCGCCCAGGCCGAGCACGAGAACGGAGAGCGAGCTCAGGTTCATCGCAGTTTCAGGCTCGCAAGGCCCACCAGACAGAGAATCATGGTGACGATCCAGAACCGCACCACGACCTGCGACTCTTTCACCCCGAGCTGCTCGAAGTGATGGTGCAGCGGCGCCATCTTGAAAATGCGCCGCCCCACGCCGTACTTCTTCTTCGTATATTTGAAGTAGGTCACCTGGATCATGACCGACACCGTCTCGGCCACGAACACCCCGCCCATGACCGCGAGCACGATTTCCTGACGCACAATGACGGCGATGGTGCCCAGCGCGCCGCCCAGGGCCAGCGCCCCCACGTCGCCCATGAACACCTGCGCCGGATAGGCGTTGAACCAGAGGAAGGCCAGCCCGGCCCCCACCATGGCGCCGACGAAGATCAGCAACTCGCCCGTGCCGGGAATGAAAGGGAACAGCAGGTATTTGGAATACACCGCGTTGCCCACCACATAGGCAAACACACCCAGCGAGCTGCCGACCATGACCACGGGCATGATGGCCAGGCCGTCGGCGCCGTCGGTCAGGTTGACCGCGTTGCTGCTGCCCACGATGACCAGATAGCTCAGCACGATGAAGCCGGTCACACCCAGTGGATAGCTGACCGACTTGAAGAACGGCACGATGAGGTCGGACACCGGCGGCAAGGGCATGGTCATGCCGCTGCGCAGCCACTCCACGAACAGATGCCAGACCGCGGCATTGCTCTTGCCCGATACCGCAAAGGCCAGATAGAACGCGGCGGCCACGCCGATGAGGGTCTGCCAGAAATACTTGTCGCGCGAACGCATGCCGTTGGGGTCGCGGTACACCACCTTGCGGTAGTCGTCGGCCCAGCCGATGGCACCGAAGCCCAGCGTCACCAGCAGGACCAGCCAGACAAAGCGGTTGCTCAGATCCATCCACAGCAGGGTGGACACGCCGATGGACAGCAGGATGAGCACGCCGCCCATGGTGGGCGTGCCGGTCTTGATGAGGTGGGTCTGCGGACCGTCCTGACGCACCGCCTGGCCGACCTTCATCGCCGTGAGCTTGCGGATCACGGCCGGGCCCGCAAGCAGGCCGATGAACAGGGCCGTGAGCGTGCTCATGACCGCGCGAAAAGTGATGTAGTTGAACACCCGGAAGAAGCGCAGGTCGGGCGAGAGATCCATCAGCCACATGGCCAGGCTATGCAGCATGGGGCACCTCCTGATCGCGGGCGTCGTTGCCGTTCGTGGCCAGTGCCGCGATGTCCTGCACCGCGCGCTCCATGCGCATGAACCGCGAGCCCTTCACCAGCACGGTGTCGAAGCCGTCCAGGTCAGGCGACTGCAAGGCGAAGCCCGTCACATCGGGCTCATGGCGGGCCTCGCGCAGGCCGGCGGCCTGCGCGGCGGCCTGCGTGTGCGCCGTCATCTCGCCACAGGTCCACAAGGCCGCCATGCCGCGTTGCGCGGCGTAGGCGCCCACTTCTGCATGAAAGGCCGGACCCTGGTCGCCCACTTCCCCCATGTCGCCGAGGAGCAGCAGGCTGCGCCCGGGCAGCTCGGCCAGAACGTCGATGGCCGCGCGGACCGAGTCTGGATTGGCGTTGTAGCTGTCGTCGATCAACAGCAGCGCCCGGCCGTCAGCCCTTTTCAGACGATGAGGCACCAGCCGTCCCGCCACCGGGGAAAAGCTCTCGAGGCCGCGGCAGATGGCCTCCAGGGGCGCCCCTGCGGCCAGGGCCGCCGCGGTCGCCGCCAGCGCGTTGCGGGCGTTGTGCCGCCCGAGCAAGGCCAGACCGACTTCGGCATGCCCGGCGGGCGTGTGGAGTTGCAATCGCAGTTGTCCTTCCCGATAGAAGGCCTGACCGCTGACTTCGGCTTCGGGTGCGGAGGTTTCGCCCTCGCGCAAGACAAAGCGCAGGCTTGGCCGCCCCGCGCTCAGCGCCGCCCAGATCGCGGCCTGGGCATCGTCGGCGGGGAACACGGCCACGCCGTCCTGCGGCAGCGCGGCAAGCACGGCGCCGTTCTCCCGGGCGACGGCTTCGACGCTCTGCATGAATTCCTGATGCTCGCGCTGGGCGTTGTTCACCACGGCCACGGTGGGCTCGGCCAGACGGGCCAGCCAGGCGATCTCGCCCGGATGGTTCATGCCCAGCTCGACCACGGCGGCCTGATGCTGCGGACGCAGGCGCAGCAAGGTGAGCGGAACGCCCACGTCGTTGTTGAAATTGCCCCGGGTCGCCAGCCGCCGGTCGTCGCCGTGCCAGGCGGCCAGGATGGAGGCGAGCATCTGCGTCACCGTGGTCTTGCCATTGCTTCCGGTCACGGCGATCAGGGGCAAGGTCTGTTGCCGTCGCCAGCCCCGCGCCAGCAAGCCGAAGGCCCGCAGGCTGTCGGCCACCTCGATACCGGGCAGGCCGGCGGCCGCAATGCCGCGCTCGGCCAGCAAGGCGCTGGCGCCCGCGGCCCTGGCCTGGGGCAGAAACTCATGGGCGTCAAAGCGCTCGCCGCGCAGCGCGACGAACAGGGCGCCGGGCGTGAGCCTGCGGCTGTCGGTTTCCACCGCGACGGGCGCCACGCCGGCTTCGCCGATGAGCTGAGCGCCGGGCCCGATCCAATCACGCGCTTCGCCCAAGGTGCACAGACCCGCGCCCCGCGCAGCCAGCGCCATGCGGGCATGGAAGGCGTCGCTGAAGGCCTGCTTGTGTCCGGCGATCTCCTGAGTGTTCTCGTGGCCTTTGCCGGCAATCAGCACGACATCGTCGACAGCCGCATGGGCAAGGGTCTGGGCGATGGCCAGCGCACGATCTTCCACCGTGGAAAACGGCGTGGCAACCTCGTGCGTCACGCCGGCGAGCAGATCCTGAAGGATGGCTTCGGGCGCCTCACTGCGCGGGTTGTCGCTGGTCAGCACCACGCGGTCGGCGTGGCGCTGCGCGGCCTGGGCCATCAGCGGGCGCTTGCGCGCGTCACGATCACCGCCCGCGCCGAACACGCACCACAGTCTGCCCTGCCGGGCCGCCGTCACGGGGCGCAGGGCCTGCAGCGCCTTGTCCAGCGCGTCGGGCGTGTGGGCATAGTCGATGACGGCCAGGGGCGCGCCATGGCCTCCAAGCATCTGCATGCGACCGGGTACGGCGCGCACGGTGCGCAGCGCGTCTGCAATCTCGGCGGCGTCCATGCCCGTGGTCTGCAACAGAGCCGCCACGACCAGAAGATTGCGCAGGTTGAAGGCGCCGAGTACGGGCAGATCGAGGGGGTGGCGAGCATGGCGATGCACCAGCGTGAATCGCTGGCCCGCGAGGTTCTGCTCCAGGTTCTCGGCACGCCAATCCGCAGGGGCGCTCAACGCAGACGTCTGCACCGCCAGGCCACGGCTGCGGCAGTCTTCCAACAGGGTCGAAGCGCCGAAGGGGTCGTCGATGTCGAGCACGGCATGGCGCAGACCCGGCCAGGCAAACAAGGCCTGCTTGGCGCGCGCATAGGACGCCATATCGCCGTGGTAATCGAGGTGATCCTGGGTGAGATTGGTGAAGGCCGCGGCATGCAGCTCGCAGCCCGCCAGGCGGTGCTCTTCCAGGCCGATGCTCGATGCTTCGATCGCACACCACTCGGCACCCTGTTCACGCAAGATGGCGAGCAGCGCCTGCAGACGCACGGGGTCGGGCGTGGTGAATCCGGTGGACCGCAGGGCGTCGGGCCATCCCGCGCCGAGCGTGCCGATCACCCCGCAGCGCCGTCCCGCTGCGTTCAGGGCCTGGGCGGTCCATAGCGCACAGGAGGTCTTGCCGTTGGTTCCCGTCACCGCCAACAGCTTGACCTGCCGCGACGGATGGTCGTACCAGGCGGCCGCCAGCGGACCCGCCAGGGCCTTGAGGCCATCCACCGCCAGAATGCGCCGATCGGAGAAACCGAAGTGCTGCGCGCCTTCGGCCTCGACCAGCACCGCCGCCGCACCGGCCGCCAGCGCCTGCATGGCGAACTGGCGCGGATCGCGCGCAGCACCCGGCCAGGCGACGAATACCTCGCCCGGCCGCAGGCTGCGACTGTCGGTGGACCAGGGCGCCCGCGGCCCGACCCGCAGATCGCGCAGCGCCTGCAGCACGGCATCGACCGTCTTCATGCGCCCCCCTTCACCAGCCGACCGGCCGGCAGCTGCAAGGCCTGCGCCGTTTGTGCGGGCACCAGATCGGGCTTGACCGGCAGGTCAGGCTGCACGCCCAGAATGCGCAGAGCCTGCGGCACCACGGCGCCGAACACAGGCGCGGAGACCTGGCCCCCGAAGTGTTTGCCGGCCGAGGGCTGGTCCACCGAGACCGCCATCACCAGCACGGGATGGTTGATCGGCGCCAGCCCGACGAATTGGGCCCGGAACAGCTTCTTGTCGTAGCGGCCATCCTTGGCGATCCAGGCCGTGCCCGTCTTGCCGCCCGTGGAATAGCCCGGCACGGCCGCCGCGGGTGCGGTGCCGCCAGGTTGCGTCACCAGCGCCAGCATGCCGCGCATTTCACGCGCCACGGTGGGCGAGACGACCTGCACGCCTTCGGGTGCCTCGTCGTGCTTGAACAAAGTGACCGGGAAGATGCGGCCGCGGTCGGCGAAGATTAGATAGGCATGCGCCAGCTGCAGGGTGGAGACGCCAAGGCCGTAGCCGAACCCCATGGTGATCCGGTCGATCGGACGCCAGCGCTTCATCGGCCGCATGAGCCCGCTGGTGGCGCCCGGAAACTCGATCTGCGGACGCTGACCGAACCCGACCGCCGTGTACATATTCCACTGCACCTGGGCCGGCATCTTGCTCACCACCTGGGAAGTGGCGACGTTGCTCGAATACTGGATGACCTGCGGCAGTTCGATATCGCCGTTGTTGTTGTCGTCGCAGATATTGGCGCCGAAGAACTGCTGGCAGCCCGGCGCGGTGTGGAACACCGTGGTCGGCGTGATGAGCCCGGCCTGCAGCGCCGCACTCAGCGTGATGGGCTTGAGCACGGAGCCCGGCTCGAAGGCGTCGGTCACCGCGTAGTTGCGGATGTCCGACTCGGTCATGCGGCGGCGTGTGTTGGGGTCGAAGCTCGGATAGTTGGCCATGGCCAGGATTTCGCCGGTCTTCGCATCGATCACGACGGCGCTGCCGTTCTTGGCCTTGTTGTCCACCACCGACTGCTTGAGCGCCTGATAGGTGAGGTACTGGATCTTGCTGTCGATCGACAGGCGCACATCCTGCCCATCCACTGGCGGCACGCCGCCCGACACGTCCTCGATCACATTGCCCAGCCGGTCCTTGACGACCTTGCGCACGCCCGGATGGCCAGCCAGGCGCGATTGCAGCGCCAGTTCCATGCCGTCCTGGCCCTGACCCTCGATATTGGAAAAGCCGATGAGCTGCGCTGCCGCCGACCCTTCCGGGTAGTAACGCTTATAGCTGGGCGACTCGTAAATGCCCTTGATGCCCAGCGCCTTGACCTGCTTGGCGATGTCGATGTCCACCTGCCGCTTGAGATAGACAAACTGCTTGTCGGAATCGAGGCGGCGCTTCAGATCGGCGGCGTTCAGGCCCAGCAGCCGCGCGAGCTGCTGCACCTTGCCGTTGTCGGACTCGACCTGGGTCGGATCGGCCCAGATGGTCTTCGCGGGAATGCTCGACGCCAGGATGTTGCCGTTGCGATCGAGAATGCGGCCACGCATGGCCGGCAGCTCGATGGTGCGCACAAAACGCAGCTCGCCCTGATTCTGGTAGAACTGGGTCGTCCAGACCTGCACCCAGAAAGCGCGCAGGGCCAGCGCCGCGAAGGCGGCGAACAACAACCCCTTGACCAGCCAGGCACGGCCCGGCGGCAGCTTGACGTTGAGCAGCGGGCTCTTGTCGTAACTGGCAGCAGGCATGTGAGGGCGCAGCGCAGGATTTTTCATCGGTGCGCTCCCTTGCCGGCTGAACGGGGCTGAGACTGCGGCACGGCGGGCAAGGGCGTCAGCGTCGACTGGCCTTCGTGCACGAACACGGTACGCGCCGCGGTGATCGGGCGCATGTCGAGCTGGGTTCGGGCGATCTGCTCGATGCGCCCCGGCGCACTCATCGCGCGGTACTCCACCTGAAGACGATCCTTGTCCATCTGCAGCTGCTCAGCGCGCTGCTGCGCCACGTCCAGGGCCGCGAAGGTGCGCCTGCCCTGGTACTGCGCGCGCACCACCGACATGGCGCACAGCACCACGACGAACAGGAGCACGAGGTTGATGCGGGTCATGGCTTGCCCCTCAGACCCGTTGCGCCACGCGCAGCATGGCGGAGCGCGACCGCGCGTTGCCGCTGACTTCCGCCGCCGTAGGGCGCAGCCGCGCCACTTCGCTCAAATCCGGCTTGAACTCGGCCGAAAGCCCGGGCACGAAGGGCTGGCGCCGATCGACGGCGGGCGCGCGGGCATGGCGATGAATGAAGCGCTTGATCAGCGCGTCTTCGAGTGAGTGAAAACTGATCACGGCCAGCCGCCCGCCCGGTTTCAGGCAGTCGAGCACCTGGCTCAACGCCGCTTCGATCTGCGCAAGCTCGGCATTGACGTGAATCCGAAGAGCTTGAAACGTGCGGGTGGCCGGATCCTGGCCCGGCTCACGACTCTTGACTGTGGCGGCAACCAGTGCGGCGAGTTCGCCGCTGCGCGCAAGGGGCGCTCCGGCATCGCGGCGAGCCACAATCTTCTTTGCAATCTGGACAGCCGCCCGTTCGTCTCCATAGTCCCTCAGCACGGTTGCAATCTCATCCACACTTGCCGATGCCAGATACTCAGCGACGGTTGGCCCGCTGCTGGTGTCCATGCGCATATCCAGAGGCCCGTCAGCGCGAAAGCTGAATCCGCGCTCGGGTTGATCGAGTTGCGGCGACGACACCCCCAGATCGAACAGCAGCCCGTCGGCCTGCGACACGCCCTGATCGCGCAGCACCCGCGCAAACTCGGAGAACGGCGCATGCGCGATCACAAAACGCGCATCGTGAATCTGGGCCGCGGCTTCGATGGCCTGCGGATCGCGGTCGATCGCAATCAGCCGTCCGGCAGGCGACAGGCGACGCAGGATTTCCCGGCTGTGCCCGCCACGCCCGAAGGTCGCGTCGAGATACACCCCGCTCGGGTCGGTGATCAATTGGTCGACCGCCTCGTGCAGCAACACGGTGCGGTGCGCCGTTTCGGCGCTGGGCGTGGGAGCGTGTTGGCGCATACACGGTCACAACACAATGTCGCGCACGGCATCGGGCATACCTGCCTCGATCACCGCCGCTTCTTGCGCCTGATGTTTGGCGCGATCCCAGATTTCGAAATGCCGACCCATGCCGATGAGATCGACTTCGCGCTCCAGTCCCGCTGCCTGGCGCAACTCGGGCGAAATGAGCACCCGGCCGGTCGCATCCATTTCCGTCTCGGTCGCATGACCCAGATAGATGCGGCGCCAGCCCTGCGCCGCCATCGGCAATTGCATGACTTTGTCGCGGAACCCGACCCATTCATCATCCGAGAACAGCATGAGACAACCGTCAGGGCTCTTGGTCAGCGTGAGCCGACCCTGCGACCGGGCCATCAGCACATCCCGATGCCGGGCAGGCACGGTCATGCGACCCTTGCCGTCCAGATTGAGTGCCGAAATGCCAATGAACATGAATTCGCCCGCGGTTGCCGTGCCCTGGTGGGAGCCCTGAATGTGCAAAGCCCTGCACAATTTCCCACTTTTTTGCACTAATCGCCACTTTAGGGGATGGCGATAGCCGCGGTCAAGCCAGAAACCCTGAAAAATCTTTTACAAAACAAGGACTTAGATACTGTTTATGAAACCAGTAAATAAGCATGTTTCCATTAAAAATGAACGCTTTAGAGCGAGTCGTGAAAGTCTTTTCTAGAAAAAGGCTGCACCAGAGCAACCTCAGAATGCCGAGCAGCACTCAACCTCACCCGCTGGATGCCGAGAAAAAGGGAAAGTGCGAAGCGGAGCTATAAGCCGGATTCTGTGCAGCGCAGGCTTGCGCCGACGCCGTGGCAGCCATTCCTCTAGGCCCCGCATTGCTACGGGGCTCAAGCCACCTACCCGCAGACTCGCGCGGGCCGCGCTGTGCCAGCGTTGCCGCTGGCGTGTCTGCCTATTTGGTGTTGCTCCGGATGGAGGTTGCCGCGTTTCACGTCCACACCGGTTGCCCGGTGTTTACTCGTCTCTGTGGCCCTGTTCGTCACGTCACCGTGCACGGCCGTTAGCCGTCATCCCACCCTATGGAGTCCGGACCTTCCTCGATGCGCGAAGCGCACCGCGACTGCCCACTCCACTTCGCAGATCGGATTATCGTGGATTCACGCTTTGCGCATGCTGGTATGGCCAGTCTCGTCCAGACACTCTCGCTCTTGACCCAGGACAAGGCGCGAGGCATTCAAAGGATTAGATTCGTCGCCTTTACAGTTTTTGCAGTTCAACGAAAGAACACGCTCGTGGCAACCGAACTCTTCAACAATGGCACGCATCTCTGCTTGATGTTCAGCGATCTGGTCGAGGAAAACGCCGACGCCGTCCAGGCCAACCAGTTTCTCATCATTGATCACGGCCACGGCGCGCTCATCGATCCTGGCGGCAATATGACCTTCAACGAGCTGACGCTCACGATGCGCAAATACATGGCGCCGCAGGATCTGCACTATCTGCTGGCCTCGCACGCCGACCCCGACATCATCGCCTCGCTCGATCGATGGATGACGGCCTCCAAGGCCGATCTGGTCATCTCCCGGCTGTGGGCGCGTTTTGCTCCGCACTTTTGCAAACTGGGCAAGACCGACAAACGCATCATCGGCGTACCCGATACGGGGGGCACGCTGCGCCTGGGCGAAAGCGATCTGGTGCTCCTGCCCGCGCATTTCCTGCATGCGGAGGGCAATTTCCAGTTCTACGACCCGATCAGCAAGATCCTGTTTTCTGGCGATCTGGGGGTCTCGCTCGTCAGTGGCGAGCAGGCACGCCGCCCCTATACGAACCTGAGCGACGCCCTACCCCATATGGAAGCCTTCCACCGGCGCTATATGGTGTCCAACAAAATCCTGCGCTATTGGGCCAGCATGGTGCGCACTCTGGACATCGAGATGATCGTGCCGCAGCATGGCGCGCCGATTCGCGGCAAGGCGGCAGTCGCTCAGTTCATCGACTGGGCCGAAAACCTGAGTTGCGGCATCGACCTGATGACCCTGAGCAACTACCGCGTGCCCGACCAGCCCATTCCCCTGGCCGCGTAGATTGCTCAAGCGCCAGTCTGAACCTGCCACTCCATGGCTTCGCCCGCGTGCAAGGGCACGATGTCAGTGTCGGCGTAGGGCAGGTGTTCGGGCACGTTCCAGGGTGTGCGTGTAAGCGTGATGTCACCGCGGTTGCGCGGCAAACCGTAGAACGCGGCGCCGAACCGGCTGGCGAAATCATCGAGCCGGTGCAGCGCATCGCGCTGCTCGAAGGCGGCGCAATAAAGCTCCAGCGCATTCGCCGCGGTAAAGCAGCCAGCACAGCCGCAGGCGGCTTCCTTGGTATGGCGCGCATGCGGCGCCGAATCGGTGCCGAGAAAAAAGCGGTCGTCGCCGCTGGTAGCCGCATCGAGCAGCGCCAGACGATGGGTCTCGCGCTTGAGCACGGGCAGGCAGTAGTAGTGGGGTCGCATGCCGCCCTTGAACATGGCGTTGCGGTTGTGCAGCAGATGGTGCGCGGTGAGGGTTGCCGCCAGGCGGGGCACGCCCTGGTCATCGCGCTCGGACGCCTCGCGCACGAACTGCGCGGCCTGCGCGGTGGTGATGTGCTCGAGCACGATCTTCAGCTCAGGGAAGGCCCGGCGCAAGGCGATGAGATGCCGTTCGATGAAGACCGCCTCGCGGTCGAAGACGTCGACCTCCGGATCGGTGACCTCGCCATGAATGAGCAGCGGCATGCCCACGCGCTGCATCGCTTCGAGCGCAGGATAGATGCGCTTGAGTTCGGTGACGCCACTGTCCGAGTTGGTGGTGGCTCCCGCCGGATAGAGTTTGAAGGCGTGGACGACTCCGCTCTGCCTAGCCTCTTCCACCATCGCCGGCGTAGTGTCGTCGGTGAGGTAGAGGGTCATCAGGGGCGTGAAATCGCTGCCTTCGGGCAAGGCGGCGAGGATGCGGCCCCGGTATTCCAGCGCCTGCTGCAGCCGCACCACCGGCGGCTTGAGATTGGGCATGACGATGGCCCGCGCGAACTGCCTGGCCGTCCAGGGCAAGGCATCGCGCAGCGCGGCGCCATCGCGAAGGTGCAGATGAAAATCGTCGGGACGGGTGAGTGTGAGCGTCTGAATCGAGGTCATATCGGCGGCAAAAACAGCAACGCCGACATGCTACGCCCGCCCTGCGACAGCGCTTTAAACGCTGTGAATGAATCCGGCGCCACCGAGTGCAACGCCGAGTGGGGACGCCAGCGCGGCATGCTCGGGAGTGGCGGATTTGTTCACAACGTCTCAGTGCTGCAGGATCTTTGCCAGGAAATGCGCCGCGCGCTCACTGCGCTGCTCGCTGGGCGAGAAAAACTGCGACGTGGGACAGTCCTCCACGACACGCCCCGCGTCCATGAAGACCACGCGGTGAGACACCTTGCGGGCAAATCCCATTTCATGCGTGACCACCATCATGGTCATGCCCTCCTCGGCCAGCTTGACCATCACGTCGAGCACTTCACCGACCATCTCGGGATCGAGGGCCGAAGTGGGTTCGTCGAACAGCATCGCGATCGGGTCCATCGACAGGGCGCGGGCAATCGCCACGCGTTGCTGTTGACCGCCGGATAGCTGTCCTGGGAACTTGTCTTTGTGCGAGGACAGGCCGACTCGATCAAGATAGAGCAGGCCCTTTTCCCGCGCCTCGGCCTTGCTGCGCCCCAGAACCTTGATCTGCGCCAGCGTGAGGTTGTCCGCCACCGTCAGATGCGGGAACAGCTCGAAGTGCTGAAACACCATGCCCACACGCGAACGCAGTTTGGGCAGATCGGTCTTCGGGTTGGCAATCGACGTGCCATCCACCACCACATCACCCTTCTGGAACGGCTCCAGCGCATTCACGCACTTGATCAGGGTGGACTTGCCCGAGCCCGAGGGCCCGCACACCACCACGACCTCGCCGCGCGCGATCTGCGTGGAGCAATCGGTGAGAACCTGGAAATCGCCGTACCACTTGCTGATCTGGCGAATGTCGATCATGGGCGCTGCCGCACCCTGAACAGGAGTCTGATTCATGGAACGATCCATAGAGGTCAATTAGCGCACGATGGCGATGCGCCGATGCAGGCGTTTGACGCCTTGCGACAGCAAAAAACTAAGCACGAAATACACCACCGCAACCAGGGTGTACATCTCCACTACGCGACTGTCGCGTTGGGCGATCTTCACGGCGGCACCGACAAAATCGGTGACGTTCAGCAGCGCCACGAGCGACACGTCCTGAAACAGCACGATGGTCTGGGTCAGCAGGACGGGCAGCATATTGCGCAGGGCCTGCGGCAGAATGATCAGACGCATCGACTGCGCATAGGTCAGGCCCAGTGCGTATGCGGCGCCCAACTGGCCCTTGGGAATACTCTGGATGCCGGCGCGCACGATCTCCGCGAAATACGCGGCCTCGAAGAGGATGAAGGTCACATAGGCCGATCGCTCGGCACCGATCTTGGGTGGATAGTCCGCACCGCTGAGCGATTGCAGCATGACCGGCACGAGGAAGTAGAACCAGAAGATGACCAGCAGCAGCGGAATCGAGCGCATCAGATTGATGTATCCCGCTGCCAGGGTGGACAGCCACTTCAGGTGCGACAGCCTCGCCAGCGCCAGGAGAATGCCCAGCAGGGTGCCGCCAATCGCCGCCACCACGGTGAGCTGCACGGTATAGGCCAGGCCCTTGAGCAGAAAGGGCATGACCGAGACGATGGAGGAAAAGTCGAATCCGCCCATCACTTGCTCCCGCCCATATAGCCGGGCACGGCCGAGGCACGTTCCACCCACGCCATGATGCGATTGATGGAAAACGCCACGGCCACATACAGCACCGTGGCGGCGCCAAAGGCCGCGAAGTAGCGGAACGTCATCTCGCCCATCTCCCGCGTACGGAAGAACAGCTCCGTCAGGCCGATGGAGTAGGCAACCGCCGAATTCTTCACCAGGTTCATCGACTCGGATGTGAGCGGCGGAATGATGATGCGATACGCCATGGGCAGCAGCACATAGCGGTAAGTCTGCGTCGGCGTCAGCCCCAGGGCCAGCCCGGCCAAGGTCTGCCCGCGCGGCAACGACTGGATGCCCGACTTCACTTGCTCGGCGATGCGCGCCGCGGTGAACAGGCCAAGGCAGACCACGGCGGTCAGGATCTGGAAGGTGCCGGGATCGACGTCGTTGGCGAATCGCTTCAAAGGCGGAATCACGCTGGGCAGCACGAAATACCAGATGAAGAACTGCACCAGAAGGGGAATATTGCGGAACAGTTCCACGTAGGCATTACCCAAGGTGACCCAGAATCGGCTCTTGGTCGTTCGCACGACCCCCAGCACCGAACCCAGCACCATGGCGATGATCCAGGCGCAGACCACGAGGATCAGGGTGTACTCAAGCCCCGAGAGCAGGGACATGCCCCAGGTCGTGTCGCCATCGGGCGTGTCTTCCAGAAAAATGCCTAAGCCCAGCATGTCATCCCCTCGACGGAATTCTTGGTGTGCAAGGAAAAAAGCCGGCAGAACTGCCGGCTTGGCTCCGTATCCGCAAGGCGCAGCTTATTCGACGCCCTTGTCGTTCGGATGGGCAAAGGCCTCCTTGATCGCCGGCGTTTCCGGGAAGTTCAGATTGATGCCCTTGGGCGGGATCGGGCTGGTGAACCACTTGGCGTAGATCTTGTTGATCTCGCCCGACTTCATGACGCCGTCGATGGTCTTGTCGACCAGCGCCTTGAACTGCGGATCATCCTTGCGCAACATCATGCTGTAGGGCTCCTGGCGCAGCGAGCCCGGCAGGATCTTGTAGGCCGACGGGTCCTTGGAGTTGGCGATCTGGCCCGCCAGCAGGATGTCGTCCATCACGAAGGCTGCGGCGCGGCCATCGGCCATCAGCAGGAAGCTCTCGGCATGATCCTTGCCGTAGATTTCCTTGAAGTCCATGTCCTTGGTCTTTTCATACTTCTTCAGCAGCGGCACAGCGGTGGTGCCAGATGTGGTGACGATGTTCTTGCCACCGAGCTGGGCGAAGTCGTTGATGCCCGAATCTTTCTTCACCGCCGCGGTCACGTTGATGACGAAATAGGTCGGCCCGAAAGACACCTGCTTCTGGCGGGCCACCGAATTCGTGGTGGAGCCGCACTCCAGATCGATGGTGCCGTTCTCCAGCAGGGGAATGCGGTTGCTGGAGGTCACGGGTGCGTAGCTGACCTTCAGATCGGGCATTTTCAGATCGGCCTTGACGGCATCGACCACCTTGCCGCAAAGCTCCATGGCGTAGCCGACGGGTTTGCCGGTATTGTCGAGATAGGAGAAGGGAATCGACGACTCGCGGTAGCCGACGGTGATGCTGCCCGTGTCTTTGACCTTCTTGAGCGTGCCCGTGAGTTCGGCCGCCTGAACGCTGGACAACGCCGCCGCGGCCAGAACGGTCAAACCAAACAGTTTCTTGATCATGCGAATCTCCGTGTAGGTAGAAGTGAACGTATTGGGCAAGTGTAACCGTACGTCACAGTTGCGCAATAGGTGTATGCAATTGCTGTTCCGGCCTCTCGCCCAACGCGCGCATGCGCCGTTTTCAAGCCATCGCCGTGGATTCGCTATCGAGCCTCAGACCATCCTGCTGCAAGGTCCACATGCGGGCGTACAGACCTTGGGCCCGGAGCAGTTGGGCGTGGGTGCCCCGTTCCACCACGCGTCCTTTGTCCACCACCAGGATCTGATGCGCATCGACCACGGTGGACAGGCGGTGGGCAATGACCAGGGCCGTGCGGTCGCGCGAGGCGGCGCGAATCTCGGCCTGAATCGCCTTTTCGTTGTGTGAGTCGAGCTGCGAGGTGGCCTCATCGAAGATCAGGATGGGCGGGTTTTTCAACAAGGCGCGGGCAATCGCAACACGTTGCTTCTCACCACCCGACAGCTTGAGCCCGCGCTCGCCCACCTGCGTGTCGTAGCCCAGGGGCGTGCTGACGATGAAGTCATGAATATGGGCAGCGCGCGCCACAGCTTCCACCTCGGCCGCTGTGGCGCCCGGCTTGCCATAGGCAATGTTGTAGCCCATGGTGTCGTTGAACAGCACCGTGTCCTGCGGCACGATGCCGATGGCGCGGCGCACGCTGGCCTGTGTCACCTGCGAAACATCCTGCCCGTCGATCAAGATACGGCCGGCCTCGGGCGCGTAGAAACGGAACAGCAGGCGCGCCAGCGTGGATTTTCCGGCACCGGAAGGCCCGACGATGGCCAGTGTCGTACCGGCCGGAACGACAAAATCCAGTCCATCGAGAATAAGGCGCTCGGGGTGGTAACCAAAGCGCACGCTCTCGAAACGAACCTCGCCCCGACCGACCTGCAACGGCAGGGCCTGCGGCGCGTCCCTGATCTCCTGATGCTCCTCCAGAATGGTGAACATGCGCTCGAGATCGGTGGTGGATTGCCGGATCTCGCGGTAGATCACGCCGAGGAAATTCAGCGGGGCATAGAGCTGCAGCATGAACGCGTTGACCAGAACCAGATCGCCCAGGTTCATGCTGCCGTTCACGACACCCACGGTCGCCCGCCACACCAACAGCGTCACGGCCGTGGCGATGATCACACTCTGCCCGAGGTTGAGGAGCGAGAGCGAATTCTGCGACTTGATCGCCGCATGCATCCAGCTCCTGAGGTTGTCGTCGTAGCGTGCCGACTCCAGGGCCTCATTGCCAAACATCTTCACCGTTTCGTAGTTCAGCAGGGCGTCGATGGCTCGCTGGTTGGCGCGCGAATCCTGGGTGTTCATGTCACGGCGCAATTGGGTGCGCCACTCGGTCACGGTGATGGTGAATCCGACATACATCACCAGCGCGATCAGCGCGATGCCGGCAAACCAGATGTCGTACTTGACCAGCAGGATGCCGATGACCAGCGCCATCTCCACCAGAGTGGGCAAAATACTGTAGAGGGTGAACGACACCAGGCTGGAGATGGCGCGCGTGCCCCGCTCCATATCGCGCGACATCCCCCCCGTCTGACGCTCCAGGTGATAGCGCATGCTCAGACTGAACAGATGATCGAAAACCTGCAGCGCGACCTTGCGCACGGCCCCCTGCGTCACCCGGGAAAACACGACCTCGCGCAATTCAGTGAAGAGCGACACGCTCAAGCGAAGCAAGCCGTAGGCAACCAACAGCGCCACCGGCACGACGAGCACAGCACGGGCGTCTCCAGGCCTGAGGTCGAGCGCGTTGACGATGTCCTTGAGCACCAGCGGCACGCCTACGTTCGACAGCTTGGCGGCGATCATCATCAACAACGCCAACACCACGCGGGCGCGGTATTCCCAGAGGTAAGGCCAAAGCGCTGAAATCACCGCCCAGCGCGATCGCGTCGGGGTGGCAGAAGGGGATGACTCCGGCATGGCGGAGGAGTTTCTCGCGTGCATGGAATGAACGGTTCGGGCTCCCTCCGCCGCGAACAGGCGGGGCAGCTCACACAAAGGGATTCAGCGAGCCCGCCCATCGGTGTCGCGATCACACACCCGTTGGCAAACCGGGATGCAACCACGTTCAGCCGCGTATGCAGGGGCTCCTTAAACTACGGGTTTTGATTATCTGCGCCGAAACGGCGCTCTGCTCGGAGCCTTCCATGACCCCTGTTCCCCAACTCCCCGACCGCGCCCCGACGTTGCGCATTCAGGCCCGCCCTGCCGACGTCAATATGCACGGCGACATCTTCGGCGGCTGGATCATGGCGCAGGTCGACATCGCTGGCGGCATCACGGCCGCCTGGCGCGCCAAAGGCCGCGTCGCCACCGTGGCGGTGAAGGAGTTTCTGTTCAAGCAACCGGTTCTGGTCGGCGATGTGCTGTCGTTCTTCACCGAAATCGACCATGTCGGCAACACCTCGGTCACCGTGCGGGTGGAGGTCTACGCGCAGCGCACACCGTCGAATGTCGAGGTCATCAAAGTCACCGATGCCCTGCTGACCTATGTCGCGGTCGGAGCCGACCGCCGGCCTCGACCGGTGGATCAGTCCTGACCCTGCGCGCCGCAAACGACAAGGCCGCCTTCAGGATTTCCATCGGGCGGCCTTGTCGTTTTTCAAGACGCTGATTACTTGCTTTCGCCCTCGGCGGCAGCAGCACCTTCGTCGCTCACGCCACCCGCTGGCGGGCTGACCGTCACGACGGCAGGATTGTCCACCCCGTGCATGAGCACCGTCACGCCCTTGGGCAGCTTGAGGTCGTTGACGTGCACGCTCTGGTGCAGCACCAAGCCACTCAGATCGACCGCGATGAACTCGGGCAGGTCGGCCGGCAGGCAGGACACTTCCACTTCGTTCATCACGTGGTTGACCAGGCCATGGCTGAGCTTGACCGCGGGAGAGTTCTCCGCGCCGGTGAAGTGCAGCGGCACCTTCATCGCAATCTTGTGCCCCGCGTCGACGCGCTGGAAATCGATGTGCAGCACCAGTTGCTTGTAGGGGTGCATCTGGTAGTCGCGCAACAGCACCTGGCTGGTCTTGCCGGCCACGTCCATGTCCAGAACGGACGAATGGAACTGCTCCTTCTTCAGCGCGTGAAACAACGCGTTGTGATCGAGCTCGATCATCTGGGGCGCTTGCTCGCCACCGTAAATGATGCCGGGAGTCTTCCCGGCACGACGCAGGCGGCGGCTCGCACCAGTGCCCTGCAAACTACGTTCGAATGCGACGACTTTCATGTCGACTCCTGAAAAAGGGGCCATGCCCCGTGGTAAACGGCGCCTGCGACCAGCGCCGTGAGAACCCGCCGGAATCGGCGGACAAAAGAATCAGAAAAGGGTTTCCTGCTCGTTGAACAGTTGCAGCACCGAGCCGCCGTAAGCAATGCGCTGAATGGTCTGCGCAATGAGCGAGGCCGCGGAAAGCTGGCGGATCTTGCCGCATTCGCGCGCTTCCTCGCGCAGCGGAATGGTGTTGGTGACGACCAGTTCGTCGATGGCGCTGTTCTGCAGGCGCTGAATGGCGGGGCCGGACAGCACCGGGTGAGTGCAATAGGCCATGACCCGTTTGGCACCGCGCGTCTTGAGCACCTCGGCGGCTTTGGTCAGCGTGCCGGCGGTGTCCACCATGTCGTCCATGATGATGCAGTTGCGCCCTTCGATCTCGCCGATGACGTTCATCACCTCCGAAACGTTCGGCTTGGGGCGGCGCTTGTCGATGATGGCCAGATCACAGTCCATCAATTTGGCCAGCGCGCGGGCACGCACCACGCCGCCGATGTCGGGCGAGACAACGATGAGATCACTGTAATTCTTCTCGCGCAGATCCGACAACAAGATCGGTGAGGCGTAGATGTTGTCGACCGGAATATCGAAGAAGCCCTGCACCTGGTCGGCGTGCAGATCCATGGTGACCACCCGCGCAACGCCGGCCGCCTGCAGGACGTTGGCCACGACTTTCGCCGTGATGGGCACACGTGCGGACCGAGGGCGCCGATCCTGCCGCGCGTAACCGAAATAGGGGATGACGGCCGTGATGCGCTCGGCCGAGGCACGCTTGAGTGCATCGACCATGATGAGCAGTTCCATCAGGTTGTCATTGGTCGGCGCACAGGTGGACTGGACGATGAACACCTCGCGCGCCCGGACGTTCTGTTGGATCTCGACGGTCACTTCACCGTCCGAGAACCTGCCGATGTAGGCCTGGCCAAGGCCGATACCGAGTTGTTCCGCAACTTCCTGGGCAAGCGCCGGATTGGCATTGCCGGTGAACAGAATAAAGTCCGCCGGATTCGGTGTCATGGTGGAGTGTTGCGCGATTACTGCGCCTGAAATGCCGGGGCATCTGACCACCCTGGCAAAGCCCGCGGTCTGCAGCGCCGCAGGCGAAACGCTTTCAAAATTCGGCTTTCAAAAATCGTGGCTGGGGAGGAAGGACTCGAACCCTCGCATGCCGGAATCAAAATCCGGTGCCTTAACCAACTTGGCGACTCCCCAACATCATCCGCACGCGGCGAATGACTAAAAAACCGTTTGCCTTCTTGCGCTGCGCGTTCGCAACGCAAGGCCGACATTATGCTTGAATCCAGTGCTGCAAGGGATGCTCGCGCAATCCCTTGCATAGTCGGCCCCTCCAGCCCGCTGGCCATGAGGCCGGCACACCTGCCGGTAAACCGCCCTCGTCCTGCAATCCTTGCACGACTGAAGCGTCGACCAAGGCAAAAACTGCACTACCCGAGCCCGTCATCCGCACCTCGAAGCGCAGCCCAGATGGCCTGCGATCCAGTTCAGCGCGTACGGCCTGCATCGCCCGAGCCACTTCGGGCTCCAGCGCGACGGCGCCAGGCTGCAAATCGTTCCTGCCCCACAATGGGCTTGCTCCCTTGGCGGGGGAAAAGCCCAATTCGTCCGGAACATTCATCCCTCGGTCAGCGCCTTGCCCTTGCCCACCAGACTCGCAAAATTTGCCAAGCCATTCAGCAAAGCCTGCTATTTTTGCTTCGGCCCTTGGGGTTGTCAAGTCGAGGGTGGAAAACACGGCGCCTGTGGACAGGCCGCGTCCTGGATGCACCACAGCAAACCAGGGTGTGGGCAGCAGGATGGCCTGCAGCTTCTCGCCCACACCTTCCGCCCAGGCATTGCGGCCGAAGATGAAGATGGGCACGTCGGCGCCGAGCTGCAGGGCAAGGCTCATGAGGTCGGCGCGCGACAGATCGAGACGCCACAGACGGTTGAGCCCGATCAGCACCGTGGCCGCGTCTGAGCTGCCGCCGCCGAGTCCGGCCTGCTGCGGAATGGACTTGCGCAGATGAATGTCGACTCCGCTCCGGCACCCGGTGAACTCCTGGAGCAGACGCGCCGCGCGCACGCAGAGATCGTCCTGCGGCAGATCGTCCGCTCCGATTCTGCGAATGACCCCGTCGTCACGGCGGATCAGATCGATGGCGTCGTTCCAATCGATGAACTGAAAGACCGTCTGCAGGGTGTGATAGCCGTCCGGCCGCCTGCCGGTGATGTGGAGAAACCAGTTGATCTTTGCCGGCGCGGGCAGATTGAACAGGGCGCGCATGAACGAAACCAGCCGCCGTGCTTCAACGAGAGGTCTGCGACGCCACCGCAGCCGGCTGCGCCGTGGTGGACTCGATCACCATGCGCAGCTCGGTGGGCTCACCCGTCTGGCGCTGCGCCTCGACCAGGGCAAGTGCACCGTCGCGCCAGGTCGGCCGCACCCGCCACCCCAGTTGCGAGAAGCCGCCGTCTTCCAGCGCCGTTGATGGCAGGCCAGCGGCGGGACGGCCGCGCACCCAGTCCTGCAAGGCGGCTTGCGGCAGCGCCACGCCGAGGGCGGCGCGGGTCATGTCGTCAAAAGAGCCGTAGCGCTGCGTCTGCCGTCCATCGTCCAGGCTGGCCTGACCTGGACTCCACGCGGCCTTGGCCATCATTTGCCCCAAGGGCGAGAAGACTTCGAACTCGCCAGAAGCCGCACCTTTCAACACCAGCCGGAATCCGCCGTAGAGCGCCTTCTGCGCATCGGGCTGACCGCTGACGAGTGACAGACGCCCCGCCATGACAAGCGTGTCTGGGGCCTCGGGTGACTGGGAGACCTGCGGCGCGGCGCAGCCGCCCAGAATCAGCGCCGCGGCGCCGAGAAGGGCCGAGCTGAAAACACGGCGCCGCATCAGAACGTCACGCCAAACTTGCGCAGCACCGCCTGCACCATGGTGTCATGCGGCGCGCGATCGATGGCTTCACGCCAGATGGCACGCGCCCGATCACGCTGGCCAAGCTGCCAGAGCACCTCGCCCAGGTGGGCGCCGATTTCCGGATCGGGCCGCGCGTCGTAGGCCTGCTGCAACAGATCGAGCGCCTGATCCTTGCGCCCCGTCTTGTATTCGACCCAGCCCATGCTGTCGAGCACGAAGGGGTTGCCCGGCGACAGCTCCAGCGCACGGGACACCAGCTTGCGGGCTTCGGGCAACTGTTCGCCGCGATCAGCCAGGGTGTAGCCGAGGGCGTTGTAGGCCGGCTGCGAGTCCGGATCGAGCGTGATGGCCTTGCGCAGCATTGCCATCATCTCCTTGAAGTGGCCGCTCTTGTCGGCCATCATCGACGCTTCGTAGAGCAGATCGACATCATCGGGCATCTGCTTGAGCGCGGACTGCAGCAGCCTGAACGACGCCTCGAAATGCCCGGCCTCGCGCAAGATCTGCGCACGGGCCAGCCAGCGATCCTTGCGCTGTGCCGCGCTGCCCCGAGGCAGGGAATCCGCCAGCTTGAGCGCCTCGTCCATCTTGCCCTGCTGCACCAGAATCGCCGCGCGGCTGCTGACGACGGCGAGGCGGTTGTTGGCGTCGGGCTCGATCTGGTCGAGCCAGCGCCGGGCCTGGTCCAGATCGCCCAGCTTGCGCGAGGCCTCCGACAGCGCGAGATAGGCCGGTGTGAGCACCGGCGGCTCGGCCTGGGCGCGCGCCAGACGCAGATACGCCTGCAACGACACCACCGCCTGAGCGGACTGACCGAACTCGGTTTGCAGACTGCCCAGCATCAGCCACGCGGGCGCCAGATCCGGCGCATCCACCACCAGCTTGTCGAGCACCTTGAGCGCAATGCCATCGCGCTGCTGCGCCAGCGCCGCCTGCGCCCATGCCAGACGCAGACCGCTGTCTTTCGGTTGGGCGGCCGCGAACTTCGGCATCGCCGCATCGGCCGCCTGGGGATTGACGGTATAGAGCTGCAGCAGCAAGGCCGCTGCCGGCGAAAGACCGGGGCTGAGGGTCAAAGCATGCAGCGCATCGGCAAAACCGCCTGCGCGGTCACCCGAGCGCGCGCGCAACAGGCCGAGCACCACGTCGGTCTGGGCAAACTGCGACTGTCCGGCCAGCGCTGTGCGCATCATGGCGAGCGTGGCGGCGGGGTCGTTCGCCTGCGCGGCCAGGGGCAGCAGATCGGCAATGGCCTGGCCGCGCTGGGGCTCGGGCGTATGGGCCAGATCCTGCGCAATCGTGGCGCCGGCCTCGGCCGTCCTGCCCATCAACATCTGCAATTGCACGACCCAGGCCCCCGCCTCGCGTGAGCCGGGCATGGCCTTGCGCCACGCCTGAGCCGCAACCAGCGCCTTGTCGGGAGCGCCCGCGCGCAGGGCGATTTCCGCGGCACGGCGGTAGAGCGATTCGGCACCCAGATCCTTCGCAGCCTTGAGCAGCTCGGTGTAGGCGACGCCCGGATGCCCGGTGTTGGCCGCGATTTCTCCCGCAAGCACCGCAAACACCTGCCGCGCCGTTTCCTCCGCGCTGACCCGTTCGGCCGCCTGCTGCGCGAACGCGGTCTCGGGTAGGGAGGCGAACGCCGGAAACAACAAGGCCGACACAAGAACGGCAGCGCGCATGGGAATCCTGAAAGTCGACTGAGGGAAAGGATGCGTGAATCAGACCAGGCCGATTCATGGCGGGATTGTAGAAGTCTGCCATTTCCCCCCTGCGGCACAATGCCGCCATGCCCGAACTCCCCGAAGTCGAAGTCACCCGCCTGGGCCTGGCGCCGGCATTGACCGGTGCCCGCGTGAACGCTCTGCGCCTGGGCAAACCGCTGCGCTGGCCGCTGAACATCGACCCGGCAGCGCTCACCGGCCTGCGCATCGTGGCGCTGCAGCGCCGCGGCAAGTATCTGTTGCTGCGCATGGCACGCACCACGCCGGATGCCAGGACGCCAGACCAGGACATCGCCGGTGTGCTCATCGTGCATCTGGGCATGTCGGGCTCGCTGCGCTGGACTCCTGCCGCGCAAGCACCAGGCCCCCTTTCGCCCCATGATCATGTCGAGTGGCAAACCGACCGAGGGGTGCTGCGGCTGCGCGACCCGCGACGCTTCGGCGCCGTGCTCTGGCATGCGGGCGATGCGGTGCACAACAACGCCCTGCTGCGCAACCTTGGGCCCGAACCGCTGAGTGCCGATTTCGACGGCGCCGCGCTTTTGCGCGCCCTGCGCGGGCGGCATGCGGCCATCAAACCGCTGCTCCTGTCGCAACAGATGGTTGCGGGCGTCGGCAACATCTACGCCTGCGAAGCCTTGTTTCACGCCCGGATCGACCCCCGCACACCCGCGGCGCATCTGCGTCCTGCCGACTGCGAGCGCCTGGCGTCGGCCCTGCGCGAAACCCTGAGCCAGGCCGTGGCACTAGGCGGCAGCAGCCTGCGCGACTTCGCCCACAGCGACGGCGAATTGGGCTACTTCCAGCTTCAGGCCTGGGTCTACGGTCGTGCAGGCTTGCCCTGTCGCCACTGCGCCACGCCCATTCAGCAGATCGTGCAGGGACAGCGCAGCACCTTTTTCTGCCCCAAGTGCCAAAAAATTCTCAAAGCAAAGTCCAGGACGGGGATTCGCTGATCGAAATCAGGCAGACGCTGTGTTTTACTTGCGTCCACCCCGAATCCGATGCGATGCCGCCATGAATCCGCACGTTGAAGCCCCGATTCTCACCGCCGGTCTGTTTGACTACGCCGAATGGCGTGCCGAACGCCTGCACCGCGTCAAATCCCTACTGGCCTGGCTCGAAGAGACCGGGCTCGACCTCGAACAGGCCCGGCCCGTACTGCAGCGGCAGATCCAGCGGCTGGACCATGACCGCATGACTCTGGCCTTCGTCGCCGAGTTCTCGCGCGGCAAGTCCGAGCTGATCAACGCCATCTTCTTCAGCGGCCATGGCCAGCGCATCCTGCCCGCGGGCGCCGGGCGCACCACGATGTGCCCGATGGAGCTGTTCTCCGACCCATCGCAACCCCGCGGCCTGCGCTTGCTGCCCATCGACACGCGCCTGCAGTCGCAGACGCTGGCGCAATGGAAGTCGAGCCCTCAGATCTGGACCCACTTCGAGCTGCCGTCGCAGGATGCGCAGGGCTTGGCCCAGGCGCTCACCCATTTGTCCGACACCCAGCGCGTCCCCCTGGAACGCGCCCAGGAGCTGGGCTTCTTCCACGATGCCGAGGATCTGGCGCAGCTCCAGGTCGATGCCGACGGCGAGGTCGAAATACCGCTGTGGCGCCACGCGCTGGTGAACTTCGCCCACCCCCTGCTCGACCAGGGGCTGAGCATTCTCGACACCCCCGGTCTCAATGCCGTGGGCGCCGAGCCGGAACTGACGCTCTCCCTCATCCCCTCGGCCAACGCCGTGGTCTTCGTGCTGGGGGCCGACACGGGCGTGACGCGCAGCGATCTGGACATCTGGACCCGCCACATCGCCCCCGCCAGCGGCACGCAGACCCTGGTGGCGCTCAACAAGGTCGACTCGCTTTGGGATCCGCTGCTCACCGCGCCGCAGATCTCGGCCAGCATCGATCATCAGGTCCAGACCACCGCCGCAACGCTGCGCCTTGCGAGCGAACGTGTTTTCCCCGTCTCGGCGCACAAGGCCCTGCTGGCCCGCATTCAGGGCGATGGGCCGCTGCTCGCTCGTTCGGGCCTGGGCGCGCTGGAGAATGCGCTCAACCGCGCGGCCAATATCGACCGGCGCAGCATGCTCGACGCCGCCGTGCGCGACGCGGTCGAGCAGGTGCAGTCCGAACTCGGCCAGCAGTTGCGCAAGCAACAGCATGACACCCAGGGCCAGCTCGACGAACTGCTCGGACTGCGCGGCAAGAACACCAATATGGTGGTGCTCATGCTGCAGCGACTGGCCGCGGAGCGCAGCGAATTCGATGCCGGCATGGCGCAGGTGCTGGCGCTGCGCGCCGTCAACAACCGCATGCTCGAACAGTTGCGCGAGCGCTTCGCTTCCAAAGCGGTGCTGCAAGATCTCGAACAGCTCGAATCGCGCATGGGCGGGGCCCTGCTGAAGCTGGGCGTGAAGGGCGAGCTGGCCCGCATCGGCAGTGAACTTCGCAACCGGCTGGTCGAGGCCGAGACGCAGATCGAGGAAATCCGCCAGATGCTGGCCGCCGCCTTCACCCGGGCCAACAGCGAGTTCGGTTTCACCGTGACGGCGCCGCGCGTGCTGAGGCTCAGCAGCCTGATGCAGGAGTTCGACCGCGTGATGCATGCCTACACCGAGCACCTGTCGGGCGTGAACTGGCTGAAGCTGCAGAACAATGCCTACACCCTGCGCACCCTGCGCGGGCTTTCCTCGCGGGTACGAGATCTGTTTGAGCGCGCCCTGCGCGACATCGAAAACTGGGATCGTTCGGCCATCGCCCAGCTCGACAGCCAGGTGCGCGAACGCAAGAAGCAGCTCAACCGGCGTCTGGCCACCCTTCAGCGCATCGAAGACACCAAGGACAGTCTGCACGACCGCATTGGCGAACTCCAGGGGCAGATCGCCCAGAACAGCAGCCTGCAGCGCGGCCTGAACGATCAGGTCCAGCGCGTGCGGCTCGGGTAAGCACGCCGCGCGGGCAGCGCTGGCACAATGCGGGGCGCCTGCACCCCGATGCGCGCCTGCCCACCGTGCCCAATACCGACCAAGCGGCCCAGCCCGCCGAAACCATCCAGCCCCTGCCGGACTTCGCCGACAGATTGGTGCGCTGGCAGCGCCACGATGGCCGCCACGATCTGCCGTGGCAGGTGCGCGACCCCTACCGCGTGTGGCTCTCGGAAATCATGCTGCAGCAGACGCAGGTCGTCACGGTGCTGGACTACTTCGCGCGCTTCACCGCTCGGTTTCCCACGGTGCAGGCGCTGGCAGCGGCGCCCGAGGACGAGGTACTCGCCGCCTGGAGCGGGCTGGGCTATTACCGGCGCGCGCGCCATCTGCATCGCTGCGCGCAGATCGTGGTCGAAGCGCATGGCGGTGCGTTTCCGCAGACCGCAGAAAGCCTGGCGACGCTGCCGGGCATCGGCCCCTCCACGGCGGCGGCCATTGCCGCCTTCTGCTTCGACGAGCGCGCCGCCATACTCGACGGCAACGTCCAGCGGGTGCTCTGCCGCAGTCACGGCATCGACGACCCGGTGCCGTCCACGGCCACCACGCGCAAGCTCTGGTCACTCGCCCGCCGCCTTTTGCCCGAGGCGCCCGACATCGCCGCCTATACCCAGGGCTTGATGGATCTGGGCGCTACCTTGTGCAAGCCACGCCGACCCACCTGCGCCACCTGTCCCTTTGTCGAAGACTGCCGCGCACGCCGATCGGGTGACCCCCAGAGACTGCCCGTGCGTCAGCCCACCCGCAAGACCCGCCCCGAACGCAGCACCGTGATGCTCTGGCTGCGCAACCCTTCAGGCGGGCTCAACTGGCTGGAGAAACGGCCGCAGCAAGGGGTGTGGCCCGGGCTGTGGAGTCTGCCGCAGTTTGATGCCACCGAACAGGCGCTGCAGTTCGCCGCGCGGTTCGGACGGGTCATCGGACATCAGGAACTGGCGACGTTTCGCCACGCGTTCACCCATTTCGAGCTGACCATTCTCCCCCTGCGGGTCGATCTGCAGGTCCAGCCCGGCGTCTCGGAGCCGCAAGGTCAGTGGTTCGACCTTGGTGAAGCCACACAACTGGGCCTGCCTGCGCCGGTGCGCAGCCTGCTGATGCGGCCGATGTCGGCGACAGACGCTCCGCCTCCTTCCGTGCTGCGGGGATGAACCGCACGCGCCACGACGTCTTGCTCCACGGCGTCGATTTCAGCAGTGCGCCCAGCCGCCGCAAACCCATCGTGATCGCGCATGGCCGACTGGCCGTGCAGCAGCCGGGCGTCGTGGTCCTCCAAGATTTCACCCAACTCGAGACGCTCGACGCGTTCAGTCAATGGCTGAACACGCCCGGCCCGTGGATCGGCGCCTTCGATCTGCCCTTCGGTCTGCCGCGTGAACTGGTCGATGCCCTGCGCTGGCCCGGCCATCGTGGCGACGAGACCCCGCTGCCCTGGGAACGTCTGATCATGCATTTGCGCCATCAGAGCCGGGCGCAGCTGCGCGCGATCTTTCGTGAGTTTTGCGCCGCCCGCCCCGCGGGCGCGAAGTTCGCCCACCGCGCCTGCGACCGGCCCGCGGGATCTTCGCCGTCGATGAAATGGGTGAACCCCCCGGTGGCCTGGATGCTGCACGCCGCCGCGCCCCTGCTGCTCGATGCCAACGTGACCTTGCCCGGTCTGCACGCGGGCGACTCTGAGCGCGTGGCGTTCGAGGCCTATCCGGGTCACGCCGCCCGTGCCGTGCTGGGCCGACGCAGCTACAAGAGCGATGACCGTGCCAAGCAAACCACCGAGCGGGAAAGCGCGCGCGATCTGCTGTTGGCGACTTTGGAGTCCGGCCATCATCCTCTGGGCCTCCGCCTACGGTGCACCGGCGAACAACGGCAACAGATGCGGCTCGACCCTCAAGGCGATGCGCTGGACGCTGCGCTGTGTCTGATGCAGGCAGCCTGGGCCTGCCTCAGACGACACGAAGGCTATGGACTGCCCGACGTCATCGACCCCGTCGAAGGGTGGATCGTGAGCGTGCTGCCGCAGCCTTGACCGCCCGGTGCTTCAGACGATGGCCAGATGCCCGGTGTCGCTGCCGATATCGGCGTTGCGGGCCCGTTTGCTGTCGAGCTTGATGCGCAGACGCAGATCGTTGACCGAATCGGCGTTGCGCAGCGCATCTTCGTAGCCGATTTTCTCGGCATCGAACAGGTCGAACAACGACTGGTCGAAGGTCTGCATGCCCAGTTCGCGCGAGCGCCGCATCACGTCCTTGATCTCGGTGAGCTTGCCTTCGAAGATCTGATCGGCAATCAAGGGCGAATTGATCAGGATCTCGACGGCAGCCACGCGCCCCTTGCCCGTCTGCAGCGGCACCAGCCGCTGCGACACCAGCGCGCGCAGATTGAGCGACAAGTCCATCAGGAGTTGCGATCGCCGCTCTTCAGGGAAGAAATTGATGATGCGATCGAGCGCCTGGTTGGCATTGTTGGCGTGCAGCGTGGCCAGCACCAGGTGGCCGGTCTCGGAGAACACCACGGCATGCTCCATGGTCTCGCGGTCGCGGATCTCGCCCATCAGAATGACATCGGGCGCCTGCCGCAGGGTGTTCTTGAGCGCCGCCTCCCAGGTGTCGGTATCGAGCCCCACCTCGCGCTGGGTCACGATGCAGTTCTTGTGCGGATGCACGAACTCGATCGGGTCTTCCACCGTGATGATGTGGCCGTAGGAATTTTCGTTGCGGAAATCGAGCATCGCGGCCATCGAGGTCGATTTGCCCGAGCCCGTGGCGCCGACAAAGATGATGAGTCCGCGCTTGTGCATGGCCAGCGTCTTGAGCACCGGCGGCAATTCCAGGCCGTCGATGGAAGGCAGCTCCTGGGGGATCTGCCGCAGCACGATGCCCACTTTGCCCTGCTGGATGAAGGCATTGCAGCGAAAGCGGGTGAGCCCGGCAGGCGAGATGGCGAAATTGCACTCTTTGGTGCGCTCGAATTCGGCCGACTGCTTGTCGTTCATGATCGAGCGCGCCAGCGCCAGCGTGTGCTGGCTGCTGAGCGCCTGCGACGACAGCTTGGAAACGGCCCCATCGACCTTGATCGCCGGCGGAAAATCGGCGGTGAGGAACAGGTCCGAGCCGCCGCGGCTGATCATCAGCTTGAGCAGATCGTTGATGAATTTGGAAGCCTGATCACGATCCATACGCCCCCCAGCGCTTGTCGGTTTCTTGCATGCCCTGATTCACGGTTCGGGCCTTGGCTCAGCCGCCTGGCGACGTTGCGGCAACGCGCGCGCTGAGCTTGCGCAGCCGCAGCGACAAACGGCGCGCCAGCGAGCCGATGAGACGGCAGGCCGCTGCCGGATCCTGCGCGATCATGCGGTCGAGATCGCTGGCTTCGAGCACGGCGATCTCGCTGTCGGTCAGCGTGGTGCAGTAAGACCAGCGCGGCGCCGCATCGACCAGCGACATCTCGCCCAGCAGACTGCCGGCGCGCACTTCGGTCAGGCGCAGCCGGTCGCCCCAGGGCTGCATGCGATCGACCGCGACCGCCCCGCGCAGCAGGACAACCATGAAGCTGCCCGTCTCACCCTGCGCGATCAGATCGGCATTGGCCTTGACGGTATAGAAGTGAAAGTACTTCACGCAACGCTCCAGGTCGGCGGACGTGAGGCCAGCCATGTACTTGTCCTGCTGCCAGAGTTCGAACAGCCGCTGACCGCCGGTGCTGCGCGACAGTTTGGTGGCGCCAATCTCCGCCGAGCGCTGCGACCAGTCGACCACGCTGTCCAGACTGGAGACTTCCGCGTCGTGGAAGCCGGTGGTGAAGAACTGGGATTCGGGCGCGTCGTCCACCCCGTCTTTGCGCGAACCGGCTCGGAGCTTGTCGAATAGTTTCATGGCCTGCTGGGAACGATGGATGAGGAAGGGTGTTGATGCCGAGGCTGTGCGCTGAATCGCGCGATCAGGCTCCGGGGAAATTCTCGGGCTGCTTGGCCTTGGTGCGCGCCTCGGTGGCGGAGATCACGTTGCGCTTGACCAGATCGGCCAGGTTCTGGTCGAGCGTCTGCATGCCGTAGGACTGGCTCGTCTGGATCATGGAATACATCTGCGCGATCTTGTTTTCGCGGATCAGATTGCGGATGGCTGGCGTGCCGATCATGATTTCATGCGCGGCCACCCGTCCGGAACCGTCCTTTTTCTTGCACAGCGTCTGCGAAATCACGCCGATCAGGGCTTCCGACAGCATGGCGCGCACCATTTCCTTTTCTTCGGCCGGGAACACGTCGACGATACGGTCGATGGTCTTGGGCGCGGAAGAGGTATGCAGGGTGGCGAACACCAGGTGGCCGGTTTCAGACGCGGTCAGCGCCAGCCGGATGGTTTCGAGATCGCGCATTTCGCCCACCAGAATCGCGTCCGGGTCTTCGCGCAGCGCCGAGCGCAGGGCGTTGGAAAAACTCAGGGTGTGCGGCCCGACCTCGCGCTGATTGATCAGCGCCTTGCGGGACTGGTGCACGAACTCGATGGGGTCTTCAATGGTGAGAATGTGGCCGTACTCGGTCTCGTTGTAGTGATTGATCATCGCCGCCAGGGTGGTCGACTTGCCCGAACCCGTGGGCCCGGTGACCAGCACCAGACCCCTCGGCTTGAGTGCGAGATCGGCGAAGATCTTCGGCGCGTTGAGATCGTCGAGCGTGAGCACCTTGCTCGGAATGGTGCGGAACACCGCGCCGGCGCCGCGCGCCTGGTTGAAGGCATTGACCCGGAAACGCGCCAGCTGCGGCACTTCGAAGGAGAAATCGACCTCGAGGAACTCCTCGTAATGCTTGCGCTGCGAATCGCTCATGATGTCGTACACCATGGCATGCACCGCCTTGTGATCGAGCGGCTCGACGTTGATGCGCCGCACGTCGCCGTGCACGCGGATCATGGGCGGCAGGCCGGCGGACAGATGCAGATCGGATGCGTCGTTCTTGACGCTGAAAGCGAGAAGTTGGGTAATGTCCAAGCGATGTCTCCCCCGAGCAAGCTTGTGCGTGACGGTGCGTAAGCGATTCGGCTATCTTAAGGTCAGAACATCGGTTTGCCGCAATTCGCCGGCCCGGCCTGCGCCGATGTGTTGTTTCGACCCCCCGTTTTCCACACGCATGTCGCTCGAACACTCTCTGGCCTCGGTGCGCCAGCGCATCGAACAGGCCGCCAAGTCCGCCGGACGCGACCCGCGGTCCGTCACCCTGCTGGCCGTGTCCAAGACCTTTCCCGCGCACGACGTCGCCCATGCCGCATCGCTCGGACAGATCGATTTCGGCGAAAACTATGTGCAGGAAGCGATGGACAAGATCGCCGCGCTGCGCCCGGACTGGCCCGCCCTGCAGTGGCACTTCATCGGCCCCCTGCAGAGCAACAAGACCCGAGACGTCGCCGCACATTTCGACTGGGTGCACAGCATCGACCGGCTGAAACTGGCCCAGCGACTGAACGATCAGCGACCGGCAGATCGGCCGCCCCTGCAGGTCTGCATCCAGGTCAACGTGGACGACGAAGCCACCAAGAGCGGCGTGCGCGTGGAAGACGCCGGGGCTCTGGCGGCGGCGGTGGCTGCCCTGCCCAGGCTGCGCCTGCGCGGCCTCATGTGCATTCCCGAGGCGAGAACCGGGACCAGCGCCCAGCGCGAGCCATTCGCGCGGCTGCGCCTGCTGCGCGACGCCATGGCCGCCGAACACGGACTGGCGCTCGACACCCTGTCCATGGGCATGAGCGCCGATCTCGAAGCCGCGATCCTGGAAGGCGCCACCCTCGTCCGGGTGGGATCGGCTATTTTTGGGGCGCGCAGCCCGCGCTCGCCCTGAGCATCGGTAGGGCGCCTGTCGGCGTTCCCGGCGCGTCTGCGTTGACGACTCCATCGCGCACCATTCCGGGCGCCAGCTTCCTGTCCGCCAATACGCGGGCTGATGAAAGGATCTGTCATGCGCCTGCCCATCGCCTTGATCACGCTTTTGGCGCTCGCCGGTTGTGGCGGCGGAGGAGGCGACTCGTCGCCTCCTCCGCCCGCCGGCACCCCGTCCAGCCCCAGCATGGCCCAGCGCACGGCCGCCGCTGCGGCCACGGCGCAGGGCAACGCCTACTGCACCGCGGTGCAGCCGTTCTATTGGGAAATCGGCAACGCCAGCCAGGCTCTGGCGTCGGGCTCGGTCAATGCACCGAGTGACGGCAACACGCCGGTCTACACCGCCTCCAGCGCGATGAGCATTGCCTCGGCCTCGAAATGGATCTATGCCGCCTATGTGGTGCAGAAACAGGGCGGCCAACTCAGTGCTTCCGACGTGTCCTTTCTACATTTCACCAGCGGCTACGTCAGCTTCAGCACCTGCCTGCCGGGGCAGACCGTCGATGCGTGCGCCAACTACATGAACAACGGTGTGCTCTCGCCCAATGCGGTGGGCTATTTTTCCTACGGTGGCGGGCCCATGGAACAGCATGCCGACCGCATCGGCCTGGGGCCACTCGACAACGCTGCGCTGGCCAGCGAGATCATGTCGCAGCTCGGCAGCGATGTGCCTCTGGCGTACAGCCAGCCGCAGCTCGCCGGGGGTGTGGTCACCACTCCCGCCGCCTATGCCGTATTTCTGCGCAAGATGCTGGGCGGGCCATTGCAGATGGGAACGATGCTGGGCGAAGACGCAGTCTGCACCAACCCGGCCACCTGCCCCACCGCGCTCAACACCCCCATTCCGCAGTCGGAAAGCTGGACTTACTCGCTTGGTCACTGGGTGGAGAGCGACCCCACGGTGGGCGACGGCGCGTTCAGCAGCGCCGGCGCCTTCGGTTTTTATCCCTGGATCGATGCGAGCAAGACCTGGTACGGCATCCTGGCCAGACGCGACAGCGGAGGCAATAACGACGGCTACGCCTCGGCGCAATGTGGACGTCTGATCCGCAAGGCGTGGATCAGCGGCGTGGCCCCATGATCGCGCGGCGAGCGTGGGTGAGCGGCCGGGTGCAGGACGTGTCCTTCCGCGCCTTGACCCGCATGCAGGCCGAAAGGCTCGGGCTGCGCGGCCATGCGCTGAACCTGCCCGATGGCCGGGGGGAAGGGCTCGTCTGCGGCGAGGCGCAGACCATCGAAGCCCTGCTGCGCTGGCCGCACACCGGCTCGCCTGCCGCGCGGGTCGAGGCCGTGCACGTCGAACCAGCAGACCCAGCCGACTGCCCGACGGCTTTCGCACACTGTGACTACCACAGATCGGGATAACCCCAATCAGGCTTCTAGTTCTAATACGAACTAACCTTCGAGCAGCGTGAGATTGCGCTGAAAGAGCAACGGCAGGCCGACGTCATACCGGCCGCCTCATCCGTTCACCCACGAAGGAATCACCATGAGCAAAGTCATCGTTGTCTATCACTCCGGCTACGGCCACACCCGCCGCGTGGCGCAGCATGTGGCGCAAGGCGCTCAGGCCGATCTGATGGAAATCGACGCCGAAGGCAATCTGCCGCCCGACGGACTGGACCGCCTGAACGCGGCCGACGCCATCATCTTCGGCGCGCCCACCTATATGGGCAGCCCGAGCTGGCAGTTCAAGAAATTCGCCGATGCCACCTCCAAGGCCTGGTTCACCCGGTCCTGGCAGGACAAGGTGTTCGGCGGCTTCACCAACAGCGCCAGCCTCAACGGCGACAAACAGGTCTCGCTGATCGCCATGCAGACGCTGGCTTCGCAACACGGAGGCGTCTGGGTGAGCCTGGGCCTGCTACCGAGCAACAGCAAGGCCGCCACGCGCAACGATCCCAACAACCTCGGGGGCTCGGTCGGGCTGCTGGTGCAGTCGCCCTCGGATGCCAGCGTCGATGAAATCCCCCAGGGCGATCTCGACACCGCCAGCCGCTACGGCCAGCGCGTGGCGGGCGTGGCGGCCAAGCTCCACGCGGCCTGAGACCTTGCCCGAAGCGCCCGGGGCCGGGCGCTTCGGGCTGCTCAGCGTCGCAAGTCCCGGCCCGCTCGCACGGCGTCGGCCAGTTGGCCAAGGACGGCCACCGTGGGCTCCCAGCCGATGCAGCCGTCGGTGATGCTCTGCCCATACCGCAGCGCCGACAAATCTGCCGTGAGCGCCTGCTTGCCCTCGACCAGATGGCTCTCGAGCATGACGCCGTGAATGCGGCGGCTGCCCGCGGCGATCTGCGCCGCGATCTCTGCCGCCACCTGCGGCTGAAGCCGATAGTCGCTCTGGCTGTTGGCATGGCTGCAGTCGATCATCACCCGGCCTGGCAGATCGGCCGCCTGTAGCGCAGCCACGGCCGCCTCCACGCTGGCGGCATCGAAATTCGGCCCCGCATCGCCACCCCGCAGGATGAGGTGGCAATCGGCATTGCCCGTCGTGGTGATCACCATGGCCCGACCGTCCAGCGAGATCGAGGGAAAGCGGTGAGATTGCGCCGCCACCACGATGGCGTCCACCGCCGTCTGCAGCTTGCCGCTGGTCGGGTTCTTGAACCCCAGCGGGGCCGACAGCGCCGAGGCCATCTGCCGATGCAGCGGGCTTTCGGTGGTGCGCGCACCGATGGCGCCCCAAGTCAGCAGTTCCGCGTAGTACTGCGGGGTGACCAGATCGAGAATTTCCGAAGCCGCGGGAATGCCCAGCTGCGCACAAGCCACCAGCAGGCTTCTTGCCTTGAGCAAGCCCTGGTGAAGGTCGCCGCGGCCGTCCAGATCGGGGTCGTAGATCATGCCCTTCCAGCCCAGACGGGTGCGGGGCTTCTCGAAATACACCCGCATCACCAGAAACAAGGCATCGTCGAAGCGGGCCACCACGTCGTGCAGGCGGCGCGCATAGTCAATGGCCGCCGCGGTGTCGTGGATGGAGCAAGGCCCGACAACGACCATCAGCCGGTCGTCATCACCCCGCACGATGTCGCGCACGGTCTGACGCCAACCCGAGATGGCCTGGGCCTGGGCTTCGCTGACGGGCACTTCGGCCCGCAATTCGTTCGGCGTGGGCAACAGCGCTTCCCGCGCAATGTGAAGATCGGCGATACGCGTCGACATGACCATCCTTGACCTAGAAATAGCGCTCACGGGCTCTGAAGCCCGCGCAGATCGGGCAGCCCGACATCAGCCGTTTGGCGCGCGAGTTGCAGGGCCGATGTTTCGTCGGCGCGCGCCAGTTCGGTCAACACCCGCAGCCAGAGCGCAGGCTGCTGCGGCAGCGGCGTGCAGTAGAGCAGGTCGCCACCCCGCTGCACCGCCAGAACCGGAAAGCTGGGCGGCTCGTAGTCGCCGAGCGCATCGGCGCGATCCTCGACATCGATCCAGACCCAGCGCACCACGATCTCGGGCGGCAGTTGTGCCGCCAGCGCGTCGAAACCCGCACGCCAGTCGCGGCAGATGCCGCACCACTGGGCGCACAGGCAAGCGACGAGCAAAGGCTCCATGCGCCAAAGACCGGTTCAGCGCAACGCCTTGAAGCGCAGACGGTGCGGCCGCGCGCCCTCCTCGCCCAGACGGCGCTTCTTGTCGGCCTCGTATTCCTGGTAGTTGCCCGAAAAGAAGGTCCACTGCGAATCGCCCTCGGCGGCGAGAATGTGGGTGGCGATGCGGTCGAGGAACCAGCGGTCGTGGCTCGACACCATGATGCAGCCCGCGAACTCCAGCAGCGCGTCTTCGAGCGCGCGCAGGGTTTCGACATCGAGGTCGTTGGAAGGCTCGTCGAGCAGCAGCACATTGCCGCCCGAAATCAGCGTCTTGGCCAGATGCAGCCGCCCGCGCTCCCCGCCGGAGAGATTGCCGACGATCTTCTGCTGATCGCCGCCCTTGAAATTGAACCGCCCGCAATAGGCGCGCGAAGGCACCTGGAACTTGCCCACGTTGAGAATGTCGAGTCCGTCGGACACGGCCTCCCATACCGTCTTGTCGTCGGGCAGGGCCTCGCGGCTCTGGTCTTCGTACACCAGCTTGACCGTGGGTCCGACGGTGATCTCGCCGGCATCGGGCTTGTCCTTGCCCGCAATCATGCGGAACAGCGTGGACTTGCCCGCGCCGTTGGGGCCGATGACGCCGACGATGGCGCCCGGCGGCAGCTTGAAGCTCAGGTCGTCGATCAACAAACGCTCGCCATGTGCCTTGCGCACGCTCTTGAACTCGATGACCTCATTGCCCAGGCGATCGGCCACGGGAATGAAAATCTCGTTGGTCTCGTTGCGCTTCTGGTACTCGATGCTCGACAGCTCTTCGAACCGGGCCATGCGCGCCTTGCTCTTGGCCTGGCGGCCCTTGGGGTTCTGCCGCACCCATTCGAGCTCCTGCTTCATGGTCTTGAGGTGAGACGCCTCACTGCGCGACTCCTGCTCCAGCCGCGCTTCCTTCTGCTCCAGCCAGTTGCTGTAGTTGCCCTTGAACGGAATGCCCGAGCCGCGATCGAGTTCGAGAATCCACTCGGCCGCGTTGTCGAGGAAATAGCGGTCGTGGGTGACGGCCACCACGGTGCCGGGAAAGCGGTGCAGGAACTGCTCCAGCCAGTCCACGCTTTCGGCGTCGAGGTGGTTGGTCGGCTCATCGAGCAGCAGCATGTCGGGCTTGGAGAGCAACAGGCGGCACAGCGCCACGCGGCGCTTTTCACCGCCCGACAGCGGCCCGACAAGCGCCTCCCAGGACGGCAGGCGCAGCGCATCAGCGGCCACTTCCATCTGCAGGTCGGTGTTGTCGCCCTCGCCCGCCGAGATGATGGCTTCGAGCTGCGCCTGTTCCTCGGCCAGCTTGTCGAAGTCGGCATCGGGTTCGGCGTACTCGGCGTAAACCTCCTCCAGGCGCTTTTTCGCCGCCAGCACGCCGCCTAGGCCTTCTTCCACCGCCTCGCGCACCGTCTGGGCGGGGTCGAGCTGGGGCTCCTGCGGCAGATAGCCGATGCGCAGCCCCGTCATCGGCACGGCTTCGCCTTCGATGTCGGTATCCACTCCGGCCATGATCTTGAGCAGCGTGGACTTGCCCGAACCGTTCAGACCGAGCACGCCGATCTTGGCGCCGGGAAAGAATGACAGCGAGATGTCCTTGAGGATCTGCCGCTTGGGCGGGACGATCTTGCCGACCCGGTTCATGGTGAAAACGTATTGAGCCATCTTTATCCTGAATCTGTCTGGAGTGAAAGCGCCCGCAGGGCTGCAGGCCAAGCCGTATTGTCGCCGCAAGGACACAGCGATCACGCAGTGCAGCAAGAATTCCACTACCATAGCGCCCAGCGGCCATGTCCAGTCTCCCAGCCGCAGTCACTTTTGACTCCTGCCGAGCCTCTCGGCCCACCCCATCTGTTGCAGACTGGCGCGCTAAGTCAGCGTGGTGGCAGAGTCTTGGGGCCGTTCACACACAGCCCCGGAAAGCTTCTTCTCACATGTCTTTTCAAGATCTGGGCCTGATCGAGCCCATCGTGCGCGCTGTTGCCGAACAAGGCTACACCGAGCCCACACCCATTCAACAACAAGCCATTCCCGTCGTCCTTGCCGGCCATGACCTGCTCGCGGCCGCGCAGACCGGCACCGGCAAGACCGCGGGCTTCACCCTGCCGCTGCTGCAGCGTCTGGGCGGCGGCGAGTCTGCGCGCAACGCCAAGGGCCGCGCCATTCCCCGCGCGCTCATCCTCACGCCCACCCGCGAACTCGCCGCGCAGGTGCATGAAAACCTCGCCGCGTATGGCCGACATCTCAAACTGCAGAGCATGACCATGTACGGCGGCGTCGGCATGCAGCCGCAGATCAACGCCCTGGCACGCGGCATGGACATCGTGGTGGCCACGCCAGGCCGCCTGCTCGACCATCATGGTCAGCGCCATATCGACCTGTCGGCCGTGCAGATGCTGGTGCTCGACGAAGCCGACCGCATGCTCGACATGGGCTTCGTGCACGACATGCGCCGCATCGTCGCCCTGCTGCCCAAGCAGCGCCAGAACCTGCTGTTCTCGGCCACGTTCTCGGACGACATCAAGCGCCTGGCCGGAGACTTCCTGGTCAACCCGCAACAGGTTTCGGTCGCCCGCCAGAACGCCACGGCCGATCTGGTCGAACAGATCGTGTTTCCGGTGGACCGCGACCGCAAGCGCGACATGCTGGTGCACCTCATCCGTGAACGCAACTGGGAACAGACGCTGGTGTTCACGCGCACCAAGCATGGCGCCAACCGTCTCGCCGAGCAGCTCGACAAGGACGGTCTCAAGGCCACCGGCTTTCACGGCAACAAGACGCAGTCGGCCCGGCTGCGCGCGCTGGCCGATTTCAAGAGCGGCAAGCTGCAAGTGCTCGTCGCCACCGACATCGCCGCGCGCGGCATCGACATCGATCAGCTGCCCGTGGTGGTGAACTACGAGCTGCCCAACATTCCCGAGGACTATGTGCACCGCATCGGCCGCACCGGCCGTGCCGGCAGCACCGGCCAGGCGGTTTCGCTGGTCTGCGTGGACGAACTCGGTTTCCTGCGCGACATCGAAAAACTGGTGCGCAACCCCATTTCGCAGCAGGTCATTCCCGGCTTCGAACCCGATCCCAACGCCAAGGCCCAGCCCATCGTCATGGGCCGCACCGTGCTGCATGGCGGCGAACGCCGCGGCGGTGCGGGCGGTCAGGGCCAGCGCCGCCAGGGTGCTGGTGGACCTGGCGCAGGCCAGGGGGCCAAGCGCGGCGACGGCCGCCCCGGTCAAGCGCGTTCCTCGCAGGCGCCCGCCAACGCCAAACCTCAGGGCCAGCGCCAGTCGGGCGCTGGCGCCAAGTCGGCGACCGGCAATCTGCCGCCCGAGCGCCGTGCCGATTCCTGGCAGAGCACGCCCTGGGTCGAGCTCGATCTGCCGCCTCATATGCGCAACGGCCAGGGCCGTGGACGCCGCCCCTCAGGGGGTGGACAGAACGCCGGCTTCGGCGGCCAGCGCCGCCAGGGCGGTGGTCAGCGCAGCCGCTGACGCAGGAATTGCGATCGGGCAATTCCTCCGGAATCGCCCGGCCATATTCGCGTCGTAGGGGATTTTTCGGGACATAGCATTCCGCGCATCTATCTCGATACGCCGGAGTGTCACGCATGTTCAAGTCCCCTCTTCATCATCTCAGCGTCATGGCGCTGGTCGAAGGATCGTCGCTCATCGCCCTGGTGCTGCTGGCCGTGCCGCTGAAGTACGCGGCCGATTGGCCCGTCGGGGTGAAGATCATCGGGCCGATTCACGGCGCCCTGTTCATCTGGGCCACCATCGCATTGGTGGTGACGCTCTCGCGCGGGCAGCTCTCGCCCTTGCGCAGCCTGGGCGTGCTGCTCGCTTCGCTCATTCCGTTCGGCGGGCTGTGGTCGCACCGCATGATGCGCCGCCAGCTCGACAAGGCGCCCGCCGCGGCAGTCTGAACTACTGCAGCGCCAGTTGCACCGCCCCGCTGTGGGTGAAGGGAATCTGCAGCATGGTCTGGCCGATCTCGGCCGTCCCCAGAATCACGTAGCGCACCATGCCATCGGGCGGCAGGGTGGCGATGAGGCCGAGCAGGATCGTGCTGTTCACGACGACCTGCACGGGCACCTGGGCCTGCTGTTGCGCGGCGATGGTGACCGGCGCGGTACTCACCCCCTGCGCCACCTCCAGACCGTTGAACTGAAGCTGGAATCGAAGTTTCTGCAGCGGCAACGCCAGACCGCCCGTGTTGCGGATGTTGAGGGTGAGATCGAGGATGGCGGTGGCCCCTTGCAGCGCCACACTGTCCACGCTGCGGATCGACACCTCCGGGGCCGAGCCGATGGGCTGCGCCCAAGCTGGCGCCCAGGCGAAAAGCAGCGCGCTCATCAGCGCATGCAGCACAACCCGCCAGACCCGCATCGACCACGACACGGTCAATGCCCTGCGTAGTCCACCAGGGTGAACAGCGGCAGCCCCGCGTCGCGCAGCAGTTGCGATCCGCCGAGTTCGGGCAGATCGACGATGGCCGCCCCCTCGATCACGCTGGCCCCGAGCTTTTCGAGCAGGCGTTTGCCGGCCATCATGGTGCCGCCGGTGGCGATGAGGTCGTCGATGAGCAGCACGCAGTCGCCGGGGCGCACGGCATCGGTGTGGATCTCCACGGTGGCGCTGCCGTATTCGAGTTCGTATTCCTCGGACACCGTGGCGAAGGGCAGCTTGCCCTTCTTGCGGATGGGCACGAAGCCGATGTTCAGTTCGTAGGCGATGACGGCGCCGAGAATGAAGCCGCGCGCATCGATGCCGGCCACCACGTCCGGGCGCAGATCGGGGGCCATGTAGCGATGCACGAACTGGTCGATGAGCACGCGGAACACCCGCGGGTTCTGCAGCAGCGGTGTGATGTCGCGGAACTGCACGCCGGGCGAAGGCCAGTCGGGCACGGTGCGGATGTGTTGGCGCAGATAGTCGATGACATTCATGGTGAAACCGTCGAGAAGAAAAGTCAGCCCGCCGCGCCGTCGCCGAAGACGTCGTGATACGACGCAAACGAAGCCCCCGACAGCACGGGAAACAACACCAGCAGCCCCAAGCCGAAAGGCAGCATGGCCACCAGCGAAATCGGCAGCAGCAGCACGGTGAACAGCGTGATGGGCGCCAGATTGGCAAAGCCGGCCCGCACCGACAGCTTCACCGCGCCCCAGGGACGCACGCCCCCGATCGCCACCAGGGTGTTGACGAACCAGAACGCCACGCTGAACAGGTAGAGGGCCAGCAGGACCAGGAGCAACAGCGTCATGAGCGAACCCGCCAAGGCGCCCACGCCCGCGGTCAGGCCCATGCCAGGCGTCATGATCTTGGCGAACGCGCCAAAGCTGGCCAGACCCAGGCCGAACATCGCGCCCAACCCCATCACGATCGCCGCGCCGATCACCCCGCCCAGCGCCAGCACCAGCAAGGAAACCAGCAAGAGCGGGCCGAGGCGGCGCGTCCACATCTGGCTCGACGCCGACAGCGCGCCCTCGTTCTGCGGCTCCACCGGCATACCCTGCGGCGTGATCTCCCGCGCCCGCGTCACCCGCTGGCGCAGCAGTGCCGCAAAGATCACCCCGAATGCCAGCAGCGGCAGACTCAGCCATTGCGAGAGCATGCCCCCCAGCGGCAGCTCGCCCAGCAGCCACAGCAGCACGAGCATGGCCACGGCCAGACCGATCCACGGCAGCGGCGCCAGGGTAAAGCTGCGCCATCCCTCGACCCACCAGCGCAGGCCATGACCGGCCGGAACACGGCGATAAACGGGTTCGGGAACAACGACATCGATGGGGGTCATGGCGGGCAGCCCGAGGCGAAGGACTGCCCATTATCTCCCGCAGCGCAGCAGACTTAACGCGCGATGTCTTCCAGGCGCCGCTTCGTGACCCGCGGCCCCATGATGACGATGACCAGCGCCACACCGACCATCGCGGCGGCGATGAAGGTGAACACGCCGACATCGCCCGAGGTCTTGAGCAGATCCGCGATCACGAAGCCGCTGAACACGGCGCTGATCCGGCTGAACGAATAGACGAATCCCACCGCTCGCGCGCGGATGCGAGTGGGGTAGAGCTCGCTCTGATAGGCGTGGTAGGCGTAGCTCATGATGTTGTTGAAGAACGCCACCGCAATGCCGAACACGATGATGGCCGTCGCCCCATTCGCATTCGCGAACAGCAGCCCGAACAGGGCCACGCCCAGCGCGGGCACCGCGATCAGCCATTTGCGTTCGAAGCGGTCGCCGAATGAGGCGCCGATGAGGGACGAGATCGGGTAGGCGAAGGCGATGATGAAGGTGTACAGCAGCGATTTCGGAATATCGAAGCCCTTGGCGATGAGATAGGTCGGCGCCCAACTGGCGAAGCCGTAATAGCCCACGGTCTGCAGAATGTTGAACAGGATGAGCATGACCGTGCGCTTGCGGTAGACCCCTTCCCACATTTCGCCCCAGCGCGGCTTCACAGGATCCACATCGCCGACAAAGGCTTTGGGCTCGGGCAGGGGCCGGCCGGTCTCGCGCTCCACCCGTTGCTCGATGCGGCTGAGAATCGCGTCGGCGGCGTGATGACGCCCCTTGTCCTCCAGCCAGCGCGGCGACTCGGGCAGCCGCAGCCGGATGAACCAGATGACGATGGCACCCAGCGCCCCGAAGATGGCCACCCAGCGCCAGCCGTCGAGACCGGCGATCTGATGCGGCACGAGCAGCCAGCCCAGAAAGGCCACCACCGGCACAGCGCTGAAGGTGATGAACTGATTCAACGCGAAATACGTTCCCCGCTTGGCCTGCGGCGCCAGTTCCGAGACATAGGTATCGATGTTGACCATCTCCAGCCCGATGCCGATGGACGCGATGAAGCGCCAGATGTCGATGCTCATGGCCGTGTGCTGAAACGCCATGATCAGCGTGGCGATGCAGTACCAGAGCAGTGCCCAGGTGTAGACCACGCGTCTGCCGTAGCGATCCGAGAGCCAGCTCACGAACAGCGTGCCCACCCAAAGACCGAGGAATAGTGCCGCGACAAAACTGGCGATGCCCTCGAAGCCGAACAGTCCCTTGGTCGTCGCGGTGAACACGCCGCTCTTGAACAAGCCAGGCGCGATGTAGGTCGTCAGGAACAGATCGTAGAACTCGAACAGCCCCCCGAGGGAAAGCAGAATGACCATGTTGCGCACGGTCTTCGAAGGGGGAAGCCGGTCAATGCGCGCCGCGATGGTCGGCGCGCCGTGATGCCCTGGGCGTGCGCCCACGACGGGGGCTTCGGGGGAAATCGCCGCCGCGTTGGGCTGTGCCGGGATGGTGCTCATGCCTGTCTCCTGTTTTTATCGGTCATCCATGATGGATGCAAAAAACAGGCGATGCGGTGACGAAATGTATCGACCCGTCTTGCCCGGCCGACCATCCCTCTCGGGGGCCGATACGGCCCTAGGAAGGCTGCACCACGCTGGCGCCGGGCTGCTTGAGCAACTGCGCCCATTCCTCCAGTTCACGCGGCTCGCCGAACAGGTAACCCTGCATGCTCTGCAGGCCCATGGTGTGCAAGGCCTGGGCGCATTCGCGCGTCTCCACGCCCTCGGCCACCACGTTGATCGAAAGCCGCCGCGAAATGTCGACCAGGGCGCGCACGATCTCGGCGTTGCGCACGTCCTTGGTGACATCCGCCGTGAAGCTGGCGGGAATCTTGATGTCGCTCGGATCGAGGATCTTGAGGTATTCGAACGAGGCATAGCCCTCGCCGAAATCGTCCATGGCCACGCGCACGCCAGCCTTGCGCAGCGACTGCACATTGCGCGCGACACTGGGAAAGGCCGGAATGGCGCGGCGCTCGGTGACCTCGACCATCAGCCGCTCGGGAGCCCAGGCGTAGCGTTGCAGCGTGGTGTTGATGTGTTCGATCAGGGCCGGGTCGCCGATCTGGTCGGCCTCGATGTTGACCGAGATGTAGCCGTTCCATCCCGTCCAGTTGGACAGCACACGGGCCTCGGAAATGGCCTCTTCCATCACCCAGAAAAACAGCTCGCTGGTCTGCGCCGGGGTCAACTGGGGCAGAAACATCAGCGGAGAATGCCTCTTGGGGGCGTCTTCCGCACGCCACCGGAACAGCACCTCCAGCCCGATCACTTGACCGGCCGGGTAACTGACCTGGGGTTGATAGACCAGTGCCGGAGCCCCAGCCCCCGCATGTGCGGCAATCTCAGAAAAAACGTCGCGTTCCACGATGCCTGTGCCGCTGTAGTCGCTGTTGGAAGGATCAAGCCTGAATAATTCCAGCAGGTTAGCATGGGTTTTGAACCGTTCAAATGCGAATTTACAGATCCTGTTCACCCGCGCCACAGCTTGAAGGCAGCGCCCGACGCCATGACCCAGAAATCCCGTCCCCTTCAACGGCCCAAGGCCCCTCGCCCGGGCACGCAGCATCCTGAATCCTCCGGGCCAAGCTATCGCGTCTCGATAGCCGACGCGAGCGCGCACCAGTTCCAGGTCGAGCTCGACCTGGCGGACCCGGCGGCCACGGGACAGGAGTTCTGGCTTCCGGTGTGGATACCCGGCAGCTATCTGGTGCGCGAATTCGCCCGTCATGTGCTGCGGTTGCAGGCCTGGTGCGGCGGCAAGACCGTCGACATCGAGAAGATCGCCAAAAACCGCTGGCGCGTCGCGCCCTGCGACGGACCGCTGCTTCTGCGCTACACGGTGTACGCCTTCGATCTCTCGGTGCGGACCGCTTATCTCGACTCCCAGCGCGGTTTTTTCAACGCCAGCAGCCTGCTGCTGGCCGCAGCCGGCCGCGAGGCATTGCCGCACACCGTCACCATCAGCGCGCCTGACTTCGCACCGCACTGGACACTGGCCACCACCCTGCCTGCCGTGCAATGCGACGCCAGAGGCTTCGGCAGCCGACGTGCGGCCCATTACGACGACTTGATCGACCACCCGGTGGAAATGGGCGATCTGATGCAGATTCCCTTCAACGCCGGCGGAGCCGCCCACCACATGGTGATCGCCCATGCCACCGCCTTGCGGGACACGGTGGATGCCAAACGTCTGGCCCGCGACCTCAAGCGCATCTGCGCTGCGCAGATCGCGCTGTTCGAGCCCAGCCGCAAGCGCGCGCCCTTCGACCAATACCTCTTCATGGTGGCGCCGACGGCCGACGGCTACGGCGGCCTCGAGCACCGCGACAGCACCGCGCTGATGTGCTCCCGGCGCAGCCTGCCGCATCCGCGCATGCAGGCCGCAGACGGCGACTATCGCGATTTCCTCGGCCTTTGCAGCCACGAATACTTCCACGCCTGGAACGTCAAGCGCATCAAGCCGCACGCCTTCACGCCCTACGACCTGGAACGCGAGAACCCCACCACCCTGCTCTGGCTGTTCGAGGGCTTCACTGCCTATTACGACGACCTGATGGTGCTTCGCGCCGGGCTGATCAGCCCGCAGCAGTACCTCGACGGCCTGGCCCGCACCCTCGGCGCGGTGCAGCGCACGCCGGGCCGCTCCGTGCAGAGCGTGGCCGAGGCCAGTTTCGATGCCTGGACCAAGTACTACCGCCCCGACGAGAACACCGCCAACGCCACCGTCAGCTACTACCAGCTTGGCGCCATGGTGGCGCTGGCGATCGACCTGCGGCTGCGCCGCGAAAGCGACGTCACGCTGGACGACGTGATGCGGCTGCTGTGGACCCGCTACGGTCGTGCCGACGCCCCGCTGCGCGCCGAAGGCGTGGCCGAGGACGCCTTGCCGGGCCTGCTCAAGGAAGTGAGCGGCCTGGACTGGCGGGCTTTTTTCCGCCGCCATGTCCACGGCACCGAACTGCCGCCGCTGAAAGCCAGGCTCGCCGACTTCGGCGTGCAAGGGTCCGTCCAGGAAGACGCCCCGCTCGACGCGCTGGGGCTGGCCGTGCAGGAGCAGGCCGGCGGCTGGCTGAGCGTGCAGCGCGTGCGCAACGGCGGCTGGGCCGAACGCGCGGGGCTGGCGGCCGGCGATCTCCTGCTCACGCTCGACGGCGAGCGGGCGCGCAAATCCGTGCTCGAGCGCCATCACGCGCTGGCGGCCAAGGGCGACATCTGGCGCCTGAGCTGGCTGCGCCAGGATCTCGAGCAGCAGAGTCAGACGCCCTGGTTTGTCATGCCGGCAAGCCGGGTGCAACTGCGTCTGGCCGACAGACCCCAGCGGTCGCAGCGGCAGCGCCAGAGCGCCTGGCTGGGCACCGCGCCGTGACGCACAATGCCTTCGAACGATTCCGATTCCTTGAGGAGATGCCCATGCAGAGCGCAGACGACGCCGTCATCCTGACCGAAACCCGGGGCCACGTCGGCCTCGTCACCCTCAACCGCCCCAAGCAGCTCAACGCCTTGAACGACGCCCTGATGGACGCATTGGGCGACGCACTGAAGGCGTTTGACGCTGATCCGGCCATCGGCTGCATGGTCGTCACCGGCAGCGACAAGGCCTTCGCCGCAGGAGCCGACATCACCGCCATGGCGCAAAAAACGTTTCCCGCCAGCTACACCGAAGACTTCATCACGCGCAATTGGGAAGCGATGATGCAGATCCGCAAACCGGTGATTGCCGCTGTCCGCGGTTTCGCGCTGGGCGGGGGCTGCGAGCTGGCGATGATGTGCGATCTCATCGTCGCCGCCGACAACGCCCAGTTCGGCCAGCCCGAGATCAAGCTCGGCATCATTCCCGGCGCGGGCGGAACCCAGCGCCTGACACACGCCGTGGGCAAGGCCAAGGCCATGGATCTGGTGCTCACCGGCCGGATGATGGACGCGCAGGAGGCCGAACGCAGCGGCCTGGTCGCGCGGGTCGTGCCGCTGGAACGCGCACTCATTGAGGCCGTGGCCATGGCCGAAGCCATCGCCGGTTATTCGCAGCCCTCGGTGCGCATGGCCAAGGAGTGCGTGAACCGCGCATTCGAATCGTCGCTGGCCGAAGGGCTGCGTTTCGAGCGCCGCATGTTTCAGTCGCTGTTTGCCACCGCCGATCAGAAGGAAGGCATGGCCGCCTTCCTGGAAAAACGAAAACCCCTTTTCACCCACAACTGATGCGCTATACTGCGCGGCTTGTTTGCGAATTGGCGCTTTAGCTCAGTCGGTTAGAGCGACGGAATCATAATCCGCAGGTCCGGGGTTCGAGTCCCTGAAGCGCCACCAGTTTCAAGTCCATCAGGTTCACACAGTCCGGTTCTGCCCGAGCAGATCCATTGCGCCGAATTGGTGGGCGCCAAAAAAGCCCATGCACAATTGCCTGGGCTTTTTTGTTTTGCCTGGTTTTGCCTTGCGTTTGCGATTTGTCTTGCGTCTGGTTCGGCGCTCTTGCACGAAGACGAACGGGCGTTGGCCCAAGGAGTCTGCGATGAAACCTCAATCCCTGCCCGGTCGGATCGCGGTTCGGGTCGTTCTGGGCGTGGCGCTTGGCCTGGGGGCAATGAGCGCAGCACTGGCGCAGATGAATTACCCGATGGGCAGCCTGCAAGGGAAAGCCGAGTTTGGCGCCTTTCCAAAGGTCAGCATCAACTGCACCGATTACACCCTGGGGCCGGGCGTGCGGGTGATCAGTCCGCAGAACCGCATCATTCCTCGAAGCCAGCTCGACGGCGTGGAAAGCCACGTGGTGTTCCAGACCGATGCGATGGGCAATGTCTTTCGCATCTGGCTGGTGAACGACGCTGTCGCCAGTCAGCTCCAACTGCCCAAGGCGCCCGGACAATGCGGGCTGTTTTTCAGTGAATGACGGATGTTGATGCCATGAAAAAGGTCTTTATCAAGACGTTCGGCTGCCAGATGAACGAGTACGACTCGTCGAAGATGGCCGATGTGCTGGGTGCCTCCGAGGGCTATGTGCCGGCCGCCTCGCCCCAGGAGGCCGATCTCATCCTGCTCAACACCTGCTCCATCCGCGAAAAGGCGCAGGAAAAGGTCTTCAGCGATCTGGGGCGCCTGCGCGAACTCAAGGCCGACAACCCGAATCTGCTCATCGGCGTGGGGGGCTGCGTGGCCAGCCAGGAAGGCGAAGCCATCGTCAAGCGCGCGCCCTACGTCGATCTGGTGTTCGGCCCGCAGACCCTGCACCGCCTGCCGCAGCTCATTGCCCAGCGCCGCTCGCAGGGGCGCGCGCAGGTCGACATCAGCTTTCCGGAAATCGAGAAGTTCGATCATCTCCCACCCGCCCGGGTGGAAGGGCCGAGCGCCTTCGTGTCCATCATGGAGGGCTGCAGCAAGTATTGCAGCTACTGCGTGGTGCCCTATACCCGGGGCGAGGAAGTCTCGCGCCCCCTGGTCGACGTGCTCACCGAGGTGGCCGAACTGGCGACGCTGGGCGTGCGCGAGGTGACGCTGCTGGGGCAGAACGTCAATGCCTGGCGCGGCGCGGGCGAAGGCGAGGATTTCGCCTTTCTGCTGGAGTGCGTGGCCGAGATCGACGGCATTGCGCGCCTTCGCTACACCACCAGCCATCCGAAGGAATTCACCCAGCGGCTGATCGATGCCTATGGCCGCATTCCCCAGCTCGTCAACCATGTGCACCTGCCGGTGCAGCATGGCAGCGACCGCATTCTGTCGGCGATGAAGCGCGGCTACACGGCGCTGGAGTTCAAGAGCATCGTGCGACGGCTGCGCGCGGTGCGCCCCGATATCTGCATCGGCTCGGACTTCATCGTCGGCTTTCCGGGCGAGACCGATGCCGACTTCGCGCAATTGATGAAGTTGATCGAGGACATGCAGTTCGACGCCAGCTTCAGTTTCATTTTCAGTCCGCGCCCCGGCACCCCGGCAGCCAATCTGGCTGATGACACCCCGGCCGACGTCAAGCTCAGGCGGCTGCAGACCCTGCAGGCCCAGATCGAGAGACAAGCCTCGGCCATCAGCGCCGCCATGGTGGAGACGGAGCAGGCCGTGCTCATCGAAGGTCCGAGCAAGAAAGATCCGTCGGAGCTGCAGGGCCGCACGGAAAACAACCGCATCGTGCATCTGAAGGGAGACGCGCGGCTGGTCGGCCAGATCATGCCCGTGCGCATCACCACGGCCTACCCGCACTCGCTGCGCGGCGAGGTTTGCGTGGTCGAACAGGAGCAGGCCGCCACGGCCTGACCCCCGCTCGGCGGCGCAATCCTTTACTTGATCATCAGACGCAGGCTGTCCCAGGCGCGGCCGAACAGACCGGCCTCGGGTACGGCCTTGACGACTTCCAGCGGATAGACCGCCAGCGGCTTGCCGCTCATGCTGATGTCCAGCTGGCCAACGCGCTGCCCGGCCTGCAGCGGCGCCACCAGCGGATCGGGCCGCACCACCTTGGTCTGCAGATCCTTGCCCATGCCACGCGGCACGGAAATGATCACCGGCACCGAAGAGCCCAGTTCGACCTTGTTGTCCACACCCTTCCAGACCGGCGCGGTCAACACCGGCTTGCCGGGTGCGGCCAGCACGATGTCGTCGAAGTTCTGATAGGCCCAGTTGAGCAGCACCTGGCTCTCATCCCCGCGGGCCCGCTCGGTCGGCGTGCCCATCACCACGGTGAGCAGCCGCCGCGGACCGTTGGGAAACTGGCGCTGCGCCGAGGTGATCATGCAGTAACCGGCTTCGGAGGTGTAACCCGTTTTCATGCCATCCACGGAAGGGTCGGTGAACAGCAGACTGACGCGGTTGGGCTGGGTGATGTGGTTGTAGGTGAACTCCTTGACCTTGAAATAGCGTGCGTAGTCAGCCGGAAAGTCGCGGATGATGTGCGTGGCGATGATGGAGAGGTCATAAGCCGTGGTGTGGTGTCCGGGATCGGGCAGACCCGTGGGGTCCATGAAGTGCGTGCCCTTGAGATTCCACTGCTGCGCCTGGCGGTTCATCATGGCGACAAAGGCGCTCACCGAGCCGCCCACTGTCTGCGCCAGCGTCATGGCTGCATCGTTGCCCGATTGCACGATCATGCCCAGCAGCAGGTCGTTGACAGACACCGGCACGCGCGGGTCGATGAACATGCGCGACCCTCCGGTCTGCCAGGCCTCCTTCGACTCGGTGACTTTCTGATCGAGCTTGATCGTGCCTTCCTTCAGGGCCTTGAAGGTGAGATAGGCCGTCATCAGCTTGGTGAGCGAGGCAGGAGCCTCCTGGGCATGGGCGTCGTGCTCGGCCAGGATCTGTCCGCTGGTCAGGTCGACCACCAGCCAGGCCCGGGCATCGAGTTTGGGCGGGGGAACGGTGGCGAGCAGGGTCTGCATCGGCGTGAGCGGAACAGCGGCCGTGGCTGTTGGGGCGGGCGCTGCCGCCGGTGCGGAAGCGGCCTGCGCCAGTGGCGACAAGACGAGCAGGCTGGCCGCGCTGCACGCGGCGACGAACGATTGAACGGACATGGGCAAATCCTGAAAACACACAACGCAAGAAACAACACCCTAACAGCCTACGGACCGTGCAGGGGTGACGAAGTTTTGCCGCAGCGGGGCCTGCTGCGGCAGACGGTCAGAGCACGGGACCGGCAGAAGGTTCGCACGGCGGAGCGATTCCATTCTCAACCGTGCGTGCACGGGATCAGCCGCAGCGCCGGGCCCTGCCTGACCAGCGGGCGCTCACCCGCATCCCGCCCCATGCCAACGGCACACCCAGTCGCGCAGCGGCAGCAGCAGGCCATGGAAAAAATGTCCCGCGCCGGGAAAGACCACCACCGGAAGCGACTGCGGCCGGGCCCAGTCATACACGGCCTGCAGCGGGACCACGTCGTCCTGCTCGCCATGCAGCACCAACAGGGTTTCCGCCAGCGGCGCCGCGTCGGCCGGCCTGACCTGCGGCACCTCGAAGCGGGTGACGGCCGTGCCGACCAGGGTGAGATGCTGCAGCGCCCTGCCCCGCTGACGCAACGCCTGAGCGCATCGCGCCGCCACGGCGGCACCGAAGGAAAATCCGGCCAGCGCCAGGGGCAAGGTTTCAGCCTCGGCCCGCGTCTCTGCAGCTAGTTCTGACGCGAAAAAATCGAGCACCGCCAACAGGTCGTCGGTTTCGCCCACGCCGTGATCATGCAATCCCGCGGTTTCACCCACCCCACGGAAATTGGGCCGCACCGCGACGAAGCCGAGTTTGAGCCAGGCCCGGGCCAGCGTCTGCGCCACCTTGTTGTCCATGGTGCCACCGAACAGGGGATGCGGATGCGCCACCAGCGCCAACCCGCGTGGCGCCCCCTCGGGCGCATCGACCGCCACCTCGATCGGCCCCACCGGGCCGGGCACCAGGCGCTTGCGGGTCTGCGCGCTCACTGGACTACCCTGCGCGCCACGCGCTGCGAGATGATCGCTTGGAAGCGGCTCATGGGCATCACACGGACCCCGACGAGTCGCCGCCCCCGGGCGCGTCGGGCAGATGCAGGCGTTCGACGACCTTGCCGCCCAGCAGATGGCTCTGCACGATGTCGTCGATGTCGCTTTGATCGACATAGGTGTACCAGACACCCTCGGGATAGACCACGCAGACCGGCCCTTCTTCGCAGCGATCGAGACAGCCGGCCCGGTTCACCCGCACCTTGCCGGCACCGGCAAGATCGAGCTTCTTGACCGCCTTCTTGCAGTGCTCGAAGGCGGCCTCTGCGCCGCTGGCGGCACAGCATGGCCGGGTGGCGCCCGCGTCGCGTTGATTCAGGCAGAAAAAGATGTGGTGTTCGTAGTAGTTCATGAGAGGTGCTCAAGAGTCGTGGCGCGCGGGTCGGAGCGCATACGCCAGAAGATAAACCAGCACGGCAAACGGCCAAAGCCAGCTCAGCCACTGCGGCAGGCCGTAGAGCCGGATGAAAAGGCCCTGGCTCCAGGACTGCAGGTTCATGGCGTAGTACGGCCCCGGCCCTGAAACGTTGATCCAGACCAGCGCCAGCACCAGGCACAGCCCCCCCGCGACCGCCCCCCAGCGAGGCGGCAGATAGGCCAGCGGCAGGCCGATCATCAGACCCAGCGCCACGCTTCGCAGGGTGGGAACGGTTGCCCAGGCCAGCGCGTGCTCGGGCCCGAAGCTCAGCGCGGCCGACAGGCTGACCGCGAGCAGGCCGGTCAAGGTCAGCAGCAGCGCCAGCCGCAGCCGCGGCGCCCCTGGCCGCAGCAGCGAGGCCAGGGTGAGAATGCTGCCTGCCAGCATGGCCGCGGTGATCCCCGTCTGGCGCAGGGCACTCATGGGGGCAAAGTCGGGCAGACGCAACCCACTGTTGACGAACCACGCCGACAACACCCGCCAGGTATCGGTATCGAGCGCGGGTTGCAGCAGGGTCGGGCCGATCTGGCCGGTGCCGAACAACACGGCCGCCGGCCACAGCAGTGCCACGGGCCAGAGCACCAGCAGCAGCAGGCCATAGCCGACATGAGGCGCAAACCAGCGCTCGCGCCACAGCCGCAGCAAGGCCGCCAGCCGAATGCGCGGCAGCAACCACACGCAGACTGCAGCCCCGGCGATCCCCCCCAGGGAATTGGTCAGCCAGTCGAGATTGGACGACACCCGCATGGGCAGAAAAGCCTGCAACGCCTCCATGCAGAAAGACAGGCCGCTGGCGAGCGCGCTGCCGCCCCCCCACAGCGCCCATCGCGGCCAGCGCGCGGGCAGACAGCGCGCCATCAGATAGCCCAGCGGCAGGTAGCCGCCGACGTTGATCAGCAGATCGCTGAGCGTGATGTAGCGCGGCAGCGGCGCGAGAACGAAGTCATACGGCATCAGCCCCTGCCAGCGCCATCCCGCGAAGGGATAAAGACTGGCATAGACGATCAGCAGCGCATAGCCCGCCAGCGCATAGCGCGAAAAGCGGGAGACCGGACGCGCGCTGTGCGCTGGGCGATGCGAAGACATGATGCGTCAGCGCCCGGCAGCGACGCGCCGGGAATGGGTCAGAACGGCTTGATGACGACCAGCGGAATGATGATGAACAGGATGATGGTGGGGATCTCGTTGAACCAGCGATACCACTTGTGGCTGCGCGTGTTTCGCCCCTGCTCGAACTGCCGGAGGATGCGTTTGCACCAGAACATATAGATCACCAGCAGCACGACCAGGGTGACCTTGGTGTGAATCCAGCCATTGCCAGGGCCGTGCAGACCGATGCCGTAATAGAGCCACAACACCAGACCGAGAATGATGGCGGGCCACATCAGGATGTGGGTGAAGCGGTAGAGCTTGCGTCCCATCATCAGCAGGCGTTCGCGTTCGGCCGTGCTGCCTTCGGGCACCATGGCCAGATTCACGAAGATGCGCGGCAGGTAGAACAGGCCGGCGTACCACGCGATCACGAAGATGATGTGCCAGGTCAGCACCCATTGAAAAGCCATATCGAACTCCCTTGTTCAGACAGACATGCAGTGTAGAAGAGCCGTTGGGGAACCTTGTTGCGCGGGGACAGACGAAGAGGCCAGACAAAAAAATCCCCGGCAGTGCTGGCCAGGGATTCAAGCCTTGAAACAAGGCCCCGCTCAGGGAGGAGAAGCGGGAGATGGCCCGCCAGGCGGCGCACCATCTGCCTGAAAAAGATAGCATTGACCGCCTCAAGTTCCAGCCTACAACCGACTAAAGATGAAAAACTTTGTGAACCTGCCGGGCTTTCCCGGCACCCGCATGCGGCGGCTGCGCCGCGACGATTTCAGCCGCCGTCTGGTGCGCGAACACCGCCTGAGTGCGGACGATCTGATCTATCCGGTCTTCATTCTCGACGGCGAGCAGCAGCGGCAGAGCGTGGCCTCGATGCCTGGCGTGGAGCGTCTGAGCTTGGATCTGCTGCTGCCGGTGGCACAGGAATGCGTGCGGCTGGGCATTCCGGTGCTTGCGTTGTTTCCAGTCATCGATCCCAAGCTCAAGACGCCCGATGGCGTCGAAGCCACGAATCCCGACGGGCTGGTGCCGCGTGCGGTGCGGGCGCTCAAGAGCGCGTTTCCGCAACTGGGCGTGCTCACCGATGTGGCGCTCGACCCCTATACCTCGCATGGCCAGGATGGCCTGCTCGACGACACGGGCTACATCCTCAATGAGCCCACGGTGGAGATGCTGGTGAAGCAGGCGCTGACCCACGCTGCCGCCGGGGTGGACATCGTCGCGCCCAGCGACATGATGGACGGACGCATCGGCGCGGTACGTCGCGCCCTGGAAGACAACGGCCACATCCTCACCCGCATCATGGCCTACAGCGCCAAGTACGCCAGCGCCTTCTACGGCCCGTTCCGCGACGCCGTCGGCTCGGCCTCCAATCTGGGCAAGGCCGACAAGAAGGTCTATCAGATGGACCCGGGCAATTCCGACGAAGCCCTGCGCGAAGTCGCGCTCGACATCGCCGAGGGCGCCGACATGGTGATGGTCAAGCCCGGCATGCCTTATCTCGACATCGTGCGGCGGGTGAAGGACGAGTTCCGCGTGCCCACCTTCGCCTATCAGGTCAGCGGCGAATACGCCATGCTCAAGGCGGCCGCGCAAAACGGCTGGCTCGACCACGACGCGGTGATGATGGAATCGCTGCTGGCGTTCAAGCGCGCCGGGGCCGATGGCATCCTCACCTACTTCGCGCTCGATTGCGCCCGCAAGCTGCAGCAAGGCTGAGAGTCTGAGCACGGGAGCCACTTCATGAAAGTCCGCATCTGGGATCTGCCGCTGCGCCTGTTTCACTGGGCGCTGGCGGTCTGCGTCACCGTCTCCATCGTCACGGGTCTGACCGGCGGCAACGCCATGCAATACCACTACTGGAGCGGCTACGCCCTCATCGCGCTGCTGGTCTTCAGACTGGTCTGGGGCGTGATCGGCAGCCACCACGCCCGGTTTGGGAACTTCGTGCACGGCCCTGGCACGGTCCTTCGCTATGTGCGTGGCGACGATCCGCGTCCTGCCCACCTTCGCGCGGGTCACAATCCGCTGGGCAGCCTCTCGGTGCTCGCCCTGCTGACGGCGGTGGCGCTGCAGGTCATCAGCGGCCTGTTCGCCAACGACGACATTTTCAACGCCGGACCGCTCACCAGCTATGTGAGCAACCGCACCAGCGCGATCTTCACCTTCTATCACACCACCATCGGCCAGCCGCTGATCTATACGCTCGTCGGCCTGCACCTGGCGGCCATTGCCTACTACGCGGCCGTCAAGCGACAGAATCTGGTGCGGCCCATGTTGACCGGCGATATCGACGCCGTCGCCGACATGCCCTCGGCCCGCGATACCTGGGCGGGCCGTCTGCTCGCGCTCATCGTCGTCGCGGCGGGCGGGGTGCTGGCGTGGTGGATCTCCACGCTGGGCAGCGTGTCCAGCTACTGAGTATCAGCCTCTGGCGGGCGGGTCGCCGCTGGCCATCGAGGCCTTCGGGCCGCGATGGCCGCGAGGGCGTCGCGGGCTCTCCACCCCCTGGGACGCCCGGGCGTAAGCTTGTTGGAATTCAATCCACCGCGCCTCCAGGGAGGTGTTTCGATGCAACGATGCCTTCCCCGCCCATCTCGGCGAGCCGGAATGCCGCCGTCGCTCAGTGCGGCCATGCTTGTGTTCCTGGCCCTCGGACACGGGGCCGCAGCGGCCGCGCCGCTGATCGTCAACCCGTTCCACGATCCGTTCGCACAGGCCACGCACGGCCTCGTCGGTTGTCCCACGCCCAGCCCGCCCACCTACACGCGGGCCGAGATCCGGGAAGTCGAGCATCACCGCGTCGAGCGCGGCAACAGCTGCTACCTGGCGGGGAAATGCCGCTATGCCAGCAGCTTCGACTACGACCGGGGCATCGCCACAGCCCTGCTGCCCGCCTTGCGGGCCGATCCGGCGCTGCGCGACAGCGCGGTGTGGGTTCTCGTCCAGGGCCGGGTGGTGCAACTTTCGGGCTGTGTCATGCAAGGCGATCAGATCGAGCGACTCGAAGCCATCGCCCGCGCCACGCCCGATGTCCAGGTCGTGCTCAGCGACTTGCTGGTGGGAACGCGCGGGCATCCGCCTTATCCGCTGGCCTTGCCCGCAAGCCAGCCGCCCTAGGAGCCTGTCGGGCTTGAGTCGCGTGAAGCGAAAAAAGGGTGTGAGAGTGGCCCGTGGCTGCGGATTTGCAGCCCGCGATGCTCAAGTCCGACAGGCTCCTAGACACCGGGCGCCCGAGGTTCATCGCCCTGACGACGGCCATTGGCCGAGCACCTCGTAGCGCCCGGCGCCCAGCACCGATCGAACCAGCGCGAAGCCCCGCACCCGCCAGTGCAGCGGCGGAAACTCGGTCGGCGGCTGCGACGCCTGCGCCCGCCGTGCCAGCGTCACATGCGGCGCAAAGGCGCGGCCATCGAACGGCAGCCCGCGTCGATCGACCTGGGCGACCAGTTGCGTGCGCAAGCGCAACAGCAACAGCTCCGCAGGCGGCTGCGACGGCGCCAGATGCGCGATGCCGCCCCTCGGCCACACGCAAGCCCGGTCCAGAGTCAGATCGAAGTCGGTCCATTCCGGCGAGATCGCGTCACCAACCCCCATCAGCTCGGGCACCCGATGCGCCGCGACCCCCTCCATGAACAGCACCGTGAGATGCAGCTTGGGCGCAGGGGTCGCCCTGGCCACCGCCGACGCTTGCCACAGGGCCTGATGACGGGCGATGCACCCGCGCAGGGCGCCGCCAGGCCAGAGCGCGAAGAACAGGCGCTGCGGGGCCGAGTCGTCTGGCGACTGCAGCAACGGAGTTGACGCCGACATGGGTCTTGACCTGATGCGGACGCGGGCTTGCGCTCTTGCAGTAAGTTCGACCGGCCCACGCGATTGAACATGCCCTCATGATGCCATCATCCACCCGGTCTTCGCCCCCCGACGCCACGCGTCGGCGTCTGAACCTCGCCCTGGGTCTGGCCGCCGGCGCGCCGCTCTGGCTCGCGGCCTCTGCCGCGCGGGCCGCCGCGCTGCCGCCGCTGCCGCGCTACACCGAGCCGGTCGAGGCCCACTCGCCGCTGGTCGGGCGCATCCTGCAGGGCGGTCGGCAGTTCATCACGCCGCAACAGTTGGTGGACGATTGCGCGCGGGCCACGCTGTGCCTGTTGGGCGAGCAACACGACCATCCCGACCATCACGCCGTGCAGGCCTGGATCGTCAGCGCGCTGGGCGAACGCGGCGCGCTGGCCGCACTGGCTCTGGAGATGGCCGACGCAGGCCAGCGCTTCGAGGGGCCGCGCGATGCGCCCGAGGCCGTGGTCCGCGCCCGGCTGCACTGGAACGACGACGGCTGGCCCTGGGCGATGTATGCGGCACCGGTCATGGCCGCGGTGCGCGCCGGGGTGCCCGTGGTGGGGGTCAACCTGCCGCGAGCCGATATGCGCGCCGCCATGCAGCAGGCGCGGTGGGACACCAGCGTGCCTGCCGCAGTGCGCCAGCGCATTCTCGACGACGTGGCCGAGAGCCATTGCGGCCTCCTGCCCGCCTCTCAACTTCCGGCGATGGCGCGCATCCAGTTCGCCCGCGACGACAGCATGGCGGCGCACAGCCTCGCGCAGGCGCGCTCCGGCAAGACCGTCGTGCTGCTCACAGGCAGCTTTCACGCCAACCGCACCCTCGGCGTCGCCCTGCATGTGGCCGCGCATGAAGCGCACATGCCGCGCGACGTCGCCCGCCCGGTGCGACTGTTCAGCCTGCTGCTCAAGGGCCTCTCGCCCGACACCCGGCCCGAGCTTCCTGCAGGCTATGACGCGGTGTGGTTCACCCCGGGCACGCCGCCCATCGATCACTGCGCCGAGCTGCAAAAGACGCTGAAAAAACCCTGAATCCGGGCAATCAGTGCGCCAGAAGACGCTTGCGCAGGCGGTACAGATCGTCCCCCACCGGCACGGCCGCGAGCAACAGGAGCAGGGCCGCCAGCGGCACGGTGGTGACGTAGCCGATGCGGGCAAAACTCATCGCCCCGACCACACCACCGCCGAAAAACAGCAGCAGCAAACCCGTCAGCAGGGCGAGATGCCCGAGATCGGCGTGAACCGGCCGAAGTTGCGGATCGGGGTCGCGGTTCCAGTAAACCATCCGCCCGAGCTCGATGCCGATGTCGGTGACGATACCCGTCACATGCGTGGTGCGGATCACCGCGTGCGACACCTTGGTGATCATCGCGTTCTGCAGGCCCATCATGAAACACAGCAGCGAGACCGTGGCCGGAATGAACACCCAGTCGCGCTGCGACAGGCCCGCCCCCATCAGGCCGAACAGCAGCATCACCCCCGCCTCGAGCACCAACGGCAGGGCATACTCACTGTGCAGGTGCTGCCTGCGGCCCAGATTGATCAGCAGCGTGGACACCATGGCGCCCACCAGGAAGCTCAGTACCGCCCCCGCTCCGGCCGCAACCAGCGCCCAACTCCCCACAGCGAGGTGATCGGCCATCTCCGACACGATGCCGGTCATGTGCGAGGTGTACTGATGCACGGCGACGAAGCCGCCGGCATTGGCCGCGCCCGCCACTGCGGCCAGCACCAGACCGAGTGCGCGGTCCGCCCAAGGCGTGCGCCGCCGCCCGGTCAATCGACGCAGAGTATGCACAGGCATGACTGAAGCGGGCCACCGGCGGCGGCCCTTCCTACGAACCGATGAATTGCACCGACAATTCGGTGATGGATTTCCTCATTTTGCTCCTTGGCGGCGCCGTGCTCGGCCTCGCCGGCGTCTTCGTGCGCCTTGCCGACACCACGGCCAACCTCGGCCCGTTCGCCAGCGCCTTCTGGCGCATGGCCGTGGCCGCCCCGTTTCTGCTGGTCTGGGCCGCGGTGGCCTGGAGCCGCCGAACGCCCGAACGGGTCGAGGCTCCCACCACTACAACCGCCCCGTCGTGGCACGCGCGGCGCCCGGCTCCGCCCGCCCTGCTGGCGCACTGGCCGACCTGGGGGCTGGCCCTCTTTGCCGCCGCCATGTTCGCGCTCGACCTGGTGTTTTTCCACCTCGCGGTGACCTGGACTGCGGTGGGCAACGCCACGCTGGAATCGAACTTCGCCCCCGTGCTCATCACCCTGGCCTTCTGGGTCATTACCCGCAACGCTCCCCGGCCGGTGTTTCTCTCCGGGCTGGCCGCGGCTTTGGGCGGCGCGGCCCTGATGATCGGCCCCAACGTCGGCCACAGCCGGGCGCTTCTGGGCGACGCCAGCGGGCTGGTGTCGGCCGTGTTCTACGCGGCGTATCAGGTGGGCATCCAGCAGGCGCGGCAGCGGCTGCCCACCGCGCCGCTCATGGCCGTGGTCACCCTGCTCGCCGCCGTGGTGCTCTGGCCTTTCGCCCTCGCCGAGGGAAGGCTGTGGCCGAATGCGGCCATCGGCTGGCTGTGGGTGCTGGGACTGGCGCTGCTGGTGCAGATCGGCGGGCAGGTGGTCATCGCCTACGCGGTGCGCAGGCTCAACCCGGCGCTCTCGTCGGTGGGTCTGCTGGTGCAGCCGGCCATGGCGGTGGTGTACGCGTGGATCCTGCTTGGCGAGGCGCTGACCGCCCCGCAACTGCTCGGCGCGGGCCTGGTGCTCGCGGGCATCTATCTGGCGCGCAAGGGGATGTGAGGTTCAGCGGTGCCGCGGCGCTGCGGGAGGGGCGATGGTGCCGTCGCCGGGCCGCAGGTCGGAGCCGAGCACTTCGCGCTCGTCGAACACGAAACAGCCGCCCTGATAGTGCGCGTCGCCGACCAGCTCGAAGTATTTGAGGATGCCGCCTTCGAGCTGGTAGACCCGCTCGATGCCCAAGTCCTGCATGAGCAGCGCGGCCTTCTCGCAGCGGATGCCCCCGGTGCAGAACGTCACCACGGTCTGGCCGGCAAAGTCGGCGGCATGCGCCTCAACGGCAGGGGCGAACTCGCTGAACTTGCCGAGGCGAAAGTCCACGCAGCCGACGAAACTGCCCAGATCGCGCTCGAAGGCGTTGCGGGTGTCGAGCAGGGCCACGGGCCTGCCCTCGTCGTCGCATCCGGCGTCGAGCCAGGCTCTGAGCCGCTCGGGCGCCACCGCCGGCGCGCGGCCGGCCTCGGGGCGGATCTGCGGGCGGTTGAGGGTGATGATCTCGCGCTTGATCTTCACCTTCATGCGCTTGAAAGGCTGCTCCGCCGAGAGCGATTCCTTCGGGCTGAGGTCGGCCAGCCGGGCGTCGGCGCGCAGCGTGGCCATCACCGCATCGATCGCCGGCCGCGGCCCGGCGAGAAACAGGTTGATGCCCTCGGGCGCGAGCAGGATCGTTCCCTTGAGCTGCAGCGCCTCGCATTGCGCCGCCAGTCGCGCCTGCCAGCCGGGCAGGTCGTCGAGGCTGACGAATTTGTAGCAGGAGATATTGACCACGGCGGGCGTGGCGGCAGGTGGCGGTGTCGTCATGGGCGGCCATTATCGGGCTGTACCATCGCCCCGCCCATCCGCCCGAGCACACCGCCATGACCGATCGCGCCCGCCCCAATCAATTCGCCCTGCTGGGCCAGCGCCGATTCGCGCCGTTCTTCTGGACCCAGTTCGGCGGCGCCGGCAACGACAACCTGTTCAAGTTCGCCTTCACGGTGATGGTGGCCTACCGCGCCGAAGCGGCGACGGCGCTGTCCACCGGCCTGATGGTCAACCTGATCGCGGCGCTCTACATCCTGCCCTTCGTGCTGTTCTCGGCCACCAGCGGACAACTGGCCGACAAGTACGACAAGGCCTCGCTGATGCGCCGGGTGAAGACCCTGGAGATCGTCATCATGCTGCTGGCGCTGTGGGGCTTCGTCACGGCCAGCATACCGGCGCTGCTGGCCTGCACCTTCGGCATGGGACTGCACTCCACGCTGTTCGGCCCGGCCAAGTACGCTTATTTGCCACAGCACCTCAGCCCGCCGGAGCTGACCGGCGGCAACGGCATGACCGAGATGGGCACCTTCGTGGCCATCCTCCTGGGCAATCTGGCCGGGGGGCTGCTGATGACCTTCGAGCGCGGCCCGCTGCTGGCCGGGCTGGCCTGCGTGGCCGTGGCCCTGCTGGGCTGGACAGCGGCGCGCTTCATTCCCGCGACCGCGCCGGTGGATCCGCAGCTCCGCATCAACTGGAACCCCTTCACCGAAACGGGGCGCAACCTGCGTCTCGCCGCGGCCGACCGCACGGTGCTGCAGGCGCTTCTGGCGATCTCGTGGATGTGGTTTTACGGCGTGGCGTTTCTCACCCAGTTCCCGGTGTTCGCCAAAGACGTTCTCGGCGGCAACGAGGCCGTGGCCTCGCTGCTGCTGGGCGTGTTTTCCATCGGCATCGCCCTCGGCTCGGTCGCCTGCGAGGGGCTGGCCCGCGGCCGGGTGGAGATTGGCCTGGTGCCGCTGGGCGCTTTGGGCATGACGGTGTTCGGCATCGACCTGTTCTTCGCCACCCGCAACCTGCCGCATCCGTCGGCGCTGCAGGAGGTACTGCCCTTCATGCGCGACCCGGCGCATTGGCGGGTGATGCTCGATCTGTTCCTGCTCTCGGCCAGCGCCGGGATCTACAGCGTGCCGCTTTACGCCCTCATCCAGCACCACACCCCGGTGACGCACCGCGCCCGCGTGATTGCGGCCAACAACATTCTCAACGCGATCTACATGGTGGTCTGCTCGGGCTATTGCGCGGCGCTGCTGGTGGCGGGCGTTGGCGTGCCTGGGCTGCTGCTGAGCGTGGCCCTGCTCAACGCGCTGGCCGCCGGCTGGCTGATCTGGCGGCAGCCGTTGTACGGCCGACGCTTCGTCGCCTGGGCGCTGCGCAGAAGCCCGTCGCCATGAGGGCCGCGCGGTGATGACAGGCTGAACCGGTGGCGGCACCCGCCCAAGACCCCGACAACCTTAAAGTCTTTAGTAGGTTGTAAAGTCTGTTCATGCAGTCTGCTCAAACTCATCGCCCCCGCCCGACCTGATGGACACCCCCCTGCTCACCATCGGCGAACTCGCGCAGCGTGCGCAGCTCGGTGCCGAGACCCTGCGCTACTACGAGCGTCTGGGGCTTCTGGCGCCCGCCGCGCGCAGCCCCAGCGGCTACCGGCGCTACACGGCGCAGGCCCTGGAGCAGCTCGATTTCATCCGCCGGGCGCAGGCGCTGGGGTTTTCGCTGATGCAGATCGGCGAGCTGCTGGCGCTGCACGGCAGACCCGAAGCCGATATGAGCGCCGTGCGCGCCATCGCCGCGCAGCGTCTGGCCGAGATCGACGCCAAACTCGACGATCTGCAGCGGCTCAAGGCGGGGCTGCAGACCCTGCTGAGCGCCTGTCCCGGCCACGGTGCCGTGGCGCAATGCCCCATTCTTGCCGCCCTGCGCGGTGCAACTGAGGCGCAGACCCGGCATGAAGCCTGAGCCCGTTGCTGCCAATCCAGCCCCGTCCAGCCCGGCACAGACCCTGCGTCTTGGCATCGACGGCATGACCTGCGCCGCCTGCAGCACACGGGTGGAACGGGCGCTGCTCAAACAGACGGGTGTGCGGTCGGCCAGCGTGAATCTGGCGACGCGGCAGGCGGAGGTGGGCTACGAGCCGGCGATGACCGACCCGCATACGCTCGCCACCGCGGTACGCGCCGCCGGCTACACACCGGTACTCGCCGATGCCGTCCTGGACATTCAGGGCATGACCTGCGCCTCCTGCGTGGGCCGGGTGGAGCGAGCGTTGCGCCGTCAGCCGGGCGTGCTGTCGGCCGAGGTCAATCTGGCGGTCAACCGGGCCCGGGTCAACTTCAATCCGGCGATGACCGATGCGCAGACGCTGGCCCAGGCCGTCGTGGACGCCGGGTATGAGGCGCACCCGCTGCGGCGTGACGACATCCCCGCACCGCACCACGGTCTCGAGCGCCTGCGGCGCGACGTGGCGCTCGCGGGCCTGTTGGCGCTGCCGGTGTTGATCCTGGCCATGCTGCCCATGGCCTGGCCAGGACTCGATGCGGCCTTGCTGCGGGCCTCGCCGATGGCGCATTTCTGGGACGGCGTGCAGTTTGCGTTGACGACAGCCGTGCTGTTCGGCCCTGGGCGGCGTTTCTTCCGCAGCGGCGCTCTCGCCTACCGTCACCTCTCGCCGGACATGAATGCCCTGGTGGCCACCGGCGCCGGGGCCGCCTGGGTCTACAGCTCGCTGGTGCTGTTGGCGCCGCAGCTCTTCGCGGCCGAGTCGAGGCATCTCTATTTCGATTCGGCCGCCGTCGTGGTGGCCGTGATTCTCGCGGGCAAGTATCTGGAAGAGCGTGCCAAGGGACGAGCCTCGGCCGCCATCCAGAAACTGCTGGGGTTGCAGGCCAAGCAGGCCACGCGCATTGATGCCGAGGGTACCGAGCAGCAGGTCGGCCTCGCCAGCCTGAGCATCGGCGAGCGCGTCCTGGTGCGCCCCGGCGAACGCCTGCCGGTCGATGGCACGGTGCGCGATGGAGACAGCCACATCGACGAATCTATGCTGACAGGCGAATCGCTGCCGGTGCGCCGCAAGCCAGGCGACCGCGTGGTGGGCGGCACGGTCAATCTCGAAGGACGCCTGGTCATCGAAGCCACCGCGCTGGGTCAGGACACGGTGCTTGCCCAGATCGTGCGGCTGGTGGAAAACGCCCAGACCGGCAAATTGCCGGTGCAGCGCGTGGCCGACCGCGTGGTGGCCGTCTTCACCCCCGTGGTGCTGTTGATCGCCGCCCTGGCCTTCGCCGCCTGGCTGACCCTCGCGGGCGACGTCAGTTCGGCCCTGGTCTCCGCGGTGGCCGTGCTGGTGGTGGCCTGCCCCTGCGCCATGGGCCTGGCCACCCCCGCGGCCATCCTCGTGGGCAGCAGCCGCGCCGCGGAAATGGGCGTGCTGTTTCGCAGGGGCGAAGCGCTGGAGAACCTGTCGCGCGTGGACACCGTGCTGCTGGACAAGACCGGCACCGTCACCCTGGGCCGCCCCGCGCTCACGGCGCTGCACAGCCCCCTCGGCGACGATCAGGCGTTGCGGCTGGCCGCCGCACTGGAGGCCGATTCCGAGCACCCGCTGGCCCGCGCCGTGCGCGATGCGGCCAGGCAGCGCGGGCTGGAGCTGCCGCGGGTCGAGGCCTTCAGCGTCCTGCCGGGGTACGGCGTGCGCGCCACCCTGGAAGGGCGCGAACTGCTGCTGGGCTCGCGGCGGCTGATGACACGCGAACACATTGCGCTCGGGTCGTTCGACGCCCAGGCCGATGCGCTGCAGGCGCAGGGTCAGACCACGGTCTTTCTTGCGCAGGACGGCGTCTGCGCGGCCCTTCTGGGCATCTCCGATCCGCCCAAGCCCGAGGCCGCCGCCGTAGTGCAGGCGCTGCGCGAACGCGGCCTCGACATCGCGCTGGTCACTGGCGATGCCCGCCTCACGGCGCAGGCCGTGGCGCAGGCCATGAACATCGCGCAAGTGCATGCCGAAGTGCTGCCTCAAGACAAGGCCCGGATCGTCGCCGATCTGCAGGCCCAGGGCAGGCGGGTGGCCTTCGTCGGCGAAGGCCTCAACGATGGTCCCGCACTCGCCCAGGCCGATGTGGGCCTGGCCCTCGCCAGCGGCACCGACGTGGCCATCGAAGCCGCCGACGTCAGCCTGACCCATGGCGATCTCGCCGCGCTGCCCAGCGCCATCGACACCGCCCGCCGCACGCTGCGAACCATCCACGGCAACCTGTCCTGGGCCTTCGGCTACAACATCGTGCTCATTCCCCTGGCCGCCGGCGTGGCCGCGCCCTGGGGCATCCACCTTCATCCCATGCTGGCCGGGCTGGCCATGGCGCTGTCCTCGGTCTTCGTCCTGGGCAACAGCCTGCGGCTCAAACGCCTCACGCCCTGGCATGCGCCCATGGCTCATGCTGCAGCCCAGACGCCCGCCTTCCCTTCCCTCACCCCCACCGCCTGAAAGGACGCCTCATGCCCTCCATCGTGTTTTCCGCCCAGCCCTGCTGCGCCTTCGACGAAGCCATCACCCGCACCACCGAAGCGCTGAAAGCGCAGGGCTTCGGCATCATCAGCGACATCGACGTGTCGGCCACCCTCAAGGCCAAGCTCGGCGTCGACCGGCCGCCCTATCGCATCCTCGGCGCCTGCGCACCGGGCTATGCCATGAAGGCGCTCGACTTCGATCCGCACATCGGCGCCCTGCTGCCCTGCAATGTCGTGGTGCGCGAAGACGCCGCGAGCAAGCAGATCGTGATCGATTTCATGGACCCCACCTCGGTGCTCGGTCTGATCGACAAACCCGAAGTCCACGCCGTGGCCAAGGAAGTCTGCGGCAAGCTGATGCAAGCCCGCGACGCCCTGGCAAAAACCGCCTGAACCCCCGATCGACCCCACAAGGACATCCCATGAACACCGTGCAACTGCAAGTCACCGGCATGAGCTGCGGCCACTGCGTCGCCGCCGTGACCCGGGCGCTCAAAACCGTTCCCGGCACCCAGGAGATCCAGGTCGACCTGGCCACCGGCCGCGCCACCGTGCAAGGCAGCGCCACACCAGAATCACTGGTCAAGGCCGTCGCCGACGAGGGCTACGGGGCGACGCTCAAAGGCTGAAGGATCGGCGCCGCGGGAGACCCTGCGCCTTGCCCTCACGACAACATCGGCCAGAGCGTGGCAAGCAGCAGGGCGGCCATGGCCACGTTGAACACCCTGACACGCCGCCGATCCATCAGCCAATGACGCAGCCTGGCGCCACCCAGCGCCCAGACGCTGATGGTCGGCAAATTGATCCCACTGAATAGCGCCGCCACGGCCAGCACCGTCAAGAATCCGCGCGAACCCGGTACGTACACGGAGAACGCGCTGAGCGCCATCAGCCACAGCTTGGGATTGACCCACTGGAACGCGAAGGCGCTGATGTAGCGCATGGGGCGCGGCGCCCGCCCGGCGGAAGCGTCGGGAAGCGATGCGCTGGCCATGCGCCAGGCCAGATAGACCATGTAGCCCGCGCCGATCCCTTTCGTGGCGACTTCGGCCCAGGGCCAGTGCGAAAACACCTCCGCCAATCCCAAACCCACGCTGGCCAGCAGAATCAGCACCCCCGTACTGATGCCCAGCAGATGAGGTATCGACGCGCGAAAACCGAAGTTCGCGCCGGATGCCAGCAGCATCAGATTGTTCGGACCCGGCGTGAGGGAGGTGACGAAGGCGAAGAGGGCCAACGCGGAAAGGTTGTCGGTCAACATAGGTGTGTTGAGGCCAAGGCCGAGGGCGGGAAGGGATGCAGACATCAGTTCCGCTCAGGGCTCGCCGTGCGGTGAACGTCGAAGCAGGATCGATGCGCTTTCGCGGACGCCGCCTCGCGGCTGATTGTCAGCGTCGCCAAACCCGCCTGGGGCTCCACCACGACCCGGCCCGGGCCGACGATGTCGTAGCTCTGCCCCGAGCACAAAAACACATCTTCTGGCCGGCCACTCTCGGTGATCCAGACCCGACCGGACAGAAGCCGAATCTGCGCACCCGCTGCGCGCTCCAGTCGAAGAAACATCCCGTGTTCGAGTCTATGCATGGCCATCTCCTAGGCGCTTCCAGGGTCGGCTCGCGGCCCGCCCCCACCTGGGGAGAGGAAACTTGGGGCGTCCTTCCATTGCCTTTTGAGAGCGTGCGAGTGATGGCTTCACTGTAGGCATCGCCACGTCGTCAGAACAGACGCAACGCCCTTCGATCTGTATCGATACAAAGTCGATTTATTGAGATCTGTACTGGTCGCTTCAGTCCCCGTCTGTATGGTGTCGCGGCTGGAGATCTCTGCCATGATGCAAACCATGGACGCCCATCCCGACACCCCGCTCTACCTCACCCTTGCCGAGCGACTCGCCGGGCTTGCTGCGTCAGGCTCTCTGCGTCCGGGTGCGCGGCTGCCCTCGGTTCGCGCCCTGTCTGAACAGCATGGCGTTTCCATATCCACCGCCGTGCAGGCCTATCGCACGCTCGAAGACCGCGGCGTGATCGAGGCACGCCCCAAGTCCGGGTTTTTTGTGCGGCGCGCGCGCAAGCTGCTCCCCTTGCCCACCACCACGCGGCCTCCCGCGCGGGCCGTCGCGGTGGAAACCAACGCCATTGCCGACGCGGTGCTCGATGCCGCTGGCGACCCTGCCTACATTTCATTTGGCGCCGCCACCGCCAGCGAAGACCTTTACGCAGTCGAGCGGGTACGCCGGGCCATTGCACGCTGTGCACAGCGGCATGCCAGCAGCCTTGGGGTCTACGCCACAGCGCCGGGCATTGCGCCGCTGCGGCAAGCCATCTCCCGCCGGGCGCTGGAACTGGGTTGCAGCCTGGATCACCGGCACGTCGTCGTCACCAATGGCTGCATGGAGGCCATCACCCTTTGCCTGCGCGCCGTAACGCAGCCGGGCGATGTCATTGCCATCGAATCGCCGACCTATTTCGGCTTTCTGCGCGCCCTGCAAGCGCTGGGGCTGCGCGCAGTGGAAATTCCCATGCAGCCTGGCATTGGCCTCTCACTGGAAGCCCTTGAAGTCGCGCTGGACACCCAGCCGATCAAGGCCGTCGTCGCCGTGCCGACCCTCTCCAACCCCTTGGGCACCATCATGCCGACCGCGAGAAAACGGCGCCTCGCGGAACTTCTGGACGCACGCGGCATTCCCTTGATCGAAGATGTGATCTGCAACGAACTCGTGCCAACCGAGGAGAACCGTCGCGCCGTGCGTTCCTTTGACCGCAACGGCAATGTGATGCTCTGCGGCTCGTTCGGCAAAACCCTGGCGCCGGGCCTTCGCGGCATCGGCTGGGTGGAGGCTGGGCGCTGGAGCGAACAAGTCGCCGCGCTCAAACGCGCGCTCAGCGGCGGCGGCAGCGCCGTGATCGAGTGGGCCGTGGCCGAACTGCTCGAACAGGGAGGCTACGACCAAAGTCTGCGTCAACTGCGACGCTGCTTCGCCGACCAGACCCACATCGCGCGCCACATCATCGGCGCCGCATTCCCTCCGGGATCGCGCGTGACCGATCCTGCGGGAGGCTTCATCCTCTGGGTCGAACTGCCCAGATCGGTCGATGCCGTGGCGCTCTATCAGCGCTGCATCGAGCAGCGCATCGTCATCGTTCCGGGAACGCTGTTCACGACGTCCAATCGCTATCGCAACTGTCTGCGGCTCAATGTCGGCGGTCGCTGGACCGCGGAACGGGAAGAAGCGCTGCGCGCGGTCGGCCGCATGGCGACGCAACTGGCTGCAGGTTAAAGGCCACGAGGCCGCCAATGCGTTCGAGCGATCACACCCCGCACGCCCGCTCGGCACGGAACTGGGCGACGAAGGCCTCGAACGTACCGGCGTCGAGTGCGGCTCGCATGTCGTGCATGAGCTGCAGGTAATAGTGCAGGTTGTGGGTGGTGGCGAGCATGCCGAACAGCATTTCGCCGCAGCGGTCGAGGTGGTGCAGGTAGGCGCGGGAGAACTGGCGGCAGGTGGGGCAGGGGCAGCTTTCGTCGAGCGGGCGTTCGTCCTGCTTGAAACGGGCGTTGCGAATGCGCAGGTCGCCGAAGCGGGTGAACAGATGGCCGTTGCGCGCATTGCGCGTGGGCATGACGCAGTCGAACAGGTCGATGCCCGCGCTCACGCCATCGACCAGGTCTTCGGGAGTGCCCACGCCCATGAGGTAGCGCGGCTTGTTGGCGGGCAGGCGGGGCGCGGTGTGGCGCAGCAGGCGCAGCATGTCGTCCTTGGGCTCGCCAACGCTCAGGCCGCCGATGGCGTAGCCGGGCAGATCGAGCGCGGCAAGACCGTCGAGCGAGGCGTCGCGCAGAGGCTCGAACATGCCGCCCTGCACGATGCCGAACAGGGCGTTGGGGTTGTCCAGCCGCGCGAACTCGGTCTTGCAGCGCGCGGCCCAGCGCAGCGAGAGTTCCATCGAGGCGCGGGCCTCGGTCTCGGTGGTGATGTGCTTCTGCCCGCCGCGATCGACGTCGTAGGGCGTGCATTCATCGAACTGCATGACGATGTCGCTGTTCAGCACGGTCTGAATCTGCATGCTCACCTCGGGGGTGAGGAACAGCTTGTCGCCGTTCACCGGCGAGGCGAAACGCACGCCTTCCTCGCTGATCTTGCGCATCGCCCCCAGGCTCCACACCTGAAAGCCGCCGCTATCGGTGAGGATGGGCGCGTCCCAGCCGATGAAGCGGTGCAGTCCGCCGAACTGCCGCACGACCTCCAGCCCCGGCCGCAGCCAGAGGTGGAAGGTGTTGCCCAGAATGATCTGGGCTCCGGCCTGCTTGAGACTGTCGGGCGTGATGCCCTTGACGGTGCCATAGGTGCCCACCGGCATGAACTGCGGGGTGTCGAGGGTGCCGTGATTGAGGGTGAGCGTGCCGCGGCGCGCGGCGGCTGAGGTGCGATGGACGGTGAATTGCAGCATGGGCGACATTGTTTCAGAGTTGCCACGGCGCAGGCCGCACGATCCGCTACCCTATCGACCTGCCCGACCGACACCATGCACGCTGCGCCGCCTCCCACCGACTTCGCGCCCGCCGCCCTGGCCTGGGGTGGCAGCGCGGAGGTCGTCTCCGGCACTCCGCAGTCATGTCATCTGAAGGGTCACTGGACTTCCCGCGGTCTGCGTCGCCCGCCCGACTGGCAGCTCCCCGCGGGGGTGCGGCAGATTGCACTCCGCGCCCCGGACGTGCCTTTCGACACCAGCGGCGCCCTCACCTTGCTCAACGCCATGGACCGCTGGAAGAGCGCTGGCGCGCAGATCGATCTCTCCGGACTGAGCGATGCGCAGCGGCAGCTGCTCGAACTCGTGCAACAGCGCGCGCTGCCGGTGCCCGCGGCCCAGCATCCGCTCGGCCTGCTGGGCGACATCGGTCGCGCCACCCTCACCGCGCTGGACGAGATGCGGGCGCTGCTGGCCTTCGTCGGCGAGCTGGTATGGCGCGGCACGCCCGCGCTGCTGCGGCCCTGGCGGCTGCGCTGGCGCGAGATCATCCACGAGATCGACGCGGCCGGGCTGCGCGCACTGGGCATCGTCGGTCTGCTGTCCTTCCTCATCGGCATGGTGATGGCGTATCAGGCGGGGGCCACGCTGGCCACGTATGGGGCCAACATCCTGATCGTCAATCTGGTGTCCATCATCACCCTGCGCGAACTCGGGCCGCTGCTCACCGCCATTCTGGTGGCCGGGCGCACGGGCTCGTCGTACACCGCGCAGATCGGCACCATGCAGATCACGGAAGAGGTCGATGCGCTGCGCGCCCTGGGGCTTTCGCCCTTCGACATGCTGGTGCTGCCCAAGGTCGTCGCCCTGCTCATCACCCTGCCGTTGCTGGCGCTGTTCGCCGACGTGATGGGCCTGGTGGGCGGCGGCGTCGTCGCGGCCGTGGGCTATGGCGTGCCGTTCAGCGAATACGCCGCGCGCATTCCGCAGGTGGTCGGGCTCAAGACGCTGGTGCTCGGCATGGTGAAGGCGCCGGTGTTCGCCATCGTCATTGCCCTGGTGGGCTGCATGCAGGGGCTGCGCGTCAAGGGCAGCGCGGCCGCGGTGGGGCGCGCGACCACGGTCAGCGTGGTGCAGTCGATTTTCCTGGTCATCGTGATCGACGCCGGGTTTTCCGTGCTCTACAACCTGCTGCATCTATGAAGACAAGCGCCGATCTGGTCATCGATGCCCAGAACATCGTCAACCGCTTTGGCAACGTGGTGGTGCACGACGGCCTGAACCTCGCTTTGCCGCGCGGCGCCATCATGGCGCTGGTAGGCGGCTCGGGCTCGGGCAAGACGGTGCTCTTGCGCAGCCTGATTTTGCTGCGGGCGCCCAACGCCGGCACGCTCAGGCTCTTCGGTCAGGACGCGCTGACGGCCGACGAAGCCCAGCGACAGGCGCTGCGCCAACGCATCGGCGTGCTGTTTCAGGGCGGCGCCCTGTTCACCGGCCTGACCGTGCTGGAAAACGTGCTGCTGCCGCTGCGCGAGCAGGGCCTGGTGGAGAAGCCTCTGCTGCCCGAGCTGGGCATGCTCAAGATCGGTCTGGCCGGGTTGCCGGCCGATGCGGCGCACAAGTATCCGTCCGAGCTTTCGGGCGGCATGGTCAAGCGCGCCGCGCTGGCCCGCGCCCTGGCGCTCGACCCGGAACTGCTGGTGCTCGATGAGCCGACCTCCGGCCTGGACCCGATCGGCGGCGCGGCCTTCGATCAGCTCATCCACGAATTGCGCGACCTGCTGGGGTTGACCATCCTGCAAGTCACGCACGATCTCGATTCGATCTGGCATGGCAGCGACACCGTGGCCTTCCTCGCCCGCAAGACAATGCTCGCCATCGGCCCGGCCGCCGAGCTGGCACGACGCGACGAACCGGAACTCGTGGCCTATTTCCGCGGCAGCCGCTCGGCCGCCTATCTTCACGAAACCGCCCCGCAAGACGGCCGGTGATGTCGAGGTCCCTCATGGAATCCAAAGTCAACTACACCGCCGTCGGCCTGTTCGTGGTGCTGCTGGCCCTGATGCTGGGTGGCCTGGCCTGGTGGCTGGCGACCGGTGGCAAGCAGACGGCCACCAGACCCTACCTGATCTACGCCACCGACAACGTCAGCGGCCTGAAGACCGACAGCAATGTGCTCTACCGCGGCGTGACCGTGGGCAAGGTTGCCAGCATCGAGATCGATCCGAAGAGCCCGGCGCTCATCCGCATCGAAGTCGAAATCGACCGCGACGTGCCGGTGCGCGACGACACCGTGGCACAGCTCAGTCCGCTAGGCGTCACCGGGCTGTCGGCCGTCAACCTCATTGGCGGCGCCTCGCCCAGGCCGCTGCCCACGCCACCGGGCGAACCTGATCCGGTGATTCCCTACAAGCCCTCGGTGTTCACCCAGATCGAGGGTGGCATCAACGATGCGGCCATCACGCTGGCGCGCATCAGCCAGCGGGTGGACGCGTTGCTCAGTCCGGCCAATGTGCAGGCACTCGGCGCGACCTTGCGCAATCTCCAGACCGTGTCTGCAACACTCGCATCCAACCAGGGCAACATCAATCAGATGTTCGCCAATGGCCGCAAGACCAGCCTGAACCTGACCCAGATGAGCGAGCAGGGCCAGGTGCTCGTGCGTCAGACCGAGGTGTTGGTGCAGAAGCTCGGGGGCGTCTCCGCGCAGCTCAGCGCGGTCATGCCCCAGATCGGCGCGGCGGCCAGCAGCGTGGCCCGGGCCGGCAATACCACCACGGCCTTCACCCAAGCCGGCGTACAGGCCATGACCCAGTTGCAGACCCGAACCCTGCCCGAGGTGGACGCCCTGGCGCGCAATCTGCAGCAACTGAGCAGCCAGCTCGGTTCCCTGACCGAAAACCTCAAGACCAATCCCAGCCAACTGCTCTACGGTCCGGCGCTGCCCGCGCCTGGCCCGGGAGAACAACCATGAATCCTGCCCGCCGCCTCAACCCTCTGCGCCGCGGTGCCGTCGTCGGCATGGTGATGGCCGCCAGTCTGGCACTGGCCGCCTGCTCACTGCCGATCAACCGAGCCTCGGTGCAGCAAAGCTACCGGCTGACCGCTGCCGACATTGCCTCGCCTCCGCTGCCTCAGCCCACCGTCATCCAGTTGCTGCCGGTGCGGGCCAGCGCGGGGTTGCAGTCGCCGGCCATGATGTACAGCCGCAGCCCGGACACGCTCGACGCCTATCGCGACAGCCGCTGGCTGGCGCCACCCGCCCAACTCATCGGCGAGGCCATCGCCCACACCCTGAGCCGCCAGCCCTGGGTGAGCGCGGTGCAGCAGCAGGCCGTGCTGGTGCGCGCGCCCTGGACGCTGCATTGCACCCTCAACCGCCTGGAGCACGATGTGCGCGCCACCCAGGGCGCTGTGCGCCTGGATCTGACCTGCGAACTGGCCAACCCACACGCCGGTCACATCGCCGCGCATTGGCGCTTCGACGGCAGCCAGCCGCTCGCGGTGAACGACGCATCGCATTTCGCCCAGGGCGCGCAGACCCTTCTGGACCGGGCGCTGAACGAGATCGTGCAGCAGACCCGCGCGGCGGTGGAGACGGGGCGGGATCAGAAGCCGGGGCACTAAGGCAGCGCCAAACAAGTTTTCGTGATGGCCCGCCTGGCCGCGGGAGGGGATGCAAGGCGCAAACCACGGCCCTGGCCCAAGCTATTGATCTGGCCTGAAGAAGGATGAACGGGTCAATGGGCCTCGCCATGCAAGCGTCTCCCCCTCCCAACCTCCCCCACGCTGTGGGGGAGGAGAGAACTGCGCTTCGCGCGATCTGCGTAAATCCATCCCAACCTCCCCTACGCCGCGGAGGAGGCGTGTTGGCTCCCTCTCCACTTGTGGGGAGGGTTGGGGTGGGGTGCCATTTCAGACTTCAACGTGCCGGATCAATAGGGCAAGGACTGGCAACGCCGCAGACCGCCCGCGGCCAGGATGCGCGACGCGCGAAGGACTTGTGCAGCGTTGCCCTGATCCGCTCGCTCAGCACGACTCGTGCGGGCTCAAGGCCACGGCGTCGAAGTCGGCCTGGCGCATGTGCTGTGCCACATAGCGGTCGCCCAGCCGCAGCAAGTGGTGGTGGAACGCGCGAAGATGGTTGCGCGAACCGCGCTCCAGGTCTTCATACACAGCGAGGATTTCAGGCTGGCGGGTGCGGCTGCGGGCTTCGGCCAGATCGAAGATGTCGAGTTCCTCGATGCGCAGCCCGACCTGGATGGCGTCGCGTTCGCTGCTCAGGCCCTGCGCCAGAAGACTGTCATGCAGCGTCTGGAAAGCAGGAGTGTGGAACACGCCCACGGGCAGCCCGGGTGCCGGATCGCTCAAGCCGTAATGCAACAGCAGCGCGGCGATAGCGTCCCTATGCGCCTGCTCAGCGCCGCTGATGTTGAGAAACGGGCGCAGCCCCCAGCGCTCGCCGAGTTGCACATACACGTCGCGGGCGATTTTTTCCTCCTCGTGCATGTGCAGCAGGTCATGCTGCTCGTCGGCGCCGAGAACCTGCGGCCTGTGCGAAGCGATGTGTCGGCGCAGGGCTGCGATGTGCTCGATACGGTGCTGCTCGCGGCCTTGCGCAAGCCGTGCGGAGAAAAACGGTTGTTCCATGGTGGCTCCCGATTGAATCGTGGCGCCGATTTTGTCGGCACGAGGCCCGCATGGGTTTGTGTCAGCGCAAGGTGCCGGCGTCCTCGCGGCAAAGCCACATGGCATCGCCGTAGCTGAAAAACCGGTAGCGCTGCGCAATCGCATGCGCGTAGGCGGCGTGTATGGTGTCCATGCCGGCGAAGGCCGACACCAGCATGAGCAGGGTGGACCGGGGCAGGTGGAAATTGGTCAGCAAGGCATCCACCACCCGAAAGCAATAGCCCGGGGTGACGAACAGCGCCGTATCGCGCGCGCCGGGCAGCACGGTGCCGAATGCGGCACCCTCCGCCTCGGCGGCCAGGGCGGCGGATTCGAGCGCGCGCATCGCCGTCGTGCCCACGGCCACCACCCGCGGCGCGGCATCGGCCCGGCCCGCCGCGCGTGCCTCGACCTGCAGCGCCCGCACTTCGGCAATCGCCTGCGCGGTCGCCTCGGGCACGGTGTACCACTCGCTGTGCATCGGGTGCTGGCGAAGATCGCTCACCCGTACAGGCTGAAACGTGCCCGCGCCGACATGCAGCGTGACGGCCATGCGGCGCGCACCGGCGGCGTCGATCTGCGCCAGCACCGCATCGTCAAAGTGCAGCCCCGCCGTCGGCGCGGCCACCGAGCCGGGATGCCGCGCATAGACCGTCTGATAGCGCTCGGCATCCTCGCCGCCGGGTGCATGGGTGATGTAGGGCGGCAGGGGCACGGCGCCGTATTGATCCAGCAATGCCAAGGGCTCGCTGGGAAACGCGAGCTCGAACAGGCTGTCGTCGGGCCCGGCGCGCCCCACGGTGCGGACCGCGAACAACGGCGCCGAAGACGGCGGCAGCGCACCTTCCGGTGCATCCGGACGACGGGCGCCGAGCCAGAGAACCTGCCCCGGCTTGGGCGATTTGCTCGCCCGCACATGAGCCCATACCCGGTGATCGGCCAGCACCCGCTCGACTAGCACTTCCACGACACCCCCGAGCGCCGGGCCGGCCTGCGCGTGGGGCGCATCACCCTGCGCGGCCTTGAAGCCCCAGAGCCTGGCGGGAATCACCCGCGTGTCGTTGAACACCACCAGATCGCCCCGGCGCAGCAGACCGGGCAGTTCGCGGAAACCGCGATCCCGCCATGCGGGCGGACTGCCCGCGTCGAGCAGGCGGCTGTCGCCGCGTCGCGCCGCGGGATGCTGGGCGATCAGTTCAGGAGGCAGGTCGAAATCGAAATCGTCCACGGAGAGACTGGGCGAGGTCGCGCCCGTCGCTCCCGCCGCATCGCGCGGAAGAGAAGCAGTCATCAGATGGGAAAGGGGTTGAAGCAAAGGGGCCGGTTGCGTCCGCCCGCCGCGCCCTCGCGATTCAAGAGCGAACGCGCCGCAGGAGGTTCAGCAGCCCGGAAGGCACCATGATCTTAAACAAGGTGCGCAGCGTCTGGCCCTTGAAGGTGTGATACACGAAAACACTGCTGGTCAGCAGGCCGAAGGCCACCTCGGGTTGAAGCTCGGCCAGCACGTCGGCCGCGCTGAGGCTGAGTGCGCCGAGGTGGCGCAGCGATTGGCGACTGCCGCGCTGCCCCGGTTTGCTCTCGCGCGCGTAAATCTTCTTGGCGACCGAAAGCGAGTCCAGCGCCGTGCGCGGACTGGACGAAATCTGGGTGGGGCTGCGCCGGTAATCCAGCAAAGGCAGATCCAGATGGGCCACGGGTCCGACGCGCGCCACGCGAACGAACCATTCCCACTCGCAGACGATTCTGATCTCGGTATCGAACATCCCGGCAAGCTGCAGCGCGTCTCTGCGGAACATGACCGTGGGTGGATGGATGAAATTGCCCCGCACAAGTTCGTCGTAGACCTCTCCCCGGTAGACCTTGATGTCGGTCTTGCCGTTCTGCCGGGCACTTTCGTGGGCCAGCAAGGTGAACGTCTCTTCATGCGGGTAACGCGCCCGGACGCCACCGCGCTGCGGACTGCAACGGGTGTAGTAAATACCGCAGTAAGAGGCGGGCTCCAGGGGGCCGGTCTCGTCGAAGGCGCCGAAATCGGAACTGCAGAGCAAGATGTCGGGGTGCGACTGGAGGTAGCGCAGTTGCATCGCAATGCGATCCGGACGGCACAGATCGTCGGCGTCGAGCAGGGCGATGTAGTCGCCCCGAGCCGCCTGCACGCTCACATTCCTCGCCACGGCAATGCCCGCATTGGCCTGCCGGATCACTCGCACCCGCCCCGCATAGGCCTCCAGAATCTCGGCCGTGCCGTCGGTGGAGCCGTCGTCCACCACCACGACATCGAGATTGCGGTGGGTCTGGGCGAGCAGACTGTCGAGCGTCTGCGCGATGGTGCTGCAGGCGTTGTAGGCGGGAATGACCACGGACACCAGTGCTTCCGGGTCGATAGGCCCAGTCTCGTCGGCATCCGTACTCATGCTCTTGGCTCCTCGGCTACCGGGTTCGGGGTGAGTGTCGCGCTCCTTGCCTCGCTGAGCGGTACAGGTTCTGTCAGTTCGCGGTGCCCGGACACACGGGCCTTCAGTCGATAGAGCCAATGGATCAGCCCAGGACGGTGGACACGCAGGCCGAGTGTCTCCCGCGTCTGCTGGAAGAAATGTCTCTTGTGACCGTACTCACCCTTGAGCGTGTCAAAGGTCCTGCAACCTTCACCGATGGCCTGTTCGATGGCATAGGCCATCAAGAGCTGCCCCGGACTCAGGCCCGCATGCGCAGGATCGAAACCGCCTTGAAAATGATAGAAGGTTTGGCCCCACCTGAATCCATACAGCATGGCGATGGTCTTCCCCTCGAGTTCGAGCGAAAAAAGGCGCAGCCGACCATGGGCCTGCAGCGCATGCATCACGCCCCGATGAAAGCCGAGATACTGTGGGGAGGTAAAACTGAGCTCCTGCGTCCGCCCCTTCCATCGCAGTTGATGCAATGCCGCCAAGCAGTCGAAGGCCTCGTCGATTTCACCGGACTGCCTCACCTGACGAAAATGCGCGCCGGGCAACTGCTCGAATTTGCGGCGATAGCGAGCCAATGCCTGACGACGATCGCGGCTGAGACCCTGGCGATAACGCTCCCAATCTGGAGGCAGATCGCCGTAGATGATGCGGTTCACCGGCATGCGTTCGATCGTTTCGGAAGCGTCGGCACTTCTCTGCGCGAAGCAGGCCACCAGGGCGGAATCGGCGGACAGATCGACCAGGTCGAGCAACTGCCAATCGGGAACGTGATGCAGGATGTGATCGACGAAGGCGCAGGAGACGGCTTGTTCATGGGTCGGGTCGAACACCATGCCCAGATCGTCTGGCGCCGTATCGCCTCCGGCACCGATCGGCCTGAGCTTGCGCACACGCAGCACCCTGAAGGCGCGGTGTGTTTCCAGGTACAGCGGGAAAATGCCCACGACCTGGCCGCCGATGCGCGCCACCAGAATCCGCAGTTGTCGCCCTTGCCCGTAGTGCGACCACCAGAGCCGCTGCCAATCCCAGCCGAGAAAGAGGCTGTTGCGCGAGGTCAGGTCTTCGAGGGCGCGCCAGTCAGGCTCCAGGGCGTCGAAATCCGGCGTCGAAGTGACGAGTTCAATCTGCATGAGGGTGGTGGCACGACCAGACGAAAGACGCGAATGCAGCGCCCTTCAGGCCCAGGGACGATGCATGCGCCAGGCCAGAAGGGGAAGGTGGGACGTGACGGGGATGCGCGGTATGGCCATCGGGTCGACCGCTTCGGAGACCGTGCCTTCCTCGGTGGTCACCGCGGCGCGATAGAGCGACCGGGCGATGCTCCGGACCCGTTCATCCGTCGAACCGTTCGGGTAGCAAAACAGATCGACGGCACGCCCCAGTTGCAGCTCCAGCATGCTGCGGCTGTCGTGGAGCTCTCGCTGGATCTCCGCCTCCGTCAGCGTCGGAAGAATCGGATGGGTCATGGTGTGCGAGCCGATCGACAGCTGCCCCTGATCGCAGGCGCGCACCTCGTCCCAGGTCATGGGGTCGTAGGCCTCGTGCTCTTGCGGGGTGGGGACAAAACCGGGCGTGTGCTCGCGCAAAGTGGACTGCGCCTGCTGACGCTGCGGGAACGAAAGGGTTTTCATCCAGGCGATGGTGGTTTCAAGGTTCGAGGCCTCGCACCCGGCGGCCGCGGCCCATTCGGCCAGAGCCCCGGCAGAAAGACGGCGCAGCCGCGCGCGGGCTTCGTGGTTCCACATCCACTGCTTGGATTCCACCATGCCCGGGCAGACGAAGATCATGGCGGGAATGCCGAGTTGCTCAAGCACGGGACGGGCGATTTTGTATTGATTGCGCAAACCGTCGTCGAAGGTGATGGCCAGCTCACTTTTTCCAGAGCCGAAGGGGGCGGGCCGACGCGCCATGACGTCGTGGATCATCGCGTCCAGCGGCACGATGTTGTAGCGCTGCTTCAGCCAGGACATCACCCGCAGGAAGTCGTCGGGCGTCATCCGCGCGTCGCCCACGCCGTGCAACATGAGGATGCGACGCACGGGGTGCCTGTGAGCCAGCCAATGCGACACGCCGCTGCCCAGCGCCATCGACAGCGCGGAGGTGCGTGCATAGCTCCTGAGCGAGCTGGGCGGGGCGAAATGAGTGTCATCCATGAGGGGTCTGGCACGCGCGAGGACAGCGAAATCGGTGGGTTACCCTCTCGCGTGCGCCGGTCTGCGGCCAACTCAATATACAAACTTTTACCTAGTTGAAGACAAACGCCCCCCATGAATGGGCGGCTATTGCCAACGGTTCAAGCCCCCGACGCGGGGCGGACATGGCGACATGCTGTCATACATGAGGCGACCTGGCGAGGAAAAAAGTCTCATTGGGCGACGGGTCCTCGGGACTGCTTTGATTTGGTCAATCAATCGCATAACAACATTCAATTGTTATTCGCAACGTTCACCGACTACGCTGGTTGGGTGTCTGGTTCAGCCAGCGCACCACCCCATACCCATAAAGGAGACTGCCATGCAACACATCCCCCTTCGCGTCACGCCCCGTGCCGATCTGGCGCCCGGTCAAGCACTGCAGCGCGCCCGCCCTTGAGCGCCGGTGACTTTACCCAGCAAATCACAAAAGGAGTAAACCATGTCTAGCGAATTGAAATGCCCGTTTGCGGGTGGGTCTCTGACTCAAGCGATGGCCGGTGCCCACAGCAATGCGGAGTGGTGGCCCAACCAGCTCAATATCGGCATCCTGCAGCAGCAATCCGAGAAGTCCAACCCGATGGGCGAGGCGTTCAACTATGCCGAGGCCTTCAAGACCCTCGATCTCGACGCGGTGGTGGCCGACCTCAAGGCGCTGATGACCGATTCGCAGGATTGGTGGCCTGCCGACTATGGCCACTACGGCCCGCTGTTTATCCGCATGGCCTGGCACGCGGCGGGCACCTACCGCATCGGTGACGGCCGCGGCGGCGCAGGACACGGCCAGCAACGCTTCGCCCCCCTCAACAGCTGGCCCGACAACGTCAACCTCGACAAGGCCCGCCGTCTGCTGTGGCCGGTGAAACAGAAGTACGGCAACAAGCTGTCATGGGCCGACCTGCTGGTGCTGGCGGGCAATGTCGCGCTGGAAAGCATGGGGTTCAAGACCTTCGGCTTCGCTGGCGGCCGACCCGACCAGTGGGAACCCGACAACTCGGTGTACTGGGGTTCGGAGGGCAAGTGGCTCGACGACCAGCGCGAAGGCACCAAGCAGAACGAGATGGAAAACCCGCTGGCCGCGGTGCAGATGGGCCTGATCTATGTGAACCCCGAAGGCCCCGGCGGCAAGCAAGACCCGCTGGGTTCGGCGCAGATGGTGCGCGAAACCTTCGCCCGCATGGCCATGGACGACTATGAGACCGTCGCGCTCACCGCAGGCGGCCACACCTTCGGCAAGTGCCACGGCGCAGGGCCTGCGACCAACGTCGGCCCCGAACCCGAGGCCGCGCCCACCGAAGACATGGGGCTGGGCTGGATCAGCAAATACAAAAGCGGCAAGGGCGGCGACCAGATCGGCAGCGGCCTCGAGGGGTCGTGGACACCCACGCCCACGACCTGGGACATGAGCTACCTCGAAGTGCTGTTCGGCAACGAGTGGGGCTCGGTGAAGAGCCCCGCCGGCGCCAACCAGTGGACGCCCAAGACCTCTACCGACAAGAACATGGCCCCGGCGGCGGACGATGCGGGCAAGAAGGTGCCGATCATGATGACCGACGCCGACATGGCCATGCGCATGGACCCGGCCTACGAGAAGATCGCACGCCACTTCCTTGCCAACCCCAACGAGTTCGCCGACGCCTTCGCCCGCGCCTGGTTCAAGCTCACCCACCGCGACATGGGCCCGCGCAGCCGCTACCTCGGCAAGCTCGTCCCCAAGGAAGAACTGATCTGGCAAGACCCAGTGCCTGCCGTTGACCATCCGCTGATCTCGGCCGCAGACGTGGCCGCGCTCAAGGCCAAGGTCATGGCCTCGGGTTTGAGCGGCGCCGAACTGATCTACACCGCCTGGTCGTCGGCCTCCACCTTCCGCGGCAGCGACAAACGCGGCGGTGCCAACGGCGCGCGCATCCGCCTCGATCCGCAGAAGAACTGGGACGTCAACCAGCCGGCCCAGCTGGCCAAGGTGCTGGGCAAGCTCGAAGCCATCCAGGCCGAGTTCAACCAGGGCGGCAAAAAGGTGTCCTTGGCCGATCTCATCGTGATCGCGGGCAATGCTGCGGTGGAAGCCGCCGCCAAGGCTGCAGGCGTCGAGGTGACCGTGCCCTTCCACGCCGGCCGTACCGATGCGCGGCAAGACCAGACCGATGCGGCCTCGTTCGCCGTGCTCGAACCCAAGGCCGATGGCTTCCGCAACTACGCCAAGAAGGGCCTGGGCGGCGCTGGCGCGGAGCTGCTCGTGGACAAGGCCCAGTTGCTGAACCTCACCGCGCCCGAAATGACCGTGCTCGTCGGGGGTCTGCGCGTGCTGGGTGGCAACCATGGCGGCAGCAAGCATGGCGTGTTCACCCAGCGCGTGGGCGTGCTGTCCAACGACTTCTTCGTCAATCTGTTGGACATGAGCACGAAGTGGGAGCGCACCGGAACCGAAGGCGTGCTGGAGGGCCGCGATCGCAAAACCGGCGCCCCGAAATGGACGGCCACGCTGGCCGACCTGATGTTCGGCTCCAACGCCCAGCTGCGCGCGATTGCCGAGGTCTATGGTCAGCACGACGCCCAGGCCAAGTTCGCCCGCGACTTCGCCGCGGCCTGGGGCAAGGTGATGCACCTCGATCGCTTCGATCTGGCCTGAGGCGCCATTCACTCCACACACCTAGGAGGTCATCATGAACCGGCTTCATGGCAGTTTTGATCGCTGGACGCGAGACATCCAAGCACTGCTGGCCGACCTGGCCAGTGGCACAGCCTGAACCTTGAGGAAGCCGGCCTGGGCGCAAGCCGAGACCGGCTAGCTGGACTTCGCCGGGCTCGTCCCGGCTTTTTTTATCTTGCGCGGTAGTGATGCCAAGCCAGCGCCCAGATGGCGAGCAGCGATGCCGTCACGCCCAGCCCCAGCGCGGAAAAATCGAGTGATTCCAAATTCGCCCAAAGACTGCCGGATACCTGCATGTGCGCCCCCAGCAGTTGCAACCACTCGATGCCGCCAATCACCAGCGCCACGCAGACCGACAAGCCGGTGATGAGCACGTTGAAACCCAGCTTGCGCGCGGCGTCCTGCATCGCCCAGTCATAGACCCGCAGCATGGCCAGGCCATCGGCCGTGTCCATCAAGCTCATGCCGGCGGCGAACAGCAGGGGGAATACGAGCACGCCGGCCACAGGGAAATCAGTGTGCTGTGCGAAGGCAGCCGACAGACCGAGCACCGCCACCTCGGTCGCCGTGTCGAACCCCAGGCCGAACAGGAAACCCAGCGGCAACATCTGCCAGCTGGCATGAATGCGCGAGTAGAGCCCGCGCAGCAGACGGCCCATGCCACCGCGGCGAGCGAGCAGATCGTCCACCGCGGCGGGGCTTATCACGTCGCCGCGACGCGCGGCCAGCAGCAGGCGCAGCAGCCGGCGGAAGATCAGCAGATTGACCATGCCGATGAGGGTGAGAAACCCCGCGGAGACGAGGGTGCCGATCCACCCACCGGCCACGCCCGCGTCTTGGATGAGCGCATGGGCATGGCGCGCCAGCAAGGCCACCACCGCCGACAGCAGCAGCACCACGCCGCTATGACCGAGGGAGAAGAACAAGCCGACGGCCATGGGACGCTGGCCGTCCTGGCGCAGTTTGCGGGTGACGTTGTCGATGGCAGCGATGTGATCGGCATCGAAGGCGTGACGCAGACCGAGCAAATAGGCCAGGGCGCCGATGCCCAGCAGCGCGGGATGGGCGGGCAGCATGGCCAGCAGCCAGCCCCAGGCGGCAAGATGCAGCACCAGCAGGGTCAGAACCGTGATGGCCAGGGGACGACGATTCAGGCCAGAGAGCAACATCGCGGACTCCTCGATTTCAGGCGATGACGAGCAAACCCTTGAGTTCGATGAACCGCACCACCGCCTCCAGCCCGTCGAGAGTCTTGAGGTTGGTCATGGCGTAGGGCCTGCCCGGGCGCATGCGCTCGGTGTCGGCGCGCATCACGTCGAGGTTGGCGCCTACATGCGGGGCCAGATCGGTTTTGTTGATGACGAACAGATCGCTCTTGGTGATGCCGGGCCCGCCCTTGCGCGGAATCTTCTCGCCGCCGGCCACGTCGATGACGTAGATGGTGAGGTCGCTGAGCTCCGGGCTGAAGGTCGCGGCGAGGTTGTCGCCGCCGCTTTCGATGAACACGATGTCGGCATCCGGAAATTGCTCCAGCATGCGATCGACCGCTTCGAGATTGATCGAGGCATCTTCGCGGATGGCCGTGTGCGGACAGCCGCCCGTCTCCACGCCCATGATGCGTTCGGGTTCGAGCGCGCCGGCCACGGTGAGCAGGCGTTGGTCTTCCTTGGTGTAGATGTCGTTGGTGACCACCACGAGGTCGTAGCGCTCGCGCAGCGTCTTGCACAGCATTTCCAGCAGGGTGGTCTTGCCCGAGCCCACCGGCCCGCCGATGCCCACGCGCAAGGGCGGCAAGCGTTTAATGCGGTGGGGGATGTGATGCAGCGGACTGGCGGTGCCGGTGGAGTGTGTCATGAGCGAAAGAGTCGGGAGTATTGGGTTTCGTGGCGGCTGCTGAGAATAGCCAGCAAGGGCGAGAAACTCTGCCAGGCGTCCATTCGGCCTTGCAGATTTCGTGCCTGCAGCACGGCGGCGGGAATGTCGGCGCTGAGCGCGGCGAGTAGGCGCTGCCCTGCGCTCTGCCCCAGCGGCACCACGCGCATGGCAGCCTGCACCTGATTTTCCAGCCAGGAGAAGGCCAGCGTCTGCGCGGTCTGTGTGGCGTCCAGCCCCAACGCATGGGCGCCCAGGGCGAAGGCCAGCGGCCAGGCGGGGGCGGGCTGCAGCGTGGCGGCCAGCGACAGCGCGGGATGTTCGGGCTGCAGATTGCGCAGCCAGTCGAGCATGGAGCGGCCCATCTGCTCGGTCTGGCGGCGCAGCTCCGCGGTTTCTCGTGTGGCGAGCACCCAGGTCTGAATGGCTTGCAGCCCTGCACTGTCGCCCGCAGCCCAGGCGGCGTGCGCCTCGCAGGCGGCAGGCAGTTCGCTGCGGGCCAGGGTGAGTTGCAACTGGCCGCGCAGCCAGTCCAAGGTTTGCGCCTCGTCGCTGACCAGGCCCGCGTCCACCGCGGCCTCCAGCCCTTCGGAGTAGCTGAACCCGCCCACCGGCAAGGCCGGTGAGGCCAGCCACATCATGGCGAGCTGCGGCGGGACGATCTCCCCCTCCCAGCCTCCCCCTCCACTGGTGAGCTCCCTCCCCACGCGTGGGGAGGGCTGGGGTGGGGAGGCTTTCGACTCAATGCCCATGTCCCGTGTGGCCGTGTGCGTGGTCGTGATGTCCGTCGTGCGAATGCCCGTGAGCATGTCCATGCCCTTCCCCATACGCCCCGGCTTCAGGCTCGAACGCAGCCTGTGCCTCGCCGACGATCAGGTGCATGCGGCGCAGCATGTCGGCCAACACCGGGTCAGGTTCGAACTGCAGGCAGTCGGCCTGCACTTCCAACTGCACATGGCGGTTACCCAGGTGATAGGCCGCCCGCATCAGATCGGTGGGCGTGCCATGCTCGGCGCAGGCGCGCACCTGCAGCACGGGCTGCAGAGCGGCCTCGATGCGCAGGAACGACCCGTCCTCCGCCACCAGCACGTCGCCCCCGCGCAGCACCGTGCCTCGCGGCAGGAACACGGCGATGCGGCGGCCTGTGCTGTCATGCGCGTCAAAGCGGCTTTTACTACGGGTGTCCCAATCCAAGGACAGCGTGGCGGCGCGAGCGAGCAGGGCCGGGGCCAGACCACGACCGGCGGGGAGGTGTTTGTTGGCGGTGAGCATGGGCGATGGGCGTCAAGTGGCAATCAGGCAAAAACATGGATGTTTATAGCACTGCCGTCAACAGCCGACGAGCATCGGCTGTACCGCCGCATCCAGTGGGTGACAAAGGAATAAACCCCCATACCATTGAGCATATGAAGCCTTTCACCGAATTTTCTGTCGGAATGCCAAGACTCGCCCCGCGGCTGCCGCCAGGGCGGATGCAACGCCAGCTGATTGCTCTGGTGCTCGGGCTCTACATCGTCACCGTGGTACTCGGCGGCTGGCTGATCGTGCGCACCCTGCGGGCGCTCGATCATGAGCGGCTTTCGTTTCGCGAAAATGCGGCATTGCAGGCCCTGTCCACCACTCAGGGCAAACTCTTGCTCACCCAGGGTCAACTGCGGCTTTTTCTCGCCAAGCCGACCCCTGCCAACCTCGCCGCGTTGGGTACCGCCGAGCAGGCTCTTCTGGGGGCGCTCGACAGACTCTCGGCAACGGTGAACGCTCTGCCGGCTGCGACGCAAACACAGATGCTGCTGGCCCAGGCTCAAGGTCTGATCCTCGCCCGCCAGCAGGTGCTGGGCAGTCACACGCTGCCCTCCAACGGCGCAACCCCTGGCCACACCTCGGCCGCAGCCGATGCGCAGCGCGTGGATGCCATTCGTGTCGGACTCAAGGCTCTGCGCGAGCACATTCTTGACAACGCCTCGAAGCGCCGAAAGCAGATGCAAGCCGCGCTGCAGTGGAACGCAGAGCTGCTCATTGCCTTCGGCGTGCTGTTGATGGTGGCCCTTGGCCTGGCCCTGCGCAGCATGTTGCGCGCTCTGGGCGAGCGCCGCCGCCTGTTGGCACGTCTGGACGACGAAGCCAGCCTCGACGCCCTCACCCAACTGCCCAACCGACCGTATTTCCTGGCCTGGCTGGAGCATGCCCGCCTGCAAGCCCAGGCCGACGGCACCGTGCTGGCCTTGCTGCGCGTGGACGTGATGCCGTGCGACGACGCGGCCTTTGCCGCAATGGCGCAACGCCTGGCGCAAACCAAACGGCGCATCGACGTTCTCGGCCGGATCGGGCAGCGCAGCCTTGGCCTGCTGGCGCCGCTGCACCGTCTCGACCCCTTGGGGCGACAGGATCTGGCAGAACTTGCGCTGCGCATGGCCGACGCACTGGGGCAAGACGGCGCCACCCTCTCGGCCCCGCCGAGCAAAGCCGCCATCGGCATCGCGCTGTATCCGGCCGACGCCGATGACACGCCAACGCTGCTCGACGCCACGCGACACGCGGTCGGGACGGCGCGTGCACAGGCGGGCGGTGGGCCGCGGATGGCGTTTGTCGACGATCCAGACGGCCTGAGTCTGCAACGCGCCGCCCGGCTGCGCAGCGCGCTACCCATGGCCATTGCGCGTGGCGAACTGCGCCTGCTGGCGCAGCCCGAATACGCCGCGGCCGACCTTCGCATCGTCGCGGCCGAGGCGCTGCTGCGCTGGGAACATCCAGAGCTCGGACTGCTTGGCCCTCAGGAATTCCTGCCCCTCGCCAAGCGCGCGGGTTTGATGCCGCGCATCACCGACTGGGTGCTGCAGCAGGCTCTCGACGCCCTGGTGGAATGGCGACGGCAACAACCCCATATGCGCGTGGCGGTGAACGTCACCCGGGAAGACTGGCTGGACCCCGGATTTGCCGCCCGGGTCGCCGCCGCATTGGTCGCGCGGGCACTACCAGGTGAAGCCCTCGAACTCGAACTGTCGGAAGAGCAGTTGTTGGGCGGCGACTGCGCCCCGGCTCTGCGGCAGGTGCATGCCCTGGGTGTGCGACTGGCGCTGGACGACTTCGGGGTGGCCTACTCGTCGTTCAGTCATCTGCAGCTGCACCCGGTTCATCGTCTCAAAATCGATCGCAGCTTCGTGGCCCGCCTGCCGCAGCAGGGCGAAGATGCCCTGCTGCTGCGCGCCATCGTGCGGTTCGCCCACGGTTTGAAGCTCGTCGTGACCTGCGAAGGGCTGGAGACCGCCGATCAAATTGCATTGCTGCGCGAACTCGGAGCCGACGAACTGCAGGGCTTTGGCCTGAGCCACCCCATCGCCCCGAAGGCGCTGACCGACCTGCTCGCGTCTTCCGACCTGCGCTGAGGCGGATCGGCATCCCCACCCCGGGAAGCGCTCAGAACAAAAAATACCGCTGCGCCATCGGCAGCACGGTCGCCGCTTCGCAGGTGAGCAGCACGCCGTCGGCGCGCACTTCGTAGGTCTGCGCGTCCACCTGCATCTGCGGGGTGTAGGCGTTGTGCACCATGTCGGCTTTTTTCACGCTGCGACAGCCGCGCACGGCAGCGAGCGTCTTCTGCAGGCCCAGTCGCTGGCCGATGTCATGGGCCAAGCCTGCTTGCGACACGAAGGTCAGAGAGGTGGCGAGCCGCGCGCCGCCGAAGGCACCGAACATGGGCCGGGTGTGCACCGGTTGCGGGGTGGGAATGGAGGCGTTGGCGTCGCCCATCAGCGCGGCGGCGATGAAGCCGCCCTTGACGATGACGCTGGGCTTGACGCCGAACCAGGCCGGGCGCCATAGCACCAGGTCGGCCCATTTGCCCACTTCGACCGAGCCCACGTCGTGCGCAATGCCGTGGGCCAGCGCGGGGTTGAGGGTGTATTTGGCGACATAGCGCCTGGCGCGGAAGTTGTCGTTGCGGTCGTTGCCCTGCACGCCGTTCATGCCCTGTGTAGGAGCCAGCCAGCCGCGCTGCGCCTTCATCTTGTGCGCGGTCTGCCAGGTGCGCAGAATGACTTCGCCCACGCGGCCCATGGCCTGGCTGTCGCTGGACATGATGCTGATGGCGCCCAGATCGTGCAGCACGTCTTCGGCGGCAATGGTCTCGCGGCGAATGCGGCTTTCGGCAAACGCCAGGTCTTCGGCAATGCCCGCGTCGAGGTGGTGGCACACCATCAGCATGTCGAGGTGCTCGTCGATGGTGTTGACGGTGAAGGGGCGCGTGGGGTTGGTGGAGGAGGGCAACACATTGGCCTCGCCCAGCACCCGCAGGATGTCGGGGGCGTGGCCGCCGCCCGCGCCCTCGGTGTGGAAGGTGTGGATGGTGCGGCCCTTGAAGGCGGCGATGGTGTCTTCGACAAAGCCGCTTTCGTTCAAGGTGTCGCTGTGGATGGCCACCTGCACGTCGGTCTCTTCGGCTACCGACAGGCAGCAGTCGATGGCCGCGGGCGTGGTGCCCCAGTCTTCGTGCAATTTCAGGCCGATGGCGCCGGCCTCGATCTGCTCGCGCAACGCCGCGGGCTGGCTGGCGTTGCCCTTGCCGAGAAAGCCCAGGTTCATCGGGAAGGCGTCGGCGGCCTGCAGCATGCGGGCGATGTTCTCGGGACCTGGCGTGCAGGTGGTCGCGTTGGTGCCGGTGGCTGGCCCCGTGCCGCCGCCCAGCATGGTGGTGACGCCGCTCATCAGGGCTTCTTCGATCTGCTGCGGGCAGATGAAGTGAATATGGCTGTCGATGCCCCCCGCGGTGAGGATGAGCCCTTCGCCCGCGAGAATTTCAGTGCCCGGGCCGATGACCATGTCCACCCCCGGCTGCACGTCGGGATTACCGGCCTTGCCAATGGCGGCAATGCGCTGGCCGCGGATGCCCACGTCGGCCTTGACGATGCCCCAGTGATCGAGGATGAGCGCATTGGTGATGACCAGATCCATCGCCCCTTCGGCTCGAGTGCGCTGGCCCTGGCCCATGCCATCGCGGATGGTCTTGCCGCCGCCGAACTTCACCTCTTCGCCATAGCCGCCGGCGCGCAGGGTGTAGTCGTCCTCGACTTCGATGAGCAGATCGGTATCGGCCAGGCGCACGCGGTCGCCCACGGTGGGGCCGTACATCTCGGCATAGGCACGGCGGGAAATCGTGGCCATCACAGCGCCCCCATCACGTCTTGCCGGAAGCCGATGACCACCCGCGCCCCGCCAAAGGGTACGAGCTGCACGCTGCGCTGCTGGCCCGGCTCGAAGCGCACCGCGGTACCGCTGGCAATATGCAGGCGCATGCCGCGCGCAGCCGCGCGATCAAAGCGCAGACCGGGATTGGCTTCCGCGAAGTGATAGTGCGAACCGACCTGAATGGGCCGGTCGCCCACGTTCTCCACCACCAGATCGAGGGGCGTGCGGCCGGGGTTGAGCGCGAGGTCACCTTCGGCGCAGAGGATTTCACCGGGAATCATCGTGGCGTCCTTTTCGAATCGATCAGGCCGCTACCCAGCCGCCCAGCAAAGACGCACCCATGCCGGCGATGGTGCCGCCGGCCAGCAGCGCGCCCCATCGACCGGTGCGTCGCAGTGCCAGGCCCGCGCCCAGCCCCGCGGCATGCAACAACACCGTGGCGCTCACCATGCCGGCCACCACGGCCCAGCGTCCGGCCACGCCCGCCAGTTCCTCGCCGTGGGCCAGTCCGTGGAACACCGCGAAGGCCCCGACCACGCCTGCCGCCACCCAACCCGCCAGGCGAAGCCGCACGGCGGCGAACAGACCGATCACCAGCACCGAGGCCGCGATCATCGGTTCGACCGCAGGCAGTTGCACCCCTGCAAAGCCGAGCAACGCCCCAAGCAGCAGCATGCTGGCGAATCCCGTCGGCGCCCACAACAGGCGGCGGTCGACGGCGGCGGCCGATATGGCGCTCCACAGGCCCACGGCCACCATGGCCGACAGATGGTCGAGCCCCGTGAAGGGATGCACAAATCCGCTGCCGAAGCTGTGATGCAGACCGCCATCGTTGCCGGTATGGGCCAGGGCGGAAGTCGCGACGGCGAACAGGGCCAGCCCCAACAGGGCTCGGATACGGCTGCGGCTTGAGAGGTGCGTGGAGGCTTGCATTCGAGGTCTCGTGAAAGCGTTGGAGATGAAGGGGGCGGTGCGGTATCAGACGATGGGTTGGTGCACGGTCACCAGCTTGGTGCCGTCGGGGAAAGTGGCTTCCACCTGGATGTCGGGAATGAGTTCGGGCACGCCGTCCATCACCTCGCCGCGAGTGAGCAGGATGCGGCCCTCGCTCATCAACTCGGCCACGGTGCGACCGTCGCGCGCACCCTCCATCACCGCGGCGGTGATGTAGGCGATGGCCTCGGGCACGTTGAGCTTGAGCCCGCGGGCCTTGCGGCGCTCGGCCAGCAGCGCGGCGGTGAAGATGAGCAGCTTGTCTTTTTCGCGGGGCGTGAGATCCATGACGCGGTGAGTGCGGTGAGAACGTGGGCGCGAGCTTAGCGCGCAAGCCTGAATACATCGCGCATCCTGCGATGCGCGCGGGCCATGACCATGGTGCAAAAAACAGACCCGCCCCCGGCGCGGGCATCTTGCGAAGGCATGGGCAGGAGGCGGCGCGAACAAGCGCCCCAGACGCACACTTCTGGTGCGGCCGCACCAAATCAGACCGCCCCGCACGCACTGAGACGACCTGAGTGCGCATGGCTTGCAGCCCGTTGCGCCCCAGGCCAGCACGCATGCACGAACACCGATAGGAAACCATCGTGAAGCAACTGTCACCCCTCATCGCGGGAGGCGACAAAACCGTGGCACGCGACTTGCACAACAGGGAGCGTCGCACCCCACCATCACCCTTTGGAGGAATTTCCAACATGGATCGTCGTACCGCATTGAAGACCGTTGGCGGCGCTGTCGCCGCAGCGGCTGCCAGCACCCTGCCCTTCCCCGCCATTGCCGCGAGCAAGGCACCGATCAAGGTCGGCATCCTGCATTCGCTGTCGGGCACCATGGCCATCTCCGAAACGGCCTTGAAGGACGTTGACCTGATGACCATTGCCGAGATCAATGCCGCGGGCGGCGTGGACGGGCACATGATCGAACCCGTGGTGGTCGATCCCGCCTCCAACTGGCCGCTGTTCGCCGAGAAGGCGCGCCAGCTCATCAGTCAGGACAAGGTGGCGGCCATCTTCGGCTGCTGGACGTCGGTGTCGCGCAAATCGGTGCTGCCGGTGCTCGACGAGCTCAACGGCCTGCTGTTCTACCCCGTGCAGTTCGAGGGGCAGGAGCAGAACAAGCATGTGGTCTACACGGGTGCCGCGCCCAACCAGCAAGCCATTCCCGCCACCGAATACCTCATGAGCAAGGACGGCGGCGGTGCCAAGCGCTTCTTCCTGCTGGGCACCGACTACGTCTACCCGCGCACGACCAACGCCATCCTGCGCGGCTTCCTGCACTCCAAGGGCGTGAAGGACGCCGACATCGCCGAGGTCTACACCCCGTTCGGCTTCAGCAACTATCAGAACATCGTGGCCGACATCAAGAAGTTCGCCTCCGGCGGCCCGACCTGCGTGATCTCCACCGTGAACGGCGATTCCAACGTGCCGTTCTACAAAGAGCTGGGCAACCAGGGCATCAAAGCCACCGACATTCCGGTGGTCGGCTTCTCCATCGCCGAGCAGGAAATCGCCGGCATGGACATCAAGCCGCTGGTGGGCCAGCTCACCGCGTGGAACTACTTCGAGTCGCTGAAAAATCCGCGCAACGCCAAGTTCGTCAAGTCTTGGCAGGACTATGTGAAAGCCAAGGGCCTGAAAGACTACCCCGTCACCGACGACCCGATGGAAGCCTCCTACATCGGCATTCATCTGTGGAAGCAGGCGGTGGAGAAGGCCAAGTCCACCAAGACCGACGAGGTGCGCAAGGCGCTGATCGGACAGAAGTTCGCCGCCCCCGATGGCTATACCGTCGAAGTGCTGGAGAACCAGTACTTGAGCAAGCCGGTGTTCATTGGCCAGATCAACGACAAGGCGCAGTTCGACGTGGTGTGGAAGTCCAAGGGTCTGGTGCCGGGCGAGTCCTGGAGTCCCTACATCCCCAAGCCGAAGAACGCTTGATTGTTTCGGCCACGCAAACACTCCCCCTCCCAACCTCCCCCACGCCGTGGGGGAGGGGCAACCCGCCGCGCAGCGCTGTGGGTTTGCTCCCTCTCCGCTCGCGGGGAGGGCTGGGGTGGGGAGCCTTGAAAGCATCGCCCCCACTCCCCGCTCTTCACGACCATGACCCCTTCGCGCTCTCTGTGGCACCGACCCGGCGCCTGGCTGCGTCTGGCGTTCGGCCTACTGTTGATCGGCCTGCTGCCGCAGGCCCATGCGCTCACGCCGCAGGAGGCGCTGGCGATTTCCAGCGGCGACACCGACGCCCGCATCGCCGCCCTGCACAAGGCCGCGGCCAAGCCCGATCCGCAGCTCGCTGACTTTCTGCACAAACTGCTCGATGGCGACGTGCAGATCGACGGCACCATGGTGCAGGTGCAGCAAGGCGATGCCTGGATCGACCTGGCGACCGGCAAGGCCGTCACCCCCAGCGACAACGCGCAAGGCGTGGTCAACAACAACTATGTGCGCAAGGAGCTGCAATCGGCCCGCGCCGCGCTCGACCTGTTTTCGCCGCAGCGCACCCAGCGTCTCAAGGCCGTGCAGCAACTGCAGGACGACCCGACCTCGGTCGACCGCGGCCTGGTAGAGCAGGCGCTGAAAACCGAGAAAGACCCGGAAATCCTCCAGCGCCTGCAACTGCTGCATGCCGCCATCCTGCTCAGCAGCGCCAGCGCCGCCGACCGCCTGGCCGCGGCCAAGGAACTGGCGGCCAGCAACTACCCGGCGGTGCGCGCGCTGCTGCTGTCGCGGCTGGACAAGAAGGACGGCGCCTTCGTCGAAAGCTCCCCGCTGGTGCGCACGCAGATCGAGAAAAGCCTCGCCGAGATCGACGGCCGCCTGGCCTGGGGCGAGCGGCTGGGCACGCTGTTTTCGGGCATCAGCCTGGGCAGCATTCTGCTTCTGGCCGCGCTGGGCCTGGCCGTCACCTACGGGCTGATGGGCGTGATCAATATGGCGCAGGGCGAGTTCATCATGATCGGGGCCTACGCCACCTATGTGATGCAGAGCCTGTTCCAGCACTATCTGCCGGGCTATGTGCACTATGCGCTCATCGCGGCGGTGCCCTTCTCCTTCGTCGTGGCGGGGAGCATCGGCATGCTCATCGAGCGCACCATCATCCGCCGTCTGTACGGCCGGCCGCTCGAAACCCTGCTGGCCACCTGGGGCATCAGTCTGGTGCTGATCCAGGCGGTGCGCAGCCTGTTCGGGCCGCAAAACGTGCAGGTGGACAACCCTCCGTGGATGTCGGGCGGCTTCAACATCATGGCCAATCTCATCCTGCCCTACAACCGCATGGTCATCATCGCCTTCACCGTGGTGGTGCTGCTGGGCATGTGGCTGCTCATCAGCCGCACGCGGCTGGGCCTGTTCGTGCGCGCCGTCACGCAGAACCGTCCCATGGCCTCCTGCGTAGGCGTGCGCATCGCCCGGGTGGACATGCTGGCCTTCGGGCTGGGCACGGGCATCGCGGGCCTGGCGGGCTGCGCGCTCAGCCAGATCGGCAACGTCAGCCCGGAGATGGGCACGGGCTACATCGTCGACTGCTTCATGGTCGTGGTGCTGGGCGGCGTGGGTCAGCTCACCGGCACGGTGGCCGCCGCCTTGGGCCTGGGGGTGGCCAACACCCTGCTCGAAGGCGTGGCCGGCGCGGTGCTGGCGAAGATCGCCGTGCTGGTGGCCATCATCCTGTTCATTCAAAAGCGCCCGCAGGGCATGTTCGCCCTCAAGGGCCGCAGCGTGGAAAGCTGAGCACCCATCATGGCCGCCATCCTCAACGAATCCGGCACGCTGGTGCCGCCGCCGCGAGTGCAATTGCAGTCGCCCACGGCTTTTCTGCCGCTGTGGGGCTGGGCCGCGCTGATCGGCTTTCTGCTGCTGGCCACGGCGCTGGTGCCCCTTCTGGCGCTGGCCTTGCCGCAGGGCAGCAGTCTGCATCTGTCGCAATACTGGGTCGGGCTGTCGGGCAAGATTCTGTGCTACGCCATGGTGGCGCTGGCGATGGATCTGGTCTGGGGCTATGCCGGCATCCTGTCGCTGGGCCACGGCCTGTTCTTCGCCCTGGGCGGCTATGCCATGGGCATGTACCTCAACCGGGCGATGAATGCGGCCAGCGGCAATCTGCCCGACTTCATGCAGTTCATGCAGTGGACGCACTTCCCCTGGTACTGGGTGGGCACCGAGCATTTCGCCTGGGCGCTGTTCCTGGCGGTGGCCGCGCCCGGCCTGCTGGCCTTCGTGTTCGGCTTCTTCGCCTTCCGTTCGCGCATCAAGGGGGTCTATTTCTCCATCATCACCCAGGCTCTTACTTATGCGGCCATGCTGCTGTTCTTCCGCAACGAGACCGGCTTTGGCGGCAATAACGGTCTCACCGACTTCAAGGTGCTGCTGGGCTTTCCCATGGGCACGGCGGGCATGACGGTGTCGCTGTTCGTCGCCAGCAGTGTGACGCTCGTCGGCATGTTCCTGTTCTCGCGCTGGCTGGTGCGCAGCAAGTTCGGCCGCGTGCTCACCGCCGTGCGCGATGCGGAGAGCCGGGTCATGTTCTGCGGCTACAACCCGCTGTGGTTCAAACTCGGGGTGTGGACGGTGTCGGCCATGATGTGCGGCATCGCGGGTGCGCTGTATGCGCCGCAGGTGGGCATCATCAATCCCAGCGAAATGTCCACCTCCAACTCGATCGAGATCGCCATCTGGACGGCCATCGGCGGACGCGGCACCCTGATCGGCCCCATCGTCGGCGCGGTACTCGTGAACGTGGCCAAGAGCTGGCTGACCGTGTCCATTCCCCAGGTCTGGCTGTATCTGCTGGGCGGCCTGTTCATCGTGGTCACGCTGTATGCGCCCTATGGCATCGTCGGGCTGTTCAAGCAATGGAGAGCCCCCAGAGCTGAGCAGCGCCCAGCCCGCCCCCCGCGGGGAACAAGGAAACTTGGGGCGGCCCTGCGTTTCCTTGGGAGGACGCGCCGTGGCTGATCTCGACTGGCGGGACATCGTGTACCAGCAGCCCCAGCCCGAACTCGGTGGCGATGCGTCGGCGGGCTACGGCCATGTGCGTCAACCCGGCGTGGACCTCAGCCACGGCGTGGCCCTCTACCTCGACGACATCAGCGTGAGCTTCGACGGCTTTCGCGCCCTCAACAAGCTCAGCCTCTCGCTCGACGTGGGCGAGCTGCGCTGCATCATCGGCCCCAATGGCGCGGGCAAGACCACGATGATGGACGTGATCACCGGCAAGACCCGACCCGACGCCGGTACCGCCTTTTTCGGTCAGACCATCGATCTGCTCAAGCTGCGCGAGGCCGAGGTGGTGGCCGCCGGCGTGGGCCGCAAGTTCCAGAAGCCCACGGTGTTCGAGGATTTGAGCGTGCAGGACAACCTGGAGCTGGCGCTCAAGTCGGACAAGCGCGCGCGCGCCACCCTGTTCTTCCGGCTGAGCAGCGCGCAGCGCCAGCGGGTGGAGGAAGTGCTCGAACAAATCCGTCTGCACGACCAGGCCGGGCGCCGCGCCGGCGACCTGTCGCACGGCCAGAAGCAGTGGCTGGAAATCGGCATGCTGCTGATGCTCGAACCTCAGCTCCTGCTGCTCGACGAACCCGTGGCCGGCATGACCGACTTCGAGACCGACCGCACCGCCGAACTCTTTGTCTCGCTGGCCGGCAAGCACACCCTCATGGTGGTGGAACACGACATGGAATTCGTCCGCAAGATCGCCGACAAGGTGACCGTGCTGCACGAAGGCAGCGTGCTCGCCGAAGGCAGCCTGGAGCAGGTACAGGCCGACGAGCGCGTCGTCGAGGTTTATCTCGGTCGCTAAGCCGTCCGCCGCCTGCGCCCCCACTCCCGCACTTCCCCCGCTAACCATGCTCCAGATCGACGCCATTCAGCAGTACTACGGCGGCAGCCATATCCTGCGCAACGTCAGCCTCAGCCTTGAACAAGGCAAGGTGCTCACCCTGCTCGGCCGCAACGGCGTGGGCAAGACCACCCTGCTCAAGGCCATCATGGGATTGGTGGGCATCAGGAGTGGCAGCATCACGCTCGACGGCACCCGCATCGACCCGCTGCGGCCCGACGCGCGGGCGCGCCTGGGCATCGGCTATGTGCCCCAGGGCCGCGAGATCTTCCCCCGCCTCACCGTGGAGGAGAACCTGCGCATGGGCCTGGCCTACCGCCCCGGATCGACCACCGTGCCCGATGAACTGTTCACCCTGTTCCCGGTGCTCAAGCAGATGCTCGGGCGCCGCGGCGGCGACCTCTCCGGCGGTCAGCAGCAGCAGCTCGCCATCGCCCGCGCCCTGGCCGCGGGCCCCAGGCTGCTCATCCTCGACGAGCCCACCGAAGGCATCCAGCCCTCGATCATCAAGGACATCGAACGCGTCATCCGCATGCTCGCCTCGCGAGGCGACATGGCCATCCTGCTCGTCGAGCAGTACTACGACTTCGCCAAATCGCTCGCTGACACCTATTGCGTGATGTCGCGTGGCGAAGTGGTGAAGACCGGGCACGGCGACGACATGGATGCCGACGGCGTCCGCGAGCTGATTGCAGTGTGACCGCGACCTTGCGCCGCGCCCTGCCAGCGCATGAAAAGGCGCACCCCATACACCTCACCTGAGGCCTTCCTGGAGCTGAGGCTATAGTGCATGGACCGGATGTGCTCGCGCAGCTGATCGAGCGGGCGCACCAGGCGCGAAGCGGGCATGCCGGGTTTGATGCCACGTTTGATGGCGCGTTTGAACCTGTGTTTTTGCACCGTCCCTATAGCCCAAACCCAGACCGCAATTTGGCAAGCGCTGCGGGATCGATATCAGGCCTTTTGGCGGGCGGAATGAGCAACTGTTGTAACAACAAGGCGTGCGAGATCGAGGCGCTTCAGCGCAGGCAGTCGGCTGTGCTGAAAGTCGTGCTCGCGGTGAACGCTTTCATGTTCGTTGTTGAATTTGCTTTCGGTTTTCATGCGGGCTCGGCCTCGCTGGTCGCAGATTCATTGGACATGCTCGGTGACTCGCTCGTCTACGCATTCAGCCTGTACGTCGTCGCAGGCACCGCCGCGGCCAAGGCCCGGTCGGCCCTACTCAAGGGCGGCATCATGGCGATATTTGCTCTGGCCGCCTTCGGGCAGGTCGCATACAAGTTGCTGGCATCCAGCCCTCCGGCGGCAGAAACTATCGGTCTCGTGGGCCTGCTGGCATTGGCTGCTAACGGCTACTGCTTCTCTCTTCTATGGCGACACCGGGCAGATGACGTCAATATGAGTTCGGTTTGGCTTTGCTCACGCAATGACTTACTCGCGAACTTGGCCGTCGTGCTGGCCGCAATAGGAGTCTGGCTAACCCGGGAGGCGTGGCCCGACCTTCTCGTCGGAATTGGTATTGCCGTTCTTTTCGCCAGATCGTCGGCATCAGTGCTCAAGGAATCGTCGCGTGAGCTTCGCCGCGCGAAGGCCTGACGCCTGACTCGTGTGGCCGCGCGAACGACGCGCGCGCCGATGAAGAGTTTCAGCGCCTTCATCCATTTAGGTCCGAGGTGAATCAAGTGATCATCGGGCTTCGGCGCCGGGTCGCCGCGAGCGGCCTTGGCCCTCACACTCAAAGCTGGATCCTCCTCAAAATCATGCCTGACTCGGCCCCCGCCGCATCAATGCGAGATCCCACCTGCTGACTTGACGCATCCTGCGTCAGCCATTCCCTGTACCGGGCTGGCCGCGCAAGAGCGATGGATTTCCGCCGCGTATCGGGATGTAAAGAACCGAACTGTGAAGAAATTCATACAGGTTGTCAGCGATCTTATACCTACAATTTAATTTCTTCATCCCGATCATTTTCTGCTGTTTGTCCAGGATCCGGGCGCCAGATGATCATGCACACGGGATCGACCCTCGGGCGGATCCTGTTGGCCCGCCTCTGGGATCAAAGGCGATTCGGCGATCACCGAGTTCATCGATGCAGGACATCTCAGAGTCTTCGTTCCCCCCTCCGACCGCCTTGCCAATCGCGCAGAAGGCTGGGCTCGTTGCGCCGCCGCAGCTCACAGTGCGGCGACGCTCGGTCTTGTTTGGGCGCAGCCTGACGACTTACGCGTGGGCGCTGGTGCTCATCCTCGTCGTGGCCGGGATGTTTGGTCGCGACCCCTGGAAGGCGGACGAGCCCTATTCGGTGGGCATGGCGTTCGACTTCTCGCGGAGCAGCGACTGGATCGTGCCGCGTGTGGCCGGGGTGCCCTTCGTCGAAAAACCGCCGCTGATGTATTGGACGGCCGCATTCACGGCACGTCTGACCGATCACTGGCTGCCCTTCTTCGACGGCGCGCAGCTGGCCACTCTGGCCTGGCTGCTGCTGATGATCTGGGTGCTCAAGCGCGCGGGCGACGGATTGGCGGGCCCTGCCGAGACCTCGCGCGGGACAGGCGGGACCGGGTTGAGCGCGGTGTTGTGGTTTCTCGGCACCCTGGGCACGATCGAACATCTGCACAAACTGACCGCCGACATTCCCTTCACGGCAGGGGCCCTTCTGTGCCTTGCCGCGCTCGTCGCCTATGCCCGGTCAAGCCAGCATCCGCCCGGCGCTGACGCCGTGCCTGGACTGCCGAAGACCGCGCTGGGCAGCGGCCTGCTCTTGGGCACGGGCGCAGGCATCGCCTTCATGAGCAAGGGGCTGCTGGTGCCCGGCGTCGTGGGCATCACCTGCCTGCTCGCGCCCCTGTTTCCCGCGTTTCGCCAACGTCGCTACGCCGTCATGCTGGCCTGGGCCTTCCTGGCCGCGCTGCCCTGGTTGCTGATCTGGCCCATCGCATTCTGGAAGACCTCGCCAAGCCTCTTCACGCTCTGGTTCTGGGACAACAATTTCGGCCGCTACTTTGGTTTTGAACATCTGGGAGGCGCGCGCGGCAGCAATGCCGACGCTCTGCTCTCCTTGATCGGGCTTACCTTCCCCTCGGGCTGGGTTGCGGTAGGCGGTGCCATCGCCGCATTCAGACGAGCGAAACTGCGCATGAAGCCGATCGATCCGGCCCTGGGCATTCTGTGGGTCTATGTGGTGATCTTCGTGGCCACGTTGTGGTTCTCGTCGGTCTTGCGCGACATCTACCTGCTGCCGCTCATGCCCGCGCTGGCCCTGCTCGCCACACGGGTCTCGCTGCCCGAACGACTCGACCGCGCCTGGGCGAGCGCCGCGCTGGTGGTGTTTTCCGTGCTGGGTCTGGCGCTCTGGGTCCGCTGGCTGGCCATGGTGAGCGGTCATGGCGATCTGGCCACGTTCGGTCTGGGCAAATGGCTGCCCCTGGAACAGTCCATGCCTCTGTCGGTCATGGCCGCCATGGCGGCCATAGGCATCGCCGCAGCCTGGGTCTGGGCTTTGAGCCTTTGGGCAGCGCGCGCAGCCGGGGCTTTGCTCGTCGGGTTCGCCGGCCTCACATTCATGTGGGGAACGTTCAACACCCTGCTTCTGCCGTGGATGAATGATGCGCGCAGCTACCGCGCCACCTTCGCCGCCATGCAGGCTGAGGTCCCGAGTCCGACGCGATGTCTGCTGACTTTCGGGCTGGGCGACTCGGAGCGCGCCATGGTGGCCTTTCTGACGGATCTGAACCCGATCATCGCCAGCTCCCTGCACGGCCCGGACGCCTGCCGCGCCTTATTGGTGCTGGACAAGGCCGCGGCGCGTATTCCCGCTCCGGGCCAGCCCTGGGTGGAGGTCTGGGAGGGGAGTCGTCCTGGCGACAGCAACGAACGGTTCCGCCTCTTCACACGTCCGGCCCGCGCCGCGACTGAATCGTCCGGTCCGGCAGGACAACCCGACGCTAGCCGCCCTGTTTTCTCAGCAGCGCCTGGGCTTCCCCTTCATACGCCCGGATCTCCTCCAGCGTCGCCTTGAGATCGGCCATGCGGCCTTCGATGTCGGCACGGTGCTCGGCGAGCACCTCCAGATAGCGGCGCAGCTGGGGCACGGTGTCGCGCGGCGACTCGTACATCATCACCAGCTCCTTGATCTCGGCCAGGCTCAGCCCCAGGCGTTTGCCG